>JBHLMN010000052.1:0-4049 GCA_048938105.1 Promethearchaeota archaeon
GGTGAACCAGAGATGGTTCAATTATTGGCAAGTTACTTTTTAAACGGAAGAACACAATTAAATCAAATTGAACGACGTTATGAAGGAGTCATCGAACAATATTGGACACTACCGTTTGTTCCAGGGAAAAAAATGGTGAATTGCGCTTTGTATGTATTGACGAGTAGCAGAACTTTCTCTGCTGCTGAAGATTTCATATATGGATTAAAATGTCTGGATCGAATAACCATCATTGGAGAGACCACGAAGGGAGGAGCTCATCCAGTAGACTTCTTTAAAATTCAGGACCAAATGATATTGATGGTACCCACCGCAAGAACAATCAATCCCAAGACAAGCACAAATTGGGAAGGTGTGGGAATCAGTCCTGACATTTCTATCAACTCAGAATCAGCTTTTGATACTGCTTATGTATTAGCGTTAAAAAACTTAATTAAAAGTGTTGAGAATGAAACAGAGAAAAAATTTCTTCATTTAACCTTGGAGGAAGTCAAAGCACAATTATCTCCTGAAAAAGTCGGTAATGGAGTACTTCAAAACTACACAGGGAGTTATGGGTACAAAAAAATCACATTAGAAGGAAATCAGCTTTATTTTCAATCGAAGTTTTTTCCCAAAAGTAAACTGATCCCGATTACTCAAACAATTTTCAGGTTTGAAGGAGAAAACGACATTAGAATAGCATTTACAAGCAAAAACGACAGTGATGACATGGAAATTGTATTCTATTATAAACTGGATCGAGAAATCATAACATCAAAAAAGGATTAATTAATTAGCGGCATATCAGATTCTTGAATAATACTCAAAAAAATAATAAGAATTAAATTTCTATGCGAAGTTATTTCAATGAGAATAAGGAATTTCAAGTTAGAAAGATATTTTGCCAAGTATGAGTTTCAAGCTCCTTATATCTTATGTGCATCCGATTGTGAGACTTTTAAAGTCCAAGAACTCCTCAACCTCGAAGAAACTGCCACTAAAAAACTAAAAAATCTAAAATTAGGATATACAGAATATTTGGGGCATCCAGATCTACGAAAAGAAATTTCAAAAATCTACAATCACAATAAAATGGAAAATATCATTGTTTTTTCGGGAGCAGAAGAAGCAATCTTCATTTTTATGAACTCTATTTTAGAGAGAAAAGACCATATTATAATTCAATATCCTGCATATCAATCTCTCTATGAAATAGCAAATTCAATCGGATGTGAAATAACAAAATGGGTAATGAACTCTCTTGATAATTGGACTTTAGATATTAATTTTTTAGAGGAGAACATCCATAAAAATACCAAAGCGATAATAATAAATTTTCCCCATAATCCTACTGGAACTCTGATCTCAGAACAAGAATTCATGACATTAATTCGTATAGCGCGAGATTATGATATTTATCTATTCTCAGATGAAGTTTATCGTTTCCTAGAGCATAATCAATCTAAACGATTACCATCAGCCTCTGATTTATATGATAAAGCGATATCCTTAGGAGTTATGTCAAAATCTTTTGGTTTGGCGGGATTACGTATTGGTTGGATTGTCACAGAAGATAAAATCTTATTTAATAGAATAGCTGCTCTCAAAGATTATACAACTATATGTAATAGTGCTTTAAGCGAATTTTTTGCTATTTTGGCTCTAAGACATAAAGAAACTATTCTACAAAGAAACATGGAGATAGTTTTATCAAATCTAGATATCTTACAAGAATTTTTTGAGGGAAATAGTAATATATTCAATTGGAATGCCCCTTCTGCAAGTACAGTAGCTTTTCCTGGATTAAAGAAGAATATCTCTGCAGACAAATTCTGTCAAAAATTACTTAATCAGCAGGGAGTATTATTATTGCCTAGTAGTAAATTTGATTTTGGAGATAGCCATTTCAGAATCGGATATGGACGAAAAAACATCTTGGAGTCATTAAAAAGACTAGAAAAATTTGTGAAAAATTATTAATGTCATTATATGAGATTTTAAACCTTGGAGATCTGATCTACTCAGAAATTAATTTACACTGTCGTGAAAGAACTTCTTATATTTAGACAGCTAGGAACCTTTAAATATTGTATAAAGAGCTGTTTTTATTGTAGAAATCTGCGTTCAGACGCGAATAGGCGATGATAAAAGATAATTTTTAAAAAAAACTTTCGTAATAATATTCTCAAACTTTGATCATCAATACTCAATGTTGCGCAACATTTTTAAACAAAGGAACATCTATTCATTGAATAGTCATTTTCATCCAGAAAAAGTTGAGATTTGATAAATAATTTCAGATTCAAACCTGTGTGGGATAAAAATGAGACAGACTCTTCTTATGAAAAGTATAATTCTGGTCTTCTTATCGCTTGTGATACTTCCAATTTCTTCAGGTTATTCATTGGATGAGTATTCTACAAATAACTTAGAGACGATTAATGTCTTCAAATATCATGATGAAGTATGGTCTTCTATAGCTCAATGGGAAGAGCCTGGTTCTCAATACGAACTTACTTCACTGAAAATCTCTGGTACTGACTTCTTGAAAGACATTCATGCAACCTGGATTCATAATGATTCCAAATTATATTTAGGCCACTGCGATGGTGTCAATTGGGATATTACACCAACATTTATAGAATTGGAACCGTTTAACAGTTTAGATTATGCATTTAATATGGATGAAAAAGGATCTGATCATCTCTGGTGGATGGAAAATGATAATACAGTGGCATACACTAACTTTAATGGCTCCAAATGGAGCAAGAAAATTACCCTTGATATCCCAGTAACTTCTATTCATGATTCGTATCTATCTAGAGGAGAGGTAATGTACCTGATAGATAGTACGACTCTATGGATCGGTAATGGGTCCTCTACTCTAAGAATCATTGATAAAGGGTTCGATTATTATCTTAAAAGAATTATAATAACGGATTCTGATCAAATACACCTGTTTTTTACTACCCGTTCCCATGAGGACGATTTCAACATACTCTCCATCCAATCACTCGATGGAGGTAAGACGTGGACAAACCAAGAATTAATTATAAATGCTAGTGTGGTGTCACCGATAGCTAAATATCATGTTTTATCAACCGATTTCACACATCCAATCGTAGCTCGTGATGAAGCCAAAGGAATATATCTATTTCACAAAGTAGATCGGACATGGGAATCCGATACCTTTTCTGAAGACGCAATTTCTGAACATAATGTCTTTTATTCTTATTACAATGGTACATTATGGGCTCCACAGCTTTCTTTGTCTTTGCCAGAAAACTTGCTTACTATTGATATTGAACATGTGATAGTTGGTCCAGGCGAGAATGTACATCTATTTTGGATCGCACGATTTGAAGGAACTTATCTGTGGGAACTTATTCACGATATTATCTCAAAAAATGGCACCCTAATAAAAAGGAATCATGTAATGTCAAGTCAAAATGATTTATCAAATGTTCATTCAGTCATTGATGATTCAGGTGTCCTGCAAGTAATTGTTGTGGACATCCTATATCAAAGCTATTATGCAGAAAATATAATTCCAGGATTTGAATTAGAGCTAGCTACTTCAAGTGGATTCATGATGCTTTTCTTGGTTAGAAAATCAGGTACAATTCGAATAATTAGGAAAAAAAAGGACAACTAATATTTTCCTGATTATGCTCTTCTTACCCCCTCTATTTTTCTTCAATTCACATGAATATTGATGACAGTTAAAATTAAGTCCATTAGCTTTTCAAATGATTATTCATCTTTTTTGAACAGGACAAATAATGAAGAAAATGAGGAAGGAACCGAAAATAGCAACACTTAGTTTTAAACCAATGGTAAAATATAGCCATAGTGGGATAAATCTATGAATACTATGACTATACGCAAACTCAAAAAAGAGTTGTCACCAGAACAACGTGAAGAACTACTCAGAGCGTTGAAAGCTCGTTTTGAGAAAAACATGAAGCGCCATGAAGGTCTTGAATGGGATAAAGTACAAGCAAAGCTGGAAGCTAATACTGAAAAACTGTGGTCACTCAATGAAATGGAAAGAACTGGCGGTGAAC
>JBHLMN010000028.1:0-62941 GCA_048938105.1 Promethearchaeota archaeon
TTTCCTTATTGAAAAGGATAGTGAACTTTTTCCTCTTCGTTTTCTAGTCACAATGATTATCATTAGAATTAGAGGAAGATATTCGGGAAGAAATGGTGAAGTCTCACTAATTACTGTTGTGGTAGTGCTTAAAGTTGATGAAGTTGTTGTTGGAGTTAGTGTAGGTGTTGTAGAGAGAGTCGTTGTCTCAAAAGGGTGTTCAACAGGCTGGAGATAAAGGTAGGCTTTCCCAGCACGATAAGCTTGTTCATTATCCAACCAAGCTCCGATTATTATGTCATCATACCCATCATTATTCACATCTCCAACACCACTGTGGAATAAACCGAAACCATCTCCTTCAATTCCACTAGTAAACGTACAATCCACTTCTGATAGAGAATATATCTTCTTCCATTCAATTGTTGGTTTTCCAAGGATCAAATATACTTCATATCCACTACTTTGTTCTCTAAACCAAGTTACTGCTGTTGAAGCTATCATAAAGTCATCGTAACTGTCGTTATTGACATCACCTGCAGCAGAGATTTGCGATCCAGCCCAATCGTAGTCATTTTCACCAATAAACGACGAATCAGCCTGTGAATAAGAGTAAGTATCACTCCATTGGTCGGTTGGTCGACCTAGGAATATATAAGCTTGACCAGCTTCCTTTCCACCTTCGTTGCTAAACATGTCACCGATAGCAATATCGCTATATCCATCATTATTCACATCTCCTATTCCAGAAAGCTGAAAAATACCCTGAAGAGCATCAAAATAATATTCCGAAGTTTCATATGTTTTACCTGTGAATGTTATGTTTGCTTCTGAAAGGGGGACATTAAGTTTCCATTGGCTAGTAGGTCTTCCTAGGATCACAAAGTTTTGTCTAGCGTAATAACCTTCATCTTGGGTTAGACCACCAATAATAAGGTCATTAAATCCATCATTATTGATATCTCCAGCTCCAGAAATGGACATTCCAGCTCTAGCTTGAGATTTTATCCCATGAAAAGAGGCATTTGCCTCTGAAAGAGAAACATCCATTTTCCATAATTCAGATGATCTTCCGAAGATTATATAGGTTTTCCCTGTATATACACCAACACTAGGCTGATTATGCCAGGCAGCTGCTATTGCAAAATCATCAAAACCATCAGCATTCACATCACCCACACCTGTAAGCACCCATCCTGAAAGATCCCCCGTTACATGAAGGGCGGATGAAGCAGCGCCTTCACCATAGAAGGAAGCATTGGCATGAGAAAGTGATAATTTATCTGAGGGCCAGGTCTCACGTCCTAGAATTAAATAAGTTTGGCCTGTATTTACACCCCACTCATCGTTTTCGTATGCACTAATGATGAAATCATCAAAGCCATCGTTATTGACGTCACCAACACCAACACCTCTACCAGCAACATCGTTTACTTCTTCTGCAATAAAAGACACATTAGCTTGTGAAAGATCAAAGGTAGTCCACTGTTTGGTTGGTCGTCCTAAAAGCAGATAGGTCTTTCCAGAGTAGAATCCTCTTTCTCCGTTAAAGTCTGAACCAATTATGAAATCATCAAAGCCATCGTTATTAACATCCCCTACTCCATCTATGGATGAAATCTGATCCATTTCCTTTTCCCCAAGGAATTCAAAAACAAAAGGAGTACTAGGATCTGGAGGTGCAGCTGTTTTCACAGTTACTATCACTGTATCTACAGCTATGTTCCTAGAAATATCTACCACTGCTACTGTGAAATTATGATCGCCTACTTCTAATCCCTCTAAGACATAATTAATACATATATCATTATCCCAGTTCTCTGATTCAATAATTTCGTTATTTTGATATATCCAGTAGTGATCTGCAAACGAATCCTCGGCAGTCCAGCTGATAACCGTTCCTCCTCCACCATTCTCCACTGTGATATCTGCTGGTACAGAAACAATCTTTGGGGGAATACTGTCTTCAAGAGGCGCATCAACTGAAAAACTGTAGATAATTGTCCCATTACTGACTATCACATCAATTTTGAAGCCTGATTCTGTCGCCTCTATAAGACAGATATGATTGTCCTTAAAAAAGTAATCCTCTGGCTTTAATGTGTATATACTGAGATCAGGATCCCTTAAAGCACTGGTGCCAGCTCCTGAGACTATATAATTGATTCCGTCCCGAACTGTGGTGTAAAATAGATGGTCATGGCCGTTGACAACAAGATCCACACCGTATTTCACAAAGAGTGCGTGCCATTTCGACCGAAGATACGCGTACTCTTCCCAACGAGTCCAAATACTCCACAAAGGTCTATGGAAGAAAACTACAAGTCGTCGATTGATATTTGCCGCGAGTTCCACTTCTAACCAGGCATCTTGAGCCTTGGCTTCTAGGATATGACCAGGAAAAAAGTATAGCTCCGAATTAAGTGCAATAAAATGAGTATCATTCTGAGGAGAATCAAAAGAGTAATAAGTCATATTATTAGGAAAATTGACATTCGTTAGCGTGGTACTCAGATCATCGTCATACACGTAATACTCATCTGTATAATATTCATGGTTTCCAATGGAATAATATATCGGGATAGTAATGTATTGAGAGACGACAGGATGGTAGTACTTGTTCCAATCAGATTGGTCTCCTCCCCAATTCACCATATCCCCAGTATGAATACAAAACTCCGCATCTGTTTGATTAATTAGGTTGGCAACGGTAATATGGCCCGAATTATCTGCATAATCCACTTGAGTATCCCCGTATGTTACGAATTGATAGGGAGTGAATGCTGAAGTCTTCCCCTTAACGTTATGATAACTATTATTAGAAAATCCTGCAGGAATGAACAGGAAAACGAAAAATATAAGGAAAAAGTACTGTTTGGTTCTGATTCTGTTCATTATCATAATACCACACATTCAATGTATCTTGTTTTCCGTAAAATAGTCCAGTAATACCTACAAATGGAGAAGAACACCACTTAAAGTTTTAGTTTCAAAAAAGTGTAACTCTTTCAATTCCTGCTTAAACTTTCTTAAAAGTCTCAGAATGAACAGATAATGATTATATTCTCCTCCGTCATTTTCGGTGATCTCTCAGACTGTGTTGTGAATTTGAGTGAAGGGAATGTATACCTCTATATGACTAGGCATGATCCAAGACTATCGAAATCGTGAGATACCTCCTAATAGCTTCATATCCGCTGATGCACGGTATCTACAGATGCAGCAGTGCCTTCGACTCGGTATACCACACTTGGGCGATGTTATTGGGCTATATCCAGGCAGTTTAACGTTGATTCAGGGGGATGTGCCAAGTTCAACCGTACGCACACTCACCACTCAGCTCACGGTTTCACTGTTGGTAAACAACCCTCGCGTTGATCTTGCTTTTGTTGATGGAGCAAACTTTTTTCCATATTATGAAATATCAGTCGAGGCAAGGAAGCGTGGGTTGGATCCACTGAGAATCCTAGATAGGATCCAACTATCGCGTGCCTTTAATTACCATCAAATGACCGAAATTATCAGCAAAAAACTGCCTCAATTGGTTGATACGAACCCTCGCATTCGTATTATTCTGGTACCTCAGGTTTCATCCCTTTACTTGTCGAAGGAAGCGCTACAGTATCTTGAATATGACAAATTAACACCAGCGTCCTCCATTCTAGAGCTAACACAGGCTGTAGGGAAATTGAAAGGTCTGTGTTTACAGTACGATTTGGTAGGGATAATGACCGCTGAAAGTGCACCTCATTCAAAACATAAGGCCCTTGGAGGCACATTTTTGTCGCATTCGGCAACTGATGTCATTCGTGTGACAGCAACTCCTAATAGCAATCAAAAGGATCATACACTCCATTTCCTTGTCCAGAAAGGTGGGCCAGTAGTCCAAGAAAAACTCTCCTACAAAGTAAAGAGGGAGGAGAGGCAACAAATACCCTTGACACAATTTTGGTGAGCAATAATGGGTAGAACCCTTCCCTCTTACAGAAGAATGATCGAAAAAGAACGTGCAATCTGGCAGCGTAGTTATGCGGCTCGGCTTCGTGAACCACACCGTACGAGTTTCACCGAACTCTGGTTATATGCATTTCAGCTTGCGGACGCGGCTTCCACGAACACACGTCCTTTAGTCCTTGATAATGTCATGATGTCAATGTTGATCGGACAACACTCCGAGATTCAAAAAATGAAAGACGAACTAGCAAGGTTAAAGAAGAAATTAACCCAAATCACAGAGCGAGGTAGTGACCCCGAGAGGGAGACTTAATCACCTATTGGAACTACTAACATGTCTCTGATCCGTGCATGGCTCCACGAAGTCGAAGCTGGCGATTGGGGGGTTAATACGTACTGGATCACGGGGAGAAAGGTCATTCAAGCCTTTTATCCCCTCACAGCAGAATTTTTTCTCGCGAAGACCGATAGCTACATTGAAAAGCAATTGTTGAGTCATCCGTACATTGGAAGTATAGAAAGAGTGTCAAAGTACCTTTCTATCCATGACCAGAAACCGTCATCTGTTTTATGCATTCGAGTCAACCCTCGTCGAATTCGAGCTACCTATGAAGACTTACGTAAGTATTGGGGCGAGTATCTTCACAATGCAGATTTGAGTTTGTGGCAGCAGTTTTGTTTTCAAACAGAGCTTTTTCCTTATGCTTGCGCAGAAATCGATATTAGCAATGGACATCTAAAGAACTGGCAGCTGCTTGAGTCCTATACTCAAATGGATTATCAACCAGTACCATTTCGTGTTCTTTGGTTTCAACCCTTTTTCGAAGACTCTAATCTTTCTCGGGGAAAGATAACAAAAATCTTGATCCGTAAATCGGTAATTGATCAAGAGGAGGAGCCAATTGTCTTTGAAGAACAGACGGAGGCAGAACTCATACGCAACAGTATCCAATACATTCAACGAATTAATCCTGATCTCTTATTCACACGAGGGGGGGATACCTTCCTTCCAATTATCGCGGAGCATGCTGTACAGGCGGGGGAAGGATATCTGCGTGTTGGTCGGGGCCCCCGTCCTCTGAGAAGCTATGTGCGACGTAAGGATGCAGGTAATCGGGGCCACAGTTACATGTCGTACGGACGGGTCTTTTTCTCTCAACACGGGGTTTACTTTGATGGAGGCCGTCATCATTATGATGTTGGCAATTCTTTCATGTGGAAGGATGGAAATATTGCAGGTATTCATGAGCTGGTACGCTTAGGATGTAGTGATCCTCAGCGTATCGCTCGTGGTACCATAGGAACCACATTATCCGCAGTACAGATGCGAACCGCTTATTACCGAGACATACTAATTCCTGCGCGAAAAGCCGATCCAGAGTCATTCCGTCCTGCTTGGACCATGGAAACCGATGTTGGAGGGCTTGTGTTTTCACCCCAAGTTGGGTTCCATGCAAATGTGACAGAGCTAGACTTTTTGAGTATGTACCCTAATATCATGGTTCATCGGAATGTTTCTCCCGAAACCGTCAACTGTACGTGTTGTGTTAGCGACAGGAAGCAGCGGGTACCTCTTACTAATTATCATGTCTGCACGAAAAGACGTGGTATCATTAGTCTTTCACTTCAAAATATCCTACGACGACGTCAGTATTATAAAGCAAAGCGAAACGTCCACCCAGATTATGATAGACGTCAGAAAGTGCTTAAGTGGCTCCTAGTGACCTGTTTTGACTCTACTACGATTCTTCCGGTTCACGCTAAAGGAAAATTGAGATTAGTTAAGATTGGTCCATTCATCGATGATTTATTAGCGAATAATGAAGATTTAGAAGGGATAGCAGTTATCGGGGTGGATGGAACTTTTAAAACGACATTTAATCCTGTAAAAAAAGCTTTTCGGCTGAGAGCTCCACCTGAACTCTATCGGATCAAACTAGAGACAGGACGGGAATTCACTGTAACAAAAGACCATACATGCTATGTTTTGGCTAATGGAACTCTACGGGAAAAAACTGCGGCCAAAATCAAGAAAGGGGATTTCCTTCCTGTTATGCTCCAAATGCCTGAAGTGACCTCTTCTTCCTATGTCGATGTGCTTTCTAAGCTTTTACAGATTGCCTCGGGGGAAGATCTAGATATATGGCGGGTTTGGGGGTCTAATCTTACAGAGTACATTCAAGTTAAGAGAGCAGAGATCCAACGTAGTATGAAGGGACACCATAACCCCAGTGCAATTCGTTCTTGGCTAGTTGGTAGTTTCATACCCCTTCGTTACTTCAGTTTACTCAAAGTTCCAAAAGAAAAATGGAAGACGTTCAAAGTGGGTTGTGGTCGTCGTGGAGGTGGGGAACTAGGTTTTCTTCCTGCGTATTTCGAAATTGATGGCGATTTAGGTTTTTTTTTGGGATATTTTCTTGGTGATGGTAGTGCTCGTCCGACATTTCTACGCTTAAGTGTAAATTCTGCAGATACAGATCTGCTTAGTTGGTTTGAACAGTTTATTGCTGAACGATTCGGTCTTGTGATTCACATACGGAAGGAACCGCACACTCAGATGTATACGCTCCAGATTAATTCATCGACTCTAGTTCGGATTCTTACAGAAATTTTTGAGGTTGCCAGAACACGAGCACTGGGAAAACTCAAAGTACCCTCGTTGATTCTCAACAGTTCTGAAGACACCATTCTTGGCTTTTTTGGGGGATTAATCGCAAGTGATGGAAGTGTCCATCCTAACCGTAATGTTGTTAAAGTTTGTAGTTGTGATTATCCATTTATTCAGGAATTGGCCTATCTTGTTTCTCGCGTGGGTCTTTACGTAACTCTTCAGCATTCTACCCCACAGAAAGGCACCAGTATGCATGAACTGTGTTTTTCTGGGGCAGAGACCCTGGAAGCGTTAATGAAAAGCGGGTATATCAAACATTTACATGAAATGAAAATCAGATCAAAGAAGAATAAGATAAGATCTCGTGCTTGGGCAAAAGACCTTCCAGTGAGAGAATCAGGATTGCTATCCCTCGCTAAAAAGGCACGTACGGCTAGAAGTCCACGTATCGCAGATAAAATTCGAACATCTCGTGAAGTTGTACGAATGCAACTCGAGCGGATCATGCAAAAGAAAAAAAGATTGAATTCTGATGACCTCAAGCAGTTTACCATTATTGAACACCTAGTAGACAGTGACCTAGGGTTTGCACGAGTTGCCGAAATTAATCGTGTATCCTCAAATCACAACTTTGTATACTGTTTTGAAGTAACTAATCATTTTCCTGGCCTTGTTGCAGGAGCGGCTGGTATCTTTTCGCACAACTGTTTTGGTTATACAGGGTACAGGAATGCACGGTTTGGACGAATTGAGTCACACGAGGCGATCTCTGCTTACAGTCGACACGGGTTAACTCTCACCCAACAAATTGCCTCCCGTTATGGATTGGAAGTAATTGCTGGCATTGTAGACTCTGTTTGGCTGAAAGATCCCGAAGAAGAACCGCTCCCGCTAGATGTAGTGTGTAAATTGCGTCAAGAAGTAGCTGACGTTGTCAAATTACCAGTTGAACATGCATGTGATTATCATTGGAGCATTTTTTTACCTCGTCGTCATGAACCAGAAATTGGGGTATTGAACCGCTATTATGGTCTGAAGACGGATGGGACATTTCGGATCCGCGGTATTGAGATTCGTCAGTCGAGTAGCCCTCCGTTCATCCAGAAGCTTCAGATGAAAATGCTCGAAATCCTAGCAAAAGCTCGGACAAGAGAGCAGTTTCAATCAGCTAGCCAACGAGCTAAGAAATTCATGAGAAGCTGCGGTGAGGAACTAGGGAATGGTAACATTCCTCTTGAAGAACTGCTAATAACAATTCGTCCCTCACGTTCGCCTAATGAGTACGTCAATAACTCTCGGCAAGCAATCGCAGCTAAACAGCTAGCTGCTTTGGGGGTTAATGTTGAGCCTGGGATGAAGATCCGCTACCTTATTATTGATGCTGCTGCGAAAGATTACAGGAAACGCGTAAAGGCAGAGCAACTTTTGAGGGGAAACGAACAATATGACGTTAACGAATATCAGAAACTGATTCTCAGAGCATATGAGAACTTAATCCCCCCTGAATTCGAAATGAAAAATCCAACACTGGAATCATTCTTGTTAGTGTAATAGATTTTGTTTGAGCTTGTATAGTGTTAGAGCTTTTTGATCTTCCTTTTCAGCTCTTTTTTGTCTGTTAAGGGGTTTTCAAGTTTTGTTATCGTTTCTTGAATGATAGAATCCATCATATTCATGATTCCTTGTCCTGATAGAGCATTGGTATCGAAATACTCCCCCATTTCTTTTAGTAGTTCTCCTGCACTTGCTGTTTGATGAAGAGCAGTTTTTATTACTTCTTCTGAAACAGGTAAATTCAACCCAAACTCACGCCATTTATCACGCACACGCCCATAGTAAGTTGATTCATCATTTTCTGCGATTGTACTAGTTCCCCCTGAATATTGAATGGCAAGAGGCCTACTTTGAAAGAGTATAGATCGTAATTTTCCCCATATTTCCTCTGTTTGAGTTTTATTATCTATTTCTTCTGTTAACCGTGTATAGACCAGTTGGGCTGCAATTTCTCGGCATAAAGCTTTCGTATTGGCCTCACTCAAGAGTTTTGTTCCATATTTATCATCAGATTCTCTTATAGAATTATAAATGAGTGCTTCTAAATCAGGAAATGTAATTTGATTATTCTCTATTTTATATTTCACAATTCTTTCTTTTCCTTTTTCACTTACCAGAGTTGGAAAAGAGTACTCTCCTATCTCCTGGTTTAGTGTATCTGCTATTTTTTGCATAATCGCTTGTAAAAGTGTTTCATGCCATTCTGGATCCTGAATGTGTTTTTCTAAATCTATCTTATTTCCGCAATAAATTATTTGAGCTAGAATCTCTGATTTTCCAATCCCGAGAACTTTTTTGATCTGCTCAATACTGTTGAAACAAGATAATTCTCTTGATTTATCAAAAACAACAATTAAGTTGTCATCAGGCCCAATCATCTTTCCTAAAACCGCTCTAAAATGGTCAAAGATGTTTTGCCCACCTACATCATTTCCTAAAAGCCGAATCTTGTATGTTGTGCCATTCTGGTTATATGGAAAGATATATTCGAAATCTTCTAGTCCCACAGTTTCCGTATCAAGACTAACTGTTTTGATATCCCATATAGTTTTTCCATATCTCAGGAAAAAGCCATGTGTCTTTACCCAATTTTGAAATATTGGTGTACTCACATGAAAATCCGCTTCAATTGCCTTCTTGGACAAGGAGTAAATTTTTTGGAAATATTCTTCTAATAATCTCGCAAAAGTAATTAGAATCTGCGTTTTTCCAGACATACCATCCCCAATAAACGTCAATTTTACTACAACTTCTTTCATTGAATGTAAATTGATATTATCTGCTTGAAATCCAGAGAAATTACTCGCTTTGTTTGTCAAAAAATTAAGCTCCTTATCTATTCTTTTGGTATGCTTCCAATGATATAAAGTATTCAGAATAGTATTTATTATAGCAATTATAATATTTTCATATCAGAGAGTACTAATATGACTAATAAGGAGAATCTTGAATCATCGTCTTTAGATATTCAAGATAAGATCATCACACTTCTTAATCAAAAAGAAAACGAGCTTATACTTGCAAGGGATCGTGAGAAATTATATCGTACTCTCTTGGAGGAATGCAAAAAAGATAGACTAGTGTTAAAGAAATCGAATGAAAAATACAAAATATTAATTGAGAAAATAGAACAAGGTGTCTTGTTAGAGGATACTGAGGGATTTATAAGCTTTGTTAATCCTAGAGTCGAGGAGATGCTAGGATATAAAAAAGAGGATATTTTAGGTAAACATTGGAGCTCATTTGTACCGAGTGAAGAACTTGATAAAATACAATCAGAATTTGCAAAACGATCAGATGGAATAGCTAGTACTTATGAATCTAGTCTCTTAACGAACGATGGACGTCGAATTCCAGTAATTATCACAGCGACTCCGATTTCTACAGAACGAGGAGAATTTACTAGGATTCTTACTGTCTTAACTGACATTAAGAGACTTAAAAAGGCAGAATATTCGTTAAAAAGAAGTGAAGAGCTGAATCGTAAGCTTGTGGATCTTTTTCCAGATGCAATTACTTTAACAGACCTGGATGCCAATATTATCATGGTTAATAAACAGGCAGCATTGGTTCTCGGTTATGATAAGCAAGATGAGCTAATTGGAAAGAATATGTATGATTTAATTGAACCTAGTGATCATTTACAAGCCCTAAAAAATACTAAGCGTGTTTTAGAAAAGGGTATTGTCAGAAACACAGAATACTCACTGATAAAAAAGAATTCTGATTCGTTTCCCGCGGAACTTAGTACCACATACATTACTAATGATTTAGGCCAACCAATGGCTTATATGTCGACTGTAAAAGATATTTCAAGACGAAAAGAAGCCCAAATAGAACGTCGAAGACTTGAAGAGAAGCGTCGTGACTTTATAGACAAAACTGCGCATGAATTACGAACACCTTTGACCATTATTCAAGGTTATGCAGAACAACTTCTTAAACAGGAAACAGAAAATCACAAAATACATATGTTGAATAAAGTTCTCAAGAATGTTAATAGATTAGAAAATCTTGCTATTAGTGTCAGTGATATTTATCGTATCGAAAGAGAGGATTTCACTTTAACTTTTGATGAAATTAATATGCATGAATTCATAATATCTTTCTTAGAACCATATTTCAAGCAGTACAAAGGACATATTCAGTGGATAGATTCTTCCTGTGAGGATCGAGTAATAATTAAAGGTGATCCAGAGAAGCTAAAATCTGTGTTCACTACTGTCATAGAAAATTCGATTAGAAACACAGAATCTAATAATAGAAAAATATCTTTAGAAATGATTGTTTCTGAACAAAAAGTCAGACTTGTAATAACTGATAATGGTGCAGGTATTAACCCTCAGAAATTAGAAAAGATATTTGAAAAGTATGAATCTATTCCAACAAAATATAATGTTACTGGCGTGGGGATTGGGCTTTATATTGCTCGTGAAATTATTAATGCTCATAATGGATCAATAAGTGCAGTTAGCAAAGGAGAGGACACAGGAGTAAAAATAGTAATCTCACTCCCAATTTTGAATAATTAAGTTTATTTTCTATAACAAATTACTTTCATAATTAATCTTATATTCAAAATGTGTGAAAATTTACATTCAACCCTTTGGATATATACTTATATCTTATATAATAGATCCACTCCTTAGTTAGATTACGAGTAATTTAATGTAGGTATTAAAACAATGAACGAAACAAACCCAAATGATTCTGAAGATAAATTAATTTTGAAGAAACAATTACAACAAATATCTCAAGAAAAGAAAATTTTGAAAGCAATTCTAAAATATTACAGCAAACTTGGAACTTTTGATTTAAAAACGGGAATTTCATTACTGGAATTCAAAACTTATCTCATGGATCATGGGTATTCTCAGTTACGTGATGAATTTCTGAAAGATATACAATCCAAGGTTGAAGCACGTTTAACTGAGCTTGATAGGTCAGTTAAAACTAAAACTGACAGGATTAAGCACCAAGAAGAATTGGAAGCCCAAAGATATATAGAAGAACGTGCTAAACTTCATCAAGAGGAGGAGGAGGAGGAACGCATAATTGAAACTGATCTAGGGAGTTTGAAACAAATTTTATTTATACCATCCTGGCGGAAATTAATAGAGAGGGAGCATTTCAAAGGATTCTACCTAAATCAACCTGTACATGAGATTACTCACGATAATGTTATACTCTTAGCTGATTTTGCAGTCACAGGAATAGAAGAAACCCGAGGGGAGGCTTTTATTTTTTTAACAGGAGTGGGAATCTATTATACCCAGTTCCGGTTACGACCAGGAGAGATAATTGATGCATACCGCGAAATTACTGGTATTGTGTTACCAATAGATATTTATGAGAAGGGTCAAGATATCTCTGGATCTATTATTGATTCACAAGAACTTTTAATGACTGAATATATGACAGCCATTCCTTTCTCATTATTCAATGTTGAGCAAACAAAACAGATGTATCTTCGGGGTGTTGTAGCACGAAATATTTATCACCCATATAGGGAGTCTTTTGAGAAATTATTGAAAATTTGCCGTGATGCTAATAGCTTAAGCATTGAGGAAGGATTAAAAGTATTATCAGGCGGATTGAATAAAGAAATTCCTCTCTATACAAATGAGATCTTGACTGAAAAGTACTTGGAAGATTATTCAAAATTAATCGCAGGAATCAAGAACATTCAACCTAAGCTTGAGAAGATTACCTCTGATCTTCAACTTCAAGGTTTAAAAGAACCAATCTTTCAAAAAATCCAACAAATTAAGAACGATTTCGTAAAAATAGGACATCCGCGCCTTTTAGACTGGATGCCATAATCTGAATTCACTACAACATGTTGATATTAGTAGGTTTCCCAGTTAAAATCTATTTCATGGAGAAAGGACTGAAATTCTAGATCTCTTCCTTCTATATCCTTGGCAAAAAATTGATAAATTCGATATTTTTCATTTTTGACTGGTTTAGTTGCTGCAAAATCTTTTATTCTTTCATAAATTTCATCTACTTCTGTTGTGGTTTGATAGAAGAACGTTAACAACCATCCTGTATCCATAACACCCTCTCTTTGACAAAAGCCTATTAAAAAATTATCATGTCTAAAGATTACACAATCTTTCTGGTCAATCCAAACAGTTGCACCAATCTTTTTCATGTAAAAATCTTTTATCTTCTCTAAGTCCTTTGTTTTAAGAAATACTATTCCCGCCATTTTTCATTCCACTTTTTTGGGTTTAATTTGAGCAAATTATTTGAATCTTATCCCTAATAACTTAAAATGCTTTCTCCTTGGTATTAACCTAGAGTAATCGAACTTAATAATGAATGCTACAATATGGATAGGATTCTGAAAAACTATATTTTGATTCTGGTGGTCAGAACAGTTTTAAGTGGCAATTAGATGGATTGTAGGAGTATGTCAGATATGAGGTTTAATTCAAGTGGGTGACGAGTCTATTAGGTTTTTGCATCTTGGTGATACCCATTTTGGTGCCCATTATGCACAAAGACCGAAAAATCTACATCGTCGAGCTTATGGGGAGTTATTTTTTCAAAAAGTAGAAGAAGTAGTGAATAAAGCAATCACTGAGCACGAAGTTGATTTCATAATTCATTCTGGGGATTTTTTCAATCGTAGTCAACCTTCTCCTGAAATTGTTGATCGTGGAATAAAAGCTTTTCAGCTTGCCAGTAAGAAAGAGATCCCTGTTTTTATCCTACCAGGGAATCATGAACGAAGTAGACTTCCGCTCGGTCTAATTCCATTTACCGATCATGAGACTATCAAATTATTTAGGAAACCCTGTTCATATATATACGAAAAAAATGGAATTATAATTAAAATAACAGGATTTCCGTATATTAGAAGGAATGTCAATCTAAAATTCGACTCACTAGTAAAAAGGGCTTGGTGTAATTCTAATGGTAAAAACACTAAAAGGCCAAATTATTCCATTTTAATGATCCATCAACTTGTAGAAGGATCATGTATAGAAAACTATACTTTTCGTAAGGGTGGTCATAATGTCATCCTATTCCAGCAGATCCCCAATTGGTTCAATTATGTAGCCTGTGGTCATGTACATCGTTTCCAATTTCTCTATAGTACAAAGGTACATTTATCTCATTCAACCAGTAGATTCTATTCGATAGAGCAAGATTGTGATAGTCACAAGTGGCAATTTACAGATAGACAAAGTATAGCTTTTACACCTTTTAAAGATCCAATTATCAGTTATACAGGATCTCCTGAGCGTGTGTCCTTTGCAGAGAGAAATGAACCGAAGGGATACATCATTGGCCACTTGCGTTTATTGCCCTCTGAACCTAGAATCCAGACTGCGAGATTCCAGTTTTATGAATTAAATGCCATTAGAATGGTGTATCTCGTTTGGGATCTAAATAAAGCGAATATCGATGATTATATCAACTTAACTCTTAAAGAATTATATAGAATCCATTCAGAAAGTTTTCCACCCCGAAATAAGAGAGACACTTTATTAACAGCAATTCTTAAAGTTAAAATCAAAGGTAATGGAAGTTATTCATCAATTAAAATCAATGATCTTAGACAGGAAGCAAAAAGACTTGATATCTATCTCACATTTTCTTACAGTTCAACTTGAGCGTAAGTAGAGTAAACCATTCTAATCTCTTTGACTAATCAAAAACAGGATTCAGAATATTTATTGTGTTAAGGAATGATTTTTGTGATTTTTGGGAACTCGACATGGATTCGCTCCAGCACTCCTATACCCGCGTGGTCCCCTATTATCCTGATCCTCTCTTTAATAGCAGTATTTACTTTCAGAAAACGAATGGAGTAAGAGTCATTAATCGTTGCATTGGTTAATGTTCCTCCATACTCTCATTTAACTATAATTATATCTGAAAATAATCTGAGAATCATTGAGTAATAATATTGTCATTTATAAAGGAATGTGGAGGAGGACAAAAGCTTGGTGCATAGGCTAAATTCATACTAACACGGATGTAGATTAATTGTAATATTTCAGTTACGTTCTAACGTTAGAACGGCTAGTACAAGGGTTAGTACGGAATAAAATGATAGAAAGGCTTAAATTGGAGATTTTTCACAGATAGAATGTTTCTCACCTATTTAAGACAAGAACAACTCAATTTACGGGATTGAATGTGCGAAACTGGCACGCATTGGTTTTAGTGACACAGCTGGTGTTTATTGCTGTTATTCCGACTCCGTGGCAATTTGGGGAAAACCAAACGGAAGAACTCAATAACCTAAAAGCAAGCTCATTAGATCCTCCCAACTCAATACGGATCCTTGATATGAGGAGTTCACCATCCTTTCACCCATTCTACGATAGATCTTACGAACTGTCACTAATCTATGATACATTAGTAGACTTCGACCCGGATACAGGAGAAACCATCCCTGCACTAGCAAGACAATGGGTAGTAACTAATGATAGTAAGCATTGGACATTCTATCTCAGGGAGGATGTTTATTTCCATGATGGATCAAAATTCGACGCTTTTGCCGTAGAACAACTCTTTGACCTGTTATTAAATACGCCAGATCCAGGAGAAAACTATTATTCCTTACCAATTGATTCGGTAGAAGTTTTAAGTAAATATGTTATAAGAATAAATCTGAATAAACCATATTCCAACTTTATTTGTCGCATTCCATTCATTCCAGCTCCAGGTCACTATGAGATTGAATCAGAAGAAAAATTACCAATAGGTACTGGACCCTATAGATTAGAGACTATAGAGACGGAGGAACCGAATCCCGGTTCGAGATTACAAACGTATACATTCAGAAGAAACCAAAAGCATTTCAGAGGAATCTCTCCCTTTGAAACGATTCAGAGGTTAATATTCGCAAACTATACGGATTTTGAAGCAGCTGTAAAAGACCAACAAGGGGAAATCACTATGGTGTATGTCAATCCTTCAGTTTTAAACGATAGCTACTGGCAATTATCCCCAAAAGGAGGACTAATAGAACTTTGTTGGTTAAATCATACACAGGAAGAACTGTCGAATCAAAAAGTAAGACTTGCGCTGAATTATGCGATAGATAAGAGAGCTTATACTGAAATCGAGCAAAATAAGACAGATATAAAATCTTATCTGCAATCTAACATAATATCAGAAAGCCAACCAGCCTATTGTATAATGCCTACATATAGTAAATATAACCAACAATTTATCAAATTAAATGTTAATGAATCGAATTTGGGGTATCCTTACAACCCGCAACTGGCTGAAGAACTACTAGATGAAGCAGGATACTTGAGAGGAGACGATGGATATCGTTTTGACCTTGTAATCACAGCTCCCGAATGGAGAACAGACAGAGCTCAATTTCTCAGTTCCTATTTGGATGCTATTGGGATACGCTGTAATGTCTCGATATCAGAGAGTTACCAAGCATGGTACCAAGATTTAATTTCAGAGAATTTTGATTTATTTGATGCAGGGTTGAGCGACTGGTTTTCCTTTTATGATCTCCTCCATTCATCAGGTGAACTCAATTTTGGTAGCTTTTCACACGATTTAATGGATCTATATACATTCTTAGACCAACAAACTCCAGTAAGTCAGGAAAAAGAGTATTATTACAACCAGATACTAATCCTTTCACAAGAATATGCGCCATATATCCTACTGCTAGATGCTCAACAAAATTATCTAGAAGCGACCACGATAGCTCCTTTTGTCAGACTATCAAATACGGTATCAGGTGCGAGATATGACTTCAATTATACAACGGATCAAAGTCCCAAGGTGAAGTTCTCAGTAAAAGAGCAATTTTCTTCGTCAGATCAAGAAATAGCAACAAGAACGATGGAAAATATCGAGTTCAAAAATCAATCGATATATTTCCCGTTTACCGACGCGATTATTACCTCAAAACAGAAAATTAGAGTCACGATTCGACAAAGTAATAACTTAAAATCGTTTAAACCAGAAATAAATCTTCCTGGAGAATTCTTCTGGGTAGATATTAACAATGAACAAGCAGACTATTATCTCCGCTGTTACTACAACCTAGAAGAAATAACAAGTGAAACAGTGGATAATCAAACGTGGATAGAGGGAAAGATCGTATCAGCAAATTCAGACCTTCGATATATCGAAATCAAAACCAAGGGAGATATCCTCGCGTATGTGACAAAGTCAGAAAAAGGAAATATAACCGTGTGGGTACAAACACTCTTACATCCAATAACGTTCAGGTATATACCTTCGATAATGATGATCTCACTTATAATGGTCACATTCCTAAGCATAATACTCATTAAAAATCAAAAACAGGCAAATAAAATGAGAAAACTGTTTGAATAGCCATGGAATCTAAAAAAACCCTAAAAGAAAAGGACGAAAGAAATCTGGAGGATGAGGTAGTAGAGATTATAGCGAAGGAGAGCTACTCACGAGAACAACGAATGAAAATCCCTAAACGATTTCAAAATGGCAGCAATTTGTTACAAGGCAAAACATTCCAAGTATATTGGTACCTATTAGAAAATCAACAGGCGGGGGTACGGGAGATTCAAAAAGCACTAAAATTTTCTTCGCCTGGACTGGCAGCTTATCAAATTAACAAATTAACAAAGGCAGGAATTATATCAAAAGACGAGAAAACAGATAAGTACTTTATTAATGAAGAAATTCAATCAGGGATTTTAACATTTTATGTGAGGGTCGGAACCTATCTAATTCCACGAATCTCACTTTATTTAATCACGTTTATCCTGGGATTCATAGTATTTGCATTATGTGCCCTGATATGGGGAGATGCATTCATAATGCAACCAGGCAGTGTACTATTCCTAGTTCTATTAATAATAGGAGCGCTAGCATTTAGTTATGAATCAGGGCAAATGTGGAAATTAAAACCAAATTAAGAATTTTATTGAGATTGAAATCCTAGTAGGTCTAAATTGAATATAAAAGGTGAAATATAATGAAAACACAGAAAAAAAGGAAGAGAGAATTGGAAAGTTTTGCTAGATGTATAAGGTGTTTGTAAAATGATTACAAGAAAGTTACGAACAGTGGTTCTATTCTTAGTATTTTTTTTAGGCAGTATGTTTTCCCTACCCTCTGGAGCAAGTCCTGCTACTATCATATGGGAAGAGGATTTTGAAAGTGATTTAGATAACTGGAAAATTTTTGGAGTTGACGCGGAAACACGTCAACCTCGACCTGGAAATTTTTCCATCATTGATGGAACTTTGAGAATTAAGGGGAATACGACTCTTTACTCAATCGCAGAGCATCCCAGTACTCAAGCAACTGGGACTTGGAGTTTTGATGTGAATGTCACTCCTTCCCCAGACCACTTCTATATAGCTTTTTTTGGAGGAGAATTTGGGAATTTCACTGGAGAAGACGGTTTTGAGAAAGCTTGTCCTTCTGAGTATGGAGTTATGCCTGTACCAGAATGGTTTTCAGTATGGTTTAAGGAGTTTGTCTTCTACAAACGAAAAAACGGTTCTTCTAATATTGTGGAGCTAGGGAGTTTTCATCCTCCTCAAATACTTGGTTGGCATCACTTTGATATTACTAGAAACATAGAAGGAAAATTTAATGTCTTCATTGACGGTTCAAATTGTACATCGTTTCAGGATACGACATACAATACTACAGGAGTTTTCAAATTTTATGGTGGCCCAGGTCCAGGCTTAGATAACATTGTTGTCTATGACCATTTCACATTTAAAGGAACTAATGCCTCTGGATGGACATTTGTCGTTGGTCTTTTTGCTTTGAGCATTTACTTATTTCGAAAGAAATTATTATCTAAAAAATAATCAGAATTATTGATATGGAGCTTAATAGCTCAATAAAAAACGACTAGTTCCGCGTTCAAATCGAGAAAAGGGGCCTATTTCCTTTAAAAAAGTTAATAACCCGTGCAGAAATATGAATAATTGTCGTTGTAATTAGGAATGTTCTTGAGTAATATCAAAATTTTCTCTATAAAAGATAATCCAGGTCCTCAAACACAGTCTGAATAAAATATACTACTTAGACAAGCCTCGGATTTGTCGAAGCCTTGAATATCCTTCTTGCAACAATCATCCCTATTAAAGAAGTCACAGCGAGTTTCCAGAGAAGCATGAACATCCAATAGAAGGATGTCAGGTTAAGCCTATCAATTATAAAAACCTCTGGTGAAAATCGGTGTAATAATCCATAGATTGTAATTGACAGGTTGCCAATAAATATCGTGAATCCGTAAAGTAATCTTCCATGAGAGACCCGTTCAGGGAGAAGGAAATATCTGTCTTGAAGTGCTAAGAAGACGAATAGGAAGATAGATCCCCCCATAAAAAACAGAAGAAACTCATCCTCGCCATTATGAAGGGTCGTCATCGTGAATGGACCCATCGGGTCAAATCCAAACTCAAAGGGTCCTCGGAGATAGTAAGGGAACCGCCAGATAAGACTCGTTATGATCCACATAAATCCGCATCCAGTAATTATGAACGAGAGTATTTCCTTTTGAGACTTTCTCCAAGTATCCCACCCTTTTAATAACGATATAATGGATATTACGGCAATAACAACTAGATCTAATAATAATGCAACGAATACCGTTATATTCAAAATGAAACGTAATGCGAGATATGGATTAGGGGGGAAATCAGCAATCATGTAAAAAAAAGCAGAAAAATAACCTGCTATGTATAAGAATGTGCTTACAAAGAGCAATAAATTCTGGTTGAACCAGAGGTACCAGATTTTCAGATACCATTTTGAGTGATCAATGTCCCTCAGGGTCTCCACTACTCCAGACAAGACCGTCCCATCTTTTTATTTTATAAAAAGAAAAAAATTCTCATTGGCTTTAAATTTTCCCGATTTCCCTTTTTTAATGTTTTGTTCACGATCATTGATCAATGGGGCCAACGTCTTAAATTTCTTGGTGTAGACTTGTGTTGGCTATTTTTTTAATAAAAGAATTTTTCATTTCAATCGAGAATAAAGTGCGCTCATAAACTTTATAATTCTAAAAAATACTACAAGATAGAAATTTCCAGTTACTATCGATAAAAAAGGACGGAGGCTAACTTAAAATTTATTTTAATGGTTGGTGAAAAAAGTGAAAAATAGAATTATTTCAGTTGTTCTTTTCGAATTTCTTTTCATTTTACTAGTTGTTGGAGCCGTTATCACACCAATCAACCCAAAAACTGTAACGACTCTGTGGTCATGGAACATTGAAACAGTGGACACTGCAGAGAATGTTGGACGATATACTTCGCTGGTTCTTGATGGGAATGACTACCCACACATCAGCTACTATGATTACACGAATGGTGATTTGAAACACGCTTATGCTAGTGAACCAACGATTACAACCACTTCGGCAGCAACCATATTAACGACAACCCCTAGCTTCACATCAACAACCACCACCACTACACCTGGTTGGAATGGTATGCTTTTCCTTCTCTCAGTATCAATCATGATTCCACTTAAACGACGTAATACCTGATGTTGTTTGGTAAAATTCGATAGACAAGGAGGTATTCACTCTGGAGATACTGAAACGGCGGGGGAGGAAAAGAAACAAAACGGTAGGGGCTTTTAATGTATGAATAATAAAGCTTTATCAATTATCATTGAACCCTATTACCTCCGATATGATGAAGTCTATAAAGTAATTCCAATCCAGTCTTTATTGTGTCTTATCTCAAACAACTCAGACAAAGGTTAACAAAATCAAGATCTTTGGATGAGAAATCCGAACAGGATGAGTCTATACCTCAAGAAGAAGATAACGACGCGCCATCAAAGCCTATCAAGCCTATAAGAGGATGGAAACGATTACTAGCAGCTTTTAGGATATTTTTTCCACTCGGGATGTATCAACGAGGACTGAAATGGCACTTGGGCAATTCTTCACCTCCTTTGATTAATGAAATAAATAAAAATGATCAAAACATCGAAAATGGGAAAATAATTCATATTCAGGAAAAATCTTTCCAATCTCGTTTTGGTTACTTTACTTCTCGCGCAATTCTACAAAGTATTGGTTTATCGATCATCTTTACTGCCCCTATATCTCTTCCATGGATTTTTAATGTCGTTATTCCATTTTCAATTGATTTATTGCCGTTTGGGCTTTCCGAAATCATTCGAGATATTATTAATAGAATTTTAACATTTCTTTCACCATTTCGTGTGGTTGTTGACGTTATTATGGCACTCTCTAATGTTTTTGGGACAGCTAATCCAATCTTTTTTTATGGTTCGACCTTATGGTTTCTTACTATGATTGGCCTTACTGATATTGAGGTTTTTGACGCATTTGAAAACACAAATAACCATGGAACAGGCACAATGATTGAGCTCTTGGGTAACCATTACCAATCAAAATTCACATTACTCCAAGAATACATTGCCCCATTACTTATTTTAATAGCAGGTTCGATTTCTTTTTTCCTAGTAATTCGACGTGCTAAGTCAATAATCTTTGAAGTTCAAACAGAGAAACAACAAAAGAAAAACATTGAGAAATTAAAGAGGATTTTTATTGGTTATTATCTTGATGATGGATACAATCAAATAGATTACACCGAGAATCGTATCACTTCATCACCAAAATTAATGTGGCTAGCTCGAATCATTAAATATGGACCGATTGTATCAGTTGTTTTACCTATTAGTTTAGCTATTATTTTTGTTATCTTATAGCTGACAGCGAGATTATACTGTATGTAAACCAACGAGTAGGAATATATTGAAAATAAAATTTAATGACTTCTATGCTAAATGGATCTTAAATTCACACTCTGCTCCCCCAGAAATACAAGAACATTCCATTTCGACTTTTACATCTTGGTTAAAGTGCTGTGCTATCTCCTTCCAATGTTCTGTTATTAATCCTTTTGCACAGTGGCACCAAGAACTTGATACTGTTTCTTCTGGTTTAAGACCTCGCCATATTAAACACCAACACTTCATTCCATACTTCCATTTTGGAGGATTGTATTTAAGAGTCACAACCTTCCCATCTAAAAAGAGAGTATCTCCATAAGATTTACTATCTTTTATAAAATCGCCAATGTTCTCATATCGATTGATTCTCTGGAAATCAGATTTATAAGGATCAGTATGCTTGTTCATCTCAAAACATAGCTTCCCATTATCTTCCATAATTTGAATTTTTGTACTTTCATGTACTTTTTCATCGATTCGGTCAATTACTGATCTAAACCAAAGAGAAAAAAGGCGTTGTGATGAAAAACCTTCCTCAACACCCTGAAATATATAATCTATATCTTCTTCCTCTAAATATTGCGTAAGACTTTCTTTTATTAGTTTAATAGGGGTCTCGGGATCTTTAAGTTTTCCAGTTTTTTTGTTAATAACAAACCAATCTTTTACTATTATTCACACCTCATCTACGTAATCAAAACATTTCATTTATGATTTTCTAAAGGTCGTAAAATCCAGGTTTGACGACTTTTCATTACTTTGCTAAATATTTCCTCTAATTTTGCATGATAAAAATCTCATGACAAGTCTCATGGTCTTTAGCTATCATCTTAGCTTTAAAACATAAAGTGATTAATCTATGTTTTATTCACTTTTCAGTATTAGAATATCTTGTCCTTGAAGAGAAAATAAAACCTATTTTCAAATCTTATGGATCTTTTTTTTAAAGAATCAGAAAATTATGTTCGAAATAAAAATGGGATAAAAAACGGAAATGTGAAACTATGTTTATTCAAAGTCCAACATATTGACATAAATGACAGAAAGTAAGAAAAGACCATTATTTTTTAATAAATTTCTTAGTTACTTGGTGAATAAGTTTATGAAAGTTGTCGCAGTTAATAGTAGTCCTCGGAAAAATAAAGGATTGACCGCTAATATCTTAAAACCATTCCTTGAAGGTATTCGTGAAAGTAAAGCAGACTTAGATCTATTTTATACTAAAGATCTTACAATCAATTTCTGCCGTTCTTGCTATCAATGTTGGACCACAACCCCAGGTAAATGTGCGCAGAAGGATGATATGGATATACTCCTTCCCAAGTTTTGGGATGCAGACATATGGATATTTGCTTCTCCAATCTATTGTGATGCAATAAATGGATCAATGAAAACAGTTATAGATCGCTTGATTGCGTTAATGAAACCTCTTACTGAGTTACGTGCTGGCCGTTGTCGCCATCCGCTAAGAGAAGATGTGAAACAAGGAAAAGTAATTTTTGTTTCGAGTGCTGCTTGGTGGAAGATGGAGAATTTTGACCCAATGATTACTTATTTTAAAGCATTTTGTAATAACTTTAACAGGGAGTTTGCTGGCGCATTACTTAGGCCTCATTCAGTTGCATTAGTACCATTGCGTAAAGAGAGTGTCATTGATGAAATAAATACTGCTGCAAAAAAAGCAGGAAATCAACTTATTACGCAAGGAAAAATATCTCAAAATTACCTTTCAACGATAAGCCAAGAATTAATGCCTCAAGACGTTTATATAGACTTTCTTAACAAAGGTTGGGAAACAAAATCATAGAGTAACAGTTGATGGGATATTTTTAAGCAATATTTTAAGAAAAAGGCAAACGAAAAAGTCTGGAGTATTAGAAAAAGATCATAAAATAACAAGAACTTCAGGTGAAACGAATGACGAAAAATGTTAAGGTCATAGAAGGTTGGACAGGGCCTGGAAGACAGGATAGGCAAATTACCCCACTAGCATTATCGGAGGATGGATTGCACATTGATATGAAGAAGTGGGGTGTCTACGAGTGGTGGTATTTTGATGCACATTTGGATAATGACCATACATTAGTTATTTTTTTTTATGCCAAAAATCCCAATCCAGGTCTACAAGGGAAGAGTGGGATTGAAATTGTACTACTCAGACCAGATGGGAATAGAGTTCAGAAGTTTGTGTCATATTCTAAATCGAATTTTAGAGCTGCGCGGGATAAACCTGAAATTACAGTTGGTAACAACACCCTCAGAGTGGAATATCAGGAATACGAATTACCCGTTTACCTGGTTGATGTCCATGAAGGGGATCTGGGATGCCATCTCACTTACAGAGCAGAAGTGAATGGCTGGAAACCTGGTACGGGTCTCTGTCAATTCGGAGATCTGGGATCCTTTGGCTGGATTGTTCCGTTCGCACGAGCGAAAGTGGAAGGAATTATAACGGATGGAGAACAGACATTTCAAGTTTCAGGGATTGGTTATCATGACCACAACTGGCTTGATTTCTCATTCCAGAAAATTATAAGATATTGGATGTGGGGTAGAATTTACTCAAAAAACTTCACTGTTTCCTACGCATTCATTCAATGTAATAAAAAAGTAAACAACCATCAAGTCAAAGTGTTAATGCTAGCAGAAGGGCAGGAAGTTATATTGAGTACTGGAGAATTTAGCTTTGACCAAGATGATTTTTCATACGACTCGAGAGTAGAACATCAATTTCCTAAGCAAGTTACCATTAATGTACCTGAAGAAATGAAAGTTATCCTAAAAGTTAACCGTGTTCTTGAAGCACAGGATATGTTGGATAATTTTAACTTCCTTTTTCGTTTTGTGGGAAAATATCTCCTTCGGATGCATCCTGACTACTTCAGAATTCTCTCTGATTTTGAGTTAGAAGTGACTCAACAAGAAAAAACTGTAAAGGAAACGGGAACTACTTTACATGAAATTGTCATATTTAATCCCATACAAGAGGTGTAACCATGAGTTTAGAGCGATTGGAAGCCCTCAGGCAGGACATGAAAAAATGCGTTCGTTGTAGCTTGTGTAAACTTATCCCTCTCCCAACCATCCAGCAGACACGGTTTATAAGTGCTTGTCCACCTGTTGATGAGTATCATTTCCATGCTTATTCAGGTGGTGGGATTAATATCATGGCTTTATCACTCCTCGATGGACGAGTCAAAGTAGACGAAGATTTAGCTCGCATCGTTTCCGCTTGTACCACTTGTGGTATGTGTGACGTTGCCTGTAAATTTATCATGGCAGCTGAACGACAAGAGGTTATACTTGCTCTAAAAGAGCACATTGTAAGGGCAGGGTTGGGGATCACACCAACGGAAGAAAGAACTCAAAAAAGCGTGTTTTGGGCTGATGGCTTGAATCTTAAAACTCTTTCAGAAGAAAAATCTAATGTCCTCCTTTTTGTAGGAGCTGGAGCAAATTATAATCCACAACACGCCATATCAGCGCGAAAATTAGCCCAAATACTGCAATATGCCCGTGTAAACTTTGGTATTCTTGAGGGGGAGGAACCAACAAGTGGAATTGAGGCGTACTGGACAGGTCAACATCAAGAATTTTCTAAAACCGCACATCAAGTGACAGAGCGACTGAACAAAGCTAGAACGAAAATCATTGTCACATTAAGTGGAGAGGACCTAGGTATGCTCCGTTCCAAATACTCAAAATTTGGTTATACAATAAAAGCGAAAGTACTCCATGCTAGCGAATATCTGTGGTTTCTTATTCGAAAACATAAGCTACGCTTAACCCATCCCATTCAGCAGCATGCATCCTATCACGATCCATGTTATCTTGGGAGACAAAGTGAACCTATTCAACCTTGGAAAGGGGAGGAACGTCAAACACACGGGGTCATGCGTTATTTCAAGCCACCAAAACCAATCAATTATGGAGTTAAGGGCGTTTTTGATGCTCCTCGTAAGGTATTACGGGCAATTCCTGGTTTAGATTTTATTGAAATGCACCGGATACGCGAATATTCCTACTGTTGTGGAGGTGGTGGAGGTGTACCCATTGCTCATCCAAATGTTGCAAAATCTGCAGCCCAACAGCGCATTGAAGAAGCTCGTGACGTCGGGGCAGAATTATTGGTTACCGCTTGTCAACATTGTCTACAAAACCTATCTCATTCACAGGAAGACCCAGTTCTACCAGTGGTAGATCTGGTGGATATAGTTTACGAAGCCACAGGATTGGAATCAAATGATGAATGAATCTGATCTCTTAACTCAATTGCAAAAATTGGTACCCACTGGTACACTGAGTACGAATTCTGAAAAACTGGCCCTTTCTGCCCAATTCGGACTCCATCAAGATGAATACCCCCCAATCTGCATTTTATTACCTGGAAACTCTGCTGAACTAGGTGATATTATCCAATTTGCGAATAACCAAGATTTGAATTTGACTGTGACCTCCTCTAAGGGTATACATCGGAGAGGAGGGATCACGAATCAAAAAAGGCATATCCTAGTTGATTTATCAGATTGGAAAAAAATTGATCTAATTGATCGTCGTAATCGTGTCTGTCGAATTGAGCCTGGGGTTACATATTCAGAGCTCACAGCTGAACTTGCCCGACATGGTATGACTATCCCTATGCCTTTAGCGCCACGTAACGGAAAAAGTGTCCTAGCAGCTGTCATGGACAGAGAACCTAGTACTTGGGCAAATAAACAATGGGATAGCGCGGATCCTGTTTGTAGTATTGAATTCTTTTTTGGTACTGGAGATCGATTTCGGACAGGAGCTGCGGGAGGCCCTGGGACTATTGAACAACAGCGTGAATCAGGGGGAGCACAAAAATACTCTGGAGGGCCTTCGCAAACAGATTTTCATCGAGTTATAATGGGTTCTCAAGGTACAATGGGTATTGTGAGCTGGATTACTCTTAGAACAGAGATATTACCTACTGTACAAGAATCATTTTTGGTTTCTGCAGAAAAATTAGACGATTTACTCCAGTATGTTTATGCTGTACAGCGAGGACTGTTAGGAGAGCAATCTTTCATTCTCAACAGGGTTGCTGCTGCTCTCGTCATGTCCGCTGAAGACGAAACAACTTTCAAGGATTTTTGTAGCTTACTACCCCCATATCTCTGCCTCCAAAACATTGCTGGTTTTGAAAGAGTACCAAAAGAACGACTAGCTTATCATAAACAGGATATCACGAATATTGCTCACGAGAATAATTTAAAACTTGAGTCATTAATCGGGAACCTCTCAGCGCGGGAACTGTTTGATCGAGCTACTCACTCATGTGGTGAAATTGATTGGCGTGATACTCTATATGGTGGTTGTCTTTCAATTATTTTTCAATCAACATTAAACCGTGTTCTAAGTCTACTAGACGTTTTTATAAAAGTGGCAGCTAAGTTTAACGTCACTAGCTCAGATATTGGTGTATATATTCAGCCTATGGTACAAAACCATGTTTGTCATATTGAATTAATGATTCCAGTTGATACCAATTCTATAAAGCAGGTGAAAAGCCTCCAACTACTTGAACAGCAAGCAACGATCCAGCTGATGGAGTTTGGTGCATTTTTCAGTAGGCCTTATGGTACCGCATCAAACCTGGTTTGGAACCAAAATCCTACTAACACGAAATTAGTTGAAATCATTAAGAGAATTTTTGATCCAAAAAATGTATTACAACGGGGAAAATGGTTTTCTATTAAAGCTCCCAAGGGATTTTCTGTAGTCAAGGATAAAGAGAGAGAGCTCTCAGAGCTTGAAGATATTGTAGGTAAAAAATGGGTTTCTACTACCCCTTGTGTTCTCGATACTTATGCTTACTACATGAATCCTGAAACCATAAATAAGGATGGTTCTCAATGGCTTCCACGGCCAGCAGCAGTAGTTCTACCACAATCTACAGCAGAGATACAGGAAATCATGCGCTTTTGTTGCACTAGTCCCTTCATGGCTAAACCACTTTCAACGGGATTTCATGCGGCGGCAGCAGCATCGAATGAAAAAGTGATCATTCTAGACTTAAAACGTATGAATCGTACAATCGAAATTGACATTAAGAATCAAATCGCGGTTATCGAACCATATGTCAGGGCCACTGACTTACAAACAGAAATTGTGAAACATGGATTAAATTGTCATATTGTTTCATCTGGTGCAAATCATTCATTATTAGCTTCCCACGCCGCAGCCTGGGGTTATGGCACCTCGGGGTCAGCAACTAGTTATTCAGGTCGCAACTTACTAGGAGTAGAATGGGTTTTACCAACTGGAGAAGTACTTACGCTTGGTAGTGCAGGCTCCGGATGTGGATGGTTTTCAGCTGATGGTCCTGGCCCGTCTATGCGAGGAATCGTTCGCGGATTTCAAGGTACTTTGGGAGGATTAGGTGTATTCACTCGTTGCGCTATCAAGTTATACAAGTGGGATGGGCCCCGTGAATGGGAAATTGAAGGACAATCGCCAAAATATGTTCTAAAGAAGATACCTCCTCGATGTGCATTGAATGCACTTGCTTTCCCCTCTCGAGCTGCCGAAAAAGATGCTGGATATAAAATGGGTGAAGCAGAACTAAATTATGGTGAGTTCCGTACCGCAATGTTTTTTGCAGCTTTAGGGTTAACTGACACAAATGAAGAATTAAAAGTAGCGCTAGAAAGTGGTATTTTCCAAAAAATTGGACAACATATTATTAGTACGGCGATTTTCTGTGCTTCAGATGCAGAATTTGAATGGAAAATGAAAGCTCTAAAAGAAATTCTACGCGAAACACGAGGGGTGATTATTCCGATGAACTTACCCCTCCGTCCAAAGCTCCTGAAGCTAAGCGGATTCTTAACAAAATTCATTCGTGACCCTCTCTTCCCACTTAGATGGTTCCCTGTACTTCAATCTTGGATTCCACGTTTACCACTATGGCAAAAGTTCAGACGTGAAAAGCAATCTACCCTTTTTTGGTTGCTATTTCGTAATGCAAACAATACTCAAGCTGCTTTTCGGCCATCACAAGGCATGGCTACCATACTTGGAGCATTTGACACTTGGGATCTAGCTCATACCCAGGCGGAGTATGTAGCAAAAATTAAGCAACCCTACATTAAACAGGGATTGATTCTTGACGATAATGGAGACATAGGTTCTGGTGGGACATTTGAAAGCGGACATCTTGGATATCTTGAAGGTATCATCTTGTACGATCCCACTAATCCTAAATCAGCAATAGCTGCGCGAGAATTAGTAGAAATTGGCATTAAAGGTTCTCTTAAAAATGCCTTGGGGGTTCCAATTGCAGCTTTTGGCGTTGAAGCGAATCATAAATATGGCCCTGCCTGTAGCGATTATCACATATGGCTAACACGTATTAAATCTGCTCTAGATCCAAATTCAGCTTCAGATCCATTCTTTTATGCAGAGATTGCACAAGATACGGAATCTTAGAGCTAATTTTTTGACCGTCAGACCTCTAGAATCGCAGGATAGAAGTTACAAAAACAAGCCATAGTATCAAGATCATTAACACTGAATTGAATATTCTTAGATTTCAAGACTACAGAAATTAGTTAATTTTAATGTTTATAACAACCCAATTTCTCTTCTAGTACTCTGAAGCTAAGTTAAGTCTCTTGGGATAATTTTACCAGTTTTTCAATCATTTTTTGTTGTTTCTTTTCAATTTGTTAAACTGAATCCCAGCGGATTAGTTGAAATATTTGGTCAACTCATTCCTCAAGAGTTATTGTGTTGGTAAAGGAAAGAAGAATAAAGAACTCTGGACACACTAAAACATAGGAAAGATTATAAAGAAGTATATCTAAAGAATCCTCATCTACAAACCTGGGAAGGTAAATGAGACCTAGGAAATTAAAATGTGGAAGAAAGAAAGAGTATTTATGTTGTTAATAGTGTTTTTCAGTCCACTTCTCATTCCAAGGGAAATTTCCGATCACATTCAAGCGAAACCAGAAGGGAGAGAACTAGAATGGTTCTATGATCATTTAACATCAGAAGATCGTAAGAAAATCCGCCAAGCCATGGATTATTGTATCCAAAGGGAGTGGATCATTAAAAAATTGTATCGTGGACATGCTATGTCTATCCCTTCACCTATTGGAGTGAATTTTGTTGGTGTGTATGATAACACCGTTACTGCTAGAACATACAACACCACTAAAGCTCTTACACTTCTAACGGAAGTATTTAATAAAACCTATAATAATAAGACTGATAATGATACGTTTACTACTGAACCTTACTTCAAAATGTCGCTTATTGTCCCATCGAGTAATAGGTTAAGTACTTCTTGGGGAGACATGATTGATGATTGGTTTAATAACATTGGAATCGATGTGGAAATAATATTTTTGAATTGGAATTATATTCTATCCCGTATTTTCCATGATCCAGTGGAAACTGGGTTTGATTATGCACATGGTGGTTTTGATGCTCTCGTGATGACTTGGGATATGAATGTTGATCCTGATTTACATCGATTATATAACAAAGAATACTTTCCTTCCATTTTAAATGATTCCCTCCCAAACAATTATTATTGGATTGAGAACGAAGAGATTGAAGAGATCTGGGATAGAGCACTCAACTCAATCAAGATTAATGATCGAATTCAAGCACTAAAGGATTACCAGGCATGGCATAAGAAAAATGTCCCTGCGTCAATTATTTGCCAAGAAAAGTCATATTTTGGCGTTAATAAAAACTTAGGTGGCTTTGACTTCTTTCTAGGTTATAATATTCAAAATTGGACAATACAAGATCAGATTTCCGCAACTATTATACAAGATAGCCCCCTTTATCACTATGTTAACCTTAATCCATTAATATGCAACAATTATCATACACAAGTTATTCTTGACAACATCTTCTGTAGCCTCGCTCGGAGAAGAGGGGCATACAATCTCACTCATGCTGTACCATGGTTAGCTGAATCATATATACCCAGTACTGATTATCTTACATGGGACGTTAAGCTCCGAGAAGGAATCCGCTGGGAAGATGGGACTGAAGTGACTGCGGATGACGTAGTATTTACCTATCAGATGGCTATGGATAAGGATGTAGCCTGCCCTATTAAAGAACTCCTCCTGAATATTCTTGGTTCTTCTGATAATGTGAAAAAAATAGACTCCTACAATGTTAAGTTTACCTTACCCCAATTCTATCCCTATGTGGAAACAGTCTTATTCACTTTAAGCATATTACAGAAAGCTGAAATGTCACAGGTTATATCCAAAAATTGGAAAACTGACGATACTAACGTCAAACGTTCGCCAATGGGTTGTGGGGCATATAAATTCAATTCATCCTCACCCGATACATTTTTTGACACCATTATTATTGAAAAAAACCCCTATTATAATGAGACAAAGATGGGTCACAATCCAAACATGGTTGGTGGTGGTAATTGGCTTCCTACTCCTACCATCACTACTGCTACTTTTAAATGTATTGCTGATGTTTCTACAACTATTACTGGTTTAAATGACGGTCTATACGACGTCATTGGCCCTTATGAAATTCTCTTTTTCGGTGATAGTAATAAGGTTGATGAGATCAATGCTAGCGATTTAGGAAAGCTGATTCCAACCCTCGGATGGAGTTATGAAGAAATAGGTTATAACCAGTACTCACCTATCTGGGGGATGAATCCCCACGATCCCCGCGAGATGTACCCCCCAGAACCTTGGTTTCCTCCATCATGGTTTGGTAGAACGCTATTGTTTGTAATAATTCTCTCAGTCGTTATTATTGTTATTAAGAAGCAAAAGAACGTATGATTTACCTTTTAAACCAGTTTTTCTTAGATAGAAATGTGGAATCATGATGAAATGGCTTTTAACATCATATAAATTATTGGATAAACTAATAAAGTAACGACATACACTAAAGAGAAAACAATATATAGATTACTCCAGCAAATGCTTGTTTTAAATCTTCATTCTAGACTTTTAGTTCATCATAGAATTAGTAAAAAGAAAGATGTGATTTTATAACAACAAATTAGAATTGTGTAGTTTTATGTTTATCGTACTAAAGGTTTATTCGCCTTAGTTTAGAATATTTTAAAATAAAACCACCAATACAATTAGATTTTTGGTATAGAAAACCTTAAAGCAGTCGGGTCATCTGTGTGAAAGCATACATTAAGTTATATATAAAATGCTAGACTTATCCAAGGTTATTTGTATTATTTCGAGGTTTTTAAAATGTCAGCTCATCTAACAGCTTCTCATAGTCCTCTTGGGATAATTTTACTGATTTTTCAACCATTTCTTGTTGTTTTGTTTCAATTTTTTCTGCTGCTTTCCAAAGATCTAGTTGCTGAGTGATATTACTACTTAATGCCTTAAGAGCTGCTTTTAACTTCTTGATCGAGATATTCTTATATGTTATGACAATTAGAACATGCTCCTTGGTAACGCCAAATAAGCAGAGATTATTCTCTGGGAAGTCTGCCAAATTGAATCCCAGCGGTCCAAGCTTTAATTCAGACATACCCAGATATAACGCCGTAGAAATTGAGGCAAATCCTTCGAAATCTGAGTGAATTCCAGTTTCTTTTGTCACTTTCGATATGATCAATCCAGTTGCGTCTGAAAGCATTATTTGCTTTATCCCTGGAGTTACATCAATGAATTTTACTAAAAGATCGTTAATAGCATTATTGATATCCATAGTACTCCAAAATATACAATTACTTAATAACATTCATATTATTACTGTGTTCAATAACAATCTAGAATTGATAATTTTTCAGGAAATCTTTTTTTTCACTGGTTTACGTGAAATAATTAGGAGTAATGGTTGATGACGATTGTAACTGGCGAGGAGCTTGCAGCTCAAAAGTACATTTCGAACCCAGAGATTAATATAACTCTCCAATTAGCTTTAAAGTTAAATCGTCCCATTCTAGTCGAAGGACCAGCAGGAACAGGTAAAACTAGTATAGCAATTTCTATGGCTCAAGCTTTAAATTGGAAATTGTTCAGAATCCAATGTTATGAAGGAATAACTTTTGAAAGTGTCATTGGGGAGTTCGATTATAAGCGACAATTACTTCACATTGAATTAGAGAGACAGAGGCATTCGTCAACGACCTCATTAGATTTGGAAGACATTTTTTCAAAGAAATTTTTCATTGAAAGGCCACTTTTTCTTTCTTTTATTGAAAATGATCCCAATATTTTACTGATAGACGAAATTGATAAGTCTGATGAAGAATTTGAGGCTTTTCTCTTGGAAGCACTTGGAGAAAGACAAATAACAATTCCTGAATTAGGAACTTTTCATTCAAACAATGAAAATCAGATCGTAATATTAACTAGTAACTCTAGTCGTGACTTAAGTGAACCTCTTCGAAGAAGATGTCTTTACTTATATATCGATTTTCCCACATCAGAGCGTGAACGGCAAATCCTTGCAGTTCATACAGGGAAAAATTTCGATGATCCACTACTTAAGAGTATTTCAGGGATTGTACATCAAATTAGGCAATATGATCTCCGTAAAGTACCCTCTATTGCTGAGACGATTGATTGGACGAAGGCATTAATTCTTCTAGGTAAAGAACACATTGATGAACAAGCTTTGAAAGAGACCATTACAGTTCTTCTAAAATATCAAGAAGATATTAATCGATTAGAGACCCAATTAAAAGAAATCATTCGTTTGGGAACAGCATAAGGGGGTTATGCAAACGGGAGTAATCCTAGATTTTGTTTCTATGTTAAGATATCTTGGATTACCTGTTTCCCCCGATGAGACTATTACAGCACAAAAGGCGTATCAGATTTTGGGAGCAAAAGAAAAGGAAGCATTACAGCTAGGTTTAAGAGCAGCTATTGTGAAAAAGTGGGAAGATTTTCATATTTTTGACATTGCATTCGATTCCTTTTTTTTTCATAAAACAGCTGCTTCTTCAGGGGGTCGTTTTCAACAGGCGTTTGAACGAGCTAAAAACAGATTCTTTAAACGATTAGAGGAAACACCTTACCAAGAAATTGGCCATCTGCTGTTAGATAACCAAATCAAACAAGCGATTCAAACTGCAGAGATGATGAGTGGGGAAGGAATAAGCTTTTCTTCGGGTCAATCGATGGTTAATGGATTCATTAATCTTCAAAATAGTCTTCAACGTGCTTTTCGTCTTGCTTTTGGTGTTAGAATCCCTATTCGTGATTTAAGCTCAGAACAACGTCGCGAATTACCAGAATATACTATCCGAATAGGAGTAAATCTCCAATTATTCGAACAATTGATGTATAAAAGACTTCAAATGCTTCAAGAAGATCCCACTGAACTAGTACAGTTACAACAAGAAAAACCAGCTGACATTTCTCCAATAGCCTCTTTTCTATATCGTGATCTCTCGTATCTTTCTATTGCTGTCTCGAATGTGAAAGAACATCTTATTAAAATGGGTAATATTCTAGCTTCACGAGAAAAACGCCGTCGGAAACATGCAAAATATGGCAAACTTGATTTTCGTCGAACATTTCGTAAAAATCTATCCAATAATGGAATCCCTCTTAATCTTGTCCAGAAACAAAGAAGAATTCAAGATCCCGAAATTATTATTCTCAATGACGTCTCGGGATCTACTCGCTGGGTAGCAGATTGGTTCTTTGTTATTACTTACGCTGCTCAGAGTGTGTTTAGAAAAGTTAGAATATTTGAATTCGACAATACAATGGTTGAGGTCACCAAAGCTCTGGATCGAAAGACTATTAATCGAGCTTTGGAGGAGAGAAGTCTATGCTGGGAAAACACAATTCGCTCCCGAAGAATTCATTCTGATTATCAATCATCTCTAGAAGATTTTTTTCAACTGACTAAATATCGGCCAATATCACGACGAACTACGGTGTTAATTCTTGGTGACTGTCGAGATTATGATGGGATGTGGACTATCTCAAGACCAATTAGTGCAGAATTATTAGAAAGAATAGTTCTACCTGCAAAAAGAGTCATTATATTAAATCCAGAGGAGAAAACTTTGTGGAATACTGGGGATTCAGTAGTGAAGCATTTCCAAGCTGTAGGGGCAGAAGTACATCATGTAAGTACTTTAAACGATTTGATAGAGTTTGTGTTTAAATTAAAACGTCAGTAAAACCAAAAATTTAAATTAAAACTTTTAAGAATCTCTCTTTTTACTAAAACGAATGCTTAAGATTATAATACCAGCGAAAAAACTTAGAGTACATATTGAATAAATGAGGATTCCAGGGACAACTCCATACCAGGGATTACCTATTCCAAATGGGTAAACTAGATCCATTTCAGGATATAAGGGAGTGTCAAGAATAATATGAGAAAAAGTTCCTATAAAAGCGCTAAGAAGCGAACACCTAAGAGAGTACTGAGGAATTGCAATCGGTAGTTCTAAGTGGAGTCGTTCTACTATAAATGGAATAATATGGGTAAAAACCATCCAAGAGCAAGTTCCAACAATTAAGCCTAAAAAAATTGCCCCTGTGAACGAATGTAAGGGGCCATGTAGAGGCAGTCCCCTTCCTGGTAATATAAACCACGCAGTGATTCCTTCAATATCAGGAATGACACTTCCAATGAAAAGTGCTAAAGGATCTAAAAAGAGTAATAACGACTGAATAAGAAGACTAATTCCCCAATGAAAAGGTGTGAATGGCAAATTAATCCTCTTAGTTTTTTTTTGAAATCTTTTCTAATAAAAATCTTACTAGTTTTTCATCCTTAAGTAACAAATTGATAACAACTAAATATAGGTGTACTGCAAAGTATATTAAATACACGCGTAAAATACATTTAGTATAAAATTATAATAGATTGTATTTAGTTTCAGTGATTACTTCATGGTTTTCAGAAGTTTGAGTAAATAATCATGGAATTTAGGAGTTGAATCAGTGCCCTATACACTAGCAGTCATCTCAGATATTCATGCGAATATCATGGCATTGGATGCTGTATTGAAAGATATTGAAAAGAATTTTCCAGAAGTGATAGAGTATCTATGCCCAGGAGACCTTGTTGGATATGGCCCTAATCCTGTTGAAGTAATAAACAGAGTCATCAATGAAACAAAATTCGTAGCTATAACAAAAGGTAATCACGACCATGCCATAGGAGGTGGAGGTAGAGATATCGCTAATTTTGCCACGTATATTGGTAATTTTAATAGTCACGCTCAAGAAGCAATTAAATGGCAAGCTCAAAAACTAACCCCTGAAGAAAAAACACTCTTGTATCAATTACCCAGCTCAAGAACTGTGCCTTACAATGAGATCAGCATTTCAATCATTCATGGTTCCCCTCAATATCCTCTGAATGAATATATTAGGCCAAATACTCCTGAACAAAAGGATCTTTTTCCATTCATGGAATTATTCGAGATAGGAATATTACTACTAGGCCACACACACATTCCCTTCATTGACAAGAGTCAATCATCTGAAACAGGTCAAGATATTTTGATGTGTAATCCTGGAAGTGTAGGCCAACCTCGTGATAGAGATCCTAGAGCTAGTTATGCTGTACTCGATTTAGAAACAATCTCTGCTGAGATAATTAGAGTTGAATACGATATCGATGAAGTAATAAAAAGAATTGATGAAGCTGGATTACCAACATTTCTGGGTGAACGATTACAAAAAGGAACATAATTCGCACATTGTGGTATTTAAAATGTCAATAGAACTAGAAGATGATGTATGGTGTTTTAAAATCGTCATTGCTGGAGAGGCCTCGGTTGGAAAGACTACATTAGTCAATCGTTATATCGCTGATAAATTTACTTCCGAATATAAGGCAACTATAGGCGTAGATATTTTCACTAGAGATGTGATTTTGCAAAAAGATGATAATCTCCATGTGAGGCTCCTAGTGTGGGATATTGCAGGCCAGTCATTATTTCGAGGTTTTAGAAGAAAATTCTTCGAAAATGCTCGAAGCGCGCTTCTGGTATTCGATTTAACAGCACCTAGGACTCTAAATCTCCTTGATATATGGATAAAAGACATTCTTGAAGTAGCTGGTGATGTACCCTTAATTCTAATAGGTAATAAGTCAGATTTAGAGGAGCTCATTGAATTTGAACCAGAGGAAATTAGTAATTTTATAGATCAACATTCAAATATTGTGTTAAATTACAATACTTCTGCTCTTTCTGGCGAGAATGTCGAAGCAGCTTTTCTTGGTTTAATTTCTCAACTCATGTAGTGAATCACAGAAATTCCATTCACTGCTTTAAACTTCAAATGCTTCATTGGATTGAATCATGATAATTTTAGAATGTATTTAATAAAGGTTTATAAGGAGGAGGATAGTTAGAAACTTAATCGCTTGAAGGAAGGATAAACATACTCGAGGTAGACTAATTGAAGTTTAAAATAGTGTTAGCGGGGGATGGAGCGGTGGGGAAGACTTCATTAATTAATCGCTTTGTTACAGGTTCTTTCACAGGAGACTATAAGGCTACGATCGGTGTAGCTATAACTTCAAAAAGTCTCGTTATTCAAGATCAGGAAATATACTTACAAATATGGGATATCGCTGGCCAAACACTTTTCCGTCAGTTTAGAAAAAAATTCTATACTAAGGCTAAAGGAGCTTTGTTAGTCTTTGATTTAACGGTCCCTAAGAGTTTAGATAATCTTCACTCCTGGATAATAGATATCCAAGATATTACAGCAGAGATTCCATTCGTATTGATTGGGAATAAGCTGGATTTAACTGAACTTCGCGCTGTATCTCAACAAGAAATAGCACGGTTTATGGAAGACAATGCGAATATTGCTGCTTACTTTGATACTTCTGCGCTTACTGGAGAAAGCGTTGAAAGTGCCTTTAATGAATTAGTTTCCCAAATCTCATCCTTCTATTATCCATAGTAAAGTATAACCTGAAATAGAATACCAAACCATTTTCTGATTAAAACACCAAAAAAGGAAATATCAAAGCTTTAATACTACTCTAGTTTCTTAGTACATAATCTAGTTTTCTTGGTTTTATTGATATAATTCTCTGTTTAAATGTTATAACTGTGTTGTCAAACATGAAAATAGACGATATATCCGAAGATATCCCACCTCGAATTAAAAATCACATGAAGGATATTCTTAAGCAATACGATAAGAAGTACAGAGATGTATTGAACGAGCTTCGTGAAAGTGAAGAAAAATATAGGATGTTATTTAAAGAAGCTCCCATCCTCATCATATTACTTGATACAAATGGTAAGATCATTGACTGTAATGATACCATAGGAACAATAACTGGTTTGACGAAAAAAGAAGTACTAGGGAAACATTATAAAGAAATTGGCATATTTTCTATTGAAGATCTCCCTAAATATGCCACACTCTTCAATACTTATTTAGAAGGATCTGATACTACACCTATTGAAGTAAGAATAAGGGATAAGAATGGTCGTATTCATTATCTTGAAGCATTTTCAAAATTAATTTTAAAGAATGATGAAGTTATATCCATTCAAGTTATTGCTCATGAAATTACACAACGGAAACTTGCGGAGGAAGCCCTAGAAAAAAGTGAGGAGATGTACAGAAACTTAGTAGAAACAATGAAAGATGGTGTGGGTATTCTTGATAACAATGGTACAATCGTCTATGCTAACAAAAGAACTTTCGAAATGCTAGGTTATTCTCAAGACGAAGTACTTCATCATCCTGTCACAGATTTCTTAGATGAAGAAAACCAAGATATTTTGAGTAAGCAATTAATCAAAAGAAAAGCAGGAAAAATCGAAAAATATGAACTTACATGGATACGGAAAGATGGTTCTTACCTCAATACTCTGGTATCACCAAAACCTCAATTTCATGAAGATGGGACAATTAAAGGCTTTTTTGCAGTAGTAACAGATATTACAGAACGTAAGAAGACTAAAAAAGAGCTAGAAAGAGCAAAAAACGAAAGAGAACAGATATTAAATTCCTTGGTAGAACATGTTGTTTTACAAGACTTACTACAAAGAGTTTTATGGGCAAATAAATCTGCTTGTCAATCCGTTGATAAACCACTTGACCAATTAGTAGGAAAATATTGTTTTGAAATATGGCCTCAGAGAAGAGAACCTTGCATTGGATGCCCAGTTTTTAAGGCCATTAACACAAGAGAACCACAAGAAAATGAAATTACTACCCCTGATGGGAGAATATGGTATATTCATGGTAGTCCTGTATTTGATAAAAATGGTAAGATTATTGGTGCGGTAGAAACGACATTAGAAATTACTGAACGGAAGAAAGCAGAGATTGAACAACGTGAATCCAAAGAGAAATATCAAATGCTTGTTGAAAAACTAAGAGAGGGAGTACTATTAGAAGATGTTGGGGGATTTATTTCTTTTGTAAACCCAAGAACAGCAGAGATGTTGGGTTATTCAGAAAATGAGTTATTAGGTAAACATTATACTTTTCTTGTTCCAGAAGAGGAGCTTGTTAAAATTAAAGCTGAATCTGCAAAACGTTCGGAGGGAATAAGTAGTACTTATGAAGCAAGTCTATTAACAAAAGATAAGCACCGTATTCCAGTTATTATTACTACCACTTCAATTATTTCCCCAGAAGGTGAATTTAACGGAGCCCTTTCAGTCTTTATCGACATCACAGAACGGAAACAAATAGAAGAGGAAAGGAAGAAATTAACAGAAAAACAACGAGAATTCATGGACCAAACAGCTCATGAGTTAAGAACTCCTATTACAGTTATTAAAGGGTATACCGAATTCCTTTTGAAACGTGAAAAGAATACAGAAAATAGAAATATCTTGAATACCATTATGAATAATGTTGCTCGATTAGAAGAATTAGGAATCAATGTCAGTGACCTTTATCGCATAGAAAGAGACAAATTTGAAGTATTTTTAGAAAAAATGGAGTTTTGTAACTTTTTATCAGCATTTTTAGAACCTTATCTTAAATTGTATGAAAACCAAATTCATTTTAATAAAACCCAGTTAAATGATCAGATTTTTATTTCTGGGGATCCTAAAAGACTGAACAATGTTTTAAATAACGTTTTTGATAACGCAATTAGAAATACACCCCATGAAAATAGAAAGATAAATTTAGAACTGACTTTTACCGAAGAAAAAGTCAAGTTAATAGTAATGGATAATGGTGCCGGAATAAAATCCGAGAATATTGACAAAATATTCAATAAATTTGTATCATTTCCAACCAAATATGATATCACTGGTACTGGAATAGGCCTCTACATTGCTCGAAAAATAATTAACGCCCACAATGGATCGATAAGCGCATACAGTGAGGGTGAGGATAAGGGAACCGAAATCACAATAAGCCTTCCACGAATGCATGAATAAATGAAAATAGCAATTCGAAAGAAAATTCCAAGGTCATTTTCTAGATATCCGTTGATCAAACATATTGAGGAACCATGTTTAAATACACAAAATGTCAGATTTGTAACATAAAACCACCAATATTAGCTGCTTCTTTAGGTATCTGTTCAGAATGTGTTAAAAATTACCCTGAAGAAGCAATTGAGTGGTCACGTATATCTCATGGTAAGAATCGTGCGAAATGGGATTTAATGCCTGATATCCCGAACGGTTTTGGGGGCCAGCAGTGTCGTATTTGTTCAAATGAGTGCCTCATTGGATTAGGAGAAAGTGGCTATTGTGGAATTAGGAAAAATGTCAACGGTCATTTAGAATCTATTGCAGGGAAAAACAAAGCATTGTTACATACATACCTTGATCCTATTCCTACAAATTGTTGTAGCACATACTTTTGTCCAGGAGGAACAGAAGCTGGTTATCCCCAATTTTCATACCACAAAGGCCCAGAACGTGGTTATTATAATCTTGCCTGTTTTCTTTATGGATGCAATTTTTCTTGTTTAGGTTGCCAGAATGATCAACATAGGGCCGTGAAAACCGCAGAAATATACACATTTGATAAATTTGTATCTAAAATTCAAAATAATCCAAAAATATCCTGCATTTGTTGGTTTGGAGGATCTCCTGAACCACAGTTGTCATGGGCCCTTCGGGCTAGCAGACGAGCTAGGGACATTGCACTTGACCGAATTCTTCGAGTGTGTTGGGAATGGAATGGGGCTGGAAATCCAAAACTTGTGCAAAATGCAGTAGCATTATCATTCGTAACAGGGGGTAATGCGAAGTTTGATTTAAAATATTTCTCTCCCACACTCTCTCTAGTCTTAAGTGGGGTATCTAATGAACAGTCGTTTAAAAATTTTGAGATATGCTTTAATAAATTCTATCATGAGAGAAAAGAAAACCCAGTTTTAACTGCAACGACTTTATTGGTTCCCAGTTACGTTGATAAAGAGGAGGTCAGTAATATTGCTCAATTCTTAGCTTCATTAGATAAATCTATTCCATATTCCCTTTTAGTTTTCCATCCCGATTCGTTTCTAATGGATCTTCCTGTTACACCTCTCCGACAAGTTAAAGAATGTTATGAAGCTGCTACGAAGCACCTAGAAAATGTTCATATTGGTAATAAGCACTTAATTGGCTGGGCTATTTAGTTATAAATTTCTGGGAGAGCTTAAATTATCCTTTTTTTAACAGTATCATACAACTACCAGTTAGGACGTAGTGTACCCACATCAAGTTTCTCTTTCATGGTCAGACATTTTTCTGCCAGTTTAGAGATCATATTTGAAATAAATTCCCTATTTATCCAATTGAAACAACAACTGTGCTAACAACAGAGACAATAACTGTACCTACAACAATACCTACAAAAGTACCAACCACTGTGACGGCAATAAAACCGACAACTGTGATATTAGCTGAATCAACGGAATCAATTACATCATCTAGAACAGAAACAACAACAAAAGCAGCAGCCTACAGTTTCTCTGGGTTAATAATTTTCATACTACTTATTACAGGTATCACTACTCTTCGTAGAAAAAGGGGTTCCTAAAAGATCAGTCACTTTATATCCCTATTTTTCATATTACTCGTAAAATGCAGTAGTTATACCATTTAATTCAGTTGAGAATGTAAAATTTGATCTGAAATATTTCTTTTCCTCCCTTTTAAGTATTAAGTGGAGTATCCAATTTTGATAGTGTTAGATTTCTGGGAGAGTCCAAATTAAAGCTTTCTTTTCCCGTGAAATAATTTTTGTGATCAATCCTTGAGAATTTAATTCCGCTAATGCAGCTGGAATCCGATCACTACATTCCTCAATTCCAAGACTCTCGGCCTCTTTAATTAATTCAGTTGTAGTGGCCTCTTTCATATCCTTTAATAGTTCTATAATTAACGTATTTGTTTTATCTTGATCTTTCATTGACATTATAAACACTGTAAGAACATTAAATTTAATGGGTCGTTCAAGTCATAATATCAAATATTTCTTGTAAGGTTTCTACAAAGATATTAACCTCTTCAACAGTATTATAAAAATACCAGCTGGGACGGAGAGTACCCACGTCGAGATGCTTTTGATGGTGGAATGCGTGCGTACAGTGAAATCCTGATCTTAGAAATATATTTTTCATTTCATCCATTAGAATCGCAACTTCGTGTGGGTTTAATTGATCTTTTAAATCGATAGCCGCTAATGCTGCTCTCTGTTCAGGATTTTCTGGGCCTAAAATGTGTATTTTATTCCCAAAAGTCTCTCTCAAATTAATTATCATTGTTCGACTAAGAAGTTTCTCATGAGATTGGATTTTATCCATACCAACTGAAGCTAAATATTTCACAGTTGCACCTGAAGCTATTGCTCCTGCATAATTTTGCAGACCTGCTTCAAACTTGGTTGGAGGACTAAGAAGGTTGATATCATGTGGATAATGAACATCAGAAACGGTCTCCCCACCCAGAATCAAAGGTTCCATTCTTTCTAGAAGATCATATCGTCCATAAAGAAAGCCCATGCCTGTGGGTCCACAGGCTTTATGCATAGATGCAGCAAAAAGATCTACCCCCATTTTTTGGACATCAATCGGTCGATGGGGAAAACTTTGAGCTGCATCTAATTGTAATATACCATCTCTTTCGTGTACAATTTGAGCTATCTCAGTTTCAGGAATGTGGGCGGCAGTAACATTACTAGTATGGTTTAAACTCGCAAGAAAATTCCCCTCCTCACACTTCTCCACAATTTCAGTAAATTCTTCGATATTAAACTTTCCAGTTAATGGCATCTCCATGATTTTTAAGTCGATCTTTCCCAAATTATGCAACCGAACCCATTTCACTAAATTAGAATTGTGACTTTCAGATGTTGTGATTATAGTTCCCTTTTCATTCCCTTCAATCGAGAGACAATTGCTACCTAGGTTTAATGCTTCAGTTGTATTCCGTACCCAAACAATTTCAGCTGGATTTTTCGCGTTGATAAACCTTGCCAAGTCTTTTCGAGCTTCATCATATAGACGGGTCGTTTTTAACGAAAAAGCATGGGGGCTGCGACCAGCACATGCAGTATATTCAGTGTAATATGCTATCAGAGCATCGATAACCTGTTGAGGCTTGAGTGCCATACAAGCCGAGTCAGCGTAAATAATTGGTTTTCCATCTTTAAGTTGATGAAGCGCTGGAAAATTAGTCCTAACATTTTTTACGTCCAATCCCATTTTAGAAACCATCTGTAACAGGTATACTTCATTCAATTGCAAGAGTTTTTCATAAGTCTGATTTTAGCAGGAATTAATCTTTATTTTGTGTTTGAACCAATTTCCCAAGTAGTATTAAGAACTGTTGGCTAGCACCTCTGGAAATAATATTCAGCTTTATTTTAAATCTGTGGCTTAGGGGAATGAGTTTACTGGTTATTATAAATTCTAGATCAGAATTGTGGCATTTCCAGACTTAAATCGCAAGAAGAAAGATTATTATGATTTGTCAAGTTGTGAAGTGAACCTTTAGACTATTTTTTTGGGGTTAAAAAATGGGGCACCATGACCTGGAATGATTACTGAGGCATATTTAACGATTTTTTGAAATGAATATTCTGCTATTTGAGATGATTCAAAATCAGGATTATAATTCCAAGTTTTTCTTGCTAAAAAATAAGATAATGATGTTACCGCATCACCTGCAACCACGATATTATTTCCATCATAGATAAAACGAAGAGAAAAATGATTAGCAGTATGACCTGGAGTTGACATTGCATATACTCCCTTGATAATTTCATCACCATCCTCTACTCCTATTAAATTGGAGAAACGGGTATCAAGACGGTGATGACTGATAGCTGTTCTAGATGTAAAAATTTTAGCGTTGGAAAAAAGTTTTAAATTTCCAAAATGATCTCGGTGCCAATGAGTAATAAATATATTCTCAATGTTTTCAGGAATATATCCTAATGTGAGTAAACGCTCCTTAAGCTTTTCCTGATTCTTTTCTAGGTTGGAAACGGATCCATCTTCCTCATTCTCGAAACCAGTATCTACTAATAATGCTTCAGTTGGCGAAGCATCATTTTCAATTAGAGTGACTGAAGAAGCTCCAGTAATTCCCAATGATTTTTTGAATGGCCAAACTGTAATTGGTTCAAACTGTTCAATTGGTATAGTTCCTGTTTTAATAATACATACAGTCTGAATCGACATTTTAGTACCCTCTTATTTTTTAATTATTCAGAATTTCTAATGTCCTGCGAATTCTCTCTCTCAAAGCCATTTTTTCATGAATAATTTCTTTAATTTCTTGTGAGATAGCATTTTTTTTCTCCTTATCTCGTGGTATTGGTAAATATAAGTCCAATAGTCTATTACCTAATGTTGAAATGGTTGATTGAATGAAAGTCTTTGCTTTTATTTGATCTTGTACGATATCGGTATTGAAAGCCCAAAATAGTAGAAATTCATCCAGAAATTCCTTTTTAACTACTCTTATCTTTTTCAAATGGCTTTGAATAAGAATCTGGGTATCTTTTTCCGTTATCATTGCAGTTTTCCCAATTAAGAACGTACCATCATTCACTAATAGAATATCTCCTGTTCTAATATCCTGTTTGTCTTTAAATAGCTCAAATACTTCCCTTGCGACTTGTTTCTTAGGATCAATGTTAATTTCCCAATTAATAAGATCTGATGTTCTTACGAATGGAATTCTACCAGTCCCATAAAATTTGGATCCTATTTCATGTCCTCTTGTTATTTGGAGTATTCCTTCTTTTACTAGGTCCCCAATTTTAACTAGTTGATATTTCCCCTCGTTATCAATGATATGTAATCGTTGAGTGATCTCTGGATTATAGTACTCTGGGATGAGAATTTGGTTCTCAATCTGGGAGTTTGAAAAGATGAATCCCAAGTGTGATTGATCTTGTAGAGTACCCGTTCTAAATTTTTTATATTTTTCAACTATTTTGGGGAAATCATCATTAATTACTTTATTTCCATTTCCACCCAGTAAAAAATCTCCTGTTTTATCCATTAAATAAAGTGGTTTACCGTTTTTATCGTGTCCAACGTTTTCTGCAATAGCCATAAAAAAAGAATATTCTTTATGCGGTTTACGCTTTTCTATGAACAAAAGTGATGTTTTAGTATGTGTGTGAGGGAGAAATGCTAAATGTGAACAACTTATCAACGCCAGAATTGTTACATGTTGGCGTAAATAGTGTAAAATGTATCGATCTGAAGGATTTCCAAAGATCCCATCAGGTAATACTATTCCCAAACGACCTCCTGGTTTTAGGAGTTCAAGACATCGTTCAATAAAGAGTATTTGAGGTGGTTGTTTATCTTGAAGAGTTTTACTCTCATACCAAGATCCATCAGATCGTTTCTTCCATTTATGACCTAGGTGATAATTACGTAAAGTCTCTTTCGAACTTATGGGTATTTTCGCCCCGAATGGTGGATTGGTGCACACTATATCGAAGCTATTCAGTTTAATTGCCTCGAATGCTTTAAAACTCCAGCTTTGTGGTGGATTCAAAGAATTCTCACAAAAAATTACCTTTTTCTGAAAGCCTAGTATCGCTAAATATAATTGAGTAATTTTTACTAAAAATCGATCCTTATCTATCCCGAAAAATAAATTCGAGTTATAAAGTTCTTGTACACTATCATTTTTATTTTTTTTTGTTTGTTGAGCTAATCCTACAACCAGAAATCCGCCTGTTCCACAAGCAGGATCGATAAATCGCTCCTTTGGCTTAGGATCAAGAATACCAATCATTGTTTGAACAATGTTTCGTGGAGTAAAGAATTGTCCTTTGTTTCCTCTAAGAGACGGTCCTAGAAATACTTCAAATGCATCTCCAATTGCATCACGACTCGCTTTAATGATGCTATATCTCTCAATACTTTCCACTATTGAAGTTAATGATGATTTATCCACAAGTAATCTATCTTGGTCATCAAACATTGACCTGTATTGGTTCTTGAGATGATTAAATAACAAAGTCACTCTTTCTGTTAACGTATTTGGAGATTTAATATTGGGGTAATTCAATTGGAAAAGAACTGGTTCATCTAGAGAACCATTTAATTCATCATAAATCTTACAGAATAAAAGAAAGATTAGCTGTTCAGCAAGTCTTTCGTCTCTAGTCGTCCCAACAAAATTTCCAGCAAGTTGATTTCTCATTATCCTAAAAATTTGTTTTAAATCCTTGATTTCAGCTAAATCTTTACGATAAATAATCCTATTCGCGTTAGAGGTCAGAACGCATCTCACCATGATAGCTTGGTCTAAATTCCCATCATTTTCAAAGCTAGTTATTCATTTCAGAGCTGTTTTGATAAATATTCTCATGAAGTTTCATAAAAATAAAATTCATATAGATTCTTAAAGCTCAACGTATAAAGAGTAATAAACCATAATTAAAAGCAAATGGCCATTGAGTTGTAAAAGACCTAGTATTTGGGTTCAGTCATGGGAATTAATTCCGCTAATTCAATATTATTTTTTTTGTTGGTTAAGTCTTATGCACCCTGACATGTTTAACTATCCTGTGGAAGTTTCTAAGCATGAAGATGGGGTTTGGCCATTTAACGTAGATTTTGATCAAACAGAAATTCTTCAATGCCTTAATGCTTTCTTTGGGCATCCTGACATGCATAGTAATGTTTTCCAGTTTTATGAGGTTAATCGTCCAGGTTTTGGAATAGATCGAGCAGTCACCGTCTTATCTAATCTGAAGAATGAATACTATACTATTAGAATTTTTACCAAACCAAGTATTGTATCCACTACAGTTCCTTTTGATCCTGCAGCTTATATTAAGGATCGGATTCAACAGCTTTTTATGGCATTACGAGACCATTATCCAGCTACCTATTTTCTTAATACGAAACATCTTCTAATTATTCTCCAACAATTCGTTTTCTTTCCAGTATGTCAATTCATCAAACCTAGCGAAATTAGAGATCTGTTGGAAATAATTTGGTATGCAGCAAAAGCTCGAATTCTTCTTGACTATAATCAAAATCATTGGCTAGTATCAGATGAAGGACACTTGTTGTATGTTGATACTGATTTCATGGGACAGGTTTTAGAAGATCGTCAAATTGCTTTCTATGAGAATTTTAATCAAGCCATGGTATTCATAGACTTTGAGAATTGTAAGATACTCTCCAAAATTTTACCAGAATTCGCAACACGAGGCAATGACTATTCTCAATTTTTAGATGAATTTTTCACTGTACTTAAAAACTATCTAGAAAGCTGGAAGAAAGTTGAAATCATTTCTGAGAAAGTCCAAAGAAAATTAGATTGCTTCTATGATATATTGAACAAATACTGGACTAGGTAATCAATATTGCCCAGTGAGTCAAAGTACAAACATATACTTATAACTGGGAGGCCTGGAATTGGAAAAACAACATTAATTAAAAAAATAGTAACAGAAATCAAAAGATTAAGGCCTAATTGGCATATTACAGGCTTTTACACAAGCGAATGTCGTCAAAAGGGACGGAGGATAGGATTCGACATTCATACACTAGATGGACAACAAGGTGTTCTTGCACGCTTAATTGATACTGAATTCAAATCTAACTTTCGAGTAGGAAAATATTCAGTTGATGTTACAGATTTAAATGATATTGCTGTTCCTTTATTGTATCAACAAGCTGAATTAGTAATTATTGATGAGCTCGGCAAAATGGAGCTTTTCTCCCCCCAATTTAGAGAAGCCGTGGAATACGCACTTGATAATCAATCCAGAATACTAGCTACGATTCCCTACTATGAAAATATATTTCTAACTTCCATTAAACATAAATCTAGTGTCCAAATATGGGAATTGAACCGTTCAAATCAAAAAAAGGTTTTTGAAAAAATCGTGGAGCTTTTTAAATAGATTTAGCTACATTTAGTTGATATTCGATCCGTTTTACTAGATCTTGATTATTCCATGGCTTCAAAATATAATCTCTCGCTCCACTTTCATAACCTCTTCTAATATCATCTGGGAAAGTTAACGCTGACAAAATAATAACAGGAATGTCTTTATACTTGTTATTATTCTTAAGTTCTTGACAAAATGTGAAACCGTCTTTCCCTGGCATCTTAATATCTAATAAAATTATATCAGGTAATGGGTTTCCTGACTCTAAGATTTTTATTGCATCTTTAACCGTATAGGCTTTATTAATCAAATAATTTTCTCTTTTAAGAATCAACTCAAGTAGTTCTACAGCATCTTTTTCATCATCAACCACTAGAATACGGAGGCTTGTTTTCTCAGATAAATCTTTAGTATTTTTGATTACATTCATGAAAATCAACCTCTCTAGATTCTATCTGTATTTTACTAACATTATCCTTGTATCATCCTTAATATTGCGTGTGTTATACATATCATAAAGGGTACTATTACGGTTTACCCTACTCAATCACTATTTTATAACTCCATTATCTCTAAGTATTATTTGTTTAGACCTTGAAGCTTTGCTTATGTCGAATTGTCTTATTGGAAACTCCTCTCACTATTATAATTGAGTATATAATATATAAGGGTTCCGAAAATATTTATCTTTTATTACCATAATAATTCGATTAAATAAAAACCTCTTAATGACTTATTTTAATGGATTTTTCTCTGATTCTTAATCAAGAAATTATATCAGATTAGAGAAATATAATACCAGTCTGAGAAAAACCAAAATTACGAATAAAATTGTATGATACCTTATTTTCATGGTAGACTTCGCAAATTAGTTCCATAACATTGTTCTCTTCAAAATATTTCGCAGCTCTTGCTGCTAAAAGAAATGCGATTCCTTTACGTCGATAACGAGGGTCTACTCCTATCCCAGCAATAACACCCTGTCTATCAAGGTGTATTCCTTGTTTTATCAACGGTTCTATAACCAGAAATATAAAACCGACTATCTGGCCATATAGTTCAGCTACAAATGTCGATTCTTTAAAATGTTGGACATCCTGCAATGTTAAAGAACGATAAGGATCAGGTGCAGTAATAAAGGCTCTGTTGTAACACCGAACGAACATTTCTGCGTCTTTATCTAGTTGAAGTTCTCTTATTCTGACTTTTTTTAGAATAACTCCGTTTTCTTCTTTCATTTCTTTTTCTAGGCGTTTCATTACATCTAGTGCTTGATCCCAACTCATTTTCATTACAAGGAACTTGTGTTTTTTTCTCGTCTCATTTTTTTCTGCTATTTCTTCCGTTACTTTGGAGTTTCGAAAAAGGAGTCGTCTGAGTTTAACTGATGCACGTTCAGAGGGATCTCTTAGTCTAGGCATTTTTCAATTCCATTTGATTTCAATCATTTGAGCTGATAAATTTCTTTTCTGTGCTGAATTAAGATACTATTAAAAAAAGGAATAATAACATTTCACCATTTTGATGAATAACAAATGAATTTAGTTGATTCCACCTTCAAAGAGGTTATTGACTCACATGTTCACCCTATCCAATCGTTAACTTCTGGTGAATCTCTTATAAAAGAAATGGAGAAAGCAAAAGTCACTAAAGCGGTACTATTGGCTCTAGATCTAGACCCGAATGTTTTGGATACAGATTTAAACCTTAGGGACGAAATTATTTATGATTTTTTATCTTATTCACTCTTTATAGACCCTTATCAGCTTCTTAATACAATGAAAACGATTCTACGTATAGGAAATACTCCAAACGAGCGAGTAGCAAATATAGTTCAACAATACCCTACTCGATTTATTGGATTTGGCTCTGTAAACCCATCAAAAGATAGTAAATACATAAAGGTAAAACTTCAGGAAATATCAGATCTGAACCTAAAGGGAATAAAATTAATTCCAACATTACAATTTTTCGATCCTAAGAAGAATAAGAATCTAAAAATCATTTTTAAATTTAGTTATCGTTTAGATTTACCGATATTAATCCACCTTGGGAAGGATCCAGGGCCTTGGGAGATTCACACCTTACGATGTGTTAAAAAAGGTCACCCAAAGTTCTGGACTAAAATTATTAAGAAATTTTCAAAGAATAAGATAATCTTCGCTCATCTTGGTGGTTATGGGAAAACAGATGATGACTCATGGTTGAATGAAGTTCTTAAATTGACCAAAAAAAACACTAATATTTATCTTGATACATCTGCAGTCCCTTACCATTTGGAGGATCCCTCAGTTGTAAAAATAATTCGTGAAACATGTGGATTTGAAAAAGTATTATTCGGTACTGACACACCAATTGTTATGGGAACATCCATGGAACATTCACGATATTTGATTGAGAATAATCCAATTTTAACCAAAGAAGAGAAGTTAATGATTTTTTCAGAAAATGCAAAGGAATTATTTCAGATCAAATGAAGTGGTAGATGACTTATTAAATTTAGAAATGTTCCACTAATGTAATTGAATTAAGGAAGGATGGCTACCTGTGCTTAAGGTGTGTGTTTTAGCTTCATCTAGTAAAGGAAACGCAACCTTTGTGCGCGTAGGTACTGATAGATTCTTAATTGATGCTGGAATCAGTGCACGAAGAATTAATAAAACACTGAGTGAAATTGGAGAGAAGATCACTGATCTAACAGGAGTTATTCTTACTCATGAACATCAGGATCATATTACTGGCGTTAAAACCTTATCTAAAAAGTTTAATCTAAAGTTCTGGGTAACATTTGATACGTATCAGAGAATACGAAAGAAAATTGGGAATTTTGATGCGGAGTTTATCGAGGTAGGGGAGGAATTTCGACCTGGGACTGAATCAGTTATCACCCCTTACGAAATTCAACATGATGCTGTTGATCCTATTGCATTTATTGTTAAATCATGTGATAATATTCCTCTTGTAGGTTATCTTAATGATTGCGGTAGAACCACACCTTTCTTAGTAGATGGTTTTAGGAATGTGAAAGTCTTAATAATTGAAGCTAACCATTCCTTCGATCTTCTTCTACAAAGTTCTTATCCAAATTTTTTAAAACAACGATTATTAAGTCCTAAGGGGCACCTTTCGAATTGGAGTGCTGGTGAATTTATATCTGCAACAATGCCTCAAATTGCAGTCCTTTCTCATCTCTCTGAGGAGAATAACACTCCAGAGTGCACTTTATCAGAAATCGAACCTTTGTTAACCTGCCACAATGAAAATTTAAAACCATTTTTAGTAATTGTCCCATATAAAGGACGGAGTGTCATAATTGAGACTTTCAATAAATAGAAGATACAATTGAAAGCATGATAAAGATAAGTAATTTCATTTTTCAGCATAGAGCTTTTATCACGGATCAAAGGAAGGTTGTTGCATGTACATCTTTTTAATTGAAACTAACTCACCATTTGTAAGAGTTAATATTCCAAGCTTCTCAGCAAGTTCCCGAGCTGTAGCTGAGAATTGATTCGCACATACCATTACTTTTGCTAAACCAGGTGTACTTGTTTGTAGCCTTTCAGCTTCCAATATGACATTGTACCCGCACGATCTAGCCCAATCTTTAACAATTACCCCAATTTTTCCGCCTATGTCAACATTTTTATCTTTTGATTGATGAACTAAATAAGAAAATTGAACTTCTTTATCATTCTTAGCCCTTATTGTGACATTTGAATCAAAGTCAAATTGTCTGAACCGTAAAAAATCTCTTACTAAGTTATCCAACTCTAATTCCATTTCCAGCCAACCATGACTTTCCCAGTAGTGTTACAAATCAAAAGCATTTATCCTTAAAAAAGTTTACAAATCGTATTACGCAGAGGGTACCCCTCCAATCAACTTTTCAAAGGCGACAAAAGAAATAAGTCCTCTATTGGTTTTTTACCTATTTTTGTCGGTAAAAAATCTCTAATATCGCAAAAAGTATTTTTTCTTTAAATTATATATCAAATCAGTATTTATCACTTTGAATCGTTTTATATTGATTATAAATCTCTATTTTTACAATAATAATTCTTAATGTTGTTTTATTAATAAATACCTGAACTTCATGCGTTAGTATAATGATTTTTATATTCACATCTTCTTTTCTTTTAATAAAAAACAATTTTTAACGCAATTCTTTTAATCTACTGATAGTCCTTTTATCATTCCAGAATTCTTAAAAGAATCTTTGTTGGAATCCCAGAGAGATGATGATAAATAACAAAACAAATTTCATAACTTTGTGATTTAAATACACTAACTTTTTTAGTCATTATAAGGTAATAATCTTTCAAAGTCAAAATTCTGATTTTAATTCAATATAAGAACTCAGGTTAAAACAACTTCTCTCAAAGGATTGACCATAAGATCATCATTGGAGAAACTAATCGTAATGTCGAAAAAACAAAAACGAGATGTCCAGTTAGGCTTCGATTATAAAGAATGTTGGCACCTTTTGAAAAAAACGGGTATTCCTCGTGTATCAAAGGAGAGTGTTGATGCACTAAATAAATTAGTAACACGACGAGCTCGAGAACTTGCCACGAAAGCAGTTACTTTAGCTGCAGAAAAAGATCGAGATGAGATTCTAGAAGAAGATTTCACACAAGCAGTAAGAATGTCAACTATATCAACCTATGAAATTGGAGAAGAGGCACCTTTTGTTCATTATGTGTGGTTTATCAGTGAAGGTGGAACTTGTCTTCTAAGTCGCTCTTATTCAGGATTGGAGTTTCCCGATACGATCTTTAGCGGATTATTAACTGGGATATTGGATCTTATGTCTGAAGTTACTGGTAGATTGATTGAGAAGTTCTCAACCGATGATCTGACCATTCACATAAGACGAATAGCAGATATTACAGTCGCAGTCATATGTGACAGTGAACAAAGTGATCCTATTGATGAGTTAACTGATTTATTAGCTTTTAGATTCGCTGAGGTCTTTAACGAGGAAATACAAAAGGAAGTTATAGATACAAGTATCTTCGATGATTTCACACCAGTTTTGGATGCTTTGGTAGCAAGCTCAGGATTAAAAATTCCAATGGAAAGTTTAAGAATCATAAGAACTAGTGCTAGTCTCACTGATAAACAACTTGAGGAAACTGTTGATGCTGCGGCACTTCGCGAAGAAATGAGACGAGCTCAGGAGCGAATTCAAGATCTTGCTCTTTTTAGGAAAGATGATGAATTAGAAACTGTCGAAACATCTAAGATGGAGTCACTATTTCATGAACCTCCTGATGTCACCGAAATAAAAGCAGTTCTACGACAAGCAACACAAGATATTCGAGAAGAATTTAATGGTGAAGAAGAACTCCCTCAAGAAGAATCAATTCTTCATGATATTTCACGAGAAGAAGTCTTAAAAGAGATTTCAAAAGATTTCCCAGAAATTACTACCCAAAAGAAAGAACAGAAAGAAAAGTCTACCAAGAAACCTAGAAAGAAATCTAAAAGAAGACGAAAAAGAAGGAGAAAATAGAGAAAGATAAGACAAAAATGAATCCTCTTTATTTAAACAATTGTATTTCTTAATTCTTTTATACATTGCTGGTCTTCTTTATTTATACCGTATAACCTGAAAACAAGGCAATCAACAACTTTTTTCTGGTTTAACAATCTTGAAAGCTCTTTTTGTATAACTATATTCCAATATTTTGGCCTTTTTAATTGTTCCTTCAATGAATAGTGTTTTAAAATTTCATTACTTAAACATAATCTTAGAAATTGACGTTGAGAGCTGAATGAATCTCCTGAATCCTGAAAAATATTCCAGAGCTCAGTTAAAGCCAATGTAATCTTATTTCCTGTTTTTAAACATTCTTTTACAGTTGTTTCAAGTTGAGAAATAATTGATCTATCTTCTATTCTATCAATATCTACTATTGGAAACGTTTTCAAATCATTTAATCTTATCTGAGGATAACGACTGGATTTCCTTTTTGGTTTACGAATGATATTTAAATATTCGCCAATCCAATTTCCTAGCGATGAATTCATTATTCCAAGGATAAATAGGAGAGAGTATGGTTGTATTGGACGGTAAATCAAATGAGTATTTCTAAGGGTGAAAAATTTCTGGTCATCAAGAGTTGCAATAAACTTAGTCGCAGTCTGCCTTAGAATAATTTTAGGGCTGATAAAACGATCGGAGTTTCCTGATATCATTATGACTTTCTTTTTTTCTCTTGAGATATCTTGATTACTGTCTTGAAGTTGTTTTTCAAAGTTTTTATCAAATCGCACATAAGAATTTAATAATCCTGGAACCCAAAAGAGGATATAGGATTGTTGTAAACCATTTGAGCCATCAATAACGGGATAAAAATTCTTCTTACATTTATTAGAAAGAAAATGGGTTTTAAGGAGACTACCATATTCTAAACCACATGAAATATATACTATTTGACCAAGTTGCTTGGAATTTTCTTGAATACGAGAAAAGAAAAGTGGAGCTTTTAGGTATCTAAACATATAATTGGGTTGAGATAAAAAATGATTTTGAGAAATTCTTTGTGGCTTTCTTACTAAAGTTTCTTGCCAGATTGTTTCATGATTAGCTTTTGTTCGATTTCTCAAAATTAAGAGGGATAGGTCAACAACAGCTGTTTTTTTGTAATTATAGTTTGCCAGAACATAGTATAAATTGTAATTCGTTAGAATAAAGTGTCGAATCTTCCCATATGAAGGCAAATCTAGGAAAGAATGATCAATAACAAAACTCAAAACACCGTTTGAAGTCAGGAAATACTGTAAGCAAATACCTAAGAATAATAAGTAGGTATTATCCCGTTTTCCACTAAATATAGGTATTAATTGTTGAAGGGTTGTTAATTTATTCTTTAAAGATGACTTTTTAGTGAAACGACTATGGAAAGCAAGATATGGAGGATTTGAAAGAATTACATCATATTTAGGCAAAGATTGATCACTTTTGGATTGAGAAATAAAGAATTCAATGAAATCTCTTTGCACTAAGTTCTTAGTGATATCAATCTTCTTGAGTCCCTTCATACAGAATAAATCAAAAAAAATATTGCTAATTTGAATGCAATTTTGGTCAATATCATTACCATAAATTCCAGAATTGAGAATCTTCCTTCTCAAACCGATAAAAGAATTCCCTGATGATACATGTGACATCATAGAGTTCAAAATCCATTCTAATGCAAACACCAAGAGAATTCCAGTTCCTGCTGCAGGATCATATATTTTTATGTCAGTTATTGATCTGTTCAAGTTCTGTTGATTTACGAATGAGTAAGCAACAATCGTCTCAGCAAGCTCGATTGGGGTGAAAAATCCTCCAATATTTTGATTTTTAATCTCACTGTAAATTTGTGGAGGAATCTCAATGAAATTAATAAGGTGGAGATCCAAGAACCAACAATTATCTGTTTGGGTAAAACTGTGTAGAGGATTATAAAAATGTTCTATTAATGAATCAAAAGTTGGAATATTTTCTAATTTAGAAATTAGCATTGAATAGCTAATATTATTGATCTGTTTGGATACTAGATCAAAATCATCAATTTCATTAATGGAAATAGAGATTAAGTGATTGTTAATTATCTCCAGAATGCATTTTTGGATAGTTGAAAACATATTTGTCAATAAAATGAAACGTTGAATAACTGATTTTTCTTTTATTTCTTTAAGCAGATGTTTCATGATATATCGTTTTAAGAAGCTTATTAATTGCGTTTTCACTTGATCAATAAGATCCCATCTTAAAGCATCACCTAGAGTTGTTAATCTTGTGTTATCTAATAACAATGAAGCCAAGAATAACTCTTCTAAACCAGGAATAATGGATGACCAAATTAAGAGATGATTATTGGAAAGTGAAAACATATAAATGGATTTTTGATCAATTAAACAGACCCAATCAGTAGAATCTGAAATAAGTTCATTTCGAATAGATTGCAAAATATATAAGTGCTTTTTTTGGATAAATATTTTATGAATTGGGATCTCTTGGAGATAGATAAAACTTATTTTCTTGAATCGCCAAAATAACTTATTTTCATCTATTTGAATTTCATTGAAAATTTCATGATATTTTTTTTCTCTTGCTTTTTTAATTAAATTTAAGAACAACTGTTGATGGGTTGAATCATTGCCATAAAATAAAGATTCTAATGTTTCGTTTACCATAATTAATTGCTTACGATTTGGTAAAGCAGGGATTATCGATATAGGAATATTATCTTCCAAGTGGTGAGAAAATAAACTAGAATACATCAGTACTCGCGTTCTTCTTTACTTCAACCTTTTCTGAATAGAATTGTCCAGCAAGATTTCTGATTATACGGTCGTTATCATATAAAATAATTTTCTCTAATGCTGAGATCACTTTATCAAGCTCAAGATCGCTGTAAGTCCCATTTCCCAAGTGGTGTAATGCATCCATTCGTTTTAGGATATTCTCTGATGTTGTAGCGATTTTTATGATCTCATTAAGAGAACTGTCTTCTATTGCTTTAGAAGATGTTATGTCATCTTCTGGAGAAACAAGGAGAGGTAACGTGATTGAAACAGTAGTTCCTTGATTGTAACCTGAGGAAGTGATTTCTAATGACCCGTCATGGGCTGTAATAATCTCTTTAGTAAGATAGAGGCCTAATCCTAAACGACTTGCTGAGGGATGAAATGTTCTAAATGGTTTTCCTACATTTTCAAGATTAGAAGACTCAATACCTACTCCACTGTCTTTCACAGTGAATTTGAGGTTTTGACCTTCATTTGTAACAGAAATATTTATTTCTACAACCCCATGGCCAGTAAACCTTATTGCATTTTCCAAAACATTTCTAATTGCTTGTGAAATGCGATTTCTATCAAGATTAACTATGTATGGTGTGGATGGGTATTGTACAATAAGATCAACACGATATTTTCGTAATAAAAATTCAAGGTCTTCAATAACCTGCTGAATGATTGGATTGAAGTTTTCACCACGAAGATTGCACTTTAATTTTCCACGACGAATCAAGGCGACATCATTTAGATCTTTTGTCAATGATTCCATTTGATCAATGTTTCGGCTAAAAACTCCTATTAACTTTGATTCTAATGCTTGTTTATCCTCTAAACTGATTCCTTTATTAATCTGTTTTTTATAATAGTCTAGATAGCCTTTTAGATTAACTATTGGTGTCCGAAGTTGGTGTTGGGTCATTGTTAGGAAGTCAAGTTTCATATCCTGAAGCTCTTTAATTGCAGATAGGTCAATTAGGACACCTTGTACAATCACATCTTTTTCGGAATACACCCTTCTTACAATAGCATGAATAGGTATACGAGAACCATCTTTGCATAAGAGTTCAAATTCAGTATTCTCATCAGGCTGTTGATATCGGTTATAAGTGTATTTTTCTTTGGGAATCTTTCCTGTAATCAAATTTCTTTTACTCTGAAGTAAAAATCGGGCAATCTTTTCTCGATGTTCTGGAGCTACAAAAAAAGTAGGCATATGACTATATTTCTCAATTTCCTCAAATGTGTAGCCTAGCTTTTCAATAAACGCATGGTTATAGTACTCTAAGATCCCATTCTTAAGAATAAATAGGAAATTTGGATCATTTTCAACCAATGCCTGATATTGTGCCTCAGTTGTAGATACTTTGTCCAAAATTTCTTTAATCTTGCCAATATTTCTAATAATGACAATATAGTAGTTGTCATCTAATGGTGAAATTCGTAATTGCATCCATGTTGGTTTTCCAGCTAGTGTTGTGCTTTTCCATTCGCTAATTTCAGGTATTAAATCTGAATTTGAAATGTCTATGAATTTTTGTCGGACTGAAGGATCGAGGAACGCTAAAAAGTGTTCTTTACTTAATTCTTGCTCCTCATTCAGGTGTAGGTCTTCTTTAACCTTTTTATTTGCAAAAACTGGCTTATTTTTATTAAATCTATCAAGAATTACGATTCCTGCTGGAATTTTATCAAGAAGATTAGTATCAAAAGGCATTTTTTCTGGATGCAAAGAGTTTCAGTCCTTTTCTCTTTCTCAATCTCAAATAGAGCTGATTTCAAAATTATTTTATATCATATTCAATAGACATAGTTTTTTATTGGTTGATATAATGAAAAGCTTACATAGAACGTCTAGGTCTAGGATGATTATCCAATGAAGAACTATCTACTAACCATGCAGGTGAAAGTTCCGCCTTGTCTTAAGCATTAACGGGTTAATAGGTAGATCGAGTAAAGAATGGAAAAACTAGAAAAGAATATAACCAATATTAGCAGGAATGTGAAATTTGATGCTGGAACGGCTAAAAGAACTTGAAACCACTCAGAACTATTCGGAAATGCTAGATGAGATTCGAAAACATGAAAGCCTTGCCACTCAAGCTTATGCAAGATTAAGTTCTCTCATAACCAATCCCGAAATAGCAGGAATTCTCAAAGCTTTAGAAGAAATATCTATTTCTGCTACTTCGTTATTACGTCATTGTACTACTCTTCTAGAAGAAGAAGTAGTGGTTGCTCCTCTCGCAGGAGAGACCGAAGTGTCGAGTACTATTGCAACTCCAGTTGATGTCTCTAGAGATCGTGATAACATGTTTACATTAGATAGTTTAAAGACATTAATATCTGAAATCCCACCAAGTGAAATTTCGAAGGAGGATACAAAGGTAACAGGTAAGTTTTGGTTTATAAAAGGTGGAAAAAATGAATCAATTGAATTATCTTTATCTGAAAAAGAAATCTTTGGAAAAATCCTTCTTGATATTCTAAAACAAATCGAAGTTGGATCAGATGAAAAGTTTTCAATTTCCCCGCTTGGATATGAAGCTTTACTTGGTTACCAACTTCTAAATTCATTTGGTCAGATTATTAAAGCATATGGAGGAGAATTTACTTTAATCAAATTGTATTCTTGATATTTATGGTATGAAGAGAAATTTAGATGTCTTGAAACAATAATTATGTTATTTTCTTCACTATTTTCACGTAATATAATGATGTAATCTCGAGAAAAGTTTATATTATGTATTGGATTACCGTAATTACTAGACTATTATTTTTTTTCTCATTGGATAAAATTGACACAACATACGAGAAAATGAGGTTCCTATTTTGGAAACAGATGAACTTGAACCTAAGACAGTTATTTTATCAGCAAACATAGCTAATAGCATAGTAGAATATATGGACCTACTTATTGAACGTGGCTATTATTCTTCACGAGAAGATATCATTCGTCAAGCTATAATAGATCTTTTCATTGATAAATTTGAGATCAGTCTGATGGATCTTGAGCCAGATCTATTCGAATTTCCATCTTTAGAGGACATTGAAGAGCCAGAAGAAGATTAATTTTGTTATCATAAGCACTTGAAATTCTTCATTAAAATAATTCCATAGTAATTAATTTACTGATGGATAAAGTACCATTAATTATAAGAATTATTTCTTAGAATGATAGATTAGCCTTCATTTGAACTAATTTTCCGTTGAGTTGTATCATTATATGATTGAGATTCATTTATATGGTTCATTAAAGAAAAAAATTGACCCAAAGGCTTCATTAGCAGTTGATACCATACTACGCCTTCCATATGTTAAGAATGAACCTTTATCTCAATTGCTAGAGAGGTTAAACATTAGTTTAGACGATTGTGGAGAGATTTTCTGTAATGGTAAAGTTGCCACTACATCTACTTTAATCCCAAAAGGAGCACGGATTGGATTATTTTCAAAAGGCATGTATCTTTTATGTGGTGGACAACATCTGAAAGGCCATGGATTTATCACAAAAAAACCAACCCAAGAAAGTGAATACTTCTGAATGGAAGACTTTCAACAATGATAGTGAAAGTAAAACTCTTTGCAACATTAAGGAGATTCGGACCTACTAATGTTAAGCTCGGAGAAAGTTTTCCAGTCTCTCTAGATGAAGCTGCTAATATAGCTACTTTGCTAAAAAAATTAAAGATTACTGAAGATCAAGCGAAAATTATAATGATAAATGGGAATCCAGGTGAAATACGTACTATACTAAAACAGAATGATGTAGTAGCTATTTTCCCACCTGTTGGTGGTGGTGTTGGTACATATACCTAATTGCTTTTTCGATTATATTTGATTTAGAATCTGATCCATGCCAATCAATAAATCTTTAGGATTTTCCATCGGAAAGTTTATTAATTTTGATAATACTCCTCGAAATCGTGAAATAAACTCTCTATTTGTTGTATCAGAAGAAAATTCTTCAATAATTTCTTGAATGTGTCCAATATTCTGCTCATGTTTCTTTACTTTCTCAGAGAAAATGTCCATTATTATGGTTGCTGCAATACTTGAGAATTTTTGACCAATAATATCATGTAGAATTAAAAGGTGAGGTTTAGTAGATAAAATATCTAAATTCATAAACATACTGATCTTTTTTGCTGTAATTTCATCAACTTTGTGGAGAAGTGCACGATAAATATTCATCTCATCTTTACTTATTGTGCCATCTATTTTCGCTCGCTTATATGTATTGGATACTATTTCTTTAAGAATTCTCCTTTGTTTTATTAGTAAGATTTGGATTTCATTTTTAGAAAAAGGTTGAGTTTTAGAACCCAATTTCGGTATTTTTTCCGAATGTATTGATAAATCATGTTCTATTCCAGCTATTAGTGCTTGTTCTTCTGTTGTAATCGTTAAATCCTTTAATGCTTCCTGTAATACAACCTTCAGAATTTCCTCGGACGGCATTCTAAGGAGGTACGAAATATCATCTTCCATGTTAAAGCTGAGCTCCTTGGGCTTATTTGACAGTTACAAAAGTATGTTACTTCTCAAGTTCTGATGACATTAAGGTTCTTAATGAATCTTATGATAGATTCTGGTTATTTGATATTTGTTGATAAAAAAAAAATTATCCAATCATTCGCAAAGCTTTTATTGAACTAAGTACCAGATTTCTGACATCTTCCGTGATGGCGGTTAGGCTATCAATGGAGAGTGCAAATGGTGTAGATTAAAAATGAGCAAAATCCTAAGAGTAAATATGAGTACTTTGGAACATTCTTTTGAAGATGTTCCAGAGAAGTACAAAACCCTCGGAGGAAGAGCGCTTACGAGTAACATCGTTTTTGACGAAGTAGATCCGAAGGTTAACCCACTTGGGCCCGAAAATAAGCTTATTGTAGCCCCAGGCATTCTCGCAGGTACGAATGCGCCATCATCAGGTCGATTGAGTGTTGGTGGTAAATCTCCTCTAACAAATGGGATTAAAGAAGCCAATGCAGGTGGATTATCTGCTCAAAAACTTGGATGTTTAGGCATAAAAGCCCTGATAGTTGAAGGGCAAGCCTCAGGCGATAATTGGTACAATATTGTCCTGACAAAAGATAAATGTGAAATCGTTGAAGCTAATGAGTTTCATGGTATGGGTTTATACGAATTAATTGCTAAAATCTGGGAAAAATATCCTAACAAACCTGGTATTATTGGCTGCGGGATTGCAGGACAGAAACAACTGACTGGTGCAGGGATTTTTGGTAACAACACTGAAAATAGTGATCCTGGACGTTTTGCAGGTCGGGGGGGATTAGGTGCAGTCCTTGGAAGTAAGAGAGTCATTGCAATCATATCTGATGATACAGGTACGGAACGTCCCAAACCAGTTGATCAGGAGTTGTTTGATACTGGTCGAAGAAAATTACGTGAGGCACTAAATGAACATGCGGTAACAGGAGTAATTGAAAAAGACGGGAAGGCTTACGGTGGGTTAAAGAATTACGGAACTAATATTCTCCAAAACATTATCAATGAAGCTGGGGCTCTTCCTACACGCAATTGGACTGCAGGCCGTTTTGAGGGTGCAGCAAAAATCAGTGGTGAAGCTGTTCACGAATTAGTTGATAGAGTGAAAGCTAAATTCCCGAATTCAACAGCAGCTTACAATCATGCATGTCACCCAGGATGTATAATGAGATGTAGTAACATTGTTCCTTATGAAGAAACAGGCGCACATCAAGTTGCACCACTTGAATATGAAAGTGCTTGGGCCCTAGGAACTAATTGTGAAATCAGCGATCTTCATTATGTTGCTGAACTCAATCGTGTATGTAATGATCTCGGGCTTGATACTATAGAAATGGGGAACACCATCGCTGTTGCTATGGAAGGTGGTGAGCTTGAATTTGGAGATGGCCCTGGGGCAGTAAATTTCTTGAAGAAAGTTGCCACAAGTGAAGAAATCGGTAAAGTTATCGGTAATGGTGCCGTAGCTATGGGTAAATACAAAGGCGTTACTCACGTAGCTCAAGTTAAAGGTCAAAGCTTGCCCGCGTATGATCCACGACCTATTAAAGGTATCGGTGTGACATATGCAACTGGTCCTCAAGGAGGTGACCACACCCAAGGATATACAATAGCACCTGAAATCTTGCAAGTTGGTGGTAAACCTGACCGAATGGACGTGAAAAAAGCCGAATTATCACGAGCTTTCCAAACCACAACAGCTTACATTGATTCAACTGGATATTGCCTCTTTATTGCTTTTGCTATTCTCGACATTGAATCTGGACTTAATGGTATGGTCGAATCGATCAACGGTTTCTTAGGTACAGAGATTGATGTTGGTAAATATGGGGCTGACATAATTCGAATTGAACGAGAATTCAATAAACGAGCTGGTTTTACAGCCAAAGACGATAGATTACCTGAGTTCTTCTATAAAGAATCTCTACCTCCACATAACGTTGTTTTTGATGTACCCGATGAAGAATTAGACAAAGTTCATCAGGAGTAATCTCCTCCTCCCTTCTTTTTTTTAATAAAATAACTAAAATTCATCATCTCTACTTATTTATGAGATGAGAGACGTTTCTTGACTCATTTGAGATTCTAATGATTCCCGTCGTCGGAATTCAGTCTTTCTTGTAATTATCAATAAAAAGATAAGTGTAATTGGAGTAATAATCAGAACAGATATTACCTGAAAGAAAACTGAACTAATTGTATGTAACAATAATAATCCTGATGATATTATTAGATACCCAGCAAAACCTCTATTGATAATAACTTCTTTAAATCCAATATTCTTAATTTTAAAAGCTTTAGAATCTTTTAGAATACACCAAAAAAGATACAATAGATAAATTGATCCGATTCCAATTATCACGGTATAATAAAAAATCTCATAAAGCGTAGCGAGCTCGGTTCCTTCAATTAAAATTACAGGAACTATTGATATTCCATTAATAACCCCGTGGATTAACATTGGATATATTACATTTCTTGTTTCCCTCTTGGTATTTTTGAGGTTATT
>JBHLMN010000037.1:0-16238 GCA_048938105.1 Promethearchaeota archaeon
GCTTTCAGAATACCTAGTAATAACCTTATGGTTGTTGTTTTTCCGGCCGCATTGGGACCAACAAGACAGAAAACTTCGCTACGCTTGATCTGGAGATCGAGATCATTAACAGCGATCACATCACCGAATGTTTTAACTAATCCATCTATTTGTATATCAAATGCCATGCTAACCACAACGATTTCTTTTTAATTACTACCTGAGTAGTAAGTTTTATTAAGATTGTTATCTCTTGGAGAGCTGACTATGGTAGGCGACCAATTGATAAAAGACCTTCAAATACTCGGTCTAACAAAATGGGAAGCTCAAGTATTTGTTGAACTTGTTAAACTTGAAACCGCTGATCCATCAACATTAGTTGAACGGTCAAAAGTTCCTCAAAGCAAAATATACCACATCATGGATCTTTTAGAAAGGAAAAACCTCATCTCGAGCCAGATTGTTGGAAAAAAACGCAAATTATACCGTGTTATTCCAGTCCAGCAAGCAATAAAGATTCTCTCAGATCCTTTTACTCGCGCCGTAACGACTAGTGAAGTCACCTTGAAATCACTCTACCAGTCAGATAGGTATCAAGAAACGTCAGGCCAGGAAATAAGGACAATCCGAGGGAGCCAAGCCCTTACTCTGTTTATCAATGAGATCGTAGATAACGCACTGGAAGAAATTTTCGTCATTTTTTCTGTAAAGTGTCTCATTCGACACGTACCGGCCTTTATTGCTGCTATCGAGAGAGGAGTGGACGTTAAAGTAATCATCACCACGGAGGAAAATAAAATATTGTTGCACCATCCAGAATTTGGTTCGTTAAAAGATCTTATCACCGATGTGTGCATAGTAAACTTGGATTTATTTTCAAATCTTGCAAAGGAGTTTTCCTCAAGTCAATCTCCAGCAGCAACAATTTTCCAGAAAATAACACGCCATATCATGCCTGTTTTTGCAATTAGACCAGATACAATTCTTGTTGATAGCCAGTTAGACAGGAAAGAATCATTGATCATTATCAAAACTTCAAATGACCTTCATGAGAATCTCGGTATCCACTTGAAGGCAAAAGAATTCATTGACTTTCAGAGTAATCTGATCCGTATCATTTGGGAACTGTGGAGTAGCTTTGGAGTTTAACATTTCCGTATTATCCGTGAATGGCAAAAGCAAGGATACACGAGTAATAATAGTTAGTAGTGAAAAAAAACCATGCAGCAACACTAAGTAGTGTGAACAACCGCTATTATCTGGCAAGATGAGTTCTAGAAATAAATACGTCAATTTTATATTAAACGTTGGTTATATGATCAAACATTACTAATAAATATTGACAATTATCATTTTGATAATTACATAGAATTATCTGATATTTCCACTAAGCTTCATATACGTTATAAACCAGCAGATTGCTCCTAAAACTACTGAAGCTACACAAACTTGCGGTGAGAAAGACTCGCGTAATGAAATCCAAATATTTCTCTGTATACAAATAAGTTTTCAAAAATAAACAAATTTTACCACAGAACTTATAGGAAAAAATCTTATAAGAATAAAAGATCATCTTATTGTTATCCTCGTGTCAAAGAGGCAATTATATCATATATTCCAAAGTCTGCATTGATATAAGAAATTGTAAGAAAATTCAGTGTTAAACATATGGCTAGAGATCAATTATGTCAAATAAACTAATATTTATTTTGCTAAAAATATTTACAGTAGCTGCAGTACTTTTTTTCATTAATGTAATATTGATTTTATTCTTTCCTGAAGTTTATAAACATGTAAACTTCTCGATTACTCTTATATTATTTAATATCTCTCTTGTAGTTGATAAGGCTGCTCAACCATTCCTTGTTTACGGTCAAAAAGATAAAAAAGCTAAAAAAGAGCTCTATAAAGCTCTCTCAATGTTCCTTCTTCTCTTTATGATTCCATTTATTGTTTCTCTTCCTTATCTTGAATATTCCTTAATTCAAAAAATGATGCTCCCTCTAGAGTTAACTTGGATGTTTTGGATGTTGGGTACCCTAATGATTATAATTGGAGGACTTATTTTATGTATAAGTCGGATTATACTTGGTAGAGAAAGTTCAATAGTAATAGGGATTGAAACAGATCATAAACTAATCACCAAAGGACCTTATCACATCATTCGTCATCCTATTTATACTGGAGCATCATTTCTTTTCCTTGGTTATTCTTTTTCATTTTCTAGTCTGATTTGTTCGATTGTTATCTTGTTAATTCTTATGTTGTGGTTAGATAAAAGAATAACATTAGAAGAAAAATTGTTGATTCAAACCTTTGGAAAAGAATATCTAAACTATATGAAATATACAAAAAGACTGATCCCTTTTATTTATTAATCTTCAAGTATATTTTCCTTAGAATTAAGAATTTTATATTTTTTCTCTAATCAATGAAAAAAGAATTAGTTAAAGTCCATTAAACACCAATCTAAGTCATAGAATTCCTTTCATAAAAAACAGCATAATAAACTTAAAGTTTTAAAAATTAGTTTAAAATATGCAGGAAATCGCATTATATAAAGATAAAGCTAAGAATCAGAAAATCTTTATTCGTGGTCTTCAGCTGACTTGATATACTCTATGAAATTTTTTTGTTCCTTACTCTCTCACCTTTGTTGCATCACCAAGGTTTAAACTTTCTAAAAATGTTATAACGGTGCCATGTGTAGTTAATTCTATCAAAAAAATAGAAGCCCACCCAATATCTGAAAAAAGGCTTAGAGTTACTATGATTAACGAAAATTGAGATAAACTTTCTAAAAATATTCACGTTCATTAATTTTCTTAATACATATAACATACATAATACAAATTAATGACAAATATAGACTAATGATAACAATATCTTCCAAAATAATTGTTTCTTCATAAAGTATCCTGATTCTATCAATCCAGTAAAAAGGGGTCAGAGTAGAGAGGAACTTAATTTGATCAATAGTATATGCCAGCATAAATACCAATAGAATGCCAAAATAAGTTATTCCTGAAATTGTAACTGCTTTTTCAGGATTTTTTATAAATATAGACAATAGTACAATTAAAAAGGTCATTGTAATTACTACTAGAAATGTAAGGAAGATTCCAATTCCCAAAATAGGAATATACTTGAAACCATTTCCATATAACATGATTCCTACAATATATGCAAGATAATTCAATAGAAAAACGGTGAAAATTTCTAAACTTATCGCAGCTAACCTTTCTTTTAATATTTTAGAGGTAGGCTTTGAATGTGCAAATAATAAATCTAGAGTGTTTGATTTCTGATCTCGAATAATTATTTTTGACCCTAAAAACATTGAAATTATTCCTGAATAAAGGAAATACTCTCCGAAGCCTTCAGTGGCAATGTATCCAATGAATGAGTTTGCAACACCATGATTTCGTAAAATTGCGCTCATTAAGATATCTATTGAACTGTAGGTCTTTGATAGACCAACCCATGCTTCATCTCCAGGATACATTGAAGGTGTAACAAGACCTGAAATTGTCATGATCAACGCAAATAGGTAAATGAATGCTTTATCTGATTGCAATTGCTCAATAAAACTCGGGAATCGGTGTTGTAATCTTCTAACAAAAAAGAAAAGGAATGGAATTCCTTTTTCTTTGGATTTTTTTTCGTTAATCTTATGAGAAAAGTGAGGAATAAGATCTTTCCGATCATTAATTACAAGAATCATTCCAAATATTAAGATAGAAAAAATAAGAAGATAAAAAGCCTTATCCCAAACGACCTGTCCAATAGAAGGTTTTAGAATTGTAGAGGCACTATCATAATAATAGAAAACTTGAAAATATTTCAGGAATTCTAATTCTTCGGAAAATAATACAATCAGACCAATTATGAATGATCCTACAATTATAGTACCAATATAACGTTTTGCACGACCAGAATCTAAGAATAAAACAGCAAATAGGACACTGAGTAGTCCTATAAAAACAAGCAGTGTAAATAATTGAAAACACGATGCAGATAATAATTCAATGGAAATATTTTGGCCAATTACAAGGGATAAAAGATAAATAAGAAGGAATAAATAAACAATCGATCCAAAAGACATTGATAAAACAGCTAAAATTTTTTCCAGTAAGATTTTTCTCCTAGTTATCGGATTGGACATTAATAAATCGATTGTATTATCATCATTATCCTTAGAAAAGACGTTTGTACCCACGAGTGCGGGGATTGCTGTATATAAAATTCCAATATAGCTAAATAGAAACAATGCCAACCAGAAACGATATTCACCTCCCTCTCCATAAACGATCCCATAAATCGCCTCCCAGTCTCCCATATCCTCTAAACCAGTGATCTGTTCGACAGCTGCTTCATCACCTGGATAAATCATAATCATTAATACTATAAATACCGTTGAAAAGAATAAAAAAGCAAGCATTAATCCTTTTTCTTGTTTGAGGCTATCTAGAAAAACCTTCATTTATTTTCCCCCAGATCTATTCTTAAGATCATAAAAATGCATAAAATAGTCTTCAAGAGACGGTTCCGGTGCATAAAATCTTTCTATGGGGAATCTGGAAATTTTTTCAAGAAACGTATGAAAATCGCCCTTTACTATCGAAATTAGCTCATTTTTATCTTGAGATAATACCGTTATATTGGGATCTTGGAGTAATGAGGGATTAACCTCGGATTTAAAATCAATATGAACTTTCTGTACTACCTGTTGGTCAAGTTTTGAAACATCCATGGTTGAAATAATTTCACCCTCTCGAATTATAGACACTATATTAGCAATTTTCTGAATTTCTCCAAGAAAATGACTAGAAATAAAAAATGTTTTTCCGTTTTCTACTTCTTCAGTTATTAAATCATATAAAACCTGTTGCATTAAAGGATCTAATCCACTCGAAGGCTCATCAAAAATATAAAAATCAGGATCATGCATAAACGCTTGAACTATAGCTACTTTTTGCCTATTCCCCCTGCTTAACGTTTTGGTGTTTTTCGTAATATCTAAATCAAATAATTTCACCATTTCTTCCATTCGTGAAGATGGCCGATTTGATCTGAGAGAAGTAAAATAATCAAGCATTTGTTTGACAGTTAAATGTCCATATAAAGCCACATCACCGGGAATATATCCAATTCTATCATGAATTTGAACATTCGATCGATCAACAGGAATTCCGAATAATTTTACTTCCCCACTTGATGGCTTAAGAATACTGAGAATAATTCTAATGGTGGTGGTTTTTCCCGCTCCATTTGGCCCTAAAAATCCGTAAACAGTTCCTGTTTCAACAGTAATATTGATATTATTTACCGCAAGGAGTTTTCCATAATATTTATAGAGATTCTTAATTTCAAGAACTACTTGTTCAGTCATTTAAACCAACTCTTGAGTACTTTTAAGCACTTATCAATATCTACTGGAGTAGTTTTCTTGAAAACATATAAGGTTTATGTTCTTGACTATTGAGAACATTTAAAACTGGTTATCTTCACATTTGAGAACATTTTAACTAATATAGATCTAAAATTCCAATTAAAAAGGGACTTAAGAAGATTCGACTATTGCTTCAACTTTTGGCCAGTTGTAACTAAATAATGCTTCTATAGAATATTTTATAACGAAAATTAATGTCAAGAGAATTAATAAAATCATAAGTATAACAAAAATATCCAGTACAGGCATGTTCTATCCATACGATTTATCAATGAAAAAACGCATATCGATACATACAATGTCATTTATCAAAGGTTAAACGACATTCAGACTATATAAAGAAAATATAAAGACTTTCGTGAGCATAACGTTGGTTATATTCAAAAATGACTTCATTCTAAAATCAAAAACCTGTATAATCTATAATTTTACCATGTATGAACTACTTATTACGTAAAATCTTACCAAAGAAATGCATTATTCTGTGTACGAAAAGTTGCTGTTGATGTTTGTTGTTAAAACTTGTTTTCATTTGATGATGATGTCGCTTTAATGTACCTTCTCTCTTGTTTTTTCTTATCATATAGCTAGATAATTACCTTTTTAAGGACTAAAGCGAACTAGAATGAATGTTCAATGGTATAAAATGGAAAAATGGTCATCAAGAGTATTGCGGAAGTTCGTCTTATTAAAAAGATTCAGTAGAAGGATGTAGGTTATCTTAATGAATGGAGGGTTAATTCAAATTTTGAAGGCCAAACGAACTATTATTATAGGTGTTCTCATTCTTATTATTATTGTATGGGGATTTCTCTCTTCAATTGTGATTAGTCTTCAGGTGCCCTTTGCTTTATACCTTGAATTTTCAGAGAATCCGTGGCAACCAATTAGCTCTGAGACTTATCCTGAAACAGGTGTTAAAGCTATTGATTTTGTTGATTCATATCATGGTTGGATCGCAGGTGAAAACGGAATGATTATGGCTACTACAGACGGGGGGAAATCTTGGAAGGAACAACAATCAGGAATTAACTCTAGTATTACAGTTATTGACTTCTTTAATACTGTTATCGGGGTAGCCATAAGTGAATATGATGTTCTCATTACGTACAATGGAGGTCTAACATGGACTGTACTGCAAGAGCTTCTCTATGAGCATCCATCTTTTGGGCTGCAAAGAGCACATTTATGGGATATAGTTTTAAGCGATGAACATACGGCCTGGGTTCTCGGAACAATGGGAACTTTTTTTCGAGTTGATATCTACAATCAAAATTGGACTTGGGTTTCAAAAATTTCCCTCTACCTTCATTATTTAGCAATGGTGAATAACACTCATGGTTGGGCAACAGGGGGATTTAGTGCGATTGTTAGAACTATAGATGGGTGGCAAACATATGAAATTCAAGATGTAGGAGTTTTACAAAACTTTTATGGGATCTTCTTCTGGGATGTGCACAAAGGTTGGGTGGTGGGTTCTGATCATACGATTCTAGCCACAACTGATGGCGGGCAACACTGGCGACTTCAATACACTTACCGTCCATTTCTTGCAGAAGATGAGGTTGCATTACTTGACATTTTCTTTATTACAGAGTTACAGGGTTGGGCTGTCGGTGATGGTGGTATCCATTATACCAAGGATGGCGGAAAATCGTGGTATAATCTGGGAGAAGAGACATGGGGGCCTTCCAGAATTGCTTTTGCTAATGAAACTCATGGTTGGGCAGTCTGGTCTCGCAAAGAACGCAGTTATTTCACCTCAGTTGGAGGTGTACCATCGATTGACGAGAATCTGCTAAATCTTGTAGCAACAATCTTTATATTCATTGGTATCTTCATTCCAGTCATCTTAACTATCACTTTGATGCTCTTTCAACAAAAAAAAGCCTTACGATGATAGTAGTATGTTTTTCTCGACCGATTTCTCCTTGTTTTCCTTGGTTTTGTGCGCTGGGCCTTTTCCCCTGTTTTCTCTTTTCTTTTTTGACCTGTCTTAATCATGTTTAATGGCGTATAACGTTGGTCAGATACATTAATGTATAATTCTCTCAATTTAGATTTAGATAGTGAATTCTATTTTGTGCTTTGGATATATGGTTTATTTTTTTCCTGATATTTTTCCCATTTTTTGCGTTCTGAACGCAATTTAAAGAGGTCTACATCTTTATAGATAATGCTTTCCTCTTTTTTTGGGATAGTTCGTTCAATACGCTCCTTTTCAGGAGTGTATATTAGGGAATCACCGTATTCCGCAATGTTTGCGAAGAAACAGTAAGCATAAATTGATCTACGAGCGTCAAAGTGTGCTGCTTTGAAATCAGCTGTGACAGGAGTGAAAGCTGGGTTAAAGATTAAATCTACTGGCGGTTCAAAGTTTTTCAATTCTACCCTTAGATCCATATCGAGAAAGTCTCTGCAAATGACGATTGCAATCCTTCCAAACTCTGTGTTGCAGACGATGGTTTTTTGTGGGACAGTTCCCACATCTATTCCCTCTTTGAATCGTTTTCCCTTATAATGTAAAGAAGCTGGGATGTGTTTTTCTTGTTCCCAAAGGATTCCATTAGTATTTATAACTAAGCTAATATTTCTTTTTGTATTTTGATCATGAAAAGAGCCTGGAATTATGTACATATCGTATGCTTTAGCAAGATTTGATATGTCTTCTAGTAGTTGATTGTAATTGAGATCGATGGTCAGTTCTGGGAAGAGTAAGATATTGACTCCTTTTGAGAAAGCGATTTCTATCATGTTTTTAACCTTCGATCGTACGATTTCAATCTTATCCTTCTGAATACCGAAAAAACCTGGGGTTTTTTCGTCGTATAAATCGCTTAGGATATCTCCTGTTTTTGATACGCCTATTTGAGCGATAGCAACTCTACACTCCCTTCTCTGGATCCTGGGGAACTCTTTGAGTAAGTCTCTATAGACTAGTTCATATTTCTTTTTTAGCAGCTTTTCCTCTGCTGCTCTCCTTACTTCTTCTGTGAATTGTTGTACCTCACGATAATCTGGTGATAAGCTGGTTTCTATGGGACTGGTAGGAGTAACTATCCCTATAGTGCTTTTAGAGATGGAGGGTTCTTTAATAGTGTTTAAGGCAGAAACCAGTATTTTCTCTTCCTTTTGCACCATATCTAGGCGTTCTAAGACCTCAATCTCCTTACTACTGTAACCAGCTTTGTTGAAGAGTTCTGCTGCAGATTTTAAATACCTAGATACGATTCCTAACAGCTTTTGTTTTTTATCAAGCCTTATTTCCGTGTCTGTTTGGATTAAGTGCCAAACTGCATCGAAATAGGTTGACGTTGCTAAAGCCCATTCAGCTCCACTTTCAAATCCCCCCTTCTGATATGAAGATGCTGCTTTTCTAAGTATCATCTTTATTTTTGGGTATAACTGGGCTTTATTTTGTATTTCAGATGACTCGTCAAACTTGTAGCCATATTCCAGTGCTTGGCAGAAAGCTGAGTTACCTGAGGCCAGTAACTTTAATTTACTGTCGGTGAAGAGTTTGCTGGCTTTTGAAAATTGGGTTGCCGCTTCTGCGAACCTGTCGGGATCCTCATATTGTTCTGCGAGATCCATGCTTTCCCACGCTCTACAGAGGTAGTAACCCGCTTCAAGTTCCCCTCGCTCCTGCTTCGTTTTAATTAAAGTGAAAACCTCTCTGAATTGAGAAGCTGCAGAGCCGAATTTTTCTGCAGCTGCGAGAAGCTTTCCCTGTTTTTCTAGAATTCTTGCCCTTTCAATAGTAGCTCTGGCGGAACAATAGAGTATTCTTACATTAGCTACTTTTTCAAGGTTATCGAGTCGTATTCTTTCCCTTTTATCTGTAGACTGCTTGGAAGCTTTTTTCAGCGTTTTTATGGCATTGAAGAAGCTTTTTCTGGTCGTTTCATATCTCTCTATGGCTTTTTCATGTCTTTCGTTCTTACTGAGTTGTTCTGCTTCCTCTTGTAAAGCCCAAGAAATATAATAGGGTGCTTCATATTTGTAGCTAGGAAGTTCTTCAAGAATCTCACATCCCTTATTATAGGTTTTTTTAGCTTTAAGATGGTTTTCCTTTTTGTGATAGGCTTTTGCTCTCTGGATTAGGCTCCATGCTTGTGTGTACTCTATTTTTTCTTTAACTCTGTCTTTTAGGGGTTCATATTCGATATTTTTCAATGACTCTGTGTAAGCTTCTTGAGCTCTTTCATAATGTTCTGCAGAAACGATGTGATTCCCCAATCGATCATCAAGGTGCGCGATGTATTCGTGAGCTGCAGCTGCGTGGGAATGATACCCTCTTTCATGGCATTCTTTGACCACGTTTTGGAATGTTTCCCTTGCATTCATTAGCGATTTGGTTTCCTCGGTCGTGATACCAAGTTCTTCGTAGAGGAGCCCTACTCGCATTTGAGCAGCAATAATACCAGTGCGAGACTCAATGGAATATGTAACGTACTTTTTAGCAGCATCTATAGCCATTGATAACATTTTAATTCTTTCTTCTTTGTTATTAGCGATGTCTGCAAGAGTTTTGTAAGCTCTATAGAGAGAGGAGGAGCCGTGAGTCCTAGACCATCCCCCTTCGTACTTTTCTGCAATATTTTCTGCCTGTTTCGCGTATTGAAGCATCTTCTTAGAATATTCGTCCCGTTCATCCTTTGTGGTCGCGATAGTTGCTAATTGCGAGTAAGACCATGTCAATGCTTGATGTATCCAAACCGAAAATGGTAAAAAAGAAAAAATCTTTAAGCACTCTTTCGCGTATTCTATTGCCTTTTCAGCATAAGATTTCCTTTGGGCTGGGGTGAAAACACTCCTTTGAGCAAAGTACATATGAGTAAATGCAGGGTAATAGTTCGAATAGAAAGACCAGATACTATATAAACCTGAAAATATTTTTCCTAGCTTAACAATTTCGTCAAGGTCATCTGTTACCCTCTTCAGGAAGTAATTGAGTCTACCCGAAATTGAGATAGCCCAAGAAATGTAAAATATTAGCTCAATTATTAGAGATTTATCTTTTGTTTTCCTAATGAAAGCCAAAGCTTTTTCCAGTGACTGTATCCCTTTGTCAACAAATTCCCTCTGTTCCCTTTCAACTTCAGAGAATTGATATCCAAGGACAAAATACATAAGACCACAGCCATAGTAGATTATTCCGAGAATTCTAGGGTCTTCACAGTTTGCTAAAATCCTTAAAGTTTCATTATGCTTTAAAAGGAGTTTCTCAATTTCTTTTCTCCATCGTTCATCCCCTCTAAAAGGCTTAATACACCATTCAAAACCCAAAAGCCACCCATCAGCAAATAGTGATTCAGCAAGAGACTGAATATTTCCTGTCTCCTTTGAAAGCTTCCAAGCTTTGTCTGAAAAATCTCTACCTTCGTGAGAATACTTCTCAATCTCCTCTTGGGTGCTACAATAAGTTACTCTGTACAAAGAAGCCATTCCTATTCGACTCATAATTCTTGCAATACTCTCTTGATTCTCCTCCTTGGAATAGAGCTCACTAGATTCTATGAAAAGTTTACAAGATTTACCAAACGCCTCTTTTGATTTCATAATCGAATTCATAATAAACCCGCTTATGTATAACGCTTCAGCTTCACATTCCAATTTCTCAGAGTTATTTCCAGTCTGCTCAAAGAAATCTGCAGCTTTTTTGTAAGCTTTGATAGCTTGTTTGTTTTTTGTTACATATTCCTCTGCATGTTTCATTGTCCTCGCTGCCTGCGCATAAGCATATCCCTGCTTCTTACAAGTCACAGCAGCTTTTTTCATCATTTTTTTATTTAAATAAGACCGTAATGCTTGTTTGTACAGTTTTACAGCCTTCACCCAGTTATAATCCTTCTCCTCATCCCCAGCCATTTTTAACAACACTCGTTCTCTTTCATTTTTATTATTTTGCGTTTTTATCTCCCTACTATGAAATTTTTAAGAGAACTTACAAATAATTAGGTAATCTCTCTTTAATCAACTATATATATTCTCCTCATGAGTTTAAATATCTTTCAGACCATTTCTAATCTAAATATCAGTGAATTGTCATATTTTGTTTTATTTTGATTATATTTTTTGATTTTGATTCTCTTTATTCTTGATAAGTACATTTAATGCCATTTTTTCATCAAATTGTGTTGATAGAAACTCCTACTCCAAAGAAAATGAAATCATTAATTTCTTGATCACTATCTTTAATACAGAATGTTTACTGTTTCTTCAAATCTCCATTTCATATCAAAAACATGGTTGTGGAACATTATTAGAATTTCTTTAATTCTTTTGTTAAAAATTAAAGAATAGTTCTGAAGAAACGTTGGTCAAATACATTTAGGTTATTACAGAAAAAAAATCTTTGAATTTAATTATAAAAATAAAGAAAAGCTTAATACAATTATTTGTGTAAATGCGTTCTTTCATAATTTATCTGAACAAGAAGCTTTAAAATGAAGGTCGTTGACCTTTTTGGTATATTTGATATGTGGGGAGGGACAACTGAAACTGACGAGACACAGGGAATAGGGAGTATTTGGTAGGGGTCTTCTCATCAGTCTTTCTCTCAGTTACTATCTCTTGATGGGCTTTATATACTTGTTAAGAAAAAAGGTTAAACTACTAAAATAAGGATGATCTTTGTAAGTGAAATTATCATCGGATTTTTTTATCTTAAAGAAGAATTCTGGAATAAATTCTTAATAGAACTCAAAAAGAAACAAGAAAGATGGAATAATGAAGTCTTAGAGAAAGAAGTATTGGTAATATTAGATCCTTATTTTATAAAGAATAAAAATGTAATAGAAGGTCATATACTTTCCCATAAATGTAATTCAGATAAGCATTTAATGCCCTAACCTAAATTCTTATTTAAATTCAGTTTATCATTTCACTGGGAATTTATATGAATAAACGTTTTAGTAAAATGAAAAAAGTTATTCTGTTTGTGATTATAGTAACAACATCATTTCTACTTTCAGGTTGTACAACTCCAGAAAAGGATACCTATATCTTCCCTTTTACTTCTCCAGAAGAACAGGAAAGAAAATTTGAAATAAAAGAGGAATTTTGGAAGGATAATTTATGAAGTTTGGAGTTTATATTAGAGCAGGAACAACTTATTCAGGTATGTTGGAGTTAGCAAAACAGGCTGAAAAATTAGACTATTTTGGAGTTTTTTTAAATGATCACGTTCATGGGTTTGCTAATAAGGGTAAGGAACCTTATCTTGAAGCTTGGACAGCAATGACCGGGATAGGTGTCCAAACAAAGAAAATCCGTTTGGGACATAGCGTATTATTCAACTCATTAAGGAATCCTGCCTTTCTTGCAAAATCAATAGCAACATTAGATCAAATGACAAATGGACGATATGAATTGTTAATAGGAGCAGGATGGAATAAACCAGAATATGAAGGATATGATCTAATGGAAAAAGGACGTGGAATGCCTTCAGCGAAAGAACGGGTTGATCGTTTTGAAGAAGCACTGCAAATTTTACGAGGAATGTTACACAATGAAACTTTTTCTTATGAAGGTAAGTATTGGAAATTAAATAATGCAATTAATATTCCTCAACCAATCCAAAATCCATTTAGAATATCAGTTGGAGCAGATAAGCCACGAATGATAAAAATTACTGCAAAATATGCTGATGGTTTCAATATTCCAAGAAATTTAAAATTACTAAAAGAAAAAATTGAATTATTAGAACCAGAATTAGAAAAAAACAATAAACGATTGAGTGATTTCTTCATTTCTGGTTTCTCGGCTATTCACATTGCAAAAAATAATGAAGAATATGACATGATAATTAAAGCCCTGGTAACGAAAGGAAAAAAGCCTAAAGAGGAACTTAAGCAGTATGGATTTATTGGAACTCCAGAAATTCTTGTTAATAAGCTTAGACAAGCAACAGACTTAGGAGTAAAAATGATGGTTTCAGATCTGAGACCTATGAATAATGTTTCTGAAATGAAGGATAAATTAGTTTCATTTAAGGATGAAGTTATTTCAAATTTGTAAAGAAGGTTATATATGTAATTTCTTTTATTTAAATACTATACTAGGTCTAAACTTCAATCCAGAGGAGAATTTGTTGTCCAGTCTTCGTTCAGCACACCACTATTTTCATACATTGGTGATTCTTTCAACCATATATGTTTCTATGTATGTTGTCTTTGAACCAAAATTAAAGAACAGTTCTGAAGAAACGTTGGATACTAGACAATTCTTACGGAAAATGTCATATAACAAAGATTAAACGACATTCAGACTATATAAAGAAAATATAAAGATTTTCGTGAGCATAACGTTTGTTAGTGGAACAAATGTTGTATATTAGGAAAAGTATATATCATAAAATTCAAATTATATAAGAAATATACGTTCATCCTTTCTAAATAGTCAGCTAAATTGTTTTGGAGGCAAAATAAGTGAATAGGGGCGAAGAATTCCAAGTAGGTGATCCACGCTCCCTTACTCTTCTCAAACTGATATGGGGAATTTGGACTGTACTGACTGGAATCATGGCTTTATTTATGATCATGTTCATTTTTATTGGGATTACTTACTTACCAAGATTTCTTCACTCACCTACTAACGGAGGAGAGTCATACTTTGTATTTGGGGGATTAGTCGATGTAGGTTTATGGGTTCTTTTTGGGGGTAATATTTACATCACATTTGGATTAAATAGATTGCATTATTTTAGATGGAAACTTCTAATAATTGAATCAGGTCTAATAGGGATAGTGATGGGATTTGTGAGTTTAAATGTGATATTAGACATCAGAAATAATCTACAGAATCATCCGATGTCTATACTTGTAGCTCTAGTTGGGATAGGTTTTCCTCTGGTTTTATTATACCTAGCCTTTAATGTCCGAGATAAATTTAGTAAAACCTAGGTTTACCAACGAGATGAAGTGTAGGTTAAGTATTTCTCTTGTCCCCAGTTACCTTACGAGGTGTATGTATATACTGCGGTATATACACTCCGAGATGCTTTTAGGGCTGGGGAGGAGTTAGATTACCCTTTTGCAACAGGAGGAAAAATAGATATGGTATCCGCATTCTCTAGCTTAGTATTCAAGGCATTCAAAGAAATTATATACCAGAGTATAAAAAAATGTTATTCAAATGTTGGTTAAAAAAAGGATATATGATAAAATTCAAATAAAACAAGAAATATTAATGGTATATAACGCAAGTAGTACACGCGATCCTCATCTTATTTCTAAAATCTTAATTTTTGGGATTATTCAATATAATATTTTCATAAGTCCATAGTTCAATATCGTATTAAAAAATAATTCAAATCTATAGCTATTTACAGTATTGGTTCCAAATTTTGTTCTATTTAAACAATCCATCCTATTGAATCTTCGGAACCATTCATTAGATTCAGTGTTAACTTGCAAAACTGTTATATTTGCTTGATTAATCACATTTTATTATTCTCATCCTTTGGCTGAGACTTCGATTTTCGACCTCTTAAACGAGGAGAAAGTCGTATTTTATTTATTCTTCCATAAGCTTGTTTCCAAAGTTTTTGAATCTGATGAAGTTCAGGTATTTTAGATATAATCTGTGGATCTTTTGAGAGAGCGTCAACAGTATCAGCCACAAGCAGTAATTCGACATCTTTAACTTCCCCTGTTACTTTCTCTCTCTCATGTTCTTCTGTGAGTGAGACTAATTGGCGTTTTTTTCGATTGAGGTCATTGAATTCCTCAATATAACGATTTTTCGTTCGTCTGTATGCTGCTTCGGAAATTTCTCCCTTTTCATAGGCATCTAAAAGCACGTTTAATGTTTCTTGTATTAAAATAATTTGGTACTCTATGTACTCGCCTCTCGACTCCTCCTGTGCAAGTAACGTTTGGTATCTTTCTTCCAACAGATAGAGTTCCTCTTTTAAGGGAAAACTTAATCGTCGAAAATCACTTGATCGAATAATTTTTTCGGTACGATCTTTAATTAGTTTTTCAAGCTCTGCTTCAATGGCTAGTTTTTGGGCTTTAATTTCCTCCAATTCGCTTAGCTCCTCCACAACTTCGGTTTTAGTAGAAAGTGGTCTGATAATTAATCCTTGAAGTGTTCCTGTGAGTAAGATCACAATAAGTGAAGAATAGAGGAGGAGTTCTGCAAGTGGATGGTTTAATGGCTCTAAGTTGACGTATGCGAATAATGCCAAAATTGCAGTGGTTAAACCCTTAAATCCAGCGATTCCAACAAATAACCGTTCTTTATTGGAGAAAAATTCTGCTGTTTTCTTCTGAAGCTCCAGAGGTAAGGTTACTACAAAGACAGCTATAATCCTACTGATAATTACAATCAAACTTATGAGTATAGCAATGAAAAAATAGCTAGGAAGAATGTCAATACTTAAAAGAACACCAATAAAAATAAAAGCAACAATTTCAAATAGAAACGTGATATCATCCCAGAAATCATACAAATGAGTGCGAGAAAAAAACGTTTCAAAACCAATAAAACTAGGATTACGAATAATTATCCCACTAACAATAGCTGCAATTGCAGAGGAGATTTGGAGTGGTTCTGAAAGAACAAATATCAAGAAAACTGCACTCAGTGTTATAAAGGAGATTTCACTTTTTTTCTCTACAATACTTATAAATCGAACAGCTCCCCAGCCGATAAGGATGCCAATTAAGATTCCACCGATGATTGCCCAGATACCAAGGATGATAAGGTTGAAAGAAAACTGAACCTGCCCTTTTCCCTCAATTAATTGAGGAACAAAAATTATTACGACAAGAAGAATCGCAATTACATCATTAAAAGC
>JBHLMN010000013.1:0-185058 GCA_048938105.1 Promethearchaeota archaeon
AAATACAGAAGATTGATATTGAGAAAGTTTCCAACTATATTTTTATATTAGCAGGCGGGATTTATAATTATTATCGTTCACTTTCGAGTGTGGAGTTAGTAACAAAAAAAGAGACTGAAATGATCAAAAATGAAACAACAAGGGCATTAAAAATATTCATTCAAGGATTAAAAAGTCCTAACCTTTCGTGAAAAGACTCTATCATCCTATTACAGTTCTGTTTATGATTGTTTTTTCTAATGTCTTCAAACATCGATTTGACGACTTAATGATTATTCTTGAATTCATGATTTATTTGTATCATTTTATGATAAATCTCACAAATTTAAATAGATTTTAATTGAATAATTTAGCATATGTTAATCAGTGGGAATCAAATTTAATCTCAATAGGAGAATGCTTTTCTCTAGAATATATTGTCTTAGAATCTGGAATTGTTCATCCATCATTAAACATAATAAGCTCTCTATAGACTTTTTCTTGTTCTTTTTAACTTCATATAAGTACACTTCAAAAAATTCAAAACATCATATTATTTGTGTGACAAAACGACACTAATAACTCCATCTCTCATTTATTCTGAGGAGTCAAGCAAATATGGGATTAGAACACCCTACTGAAGTGGAACCTCCTACTCCACCAAGTTTTATGAACGACTTTATGAATACTTTACTATCAACTATTATTACTGTTGTATTGTGGATTTTATTCTTTGCATACTATGAATGGTTGAGATTATTTTTCCCGCTTTTCTTTGGCATTTCTATTGGGACAATAGTCGCCACATTACTTGTATTTTTCCTTACATATTCAACAGTTATTCGTTGGCTTGATGTTTGGGCATATCAAATAGCTTCATGGCGTAGTAATGTACCTTACATGAATTATCAGACAAAATGTCCTTTTCTCCAACGAAAACTTCTGTCATTTACCTGCAGAGCTGAACAAATCGCACCTTTTGAGGTAGAGCTTTTCGAGAAGTGTCATAAAGAACTCATGTGGGAAGCTTGTTGGCCTGAACGAATTCCATCCATTTTACTTGTGTATGATGAAGCGCCAGCAAAAATGAAGCAGCAACTAGCATTCATACTTGCAGCAATGAAAGAACACGCTTTACCTGCAGCTGAAAAGATGCATGAAGTTTTAACTAGTGAAACCCTCGGGCTTGAAGAACGGGTTTCTGCTGGATATGCATTAGAAGAAATGAAAGATGAGAGGGGGATTGAGCCGCTTATAACAATGGTTGCTAAGTACGATCAACGTACAGATAAGATGATTCGTGCAATTCTGACGCGTTATCAAGAGATGGCAATACCTTATCTAATTGATGCAGTTCAAAATTGTGAGAATGACATTCAGTGTGGAGGATATATTGAAGTTATGGGGAAGATAGGACATGATAGTACTATTCCAGTTTTAGAGAACTTGTTGATGAACGATACTACAGGGGATTATTCAAAGCTACATACAATTTATGCCTTTCAAGAAATTGGAAATGAAGAAGCGTTTAAGATATTGATTGCATACCTTGAAAAAGCATCTGATGAGGAGCAATCAGCTATTAAGCAAGTTTGTTTAGCCCGAAAGTTGATTAGCTTACCAATGTTGATAGATCTATTATCAAATACCGAAATTTCAGAAGATTATTACGCTCGAATTGGTGACATATTGGCAGAGGTTGATGCAAATACATATGACCGTTTCTTTACGAAAATAGGTGAATCACAAGGAATTGAAAGCGTTCAAAGATTAGCTGCAATCTTAAAGGAAAATACTCCAGAAGAAGAAGAGTTTATCAGAGTACATGAGGTTCTTTCCAAGTACTTAGCTTCCACAGAGCCCTCAACAAATATTACTGATTAAAATTCCATCATTTCCTTTATCCAAGAGAAAGAATTGCTAATAAAAGTGTTATCGTTCTTTCCTGTTTTTCATTCTTAATTAAAACTGAATTAGGACTTTCCAGCCTAATTCTTTTAGATTATTAATAAAATCACGAACAAATAACCTTTCTTTGGGGGAAACGTCTTCAATTTTGGATATTTTTTTTTCATTAAGCCAAAGCTCTATTTCCTGACCAGGAAAATGGATAGTCCTTAACTTTTTTGGAATATAATAATTTCGGAGCATGAGTCTCACATTTAAGTCTAATAAAACTAAATCAATATAAGAATTAGGAAGACACCCCAATTTTGAAGAAATAGTAATGTGAGATAAATTTGAGTAAGACACTTGAAAATTAAATAAGACTGTCTTGTGAAATAAAAGTTGAGATACGCTTTATGGGAAACACCAATGATTAAAATCTTTAAATTACAAATTATCGTTTTTTATCGGAATATTAATTATTTGACGAATTTTATTGAAATACTGATTGTAAAACATATTCTTAAATGAAGGAATGTCTCTTTAAACAGGAGAATAAATGACTATTACAATAATCTTTTTTGAATCTGCTCTTGAATTGATCCCAAAATCTTTACGTAAACATCCTTTGATTCGTAAAGAGTGGCAAAAAGGTCTAAGAAAGAAGAGCAGGGGAATTTTACTAGATGGAGCCATACACAGGCCATTATTAGACTCACTAGAAGATGCTGAAAAGCGGGGGAGACCTGATATCATCCATCATTCACTTTTGGCCATAGTTTATTCTCCTTTGTTCAGAGACAATAAAATTCATGTTATTATTCATACTCGTAATGATCTGTGTATTGAAATACCATCTCATTGGAGGGTACCTGTTAACTACAATAGATTTTGTGGGTTATTTTCACAACTATTATTAAAAAAAAGAGTACCTCTTTCAGGTGAACCAATTCTGACTGTTAAACATAGTTCTCTTTTTAATTTGCTTGATCAATTTAAGGGGACTGAAATTTTTTTTTGTGAACAGACTGGAAAAAATAATAAGGAAATCAAAGCCAAGAATCTTAGTCAAATTTCACCAATTTCTTCAAAGATTTTTTTAATAGGAGGATTTCAACGTGGAACCACAAAGGTTCGTATTCCAGAATCAAATATTTCACCCCGTGATTGGATGCTACTCACTTTATATGAGGAAGTAAAACCAGCTTGGGTGATTGCAGCAAAGCTTATTCATTGGTTAGAGGTAAGTGATGGTTAATGGTAGTAAGGGTACTTATAGCTAGTCTAAATCCCGTGAAAATCCAAGCCACTCATGAAGCTTTTTCTAGTTTTTTTGATAATCTTGATATTTCCAATATTGGAATTATATCAACAGAGAATCATTTGAAATCACAACCCTTAGGCGAAGAAGAAACTTATGAAGCATCTAGATGGCGAGTAAAATTTGCACAAAAGAATAACTCTGAGTTTGATTATTATGTGGGAATTGAAGGGGGAGTTGTTTTAACTCCACAAAACCAACCAAGGATTGTAGTGTATAGTTCTATCGGTAATCACAACATTATTGAAACAATAAGAGGTTGTGAAATCCCTCTCCCTCGTAAATGGTATACTAGGTTGACAGATTCTCCACAATTAGAATTAGGTGACTTAGTAACTGAAATTAGTGGTATTTCCAACATTAAACAAAAGGAGGGAGCCGTTGGGTTTCTAACTCAAAATATTGTAAAAAGATTTGACATTTTAAAGCAAAGTGTGATGATAGCACTGATTCCTTTTTTAAATCCGACATTTTTCGAGACCTCAATGAAGTGAAAAAGAGGAAAAAGAAAAATCATTAATACAGTGCATTGTTCATCTTAAGTAAAGAGAATTATGCTTTTTATTAAAAGGAAATTGGTATTTAATGAGATCTATTCATCCAATCACTAATCACACGAGAATTCCTAAACAAATTGAACAAATTAAGCACTGGTTAGATCTTTTAAGGTTGGATTATGTTATATTATCCAATTCTCATGATTCAAGTTTCACATTTCTTCTCCCAATCAAAAATTGCCCTGATATTAATATTACTATTGAGGGAGACTTTTCACATATATCTTTTTTTTCCAACGGATTAACACGGTTATCAACAGAGTCAAAAGAGGCTGTTAACTCATTTCTCCGTCAGTTAATGCAACTCCAAAGCCATTATTTTACTAGTAGAGTCATATCTACAAGCCCTCAAGAAGATCTGCGAGTATTTCTAGGATTTCGCTACAATGAAATGTCTATGTATCGTTTTTCAAGAAAAATCCGCGAATTGATCCAATTCGTTAAGGAAGTATCAGAATTAATCGATAAACATAAAATGAATGAGTTGTGGCGAGATACTGAACAAGAACCAAAGTTTCCAGAAATTGACGTTAGAGAGCGAATACGTTTCCTTTAAAGCGTCTTTAAAATGGTTTATTGCGCCAACTAAGGACGGTTTCCGCCCAACAAACGGAAACTGCAAACAATCCGAAAATAAGAGCAAAAACTTCACCTGTAGAGAAGGGTGATGTTAGAAAAAAGATGATATATCCTCCAAATAAAACAGAAACGAAAATGGCATAAAAGAAGAAGCGGGGGAGAGTGTAGTTTCCTACCATCACAAATTGATTTAAGGCTCCAATGTCAATCTTTTTTGCTACTTCATAATTACCAAATCTATTTTTACGAACTATCCCTAAGGTCTCTAGCTTTTCCAAATGATAACTAGAAACACTGGGAGATGATAAATCTAGGCTTCTTTGTATTTCTCGGACTCCTGCAGCGCTTTTCTTCCGTAATAAATAGAAATAAACATCTAGAGTAGTGCCTTTAATTACACTCTCATAATTTATTTCTGAGGTTCCAGTATCTTTTTCATTTCTGTTCTCAGAAAAGTTTTTGACTCTCCTTAAAACGGTCCTAGTATATTGATGAACCATGTTAAAACCACAAAAAAAAGCTATTCTTTCACACTTCAGTGAGTTTTCTTTGGCGATATTTAAATAAAATATGTCTGGTGTTGTCACCAACACTTTCTATGGATCTGTAGTAATAAACAAAATTAAAGGAGATAAATCAGAAAATGACTATTCGATCTTCAGAGTCAGAAAAGATCGATTCCCTTCGCGATATCCTCTCTTCACTTGAAACAACTGCTCAAGTGAGACCAGAAATCGAAAAATATACCATATCTCTTTCAAATAGACTTCTCTCTTTGACTAGGGATTATTATGCAAGCTTGATCTTTATGTTCACTACTCCATTATCATTTCATCAAAGGTTAATTTTCATGCAATTAATTGCAATCTTCCCCCAAGGTAGTTCAGGTATTGACTTAGCACGAGCTTTGGGAATCTCTGTACAATCTAAGTCTATTTATAGAGATCTAAAGGCCCTAGAAAAACAAGGGCTTGTTCGAATTGATGAAGTTCACTCTCGTTTAAAACTAGCATTCGCTAATAGTGATAATCAACTTGTTAATAGGTTGATTGAACTTGTTCAAATCCACGGAGAATCTCTGAGGGAATTACTTAGTGCTAAAAATAAAAGGGGTGAATAGAACTGCTATTACTGCCAAATAAGAGAATTTGGAGATATCAAATCGGTCTTATTGTAGTTTTAGCTTCCACCCTTTCCTTAATGCTTGTTTTCTTACACCCCATCATCCAAAGCTGTAGCAGAACGTCAATTAATGGTTATAGGATTGTTGGGCCCACTTCTGAAACATATGCTGACAGTATTGAAGGGGTTAACCCTCTTCTAGGGATTATCAGCTCACTAATATTCATAATTGGGTTATTGATACTAATTGAATCAATATTCTTTTGGGTTCCATCATTAACAGACCTATTTATAGACAATAGTAAAGGGAAAATGATTTGGTATTGGACACGACTTGGGTTTCCTGAAAGAGTCTTTTCTCTTATAGATACCGATGTTAGAATTATTGTTCGTCGGAAACGTTTTTCTCTTAAAGGCCTATTTATGAGAGAATTTACGATGGAAATTCATTTTACAAAGGACACATCTGAAGTCAAACGAATTTCTGATTTTACTGGGATTGCGAAGATTATCCAAAAAACTCCTTCTCATATTATTCTTCTGAAAACAGTAATGCTGAAGAGTTTACCACTTCAGATCCTCCAAATTAAAACATTATTAGCTTCAAGTGCAAAAATCCGTGCGAAAACAGGGTCCATTCTATAACCTAGAAGATCTCTGTTGTAATAGAGGGTGTTTTCTTCCGTTTAAAATCCATTCTTGAAGTTTTTAAATTGTTAGCATTTTTAGGAAAAACAGTGGTTTATTTGGGAAATACTCGAATTGTAGCTTATCAGGTTCAAGATAACGGTTTTTTTGATCCGGTTATCTTTAGAAAAGAGAACTTGATTTCCACTGAAGTTTTTATCTTCGTTGATGAAGGTAAAAAAGAGATCTGGATCTGGATTGGAGAAGATGCTGATGTTAGAACACGATTCATCTCCAGCACAGTAGCTTCAGAGATCAGAGGGCTTTATGGTCTTACTTTTCGGGTTAGATCTGCAGACCAAGGACGAGAGGGCACCGATTTTTGGGAATTCCTTGATATCATCCCACAAGAGGGGATTGGGCCTACAAAGGATAAGGAACCATTTGAACGAAAACCTCCTGTTCTGGAGATCTTAAAGAAAAAGCTCCCAAAGAAAGATGTAGATCAGGTTTCTAAAAAGAAACAAAATAAACCTTTAACTGAATATATAGAAGCAAAACCTTCTTTAGTGACAACCCCATCATGTCCTCAGTGCAAAAAAGGGCACTTAATTCCATTCTCACAAATAGTTAAAGTAACCTCACGAAGGAAGGAGGTATTGCCTTTCGCAAAATGGGTTTGTTCAAACTGTGGTTTTTCTCCTAAAGGAATTGATTCTTAATTCCCTATCTCGAGTCAGAAGTCTGCTGTTGTGTCTTTAGGAGCTCGTCAAGTTGTTTTCGCTTTTCTTCTGGCATCTCTTCCATGACTTTTTGCTGTTGCTCAAGTAAATTTTGCATAAAAAGTGAGTATATTAAAGGAAGCATCATTTGTGCTTCAACTTTAGCTTCGAAATCAAGGCGTGCATTATCACGGTCTTCGATAAGACGTTCTTTAGTCATTGTACCTTGTCCTAATCCAGGAACTGATTTATCTTTGATGAAATAATTTTTCCCATTATATCCTAATGGGAATGCTTTACATTCCAAAGGCATTGCATGATAAATATTACAAAGTCTATTCTCCTTATCGAACATTGAACATCCATTTTCCGAACTAGTAAGAATAAGGGTTAAAACGCCCTGATTCTCTTCTGATCCTGTTGTTTTAAGTGTTCGCAACCTTAGGTTTGGAAAAACAGCATTAATTGCTCCTGATTGGGTCCAATTTCGAATATCAGCTAGTGATACTGGCACAAATTCTCTTTTCTCGCAACAGTTTCCGCATTTTGTACAATTGAACACATACTTCTTCTTGGTCTCAGGTTTTGCTGCAGATTCCTGCTCTTCTTTGTCTTTTTCATCTTTTTTAGTCTCTTCCCCTGAAGACGTTTCTGAATCCTTTCTCATTTCTTCTTTGCTTTCTTTTTCGGACATTCTACCATCTTCCATATATCTAAGGTCTGATTCTTTTTTTTGACAATCTTTTTTATTTTATTTTCTAAGAATATTAAGACACTTCTAACTTAGAATTAGTCATTTATTAATGTCATTACATTGTTTTGCAATAAGTGCAGCCGTTGCGCCAGCGTTTATTCCATTGTCGATGTTGACAACGACCAATCCAGGAGAACAGCTTTGAAGCATTGTCATTAAGGCCCCTTCCCCCTTTCCACCATATCCATAACCTATTGAAGTAGGAACACCTATTACGGGGATGTTTACTAGACTTGAAACAATTGTGGGTAGTGCTCCTTCCATACCAGCCACGACAACTATTACTCTAACTTTTTCTTTAACCATTTCTTTAAGTGGTGTGAATAATCGATGAACTCCCGCAATTCCAACATCATTGAACTGTACGGTTTGTACCCCCATTAATCGTGCTATAGCTCTTGCCTCCTCTGCAACTGGGATGTCTGATGTCCCAGCAGTTAATAGACCTATGCTGCATTTGGATGTCGGAAATTCAAATCCAAATTTCGTTATAGTGACCGTATAAGGTTCAAAAGATGGTGCATAATGAATGTTGTATCTATCTTCATATCTCTCCTTTATGAGATCAAGATGTTTGGAAAGAACCCTAGACAGTAGAATGGCCGAATTATCAACCATGTATTTTGCTATGATCTCTATTAAGATTTCAGGATCCTTTTTTTCGGCGTAAATCACTTCTGGAATACCTCTACGATTGTACCTCCCTAAATCCAGTTTGACACCATCTTCAATGAACTCTAAGCTAAATAAACTTAAAGCAGCTTTTGCTTCTTTCAAATCTATTTCTCCCGCTTTAAGCTGTCTTAAAATTGTATCAATATCACGCATTGTTTTCATCCTGCTTGTGAATTTCCGAGAGAATGCGTTTTCTAATTTCTCTCAATGAAACTCCCTTCTGTTGTGCTATTCGTTTCAAATCATCATATTCGACTTTTTCTGAGACGAGCTCCGAATTTACATATCCCCTTTTTAGATGAACAGACTCCATTCCATCCATTATATTGATTTGATGGGAAGTTTGTTTACGGGGAACGATATGACGAAATCCAGGGAGTATTCGTACTCCAAGAGTGCCCAATTCACGGGTTAAGATTTTTGTTACTTGTAAAGTTTTTGAGGGCTCCACGATTGCTCGAATAAGGAATCCTGGCCGATTTTTTTTCGAAACTGTGTTAATTATGGTAAGATCAAGGATGAAATTATCTTCAAACAAAATATCAAACAAGTAACCCAGTGTTTCTCCATCTACATCATCAACATTAGTTTCTAAGATGTTAATTTCTTCTTTCAGCAATGTTGAAGGCTGAGAACCTCGAATGATTTGTAAACAGGTTAATGTACCCTTCTGATATTCGCGAGTTCCAAAGCTTCGTCCAATATCATGAATATATATTGCTGGAAGGAAATTAACTGACTGAGCTTTTAATGAAGCAAGAATTGCCGCTCCAGTTGGAGTTAATAATTCCCCCTCAATTGGTCCTCCTTTTACGAGAAGGTTTCCTAGCCGGATGATTTCGGTGGTTGCAGGTGATGGAACAGATACTTGCCCATGAGCAATAGTAATCAAACCTCCGCCTAAAGCAATAGGTAGTATATTAGTTTGCATTTGATGAAAGCCTAATTGTTCCCAAAGATAAGAAAATCCAATAATATCGAATACTGTGTCAATAAGGGCTAATTCATGAAAATGAGTGAGCTCAGAGTGCTGGCCATGAACTTTTTTCTCAGCTTCAATTAAGAAATTCAAAGCATTAAAGGCTATTTTCTGACATTTAGGTGATATTTCCAGTTTTTTACTTAAATCACTAATCATTTCATGCATTTCTTGGGGAGAGAATTTTTTTATAGCAGAGGTTTTAACTTGAGTGCCAATTATACCTTGTTTTTTAACAGATAGCCAGTTTACTTGAAAATTAGAGTCGTACTCTACCAATAGGTTCTGAAAGAGTTGACAAAATTCGGTACGAAAGGTCTCTCCTCGTAAATCTAATAATGAAGCGATTAATAGATCACCTGCAGCACCAGATGTGGTGGGATCAATTATTACAAGCGACATTGTCAGTTTCCCTTTGAAAATAGCTGATTTTTCTTGAGATTTTAATTTTGTTTCAACAATCTTTCTCGTTTTTGACTCTAGAATTATTGAAATGCGTGAAAATAGTAGTTTCAAAATACCTAAATGTGAGGGATAACATGCAAGAAATAACGATAGGAATAGAATATGTATAACATTTAAGCTAAAAACATAAAATCGGATTATATCTCGTCCGATAGAGGAAACCACGAATGCTTGGGGTAAACATTACTACTAAGAATGGCTTATTGCTTTTTTCTCATTTTTTCGTGGCAGGATTTTCCGATGTTGACGAAGATTTACGAGCAGGGTTAATGACTGCAGTTTTAAATGCTGTAAAAAAGACACACAATAATTCAAGCATAGATACGAGTATTAAAACGATTGATCAAGGTAGATATTTCGTTCATATTGTCGAGGGGGTATTTACCTACGGCCTTTTCTTTAGTCATGAAAATGATCTGAAAGAAAATACATTTGCAAACACGACTCTCCAGAAATTTGAAAGTATGTTTGAACAAAATCTGAATGAAAATATTTCTTTTGATGAAAAAGAATTCACAATATTCAGTGATTATCTAAAGAAGGAGTATAATGCCTTAATCTCTATTGATGTAGTTGGACTCTCTAAGATTATTGAAATTATGGAGGAATCATTTTTCTCAAACTACATCATATTGGAAAAACCAAATTTGCATCAAGTTTTCACAACAGTTTCTCTTCCAGCAATTTATCCATACACAAATCAACTAGTATTGATGTGTAAAAACATTCTAGAGGCAAGTTTCAAAATAAAAAATGAAATATCCGAAATTAAATTCAATCTTGGAGAAAACATCTATATCTTTGTCCATAGCCTTCGAAAATATGTGGTAATCATCATAGTGGAAAAAAAGGATCATGATAAAGCAATCAAGGAAATCGTACGAATTCACAATAAAATTGAATTATACTTTTTTTGAGATAATTATCTTCATTAAAAATTAAGAATTATTCTATTAGAATTGTTTCAATACATTTTATTGGTATTTTTTCTTCGGACCATTGTTTTAATCGAATATAGCCTAGAAGACCAAATATTTTTCAATACTATCTTTAAATCAGGGTGCTTAAACTAGAGAATTTGATATTTTCATATCAATTCGAATCAGTTTGAATATTATTTAGGAAAGGAATTATTAAAAGAAAAAATCCCTTAAGAAAGTTAAGTGAGTGAGAGTATGCCTGAATTTCCAGAAATAGAATCAATTCGCCAATACTTACAAGCAAATATTTTAAACGAGGTTATTTCTGAAGTAAAGACATTTCAACATACTGTGATTCGAAATCCATCAAAAGATGAATTTGAAGTCCTTTTACAAGATGCAAAATTAGATCATATTGAACGAATCGGAAAACTACTTGTGTTTAAATTGCAGAAATTTAACCTATTTCTTCATTTATATATTGACCATGGTTTAACAGGAAGATTAGCTTGGTGTTCATCACAGGAGCTTCCAAGAAGGACTGTGTTTTTAATAAAGTTTAGAAATGAAAAAACATTAATTTATCATGATTCTAAATTACATGGTGCTGTCTGGCTATTCTCAAACATAAATCATCAACAGCTAGAGTACCCTCCAGTAATTGATAGCTGGGGTCCTGATATTACACAAATTACTGAAAACGAGTTTATCGAGAGGTTAAGGAGATTTAATGGTGAGATTAAGGGAATATTAACCAACCAAAAGTTTATTACAGGAATTGGTAATGCTTACGCTGACGAAATTCTATTTGAGGCAAAGATACATCCTTTTAATAAGCGACCTCAACTTACTGAAAAAGAAAAAACAAGACTTTTTCTTGCTTGTCGTAATACTTTATCTACTTCTATAAGCAAGATCTCTGATATGTTAAATAAAACACATAAATTAGATAATCAGCGTTATTGGCGACAACAAATTTTTAAGATTCATCTAAAAGGAAAACAACCTTGTTCTAGCTGTGGAAACCCGATTTCAACAATAAAAGCTAGAAGAATAACGAATTTTTGCCGTAATTGCCAAATTCCAAAAAATAAAAACTTTATTTAAGATTGACAGGAATATTGTCGGTATTAAAGATCTAAAGTTTCAACATGAAAATCCTTAGGGTTTGATTAAAGCTTCTAATATCTATTTCCAAACTTATTGAAAACCTTCTTATCATCTCCTACTCATAATAATGTGAAAATTATTTGGATGGAACGACCCGTGCTCGACTTTTTCTTTGAACCAAGGTCTGTAGCCATTATTGGAGCTTCTTCCGACGAAAAAAAATATGGTAGATTAATTTTCAATCATTTTGTTGTTCCTTTCCACGGTCGGGTGTACCCCATCAATCCAAACACCTCTAAAATAATGGGCATCCAATGTTATCCTAGCGTTTTTGATCTTCCTGAGGTTCCAGATCTAGCAGTTGTGATTTTACCTGCAAAAATAGCGATTAAAGCTGTTGCAGATATTTCCAAGCGTGGAATACCTGCAATTGTATGTATTACTGCAGGTTTTGCAGAAATCGGAAGAAATGATTTACAACAAGAATTAGTAAAAGCCTTAGGAGACTCCCGACTAATTGGGCCTAATTGTCTTGGAATTATCGATACAGAGAATCAGGTGAACACATTATTTCCCAATTTTGAATTACCAAAGAAAGGGTTTGTCTCCTTAATTTCACAATCGGGATCACTAGCAATTGACCTCTTGTTAGCCCTTCAACAGAGTAAAATAGGATTGAGAAGGTTTGTATCGTATGGAAATGGTGCAGATCTTAATGAAACTGACTTTATTCAATATTTTGGACAGGATCCTAATACAAAGATTATTGGAGCTTATCTGGAAAATGTAAAAGCTGGAAGAGAGTTTATTAAGATTTCAAAAGCTGTTGCTCGAAAAAAAGCCATTGTCGCGTTGAAGCTTCCAATGACCGAATTCGTAACAATGGCCGCTAAAAGCCACACAGGGGCGGTTGCTAGCACCTTAGGGCTTTATAAAGAAATTTTAAGACAAGCTGGAATCATTCAATGTGACTGTACTTCGCAATTTATTAATTCGATCAAAGCTCTATATAATCAACCTGCAGCATTTGGAAATCAGATAGCAATAGTGGGAAACACAGGAGGTCCCTTGGCTATGGCATTATATCGGATGAACCGATATAATTTAAAGCTAGGATTGTTATCAGAGGAAACAGTTACTAGACTTCTGAATGTTATAAAAAAACACGGAGTTCAAACCTCTTTGTTATATGGAGAGGATAATTCTCCAGTGGCGTTTTTAGATTTAACCGGAAGTGCGACTTCAGAGGTCATAGCGGAGGTTACACGAGTTTTCTTGAGTGAGGAAGAAGTATCTGGAATAATAGTTGTACCACGTTCTGATGCTCCAGTTGTTTCAAAAGATGCTCCTGCACGAATTGCTCTGATTAAACAAGAGTACCCACAAAAGCCAATTCTTGTTTATAATCTTCCTGATCCTCCTATTAACGCTGAATTCGAAAAATATGGGATTCCAGTTTTCCAAACAGCAGAAGATGCTGTTGATGGCATTTTTGCATTAGTAGAAAGGGGACGGATACTAAAACAATACCTATACTAGAGGATCTGAGTGTTGAGTATTATAGAGCCAGACAGTGATAAACAAAAAAAGATTCACGAACGAGTCCGTTCATTAATTTTGCAATCAAGTGAAAAAATCACTCAAAATATTCAGGTTACTACAGGGAGAATTTCTGACACTCGTCTGAAGAAAATCCGATCGTATAGAGGAGCCGGAGGTAAAACATATGTTATTGAAGCAGTTCTTTCCACCTCTTTAGCAGGAGAGATTGATGGAGGGATAGTTTTGAAATTCGCAAATGATTTAGAAGCAGAGGTTGATAATGCGGAGAAGTTAGCGAAGTTGCTTGCTTCTCGACAGACAGATTGGAATAACTGGAAAAAGAGTCATGAAATCTCATCCAGGATTCGACGGTTCCCAGATTTATTATTTGCTCCAGAAGTAATTCATGTCATTCCTGAAGTAAATGCCTTAATTCTAGAGTTCTTAGGTGGGTTTACTCCATTACTTCAGCTTGCTGTCAAACCAGCAGACCGATGGGGATATGCTGGATATGCTTTAGCTCGATTACATGGTTCAAAACGGCAGAAAATCAATCTACAACTTTACAATCCCATTCTCAAATTATTAAAGAAATGTATTGATGAAAAATATCTCAATTATTGGATTGAAGTCCTAGAACAATCGAAGGGTGGTGTTGAATATATTCACGGAGATAGCCACCTTAGTAATATACTTGTTTCCCCCACAAGAATCGCTTGGATCGACGCGATATTACTTCCTGAGCTTGATCGAATGGATGATGTAGGTTACATTATCAGTCACGCAGTCCAAGAAAATGTTGCAGAAAAGATCGGATTTGGTATTGACGATTCAAGGTTAATTAAATCTGTTACAAGGTCTTGGGTACCTATCATTCTGACATGTTACAAACAGACATTCGATATTTCTCAGTTATACACTCGACTTCCATTGGATTTTTTCATTGGCTCCCATTTAATCATTCGAGCTGGCTTATGGGAGAAAGAAATAGCAACTATTCTTACTCGATTAGGTCAGAAATTTATTTATGAAATGCCTATATCAAACATGCTTCAGGAATAATAGGCTTATTTGTACGGTTTAAAGTTCCATTCTATTCATAAATAAGTACTCATTTCAGGAAACAAGATTGATAATAACTAATCGTAAATTTATCTTAGTCGGATAATGGTAGTTTTTTTGAATCTTCTCTTATGTCAAGATTATTCTTGATATTTAGGAAAAAAGGTTAGATAATTATGAAGTTAGAAATTGACGGAAAGATAACTGATAGACCCGCAGTTTGGTGGGATCACAACAATGATATTGTTCGTATGATCGATCAAACTAAAATACCTTTTCAGGTTGAGGTACACGATTGTCCAACATATCGGGAAACTGTCCAGGCAATAAAGCAAATGATCATTCGTGGAGCTCCTTCGATCGGGGCTGCTGCCGCTTATGGATTAGCTCAAGCTGTTCGAGAATTTTGGAATACAGAGGAGTTTGAAGACCGAATTGAAATAGCATATAATGAGTTATTAGGAACACGTCCAACAGCTGTTGATCTTCAGAAAGGGCTTGACATTATCCGTACTATTGAACCATTGAACCCTGAAAATACTCTAAACAAGGCACAACTTTTCGCTAATCGTATTGCGGAGGAGGGCAAAAAAATTGGTGAAATTGGTAAGGAATTAATCACTCATAATATGAATATTCTTACTCATTGTCACACAGGCGCATTAGCTTTGGTAGATCACGGTAGTGCACTTTCTCCTATTATACATGCATGGCAGGAGGGAAAACGTTTTCATGTATATGTTGATGAAACACGACCTAGATTTCAAGGTCGAATGACTGCATGGGAACTTAGTCAATATGGTGTAAATCATACCGTAATATGTGATTCTGCGAGTGGATTCTTTATTTCACAGGGGAAAGTCGATTTAATCATTCTTGGGGCTGATCGTGTGACAAGGAATGGTGACATTGCAAATAAAATTGGCACCTATAATCTTGCTGTACTTGCGTATCGTCACAACATCCCTTTTTATACAGCTTTCCCTACATCTACCTTTGATTACTCAACTTTAACTGGAAATGATATTGTAATTGAACAACGAGATACCATAGAGGTTAAACAAGCATCGGGGTACTCCCAGGCTCTTGATAGAAACCTTAATATTTCATTGTACACAGATAAGGTTAATTTCAGTAATCCTGCTTTCGATGTAACTCCTAACGAACTCATTACAGGATATATCACTCCTAAAGGTATTTTGAAGAAGTCTCAACTTGAAGAAGTATTATTTAACTGATCTAATCTAATAACCGAAGGAATCTATTGTTTACATCCTGAAATATGACAAAAAAATTACTTAAAGAATTTTTACATTTCTTTTCTGCTAAAAATTGGCTATTTAAGAGAGGTATCCATTCTTCTCTTTGATGTTCTATAATGGTGATGCGGAGGGTTTAATTAGAACATTTTTAAATTAATGTTAAAACATATTTAATAAGAAATTATTACACTGAATAATTATCGAAATTAAGGAAAAAAATCGATTAAGAATCTGCTATAATATTTCTTATGAAGTGATAGAAATGAAGGAGCTAATCAATCAAATACGTTCAGTTACAACCTTTTGTGGATTTGACATTGAATCCATAGTGTCACATAAAACATTTATGGTAGTAGATTTAAAGTCAAAGAGCCTATTTCGTAAGAAAAGTTACCACTTGGGTGTTTCAAAGAGTTTAAATGGCATCCTGGCCGCTGAGCGGGAATTGACTCGAAATTATAAGAACAATATATTTATTCTCGATCCTATTAACCACCTCCCTGCGCCAACCTTTAATAACGTTACACTTTTCCATGATCTTGATTCACTTCAAAAGGTTTTAAATGAATGAAAATTAGCTTAATTTTAACCTTCATTTGAAGAAAATCATTGTAATTAGATGAGAGAATCTCGATGGCAAAAAATAGGGGCACAATGCCTCCTGAATTTCCCGCGCTAGGTGAGATGGATCAAGGTTATTCTATTCTTATTAAAGGACTTCCTGGAACAGGAAAGTCAAGCCTAGCACTGGAATTGGTGAGCTGCATCCAAAATTCATTTTTTATAAGTACACGAATTAGTCCTGTAGTTATAATGCAAGATTTTCCATGGATATTAAAAGAAATCTCTAAAGATCGGGAATATCCTTTTTTCGTTGATGCAACACGATCAGAGTCGCAGATTTCTGAAAGTAATACACTAAAAATAAATTTCGAAACAATGCCCGAATTTGTGCAACAGCTTTTCTCATTAGGAGCTGATCTCCCAAATAAAGTCATAGCTATTGATAGTTGGAACGCTTTAATAGCAAATTTATCTGAAAGTCAAATTAGTCATTGGGCATCTGCAATTGTCCAACATTTACGAGCAGAAACTTCTAAAATTATTTTTGTAATAGAAGGTGTGCAAGATACAAGTCTAGACTGGATTGTTGACGGTATAGTAGTTCTAAGCAAAAGAGCGATCACCTCTACTCATGGTATTCCCCGAAGAATTCGTGAATTAAGTTTTCACAAAATGAGAGGTAGAGAGATACACAACGAAACTTATCTAGCTTCTTTAGCGAGTGGGCGGTTAAGAACTTTCTATCCTTTCAAATATCGTTTTCCTGCCATAATTCTTAAATCTGAGGTCATTACCGACCCCGATGATCGTCATATCTCCACTGGGTCAATGGAATTTGATGATCTACTAAGTGGTGGTTTTGAACGAGGATCTTGGAATCTTTTTGAAGTGACAACTACTATTGGAGATGCTTTGGATATTGTTTTTATGCCTTTAATTACTAATCATTTAAACAATAAGCGGCCAGCAATTACTATTTTTCGTGAGGGAATCAGTTTTGATTCAAATCAACCCTATCTCGATGTTTTCACTGGTAATAAGAAATGGATCAAACAAACGGTAAATTTCGAAAGATTTATTCCAGAAAACACATCTAACAGATTCGAACTACCTGAAAAGATTGATCAATTGCTCGATACTATTGAAAAATCTAAGCAATCCTTACGAAAAGAAATAGGTGGGCCTTTTCTTATAAATCTCGGGTTAGACGCTCTAGAAAATAAATATGGGATACCAGCACTTAATGAATTTATTGCAATCACAGTATCCAAAGCACGATTAGAAGGAGATGTAATTGTAGGATGGCTTAAAGAAAACCAAGAATTCCGAGGAGGAACAACAGCAGCAACCTCGCACTGGAAACTAGATTTAATAAATCGTGCATTGGTTCTAGAGGGGATTATTCCTGCAACAGAGTATTATGCAATTTCCCCCATCCTTTCTAAAGGTTACATTGATTATAAGTTAACTCCTGTAATTTAAAAGTCAAAGCCCGAAAATCTTATGAAAGCGACTTTTTTTTTCCCCTTTCTTAAAGAAGGAGTATAGATTCCATGGATTTTCCTGATCCTCATGTTCGAGAAATAATTGAGCGTTTGAAGAAAAGCATGAACTCAGATAAAATAATTGATTTGACAACAGAAATTGAAAATTTATCACTTTTTCAGAGATTCGAACTCTTTTGTTTAATTGATGATCGGAAAGCCATAAATCCAGAGTTATTTCCTTTAGAAACAAAAATCTGGGCGGTTTTTCAAGAACTTTTCCGTAATGATTATACAGAAGCGTCATTACTTTCCGAAAATTACGAAAATAGCCTCGAGCTTGCTAAAATAGCTTTGTTGACTAAATTACTGGATTTAGAGGATTACAGAACTCTGGTTCGCTTTCTTTATACTAATGTGGAAGAATACACTCATTTCATGTTAAAATTAAATTCAAATCTAATACATGTTCTTCGAGTACGAGATGTAGGCTCTCAAGTTCTTATTTTTTTCAATCTTCTCTTACAATTTCTAGGCATTCCTTTAATTATTACGGATAAGCTGAAAAATAATCTGTTAGAGTTCTTTCCAGAGGCAGAATCTGAAATAAATGACTTCTTTGAACTACCAATCACTATGATGCAGCGTTATCCAGAGTATCTTGCCGAAATAGCTGAACAGCTTAACTATGATAGAGATCTTCCCATTCTAAAGGATTGGTTGGATCACGAAACCCTATTTAAATTGGAACGACTAAAAATTGATCAATTCATTGAATCATGGAGACCAAGAGCTTCAACTACTGTTAATGAAATAGTTACTGATCTTAAAGGTGTTATAGCTAGTAATAATCTTAGTTCGATCCCAATTGTTTTTAATTCATTCGTAAAACCATTTTCAGGTTCTTTAAAACCTTGTGAAGTGAAATCGAGTGATTTAAGTTCAAATATTCCTCCAGAGATATTACAAAACTATGTAGAGAAGCTGGCTTACCCTATTCTAAGTCATAAAGAAATAAAAGTTAACATTACTTTTCTCGGTGGAGCTCATATAGGAACAATGGGAATCATAATATCTACTCCTCAATCGAACATTCTTATAGACTACGGAATGTCAGTATCTAATTATCAAATTCCGTATTGGAATGAGGCCTTAGAATATTTAGATGCAATATTAGTAACCCACGCTCATCTAGATCATATCGGAGCTATCCCCTATCTTTATGCGCAAGGATACAAGGGATGTGTATTTGGTAGTGGGATGACTAAAAATTTTGCTAATTATCTTCTCATTGATAATCTTGAATTAATGAAAAAAAATATTAGTACTACAATCAGAGATATAGATCCTCGCTTCAAATATCTCTCACAATCAGCATATGTATATCAAATGTTAGATAGATATGTAACCATTAAGGCGGGAGAAGAATATCAGCTCACTCCAGATATTGTGATCAAACCTATTCCTGCTTATCATATCCAAGGTTCTTTTGCATATCTTGTTGAATGTGGAAATAAACAAATTCTTTTTTCAGGAGATGTGAACTTAAACCCCACATCTCTTTTTGTAGATGCACCCCAGCTCCCTTATGATGCAGATCTTTCCATAATTGATGGCACCTATTATGGCCAACCTGCTTTTGATCCAAGAAAAAGAGATGAATTACTTTTTAAAACGGTGAAAGAAGACAATCGAGTAATTATACCCGCGTTTAGTGTCGGAAGAGCGCAGGAAATAATGATAAAGTTAGAAAAAGTGGGATTAACGAAAGAAAGAAAGGTTTCTATGTTGGGGATGGCCACAAAAGTCGCCAGAATTTCTGGATTAAAAACTGAAGGACTTTTAAGTGATCATCTAGCACAACCTTTTGAAGATGAGGTGGTGATAACTGGAGGGGGGATGTTAAGTGGTGGATATTCGAGAGAGTTGGTAGAGGAAACTAAAGACGACCCTAATACCACTATTATTCTCTGTGGGTTCTTAGCACAAAATACATTGGGTTACAGATTGTTACATGAGTTGGAGTCTCAGTATAAACAAAAAGTAGTATTAACTAGGTTTAGCGGTCATTCCTCAAGTGAAACATTATTATCTTACCTTAACTCTCTAAAAGGGCAGAAAGTTCTTGTTCATCTTGGTTCTCTAACTAAAGATCCCTTCACGACTGATGATATTCGAAAAACAAAAGGATTTTTCCCCCAAGATTGTTATATTCCATCGTTGGGATCTTCTCTAGAAATATAATGATTTTCAATAATGATTTGGCTGCCTGTGTTTTAAGGAAGGAAGAGTAGATCTAACCTCTAGTAAAACAGACGGTTCAAGTTTGCTAGTAAGAACTTCCTCTTTCTCTGTACCTTCAACGAGAATATTCCCACTAGGATCGAAAATTAATGAATGACCAAAGAATTCTGAGTTCGGGTCCTTTCCAACACGATTTACCCCACATACAAACAATTGGTTTTCAATTGCTCTTGCTTGTAAGAGTCTTTTCCAAACTTCATATTTCGGTCGTGGAAATTCGGCTAAATATATTAAAAAATCAGCATTTCCATCCAGCGTCACCCGGCGGCTCAATTCTGGAAATCTCAAATCATAACATATTAACAGACCTAAATTTGCACTACTTAGTGCGAAAGAAACACTAGAATGAGTAAATCCTCCGACAGAGAAGATTTTTGGTTCATTCATGGGAGGAAATAAGTGGATCTTTCGATATTTTCCTAGAAAATCCCCATTTTCATCAATAACCACAGCTGTATTGTAATACTTTTCATTTTCTTCTACTTCTTCTTTTTCAATAATACTAGCTACAATTGTTGATGAAGTATCTTTTGCCAATTGAGTAAAAAATGTTGTAGTTTCTCCTCTAGGAATATATTCAGCATGAAGATGGACGTTGTCAAGATCATATCCAGTGGAAAACAGTTCTGGTAAGCATATAATATGAAAGATCTTGGGAGTTACTCGTGTAGAGGCTTTTTTAATTAATGAATTTGCTTTTTCAAGGTTTTCCTCTTTTTGACCAAAAGCAATGTCCATCTGAATAAGAGAGATTTGTGTTAGTTCCATATATAAATCCAAACTCATTCGGAAGAATAATCTTCAGCCATTGCAACAGCAAAGCGCTTTGTTGTATATATGTGTACTAAAACGAAGATCACACCTGCACCAACAATCGAAGCAACGACTCCAAGGATCATCTGAGAGAAATCTTCATAAGTGGTTTCAGCTTGAAATGCGAAATAAAAGAAATCCCAAAAGCCATGAATTGCAATAGGGAGGATTAAGTTATATTTTGTCGTTTTAAACACATAAGAAAAGGTTAATCCCATCATAAAGGCACTGATGAGAATAGCAAACATATCTGCTAATTGGCCTCCTGGAGCTAAAAGTAAAAGATGGAGCAGACCAAATAAAGCTGCCGATACAACAGCTGCATAAATGAAAGGGTATTTGGTTTCTATTATTTTCTGAATATAACCTCGGAATAGAAGTTCTTCTCCTACTCCAAATGCAAAAAAGGCTATAATGAGGGATAGAAGGATTCCAACAATATCAATCATCGGAAAACCTATATCTATAATAGGAAGTCCTTCAATAGTAGCAATACCGAATGTATATTCGAGAATAATTGTTGGAATAAATCCAGCAATGGTAATTGGGATACTGAGGAGGATCCACTCCCAACCAAATTCTTTATTCCAAGATAAACCAGTCTCACTCATGGATTTCCTATCAAACTGCAAAAAAATATAAACTAAGCCAATACCTACAATTCCATTCATTGCACGAACAAGATTGGTCTCTAAGGTCTCAGGAAAGCTTTCTCCATTATTAAAAAGAGTTCTTACTATGGGAAGCACAAATCCTTGAAAACTAAAGATTAGAATTACGCAAATAGCAAAAAAAAGGATAATACGGATCCATAAGTCTTGTGTTGAATATTTTTTCATCAGTTAAATCCTCTGAAAGCTGTTTGAATCTTTATCATTGTGAATAGATTTGAAAAGATTCAATTCAAAAGACAAATACAAAAAGATCTTACTAATACAAGAAAGGATCAAATATATTTTAAAATGATTTTGATATAATGATTCTCAGTGAAACATTGTGGTCGCTCCTTTCTTACCTTTTGTCGGGTTAACCGTTTTTGCATTGGTCAGACAGGTTGTTACAGACTATACTGCTCGTATGACTAAAAAGAAGCTAGCTAAATCCTTTCTGATAGAACGAATAGACTCTAAAATTGAGGCAAAACTTGGGAAAGATTTTCTAAAAAAGAGATTAAACAATGAAAATTTGGAGGAAATACGACAGATAATTCATGAAGAACTAGCTGCCTATTCTCCTCGTAAAGACATAGATCAACTAATTGTCAATAGTGCTATGAAACTGAGTGATGAACATCAACAAATTCTGACAAAATTAGATAATGTAGAGTCCCTTCTCAAGAAAATTTCTATTCCATTGGCTTATAGTCTAGCAAAGGAGAGTGAGGAGGAGATCCCCGAGGAATTACTAACTGGAATTTTAGAGGGAAGTCTTCAGGGTCACGAATCATCTCAGAAAGTATTAACTGAGCTCACAGAAGAGAACCAAGTGCCATCAGATATTTTTACCACTCTAAAAGAATTCGAATTTATAAAAAGAGTTAATGCAGAAGGAGAAACGGAAATATCTCGTTTAGTGAAGAAATTTACTACAAGTGAAGAGATTAACAGTTTAAGTACTTTAATGGACATCTCAACATTATTAATCGGAGGACCAAAAGAAGAACTAGACAATCTAATATCAGAATTTATTTTTAAGATGATAAATGAAGGTGTAAACACTTCCATTATTGAAGATTCAGTGATATCATTTTGTTTCTTAATTCATCGACTAGGAAAATTACACTTTCTCTCAGAAAATGATCGTTTAATCTTGGCTTCATTTTTAAGAAAAAATGTTCAAAAGATAGAAGACCCTACTCGAATGCTTGAAGCATACTATTTACTTTCAGTTTTAGGGAAGGCTGATGACATTAATACCACTTTCATAAAAGAGATTTTAGAACGACACCAACAACAAGGAATTAGTTCAACTAAAGAAATGATGGGACAGTTACGAGTAGATGGAAGGTTGGCGCGGTTTTTAAAAAGATTAGGGTTTAAAACTCCTAAACCTCAGGCTTCTCTTCGCAATATAAAATTTCTAATACGAAAATTAGAAAAGCGAAAGTTTATCAAAAGTACTCAATTATTGAAATACCAACTTGATCGTTTAATAACTGAGTTCAATCTTCTCATCACATACTTTGAGAAAAAAGAGCCATCACAGGTTGATCTTGAAGAGATTGTTGAACTCATCCAACTTCTTTTAGAAATCTTAAACCGCCCGCAAGTTTTTGAATTAGATCTTGAAACACGAAAACGCGTACTTGAATTGATGGACGCTGCTTATTACCTCTACGATTTACTTGCTATTAGAAATTCTTGGAATTTAATAAACACTTTTCAATTAGGTGTTAAATCCCTATATTCGCCCACACTCGGAAGTTATCAACGAATAACAACTGGCCAAGCAGAGTTTAATCGTACCCTTAGCGAATTCTCACGAAGAAGACTCCGAAGGGTTGAACGAGACTTACCAAGTCCTCCTCGAAAGGAAGCTAAAATTAAAAAGAGAGGGTAAAATGAAGAGACACTATATTTCAGAATTAAGTGAATTATTTTAATTTCCTTCACTAGTACTCGGAATTTTCCAGATATTCCTCTTTCTGTTGTTATCAGTATTGATCTATGGAAGCTGATGATAAAAAAGCGTAGTTTTTAAAGGATGGAGTCCTATTAAGGTTTGAGACTCTTAACAAGTCGATGACTTGCAAACATTTTTAATTAATCTTTCATGGTTGTTGTTCCAACAACAGTAAGATGAAGTAGAAAGGAAAGTTAAATCAAGATCACATTTTAAGGCATGTTAATCGATCTGGTGTAAGTATGCTCTTTGAAGGGATAATCCTGACAGTAATGGCCGATACTGGGCCGATGACTGAGCTTAATCTCTCAAAGTTAGATGATACAAGTGCAATGAAACTAAGTATCTCCCTTATGACCGCGTTAGGTCTAGGTGAGAGTCAAGATCAATTGAATCAGCTTCATGGCTCTTTCCCCGTTCCTGGCCGCAAGGAATTAGCTTTAGCTTATCCATTTATAGTTTCCTCTTCTACTTCCGCTGATCCTCGGATTCAAGCTTCTGGTCGATATTGCACTATTTTCCTCTTGTTTCTCCGTGAGACAAAACAAAAGGTACTAGCAAGTTATGAAATAATTGAACAAGTAATTTCAAGAATCCTTAAACCTGTTAAAAGACAAGATGATTTAACAGCCGATGTTTTAAAAGAGATTTATACAAATATTGAAAGCATAGTTGCAACTAGAGATGGAACAAGCACTCCTACAGCCATCAAACAGTCCACAGCAGATTTAGAACGACTTAAAATAGTTCATGATCGTCATCAAATTCTTTCAGGAATAATACGAGAAATAACTCAAATCCAAACATCAATGGCCAAATTGTTAGACGAATTTATGATCTTTACAGACACACCAATATTAGAGGGAGCTTTCTATATGCGCCCAACTATCAAAGCTGAAGATTTCGTAAAGATATTACCAATGGTTTCCCGATATGAGAAGATTTTAGCGAGGCTGGACGGGGAAGACAAGGATACAGTGCGAGAGATCGTGGAACCTTCTATTCTAGTACGGATCGGTAATCTCTTCTATTGGAAGGCGCTAGCATCTCAACAGATACTCGAATATGAAAAAGCCATTGAGTTCTATATAAGGGCAAACCAGCTTAAGGACGACTCGGTATTGTATCTTACAATTGGATCCATTTACCGAAGAATCGATCGATCTGGTGATGCAAAGAATTGGATTGAGGGGGGATTTTCTCGGATGAGAAAGCGTAAAGAATCAATTAGGATATCTCGAAACATGCTTTTTGGAGATGTACGTTAACAGCTTAAAAAATACATCAGAATTCCCTCCCAAATTATCCGAAGAGTTATCTATTGACTCGCATTACGTTTTCGTTTTTGTTTCTCAGGATTACTAGAAGACAATGCTCCTCCTGTTAATCCCACTTCTTTAGCTAGTTCCATGAATGGAAGAACCATTTGCGCTACTGACTTATATGCATCCTGTCCTTCTCCTAATAATATCATTCGATCCACATTGATATTCTTGAAAATCTCTGGAAGCATATCAATAGTTTTTAATTGGATGTATTTTTCGTCTGCTTGACTTAGGGCTTTTGCTTGCTCCAGAATCCCTTTAGCTAAAGCAATTTGAGTTTGACTGATCTTGGCCGCCTCACCTTCTGCTTCTGCGAGTAACTGGTCTTTACGTGCCTCTGCTTGCTGACGAATACGTTCCGCTTCTACACCAACTTCTTGTGTGACTCTAAGGTATTTTTCGGCTTCTGCATTAATTTGTTTTTGTCGACGTTCTGTTTCAGCTGCAATAATTGCGCGTTCTTGCTCTAATTGAGCGATTTGAATTTCTCTGTTCTTAGCTTTCGTTTCAATAGAAAGTTTAACCTCTTGATCTGACATGCCCGTTTTTTGGCGTACATCAAGGTTACGGAGTTGCACACGTTCTTCCATTTCAGCTTGTCGAAGTTGTGCGTTCTGAGCTTCTTCGATTTTTTTCACAGCTTCTAGATTATCTTTTAAACGGTCATCGAGAACCTCAACATCCCGAATTTCAATGGATTCAATTGTAATCCCCCAATCTCCTGAAAGTGCATGGAGCTCTGTAGTGACATTTTTGATAATCTCTGCTCGGTTTCGAATAATCTGTTCTATTTTCATATTAGCGCATGTTGTCCGAATAATTGCTTCTGTGGCGTTTTTAATCGCTTTTTCAACATAATCAGTTCGTGCCGGGTTCCAACTTACTTTGGAAAAAGATATCTCAGGGTTTGTGACTCTCCAATAAACAAATGCAGTTAGTGCGACATCTTGGTATTCATAAGAAACAACCTTTTCCCGAGCTTCCAATAAGGTCTGTTGTACAGTCGTAGGGATGACCACTATTTCATCAAAAATAGGCCATAATATTACAGTCCCACCTGTACCTGCTCTTTTCACCTTTCCACGTCGGAAGTGAATGACATACTCATTAGTTTTAAATTTCTTGAATCGGGAGACATAAAATATGATTATTAGCAGAAATATAATAAACCCGATTACAAAGATTGGTCCAATTAAATAGATCCAATCTTCCAAACCTTGAAGAAAGAATGTCTGTTGCATTTTTTTCACCAAATATTACTATCAATTGTATTTTATTCCCATTCTATTTTACCTTCTGGAAGTGGTTTCTTTTCTGTTTCCGTTGAAGACCATTCGTCGATAATAAGGGTATTACCTTGGATTTCAACAACAAAAGCTGTCATATTTCTAGCGATGGCACCATATTTGGTCTTAGCGGCCATTTTCACAGGGCCGTGAATTGAGGAGGTTTCGATCACTACAAGACCACCTTTTTCATCTACAGTGGTAAGAGTTTGGACTGTATCATCAATTTTTATTGTCTCTAAAGCGGTCTCATATATTTCTGAGACTGCAATTTTCTCCCAGATTTTATTTGTCCCATAAGTAGTCCCAAAAGGAACGATAAAAATGATAAGGATTAAAACGAGAGAAGTCAAGAAAGGCCCTTGAACAGCTGCATCGATAAGTAACAGACCAGAAGCCCCAAATGTTATCATGAAGGTACCTAATAAAAGCATTAAGGGGGTGGGAGTTTCAACACCATGATCATCGAAACCTATGTGTTTATCGACACCAACACTAACATCATGGTCAATATCAACATTTGTATCAAGACTTAGATCAGCATGTCCAACGTCTAATCCCCCATGATCTAGCGACACATCATGATCTAATGTAATATCATGATCAAGCGAAAAATCTTTGTCTAAAGATACACCATGGTCAACATCGTGGTCAAAATCAGCACCATGATGGAAAAGATGGCTTCCTTGAAGAAAAATCGTTAGAAAGAAAATGATTAAACCAGAGATCAAACTACCCCAGCAGATTTGTTTGAGGATCTCTAGAAGAAGGGTTAAATCAAAAGGTGCCATATTTCTCAATTACTCCAAACACTTGTGATCTTTTATATTTTTACTTTGCAGAACTTCAACTTAATTCGGAATATGACCTCAACTTGACGAAGGATTTATACTCACTTCAACTGATTATTATATATTATTGCGTAATTGCAATCTGAATTAGCTTGTGTTATGTAAGTTAAAGTAGAATTCGAAGTAAAGCAGTCGCAATTGTGTATTGAGGGTTCATAGAGATATAAGAAGTGTTCTATGAGAAGAACAAAAAAGACGAAATCAGATATTGTGACAGAGCATCAGGTAATAGAAAACCTATTTCAAAGATTACATACGAAATAAATCTTTAATCTATGAATATTGCCATATGAATATAGGATTATTCAACTAGAATTCCATATAGAACCATTAAAGCAGGTTGAATTTACTAACAGTTTTTCTTTAAATTTTAAGAAGAAATTAAATTTACCCATATCATGTATACATATTTGACCCCTATGAGTAACCCATATGAGCAAACCTTTATTTATCCCTTACGAATGGTTATTTTTATGAACCTCTAGTGGCCTCCACCTTGTGGAGATCCCAGAATGATCTTCTTCCGATCCTTACTCAGTAGACTGGTAATAGGGGCCTAATCCTCTACTCAGAAAAGTGTTGATGTGGTTTTCATGTTTAATCGGATTCTCATTGCTAATAGAGGAGAGATTGCCAGTCGAGTTATTAATTCTGCTCAGGAGATGGGAATAGAAACTGTTGCTATTTATTCTGATGTCGATGAGGATGCTGTTCAGGTTCACGCTGCGAATTTTGCTTATCCTTTAGGAGACCCTATTCCATCTAAAAGCTATCTGAATATGGATAAAATTATTAGCATTGCTCTCGAAAGTGAATCAGAAGCGATTCATCCTGGGTATGGTTTTTTGTCTGAAAACGCCAAATTTGCCAAGAAGGTTATTGATGCAGGATTAATTTGGATTGGTCCAACTCCTGAAGCTCTCCATGCAGTTGGCGACAAGATTCAGGCAAAAAAAACAATGGAAGCTGCAAACATTCCCGTCATTCCAGGTTATCATGGAAGATCTCGCAATAAGAAATACCTTTTGAAGAAAGCACAAGAAATTGGTTTTCCGCTCTTGATTAAAGCTACTGCTGGTGGTGGGGGACGAGGTATGCGGATTGTTAACTCTAAGGAAGAATTCTTTTCTTCATATGATAGTGCACGACGAGAAGCTAAAGCGGCTTTCGGGAATGGTGATGTTTTTCTCGAAAAATACTTTGAACATATACATCATATCGAGTTTCAAATCTTAGGAGATCATTTTGGGAATATTATTCATTTAAATGAACGGGAGTGTTCTATCCAACGCCGTCATCAGAAAATCATTGAAGAAACCCCTTCTATGGCGTTGGGTGATAAGTTAAGGAAACAGATGGGAGAGGTAGCCATTGCTGCCGCTCGCGCAGTAAATTATACTAACGCTGGCTCTGTCGAATTTATTCTTGATCAGGATAATAATTTCTATTTTATGGAAATCAACGCTCGATTACAAGTGGAACACGCGATTACTGAAGCCACCACTGGAATCGATCTTGTGAAATGGCAGATTAAAATCGCTGCTGGCCAAGAAATTTCAATAAAACAGGAAGATGTTCTTGGAAGGGGTCATTCATTAGAATTCCGTATTTATGCAGAAAATCCAGAAAAACACTTCATGCCTACTGCAGGGAAGATTTACCAAATGCAATTCCCTGTTGGTGCCAATATCCGCACTGATTTGGGAATTCCTACTTCAGGGGGGGAAGTTTCTACTTTCTACGACCCAATGATTGCAAAATTAATTGTGCATGCCGAGAATCGCGAAGAAGCAATTCAAAAAATGCGTTGGGCGTTACGTAATTACTCTGCTCAAGGAGTGAAGACTAATATTCCCTTTTTAAAAGAGGTTCTCAACCATCCCGATTTTCTGGCGGGGGATACTTATACAGACTTTGTCGATGCTCATTTTTATAAATGGAAAGAATATAAAGAAACCCCCAATGAAGTTCTATTAGCCGCCGCACTTTTTGAAGTAATGGAACCTTTTATGACGGCGGGTAACGATGTTAATGCATCTGCTGTGTTAAATGGTATAGATCCGCATTCAACAGCAATCTGGCGAAAGATGGGGACGTGGGGCCGAGAAAGTCTTGATGTGATATCAGATAAAATAACTGGTACTTTAGGTAAAGGAAAAAAGGCTATTAAAAAGATCATTCCAGTCAAGGGAAAGGATATTGGGTCCTCGTTCCTCCCTGATTCAGATCCTTTCTCTCCATGGAGAAGTTTAGGCTCATGGAAACTTAACAAGAATGAAAAGTAGGAGCAACCATGAGCGAAATTTTCAATTTCGATGATGGTAAACACAGGTTTGAAGTTCGGCTTCGTCGGAATGAAAACAATTCATATGTAATAGTGATTAATAGGGGAGAGGAAGAGGAGGAGAAGGAACTTCAAGTTAGTGCGAAAGTGCTTGGAGCTGGACAATTTCAGTTTTCTTTAGATAATGTTATCTACAAGTGTTCTGTTTCAAAAGATGCTGATGTTAGATTTATTCATTTAGATGGTGAAGATTACGAAATAACACGAGTAAGCGAAAAAATGGACGAATTTGGAGAGGCAGAAGAAGATCTAGGAAGTTTGTCAAGTCCTATGCCAGGAAGAATAGTGAAATTGTTAGTAAAACTTGGAGATCAGGTGAAAAAAGGTCAAGATCTTATCATTGTTGAGGCCATGAAAATGGAAAATAAGATTGCTGCGCCCTTTGATGGAACAGTAATAAGAATTTTTTTTCCTGAGGGGGATCAAATTGAAGCTAATGTGCCATTAATCGAAATAGAAGAAAAAAAAGAACAAATAGAAGAAAATGAAGTGGAGATAAAGGATTAAAAGAAAATTTTTGCTAATTAGCTATTGATTATTTCAATAATAATTTTGATTTGATTTTTCCAGGAATAAAACTGTGAGTAAGGAAACGCTTTAGGTTATTAAAACTGATGAAAACATATTCAGTTTTATTCATATGATGTCATTAACTAGCTCGTCACCGAAGCTGGTCTCCATCGTGTAGGATGTAACCCGACATCCTCTATCCTGTCAGCATCAACAGCGTTCAGGAATGCTTTTTTCATAATATTATAGGCACCATTCACATCAGCATTAATAACAGTGCCTTTTTGAGATTTGAATAGCCCTCTAGTCATTCTTCGGCCTAGATATTTGCTATGATGTCCGATTGGCTCATTATCCAAAAAAGAACACCTACTTGAATAACTTTCCTCTTGCCTAACGACCGTTATCCCCTGCTCTGTGGCTTTATATTCCAACTGTTTAATTAGCCTGTAGTACGGAATGGTGACAAAATTTTGGGTATTCATTTTACCCATCTTGCGGTTTTGTTTCCAATCGGGGTTGTAACCGATAACAACTGTTCCAATGTCATTCATTACACAGTACTCAATAATCTTCTTACTAGTTTTATGGAAATAGTCTTTTATTTTCCTATTACGCTTTATGGTTAATTTTTGCATGGTTTTACCTGTTTTTATTCCTTGATGGTCATAAATTGATTGAATTCTGGCTCTTTTTTTGTTATAGTATTGATTAATGGATTTGATAATCCCACCTTTAATAACAAACGGTTTCAAACCGTTGTTATTTACTATAGTTATGAGATTGCGCACTCCTAAATCAATAGCTACGATATTATCTTTATTCAAGAGCTTAGGAAAAATTTTTTTCTTATAGATAATTTCTACTATATATCCTACCCCTTTTGGGATAATTCGTACCTCTCTGATGTCAGTTTTATCTGGTAGTCTTGTTTTTATTTTTAGACCTACTTTTTTAGGGAATCGAAGGGTGTCCGTTTTTAGCTTCACTTGTTGGTTGGTAAAAATAAGTATAAACTCCCCATTCTTGGATTTGTATTTAGGGATACTTGGTTCGGACTTAAATTTTGATGGATCCCTTTTCCACTCTTTAATGGCACCAAAAAAACTTTTCCAGTTCCTATCAAGAACTTTCAAGACCTGTTGGGCTGTCTGAGCAGGAAGCAAGTGATAATTATTAGAGGATTTTAGTAGATGATACAGGGAATTATATCGAATCCATTTACCGTGATTGAAGAACTCCTGACGGATCAGGTAGTTTCCTTCGTTGTAGAGGTTTTTTGAGAGATGACAGAGCCACGACAGGGCTTTGTGTGTTTTTAAGCAAATCTGTTCTGTTCGAGTCACTTTCATCATCTACACCTCACTTTGATTGAATTTCCTGAGAGGATTTTTGTTCTAAGTTATTGATAAATTTTTGCTGTAATTGGTAGAAATTATCTCATTTTCGTTTACGGATTGTATATACTCGTTCATAGATGCCTTTAGCTAAAGCGTTTGGAGACTCTAACATCTGTTCCTAAATACTCTCATTTGTTCGGTCAAGCAACATCACTTTTGATCATTCTCTAAAGATATAGGTTCCAGAGGTGGTATTATTGACCAAGAATAAAATTAGACACTTTCTTATAGCCACCTAAGAAATCAATCTGATATAATTGTTGTTCTTAAATTTTTAAATGACAATAGAATGAAAAAACGTTTTAACAGAGATGAATAACTCCCTCTTCCAACACAGTCGTGTATCGGTCTGGGAATCCGTAACACCCTTAGAAATTCTTTTAGTTTTTAATAGTACTGATTTTACTAGAAAGAAATATTAAATTATATCTTTCAGAAACGCTTTATAGTGGATCTTTCTATTCTCTCGAATGCTCTTCCATGGTTGGTTCTCTTATGGTGGTCATTAAAAGCAAAGTTGAAAGTGATTCAAAAGAGTTCAAAGAAAATTATACGCATTATCAAAAACTACTTCAAGAATATCGTGAGATTTGTGATCAAGTGAGAGCAGGTAATCCAAAGGCTATTGAGAAACATCTTCAGAGAAAGAAAATACTCGCCCGAAAGCGAATTGAAATGATTTTGGATCCTGACACTCCATTCATGGAATTAAGTCCACTTGCAGCATATAATATGTACGATAATGCCTGTCCTTATGCTGGGATTGTAACTGGTATTGGGTTGGTTGGTGGACGAGAGATTATGTTTATAGCAAATGATGCGACAATTAAAGGGGGAACCTATCATCCTATGACTGTAAAAAAGCATCTTCGTGCTCAAGAAATAGCTGAGCAGAATCGATTGCCTTGTGTATATTTAGTTGATTCTGGGGGTGCTTTCTTACCTCTACAGGCTGATGTATTTCCTGATAAAGAACATTTTGGAAGAATTTTTTATAATCAAGCTCAGATGTCAGCAAAAAAAATACCCCAGATAAGCGCGGTAATGGGTTCTTGTACTGCTGGTGGTGCTTATGTTCCTGCAATGTCTGATGAGACAGTGATTGTAAAAGGCACTGGAACGATTTTTTTAGGAGGACCTCCTCTTGTTAAAGCTGCTACAGGAGAAGAAATCTCAGCTAATGAATTAGGAGGAGCAGACGTTCATTGTCGCATCTCAGGAGTTTCGGATCATTACGCTTTGAATGATGAACACGCTCTTCATTTGACACGCGAAATAATAGAACATCTTAATCTACCACCTAAGACCCAATTAGATGTTCGCCCTCCTGAAGATCCCCTTTATCTTCCTAATGAAATTTATGGTGTTCTACCAAAAGATCCTAAAAAGGCATATGATGTTCATGAAATCATTGCTCGCTTAGTTGATGGCTCTAATTTCCATGAATTTAAGCCTCTCTATGGAACAACGTTAGTTTGTGGCTTTGCTCGAATTATGGGTTATCCTGTGGGCATTCTTGCAAACAATGGAGTCCTTTTTTCTGAAAGTGCTTTGAAAGGAACACACTTTATTAATCTATGTTCTCAAAGACGAACACCTTTGATATTTCTACAAAATATTACTGGATTCATGGTGGGTAGCGATGCTGAGGCAGGAGGGATTGCAAAAGATGGAGCTAAAATGGTTATGGCTGTAAGTAATACTCAAGTGCCGAAAATAACCATTATAATTGGTGGAAGTTTTGGAGCAGGAAATTATGGAATGGCAGGACGAGCCTATTCTCCTCGGTTTCTCTTTATGTGGCCTAACGCGCGTATATCAGTTATGGGTGGTGAACAGGCAGCTAACGTCTTGGCAACTGTTAAAGAGGCCCAATACAAGGTTCAAGGTAAAAAACTTTCCCCAGAAGAGCGGAAGAAAATCATGGAACCCATCCTAGAAAAATATGAAAGAGAGGGTTCTGCTTATTATTCCAGTGCTAGATTGTGGGATGATGGAATAATCGATCCTGCAGACACAAGAATTGTATTAGCTCTTTGTATTTCTGCAACATTAAATGCTCCAATACCTGATACGAACTTTGGTGTCTTCAGAATGTAACCATTGGAAAGCGAGGAATTTACATTGAAATCATACGAAACAATTACTAGAAAAGATATCAATCATGTTGCAATTGTAACTTTGAACCGTCCAGAAGTTCATAATGCATTTAATACAATAATGATAGAGGAATTAACTACTATCTTTAAATATTTGGGTAATGATACTTCTATTAGAGCCATTGTAATAACTGGTGAAGGGAAATCATTTTCAGCTGGAGCAGACATAAAATACATGCAAGCGAGTAAAAATTTCAGTTATGAGGAAAATTATGAAGATGCCAGCCGCTTAGAGCAATTATTTAACACAATATATCTCACTCCAAAACCAGTCATAGGCCGAATTAATGGAGCTGCTTTTGGAGGTGGTCTTGGGTTAATTTCCGTATGTGACATCGTAGTAGCGGTGAAAACAGCGAAAATGGCTTTTTCCGAGGTTAATCTTGGAATCCTTCCTGCAGTCATCAGCCCTTATGTAATCCCAAAAATTGGTTTTACAAACGCTGCTCGATTTTTTCTAAGTGGTGAACGTTTTAACGCTATTAAAGCGCATGAAATTGGCTTAATTCACGAACTTGTTGATGGAATTTCTGAACTAGATCAGAAGATCGCAGATATCCTCGATCAACTATTCACAAGTAGTCCAGCTGCAATGGCGAGTATTAAGCGATTGTTGGTAAAGAATCGTGATACAGAGTTCCAAGAATTAAGAAAATATTGTATTTCCCAAATCGCTGAACTCAGGACGTCTGATGAAGGAAAAGAGGGATTAAGAGCTTTCTTAGAGAAACGGCCTGCAGAATGGAACTTCTCACCCTGGAAGGGGAGAGATAAAATAGATGATCCTACTGAATAACTGGTTTGAATGTAAAAATGGCTCGGATTGATTTTGATTACTATTCTCCAATAAAGCCTGACGTTCCAAATCTTATTTTCATTCATGGTGCTGGTGGAGATAAAACTCAATGGGAAAAACAAAAGATTTTTTTTCAACAACACGGTTGGGGGATTATCACTCTTAGCCTCCCAGGTCATGGACATAGTTCTCCATCAGAATCATTGAGTATAGACAATTATGTAGAAACAATTAACGAAATAATAATCAAACAAAATTTGGAGAATATTACACTAATTGGTCATTCAATGGGTGGAGCCATAGCACTTCAATTCACTTTACAATACCCTGGATCGATAATTGACAAATTGATATTGATTGGTACGGGAGCAAGACTGAAAGTAGCTCCAGCTTTTATTGAGGCAATACAAACGGATTTTGATCATTTTTTGGAACTTTTGGGAAGAGTAGCATTTCATAAAAATACTATAGCTCAAATTAAACTTGCTAATGAAGAAGCTCTAAGAAGAAATGGAGGAGTAATCTTTCTTCAGGATTTTAAGATCTGTGATTCTTATGATATTCGGTCAGAGTTGCATAAAATTACTAATCAAACCCTGATTATAGTGGGACAAGACGATCAAATGACACCAGTGAAGTACTCAACTTTCTTGCACGAAAATATAAAGGACACTCAACTTACTATAATACCCGAAGCAGGACATTACGTGTATCAAGAGAAACCTCAAGCTGTAAATAACGAAATATACAAATTTTTATCAGAATAATAGGTGAATATATGTGAGTGATCAGCCTTTAATCGAAAAACTAGGTTTTTCTCCAACTGATAAAGTAGTAATTTTTCATATAGATGATGTAGGGTTTTCGCACGCTTCAAATTTAGCCTCTTTTGAATGTTTAGATTTTGGCGTTGCTACTTGTGGTTCTGTAATCGTTCCATCTCCATGGTTTTTAGAAACAGCATCAATCTGCAAAAATAATCCAAAATATGATATGGGAGTCCACCTTACACTTACCTGTGAATATGACCTTTATCGCTGGCGAGCATTGAGTACTGTCGATAAAGAAACAGGATTATTAGACGATGAAGGATGTTTATGGAGAACAACAGAAGAAGCTATTAAACATGTGGCACCTGAAGCAGCGAAGAACGAGATGCGAACACAAATTCAACGAGCTTTAGATCATGGAATCGATGTTACTCACATCGATACTCATATGGGAGCAGTTATAGATCCAAAGTTTATTCAATCATATCTGACATTAGCATCCGAATTTAAAATTCCAGCCTTCTTGCCCCGCTTATCGCGTGAAGAGATCATTAACATGGGCTTTGGTGATTATGCTGATATGTACATGGAGCTACTCCCTCAATTGGAGGCAAGTGGCACTGTATTACTAGATCAGATAATCATCAATACTGGGGGAGAACAACCTGATAAATTACAATACTATTGTGATAGGATGGCTGAGATTAAACCTGGATTAACTCACTTCCTATTCCATCCTGCTAAAATGAGCCCTGAACTCAAAGGTATCACCCCAGATTCTGGAGTATGGCGAAACCAAGATTATATGGCATTTACTGACAATCGAATCAAGAAATGCATCAAAAAACTTAAGTTAAAGCTTATTGGGTATAGAAAAATACGTGAATATTTAAGGAAAAATTTGCATATTTAATTTATCATAATTGTTTGTGATATAAATGAAATTTAACATTGCTGCTGCTCAAATACAATCACATCAAGCAGATCCTCATGCTAATTTGGATAAAATCTCGAAAATTTGTCAAAGAAAAGAAATTACTACTGATCCAAATACAATTGTAGTTTTCCCCGAACTTGCAGTTACAGGATATCTCATGCATGATGATGTATTCAATTTAGCGGAGAAAATACCCACAGGCCCGCTTAGCAAAAAAGTAGCAAAAATAGCTGAAACAAATAATTGTTTTCTCATTGTAGGCATACCAGAGATTTCGGTTCCTGGTGTATTATACAATTCAGCTGTATTGTTTGGTCCAGAAGGATTCTTAGGGAAAGGTAGGAAGATTTTCATTCCTAATCATTCTGTTTTTAATGAGAGACGATATTTTAGAAGTGCTACGACAATTAATGTTGTTGAAAGTCCATTCGGGAAAATTGGATTACAGATCTGTTATGATCTATTTAGTCCAGAAATTACACGAGCTCACGCTTTATTGGGAGCACATACAAGTATTTGTATTTCAGCATCTCCTGGGGTGCGTAGACAATATTTTGAATCGTTTTTACCTACACGTGCGATGGAAAACACGATCAATATGGTTTATGTCAATCAATCAGGAATCCAAGATGATCTAGTATTTTGGGGAGGATCTGAAGTTCGAAATGCTACGGGAAAACAACTTCTAAAACTCAAATATGACGAACCTGACTTTGGAATTACCCAATTGGATACTGTTGTGCGTACAGCTAGACCTTTTGTGCCTACTCTTAGAGACGTGCCACCATGGATTTTTTCAAAGTTAGAAAAAGAAAGTCAGGGACTTTAATAATGGAGATTGAATAATGAGCAAAATTCCTCCAATTGATGCTCCTCATGCAATAAAACTTATTGAAGATTTTATTAGAATCCGTGTGTCCGAAGCAGGAGCAAAAGGAGTAGTAATCGGGTTAAGTGGTGGTATTGATTCCACAGTTGTAGCTTCGATCGCAGTTCGTGCAGTAGATCCAAAAAACATTTTTGCTTTATTTTTACCTAGTAGAACAACACCAAAAGTCGATTTAACAGATGTAAAATTGCTGTGCTCCCACTTAAAGATTGAGCTAACTGAAATAAACATCCAAAACTTGATTGATATCTTTGCTGAAGAAATAAAGGAAAAAGAAAATTCATCACAATTAGAATGGGCAAATCTAAAACCCCGTATCCGTCAATCAATTTGCTATTTTTTTGCGAATAGACTTAACTATTTACTATGTGGAGCAGGAAATAAAAGTGAGTTAATGATAGGTTATTTCACCAAGTTTGGGGATGCTGCTGTGGATATTTTACCTATAGGGGATGTATACAAGACCCATGTATATCAACTGGGGGAATATTTGAAAGTACCAGAAGATATTCTTTCTAAAACACCATCAGCAGGTTTGTGGGAAGGTCAAACTGATGAAGCCGAGATTGGTATGTCTTACATCAAACTTGATAGTATTCTTTATAGTCTAGAACGGTTTCAAACCGAAATTGAAGTTGCAGAGTATCTTCAGATTCCTAGTGCTGAGGTAAAAAAAGTACAATCGTTGCTGTATCAAAGTGAACACAAACGACGGGGTCCACTAATCTTTAAGCTAGGAATAAGAACCCCTAATATTGACTGGCGAATTCCATTGATTAAGCCAAGTGATTTATAATCCCTTCCAATCAAATCAATATCACTGGTTTAGGTCAAAACTTTCAGTTTTATCGGTTCAACCTTACGATAGTATTTTAGCGGATCGATATTAAAGGATTCATAATGTTCTGTTAATAGCTTAGGTTGGATCCCAAATAGACGTTCATTCTCTTGGATATATGGCTTGATAAGGTTCCAATCTTCAAACTGCAAGGAACTAAATTGTCCGCCATTTAATTGGTTTGTTTCTACTTTCTTGAAAGGGTCTAGAATGTAAATTGCTCCTCCAGAAGCCAACGAGAATAGATTACACCCAGGATAGGGTGTTATGAGTGATTTCAGTTCACCTTCCTCATTAATCTCTAATCCATTAAGGATTATGAATCCTCCTCCCTTCAATGGATCTCCAGCCATAAACGACTCAGCAAGATAATCTAAACAAGTACCATTGATTACGACTCTTGGTTTCCCTACAGCATTGATCAAGGGTCTTCCTGCAGCATTACCTAATACATATGCTTCTCCTCCTTTTGCACCATACATGAAAGTTTGACCAACATCTCCATAAATCACAAGCTTACCACTTTTCATAATTTGAGCTACTTGATCTTGCGCTGATGTATGAACAAAAATTTCAGCCCCATCAAGGCCAGAACCAAGGTAATCTCCTGGGTTCCCATAAACGTCAATTCTAAAATCTGAGGAGTTTGATCCTAATCCACAACCACAAAATCTCTGTCCTCTCCAATCAAACGTGTATATTTGCTTCCAACCTCGATTGTAAGCGTCTACGATGAATCTAGCAGCAGAATTACCTCCTTCCGACGGAAATTGGGATACATTCATTATTAAAGCTTTTTCACCAGAAACAGGAGCTCGAAGTCCGTCTTTTGTTTTCCAATCAATACGGATCCAGGTTGCACCAACAGACTTAAGTATAGAAGGAAATCCCCTAAAAATTTTCCATAATGTCTGCTCAATGATTGCTCGAGACCATCCATTCATTGCATATGGAGTGAGGTGTAATTTGTCAAGTATAGATGTGAGTATATTCACAGCTTTTCTTCTGGATTTGTTAGAGTTCTGAACTTGCTCTAGTAGATATTTACTAAATTGCGAAAACGATTTAATTTCACGATTTAAATAGACTTCAGTAAGGTTACTATCACTCAATATTCTTTTGAACATTTGCTGAAAAGGTTCTTTTATTATCTTATTCTTTTCTACGTGTATTTCTCTACCAAATTTATCTGTACATTTCATCATTGGTTTATCTTTACTAAAATTTACTGTGAAAATGAAGGCACCACCATCAGTGTAACTACCACCCCGCGCATTCCAGTAGAGATCTGCTTTTCCTGCAAAACGAGAATCTTTATTTCCTAGACTACGTAAAAAAGCATCTATGGCTTGTCGTTCTGAAGCAATGAGCCCTAATTCTTCCTCACCTTCTTGAAGGGCAAAAACTTGGGGCCTTAGCATTGAAGTATCTGTTATCCCTATTAGCTCAATTAATCTGTCTGTAGGCCTTGATCGCCCGACGATGAAGAACCATGGGCCATCAGGTGATCCATGAATATGAGTCACTTGAATCTCGTGATAAATTTCCCTTTTTGTCTCATTTAACATTAAAAAGTCTCGTTCTGTTGTTGGTGCCATTGCTTCAAGTAGATATTCAATTGGATATTTGTAAACCCGTCCCCATAAGTCGAAGAGGTAAACCGCTACTTCTGTATCTGTTAAAAATAGAGGGAAGATATTTCGTTGAGCTAAGTATTCGGAAACAGAGTGATAGTTAGAAAAATCACCGTTGTGAACTAGAGCTTCATGTAAACCAATAAAAGGATGTGCTCCTCCAGGATGCCAGATAGTTCCTTTTGTAGGATAACGATGGTGTCCTATCCATACATGAGCAGAAAACGTTTCAAGTTTATAGTATTTAATTACTTGATGACCATACCCAACTAATTTGAAAATTAACATATTTTTTCCATGGGATAAGACGAAAGCTCTTTTTTCACCCAAAGAGGTATAGTATTTTCTGTTAAGAGCATATGTATTTTGATATACGAACTCATCTTCTGCCTCATTAGGACAAAGCTGAAGTTGATAGGTTTTCATAAAATCAGTAAGAATTTCTTTTTTTACCCTACAAAAATATCTGTATACATGAGGTGGTTCTACTTCTAAGCCAATTTCCTGATAATTATCAATTGTATCTACCCATCCCTCTGCATGTATTTCAAAATTTGGTGTAATAAACTCGTTTTCTATGGCTTTAAGACAAGAAGGATCAAGTAATGCGATCTGAATAATGTAATCATTCACTAAAACATCACTTGGTACTCCTAATTGCTCTGAGGAGAGACCTAAAACAGCAATACCTCCTCCTTTGCCGTTTCCACGATTTTTCATTTGATAAAGGGGTTCTAAGAAGTGTTCTCCATTTAAAGGAACCGAACAAGCTGCCCCAATTACTCCACACCCACCTTCACCTACTTCTTTCTCATTAATATGTAATCCTTTTACCAAACGGGTACGTGATCGTATGATGTTCTCTATCTTACTCATTTCATACACCATAATACATTAATAAATCTTTTCTGCCTCGTAACTCTCTAATTGACCTTAATCCAAGAGCAGCCAATATCTGTCTCCATTGAATCGCCCAAGAATGATATAGATTTATCAATCGTTGAGCCCCCCACTCAGGATTAATAAATAAAGATAATTCAGGATCAGTTGTTGTAATACCTACTTGACACCCTCTTCCTCGCTCACAATTACCACAATGAGTACATCCAACAGCTATTGCCTCTGTTGTACCAATGACACACCCATCAGCTCCTAAAGCAATTGCCTTGGCGACATCATAAGCTGTTCTAATCCCTCCGCTAGCAATTAATACTATCTCATCACGGACGCCTTCAGATTCAAGATATTTATGTACTATGGGAATTGCATATTCAACAGGCATCGCAATATTCTTTTTAGCAATTTCTGGTGCAGCTCCAGTTCCTCCGTAAGCTCCATCAATGTGAATAATATTTGCTCCTGCATAATAACTTCCTATAGCTACCATATCTATATCTTTTGGAGTAGACACTTTGATAGATACTAAAGCTCGAGGATTTATAGTTTTTAGCCAGTCTACGTGTTTTTTATGATCCTCAACAGAGTATACAGAATGAAACGGAAAGGGTGAATATAATGTTGTGAAAGGTACTGATTCTCTCATTTTTGCTACCATTGATGTCACTTTATCAGCCAATAGATGACCACCTAAACCTGGTTTTGCCCCTTGAGCATATTTAAACTCAACTATTCGAGCGTACTGAATAGTTTCTTCTCGTACACCGAATAAACCAGTAGCTACTTGGGTGATGACATGATCCCTAAAAGGTACCAGGGCAGGAGGATATCCTCCTTCTCCTGTAGATGTAAACGTATTAATCTGTTTTGCAGCGATTGCCCTTGCTAACATAAAGTTTAAACTTACTGAACCTAGTGACATACCACCACCGTACACTGGAATAGGGATAACAATTTGAGGACCATTCCGTTGATTCAAAGGAATAGATAGATCAATACTCAAATCATCCTCTTGTTTTTGAGGATCATTATCCGTCTTGAAATCAAGTAGGTCAAACCCTCCATTAGACAGGCCAACCTTGTATTCAAGCCCTGATGTTGGGGGACAACCTGTATGTGCTTGTTCATAAGTTGTTAAAATTAAATCAGCTGTCCAACGTTTGTCCCCTAAAGCTTTTGGAACTCCGTATTTTAAAGATGGTAAGATTTGGAGTCCCTTAACAATATTCTCTGAATGTTTTTTGATTGTTGGATTAAGAGCATTTAACAATGTCACCAAACGCCTCCTTTTCAAGATCTTCATGAAACATGGCTCGACCAGTATCTCCTCGTAATCTACGAACGTCACGCATTCCCATGGCACTTAATATTTCAATCAATTGGTCATGCCATGAAGCAAGTAAGTTTATTAGGCGTTGAGAACCCCAATTAATCAGGAAGTTTTCCTTTACAATTCCTCCTGTCTCTGATGAAGCACATTCTCCCTTAAATTTGCATTGTAGTGCAACTAATACTACAGTGTCAATTGCAATTAAATCTGCACCACAAATAATAGCTTTAGGAACATGTTCTGCTAGAGTGATACCCCCACTTGCAATAATTGTTACTTCATCACGCAAACCTGTTTCTATTAGTGTTGTGTGGACCACTCGAATCAGTTCCTTTATAAACCTTGGTTTATTTTCTTCCAACTCTTCTCCGTGATAATTTGCATGTAAATGAAGAACATCCACCCCTTGTTGAACCAGTTCTACTGCAATCTCTTCAATTCCCTTTTTGAAAGGTAGTCTAACTATCAATGATGCGTGGGGATTAAGCGACCTAATATCCTTATAAAAATTTGAATTAAAATTCATTAGCTCTAATACTCTAGCTTTTGAAACAGAAACAGATAAATTATTATAATTTAAAGGTGAAATTAATGGAATCATGAAAGGATCGATTGAGTTCTTAGGAAATTCTGATCCATCATTAATGTATAATGTACCTACCTTTCGTGCTGCAGTTCTAATACTACCCCGTACGCTTTCGTTACTCATGGATGGGGGTAAATAATCGAAAATTATAGGGATAGGTATCTCCATCGTTTTCGATTTTGTTGTCAGTTGTGAACCAACAAATTTCAAATATTTAGGTTTTTTGCCAATATTTGTTATCGTAGAAATATATTCTCTTCCATGAACTCCATCTCTTGTAGGTCTGACAATTTCAGACATGTCAGTCCACATACTATCCCAACCAAGCTCAACAAATGCCCCTTTATATCCCATTCCTTTGATAGGGATTTTTCCAGTCTCAGCTTCATAACTAACGGTAGCCACGGGGCTATATGATAATTTTGTAGGATCTTTTCCTTTCCAGTAGGAATCCCCAGAAGAAGTATAGTCTGGATTTCTCTCAATATTACAAAAATTGGGGTATTCTAACACACATCGCATACAACCAGTGCAAAGCTCTCTTATTGGGTAAAATCCACCAACGGGTCTACTGAAAACACCATAAATACAAGGACGACTTAAAAGAGCTTTCCTATACTCTTTTCTTAATAATTTGATGTTGTTTTTAAGAAGTTCTCGTATCAACATTAGAGCTAGACGGGGTTTACTTACTCTAGGAATGAAAGGGTGTGGAAGTTTGATTCTCGGAGGCGTATAAGAAGTCTGGATTGAAAAACGGTTGTATGTATGTAAAATGCTAGACACATCTGTTTTTTCTTTAAATCCTACCAATTGCTCGTATACTTGCTCTGTCATGGGATTGATCACCGAGTCTCTGTTGTTTCTATCGTTTACTTTCTGATGATTTACAGACAAAATATATTAAGAATAAAGGAAGAATGGGTTGAATTATTGTATTTGACTCCCGAATCCAGCTTTTAATTTTTGAAATCTCATCAATAAAGGCGATAAATCATACTGTTCAACTGTATTTGTGTAAATACATTCCTTATAGCTCTCTAGAGAGTTATTTGGATTTCTCACGGAAGGTCACTATACAAAGCTCAAGATAAACGTTTGAACAGAAACAAGAAGTAAGACTTTATAAATGTATTAAAATTACATATATATCAATCATATGTACGGTGATATAAACAATATTTAATCAATTGTGCAAAATACAAGTGCAAGTTGTAATAAATTTGTACAAATGTAAAGAAAATGTTTTAGGAGAGAAAAACCAAATGATTGACAATGTGGATAAAAATATCCTCAACTCATTAAAAAAAGATTGTAGAAAATCCTATCGTAATCTTGGAGTGGAATTAGGCTTAGCACCAAGTACAATTAGTGCAAGAGTAAATAAAATGATAGAAAGAGGCGTTATCAAGGGATTCTCTGTAATTACTAATCATGAGAAGGTAGGTTATGATCTTACTGCAATTGTTGAAGTTGTGGTTTCTCAAGGAAAATTAATTGAAATTGAACATGAGATTGCAAAATTTCCCCAAGTGTGTGCAGTATATGATGTAACTGGTACAACAGATATTATTGCTGTTGTGAAGGTTAAGAACCGTTCTGAACTCAGTTATCTAATAAAAACTCTGTTAGCAATGAAGTATGTCGAACGTACAAACACTCGAGTTGTTCTTACAACGGTCAAAGAAGATTTTATCAAAAATCCTTCGAATCTAACTGAAAAACCAGAACAGATTGCCCAACAGGGATAATATCCACATTTAAACCTTGAATATGTCCTTGGGCCTTCATGATAAAAGTGAATACCTTTTTTTTTCCTATAATTTCATGAAGTTCGAACCTGGTGATAAAACAGATGAATTATTCAACTGTCGCTCTGATTCGTATCAACCCAACACCAATACTTTTTTGCTTTTGGATTTTGAAATGTCCTATTTCCTGTGTATTCGTAACATGAGGTCCAGTACAGATTTCTTTTGAAAAAGATCCAACAGAATAAACAGAGACGTTCCCTTCATATCGATCTTCAAAGAAACCAAGAGCTCCTTTTTTTCTTGCTTCTTGAGGTGTCATTATCTCTTTTTTAACTGGTAGTGCTTCTCTGATCTTTTGATTCACAATATCTTCAACTTTCTTGAGTTCTTCAGTTGATAAGCTCTTGGGGTTACTAAAATCGAATCGGGTTCGTTCAGGTGTAATATTGCTACCCTTTTGTTCAACATGATCGCCTAATACTTCACGAAGAGCTTGTTGAAGGAGGTGTGTTGCTGTATGCAATCGTGTTGTTCTTTCTGAATGATCTGCAAGGCCGCTTTGGAAAGTTCCTGCAGTAGCTTTCCGAGAAAGGTTTCTATGATGTTCAAATTCTTTTCTGAAAATTTCTAAATTTATTGTAATGCCTTGTTCAGTAGCTAATTCTGTGGTTATTTCAAGAGGAAAACCAAACGATGTGAATAGAAGGAAAGCATCTTCTCCTGTAATTGTCCCTTTTTCTTTTAAGATTTTATTGAATTTACGGAGCCCTCGTCGCAATGTTTTGGAAAATTTATCTTCTTCTTGAGTGATATTTTCAATGATGAAATCTTTATTACGTTCAAGCTCTGGGTACGTTTCCTTATAAAAACTGATAACGATAAGGGCTAATTCTGGGAGAAATTGCTGCTGTATCTTTAATAAATTACCCTGTCGGATACTCCGACGGATAAGTCGTCTTAGAACATAACCTTGACCTAGATTAGAAGGGGGAAGGTGTTTATCATCAGCGAGGATGAATGTTGCTGCTTTGATGTGATCTACAATAATACGAATCGCTTTTTGTTGCTCTAGATTTTCTGGTCTCTTAATTCGTGCGAGCTTCATGACCCTATTAACTAGCGGAATATAGGACTCTATCTCGAAAACACTTTGCATACCATTTAAAACAGCAACTGTGCGTTCAATCCCCATACCTGTATCGACATTGTGTTGTTTGAGTTTTTCATACGTCCCGTCAGCTTTCTTATTGTAACTCATGAAGACATCGTTCCAAATTTCGAAGAATTTTCCACAATTACAACCAGGACGACAACTTTCTGAACAGAATTTTTTACCTGTATCATAGAACATTTCCGTATCAGGGCCACAAGGACCTGTTTCTCCAGCAGGCCCCCACCAATTCTCTGATCTATCAAGGTAATAAATCCTGTCTTCAGGAATGCCTACTTTTCTCCAATACTTAGCTGATTCTTCATCACGGGGAACCTCTTCGTCTCCTTCAAATACAGTTACGGAAAGCTTTTCAGGATCAAGTCCTAACCAGCGTGCATCCGTTAAAAATTCCCAGCTCATGGCAATAGCTTCTTTTTTAAAGTAATCTCTGAGCGACCAATTACCTAGCATCTCAAAAAATGTCAAGTGGGTATCATCTCCCACATCATCGATATCTCCAGTGCGGAGGCATTTTTGACAATTTGCTAGTCGATTTCCAGCAGGATGGGGTTGCCCCATTAAGTATACTTGTAATGGATGCATCCCTGCTGTGGTAAAAAGAACCGTGGGGTCATCTTCAGGCATAATTGATGCTGAAGGGATTATTGTGTGATTTTTTTCCTTGAAAAATTGAAGATAAAGCCTTCTTAGTTCATTCGAGTCCACAGAGGGTTCACATCACAGTTTCACGATCATGAAGACCCGTCGGTCTAGATTTAATAAATTCTCGTCTCTGAAAGTAGGTGATCTTCGGGAAAATATAGCTAAAGAAATATCATTGAGAAACATCTTCATTAGTGAATTTATGCACCGTAATCCGTGTTATTTTTGTCATTCTCAAGATTCAATATTGTAAAGACCAATCTTCTGTAAAATATATGCTTAAACACCTTAGGTTCTCATCTGGAGCACTCTAGGAAAATAAAAAAGTTTAATAATTGTTAATTAAAACTCATAATTGTTAATTAACTTAACTTAATTCGAATAAATCCTGTATTTCCAGGCTAATTAGAATAATGAAGGAATTTAAATCATGGTTCTCTATGTTGAACTAATCAGTCTTGGGATTTTTTTAGTTCTAATAGCATTATTTTGTGAATACATTGATTCAGCTCTAGGTGGTGGCTATGGGACTATTCTTGTCCCATTACTCCTCATTTTCGGATTTGAAAATGGAATAATAGTCCCCGCAGTATTATTCACTGAAATCTGGTCAGGTTTTTCTTCTGCAATTCTTCATCATTTTGTAGGTAATGCAAATTTTGAAGCAAGAGTAGATTTTAAAAACGGTAATCTTAATGAAATTTTCTTTTTCTCTATTGATACTAAAATTTCATTGATTCTAGCTGGATGTGGAGTTATAGGAGGTGCTGTAGCAGCCTTAGTCGCCTTGAATATTTCCAGTTTAATAGTTAAAACATATATTGGGATTCTAGTAATTATTATGGGGATACTCGTTCTTTTTAAATTAAGATGGAATTTTTCATGGTATCGAATTTGGGGGATCGGTCTTCTTGCTGCATTTAATAAAGGTCTGAGTGGTGGGGGGTATGGTCCGTTGGTTTCTTCGGGACAAGTTATTGTGAATCGTAACCCCAAGGAAGCTGTTGCTTCAACATCTCTTTCAGAGGCCGTTGTTTGCATTTCAGCGCTGATAATCTACTTTCTTGCAGGAGGTTCTATTTTAGATGTCCAGATTACACTGTGCCTTTTAATAGGGGCTTTAGTTTCAGTTCCATTTGCAGTACTAACAGTGAAACATCTACCTATAGAAAAATTGAGTTCAATTATGGGATTTACTACCATTGGGCTGGGTTTTTTAACCCTGTTAAAGACTTGGTTTCTCTAGATACCTTAGAATCAATTAGGGAACTACTAGTGTTAACCATATACCTAGTTTGAAATCTCTTTGGTGGCTGATAATTTTCCTTATTGTTATTGATTGGTAATCCAGAAGGTGTGAACGACACAATATATCTGTATTACGTCTCCATCTCTGATGAGATTTCTTTTAAATTGTCAATAATAGAAAAAAATAACATTAGAAAAGGGAAAATGATGAATATGATTAAAGGTAAAATCTTTGAAAGAGGATATGAGCTTGGAAAAGCAAATGGAGAAGCTATTAGATAATCAACATAAATTAAGGGATTATATCTTTTTAAAAAATCTGAGATTCCGCGCACAAGGATGAGATCAGGTATAAATGTAAAACTAAATATCAATATATCTTTAAGAAGGTAATCTTTACTATAATGACTTCTAATGAGGTTTAATTCGTGAATCAATCATTAATCACATTCATATTTTTATGTATAATTGAGTTTTTGACCCTGATTAAAACTTGGGGTTTGTAAGGGTTCTAAAAAACATGATACTATATCATTCAAGATATTCGACGTTTAGTTAGATGTAGCATTCCTTATAGTTTATACTGAGTTCTGTACAAGAAGAATTTCAAAGAATACATCATTTAATGCATCCTTGGGGAAACATTCGGAAAAACATGTGCAATATCTGCAATTTGGATAGAAATCCTTACAAATTCTTTCTTTAATTATTTTAGATTTTGCATATTTTTTCATTTATTTCACACCTTCTTACTTATTTTTTCTTCTTATTTTACAAATACTCTTCATAGAACATCTGACTTGTCTTTTGACCTTATCAGGTCAGGTAAAAATATAAAAAACAAGTTAATAAAATGTGAGTACACAAATGAGATTTTTTTTTAAGATAATAACAATTTATTGATTCTCATAACATATAATCATAGTTTCATTAGTTATTTTAGGTGTACAATAATATCATACAATTTTTTCCGCTTTAGTGATATTAATGACACTTCATTATTGTCAAATGTATGAAAATTCGCAATTTCCTTATGCTTCAATGTTTATTATAGAAAATGTTAAATAATAATTAATTAAAAGTAATAATAATTAATTAAAAGTAATAATAGTTAATTAAAGGTATTATATATCCTCAACTAATATGAAAAGTTGTAATTGAATCAAGAGAGCATGTGAAAACTAGTAAAAACAAAATCAATAATTAGAATAAGAAATAAAAATGCAAAAAATTAAAGAGATCGATTTAATTGGAAATTCTTTGATCAAAAACCATAGGGATATTCATAAACTTAACCATAACAAGCAAAACACAGTTTATAGGGTTTTCCTATATTTTTTTGACGAGATTGCAGGACACATTCCATTATTTAAATATCCATCAACACCATTAAATGAGAAAGACAGACAAATACTCTCAATTCATAGTATTTGGTGGCACCAAGATAAATTCTTAACACCCTTCAAATTTAATTCAATCGATCTTGAACTGGGAGGGATTACATATACCGCCACACTATTTCTTTGTCACACCCATAGAACAAGAAGACGATCTGGAATGGATTCAACTAAGTGGAAACCTGAAAGATTCGTTCTAATCGTAAAAATTCCTTCATTAGTCTCTTTTAGTACAAAAGAATTATTATTTAAGCTAAAATCAAGAATCCAAGGTGAAATTGGTGAAGATTTATGCTTTTTAGTAGAAAATTACATAAAAAAAACAGAGAATTCATATGTTGGTGACTTCATTGAAAAGAAATCTAGAGCTATTCTAAAACAACTCACATCCTTATGTAAATCATTCAGTCCCAAAAAAAATAAAGTAAAAATCATAGCTAAACCAGAAAGAAAGACAATACAAGATATTCTTATAAATTCAGATTCGAGAGAGATTAACGAATTACGATTTTCAATTCCTAAGCATAAGAATAATTAGGAGACTTGGAAACTTAATGACCAAATTACTGAAAGATCCACTTAATCTGAAATTGTTGTTACTCCTTTGTGCTGGAGAAGGAGTAAGTATAAATGTCAGTGCTCTCTCTCAACAATTAAATAAACATAGAAATACAGTTAATGAGAGAATAAAACAGCTTTTGAAATATAGAATTATTGAAAGACCTCTGTATCCTTTAATATGGTTGTTTAAAGAATATCCTCTATTGGTTGTCTCAAAAGATAAATTTTATCGGGATGAAGCAACCAAAAATTCTATTGAAAGCGACCCACATATCTTCGCTGCATTTTTCTTTCAAGAAGAGGTCTATAATACATTAACAATTCAATTCCATGAAGACCTTTTTTCTTATGAAACTTGGTGTGATAAGATTTTACAGGAGGAAAAAATCATCAAAGAAGAGGATCGTCATCCTCCTGATGCATTACTTTTCAGTACAAAACGTATTTTAAAGTATGACCCTTCAGCACCTTTTAGAATTATTAATCTAGGTTTTAAAAAAGGAAATATTAAGAAGATTGGTGATCTTGAGCTAGATTCCTTATCTTTAAGAATCTTAAGAATGGCTTTAAATGGAAAAGCAATAAGAACAAATGAGAATTTTTTAGCACGAGCCCTAAATGTTAATAGAAATACTATTATTAGGAGGATTCAAACCTTACTAAAAGAAAATATAATCGGAAATCCTATTTCAAGATTCCCAAGAGTTATAGTCCCTCCCGATTTCATGCTTATATTCTCTTTATTTGAAATTAGGAAAAATTGTGCAATTGTTGAGAGATTCATTAGAAACGATCCTCATGTTCCCCTCCTGATTAAAGCTAATGTTGGAAGATACAACTATTTTGTCGCAAATACTTTTAGAACCATCGAGGATCACTTAGAATGGCAAGAGAATTATAATCAAAGGTTCCAAAACTGTATAGATGGAATCAAGAACACTTACCTTTCTCCTGCAATGACCTTTGCTATTGGGCAAAATTTTGTCTCACTTGAACTCATTAGAAAGAAATTACAATTATTACAGGGATAAAAATTTTTTATTTTTAATTTGGTTCGGATCTTCCATCTTAAATTAATTCAGCCTTCTTCTAATTCCTTTCTTATAGCTCCTATGCAGATATCAGTTTATATATTAGTTTTCCTTTAATAATTTTGCGTTTTGCTCTCCTAATAGTGAAACTAAGAAGTCTATGATTTTATCTATCGCATTCAATACTTCGAATGATATTTCAGAGCCAAAGTCAAGGTTTTTTGGTTTGATCCCTAATATTCGTATTAATACTCCTGATTGATTTTTCATGTAATCTACCAAGACTTTCATCGGGATGAGATGAGTACTTAACGTTGCCTGTTTGTTTTCGAGATCTGATGGTTTAAAAAAGCCAATAGTACCAGCTGGGATCTCATTATTTCCAAATTGAACAGCATCAATTATTAAACAATGAGTAACATTTTCTTTTAAAAGAACAGAAAGAAAATTTTCCAAAGATCCTCCTACATTGTATATTAGAAATTTATTATTACGTTCCATTCGTAACTTATGATAAATCATTGGACCTAAACCATCATCTCCTCTCAAATCATTCCCAACACAAAAGATACTTAATTTGCCTTTTTTCGCAGCCTTGAGAAATGAAAAGAATTCCAGCATATCAAACACATTATCTAAAATAACAATGATATTAAAAGACTTATTTTTCAGTGTCAATTGTAATCAATACTATTGCTAAGAGTATTTTGCCCACTATAATGTGATTGACTAATTTCTTTAATCTAAGATTTAATATCAAGTTATTTTGCATACCATTAGCTATTGGAGTATTTATTATGGAATAACTATCAGCTCTTAAGTAATTACTTATAAAGGGCAATATCTAAGAAAATAATATTACTTATAAGCTCATTAAAGATATACACTTAATTTGTATGAATAATAAGATAAAAATAATGATTTAAGGTATTATCACAGAAATGTGTCAAAATTGTATATTTTAAGTCTATAAAAACTACAAAAACACCATAATTATTTTTGAAACTGTTCAATATTTTTGTATAATTTATTCCAATTTCAATCGCGTAATATATGTTTTTTATATTTATTTTTGTTATTTTTTGACATAAATTCCTTAATTTTTGTACACATGATTTATTATTTGCTTTTTCTTATAATTACTCGACCATTATTGGAAGTACTTCATAAATAAGAAGGAATAATTAATGGCAAAAGAAAGTGTTGAAGACCTACTCAAAAAAGCTGATATTCCTAATCAAAAGGCTGAATTATGGCATCCATATTATCGAGGAAAGATCGAAGTTGTTTCAAAAGTAAAAATCGATAATTTTGACGATTTTGCTGTTTGGTATACACCCGGAGTGGCAAGACCGTGCAAAATCATAGAAAAAGAAATGAAAGTTGCAAAAGCACAGAATTGGTCTTATAACTCGGTGTATGACTTGACGAATAAGTGGAACAACGTTGCAGTTGTATCTGATGGCAGTAGAGTCCTGGGATTAGGTGATATTGGTCCTGAGGCTGCTATGCCCGTGATGGAGGGTAAAGCGTTATTATTTAAATATCTTGGAGGCGTAGATGCGTTTCCAATTTGTTTAAATTGTCATAATGCCAATAAAATAATTACAACGGTAAAATGTATTCAGCCTAGCTTTGGTGGAATCAATTTAGAAGATATTTCTCAACCAAAATGCTTCAAAATACTCGATGCTCTTCGTAGTGATAAGGATGTTCATATTCCTGTTTGGCATGATGATCAGCAAGGGACAGCAACCATTATTGTAGCAGGCATGTTTAACGCCTTAAATTATCTCGATAAGAAATTAAATGAGGTAATTATTTCTATGGTTGGGGCAGGAGCTGCTAATATGGCAGCTGCTAGAGTTATGATAAGTTCTGGAGTCCCTAAAAAGAATATCATCATGATAGATTCTAAAGGAATTCTACATCCCGAAAGAAAGGATATTGAAGTAGTTAAGAAAAAATATAGTTTAAAATGGGATATTTGTCTCAATTCTAATGGTGAAGGAAGAGTAGGAGATATGTTTGATGGAATGAAAGACACAGATATGGTAATTGCGGCTAGTAAACCTGGTCCTGGAGTTATAAAACCAGAACATATTCAAGCAATGGCAGACGATCCAATTGTATTTGCTTGTGCCAACCCAGTTCCTGAGATATGGCCTTGGGAGGCAAAAGAGGCTGGAGCTGTGATAGTAGCCACTGGTCGATCTGATTTCCCAAACCAAGTGAATAACAGCCTTGGTTTTCCTGGAATCTTTCGAGGAACACTTGATGTGATGGCAATTACTATTTCAGATGAAATGTGCATTGCTGCAGCTAAGGAATTGGCAAAAACAGCTCAAGATAAAGGATTAGAACCAAACTACATTATACCCTCAATGGATGATTGGGAAGTATTTCCTCGAGAAGCAGTAGCAGTAGGTCAGCAAGCAATCAAAGAAGGTATTGCTAGACTTAAACTAACTCGTCAAGAAGCATATGAACACGCTGAAATCCTTATTAGACGAGCAAGAGAGCAAACTCATTCATTGATGGATTTAGGATATATTTTGAAAGCTCCCTCAATTTATTAGAAGTATTAATATCAAATTTCGCTTGAAAAAAAAAGGAAAATGTAAAATTTATGGCAGAAATAAATGCGGAAGAAACACCTAAAGGTTTTCCACTTAAATTAAATGGGTTAAAAACTTGCTTACCTTCAAATGGAATAGACACCTCCTCACCTCTAGCTGAATCCTTCGAACGTTGTTCTTATTTTGTTATTGCAGATTTAAACCGTCAGGAAATCACAAGTTTTGTGAATTATGTTCAAACATTTCCAAGAGGTGAGAGTATTCAAACAGCGCAAATGATAATCGATCAACAAGTCGAAACAGTAATTGTACCTGAAATCGATTCCAGCACTTTAAATATCCTTCAAAAAGCAGGAATAAAAATCTTTTTAGGTATTGATGGAACCATTCAAGAAAATATCGATTTATTTAGTCAGGGACGATTAGTTGAGATAAAAATCTCCAATTGAATTTCTCAAACAAATCTAGGAGGTGTTTGAAGGAAAGAAAAGTGAGATAACTTTATATTAATGTTCCTTAGAATAAAATTTCAAACAAAGAAGCAATTTTTCTTCTACTTTTTCAAGCTATTTATGGTGTTTAATCCTTGGAATTCTTAAACGAGGTTCTACCAGCATTAATAGTTGCAATTATTGCAGTATTATGTTTGTATGGCTTCGCTAAATGGTTAAATATTGGGAGGTTCCAGACAACGAGATTAAAACAACAACTATATCAAAGCGGAGAGACCATACTTCCTCGAAAGCGGCGTTACTTGGATCAAACATTTATTTGGATATCATACTTTTCTACAGCTCATGTTATATCATTTATGTTTGCTACATTGTTGATTCTTTCTCTAGGTATAAGAATTAACATATTTTATCCTTTTGTGTATTTTGTTATAACTTCATATGCAATTTTCATGTTAGCAATAAAAACACCAGAGTCATAAATTAAAGAGGTGTTATTATCTGATAAATAGGAAAAAACTTGCAGTAAAAGCCTTAACAAACAGTCCATGGGTGGGACATCTTAATTGTGGCTCCTGTAATGGATGTGACATTGAAGCATTGTCATTATTTGTTCCTCGATATGATGTTGAAAGATTTGGCATTATTTTAGAAGGATCACCTAGACATTGCGACATCCTATTGGCAACAGGTGCAGTTACCAACCAATACATCCTAAGATTGAAACGTATTTATGAGCAAATGCCCGATCCAAAATTCGTGATTGCAATTGGTAATTGTGCAAGTACTGGGGGTGTTTACCAAGAAACCTATAACACACTAGATGGGGTAGATAAGGTGGTACCTGTTGATATCTATATACCAGGTTGCCCACCTCGTCCTGAAGCTATTGTTGATGGTGTTATCAAATTAATTAACAAAATTCGGCTTGATTTTTAAGATATAAGTATTAATTATTTGGTGATTTTAGAAATGGAAGAAATTAAGCCTGAAACACTAGAGGATGTCGTAAAAAACCTAAATCTTTCAGTTCGTGAATCATCTGGGTTTCCACTGGATTTATATGTTACAGTTCAACCAGAAAGTCTAATCAAAGTAATAAAACAGCTAAAAGAAAAATATAATGTTACACATCTTTTAACAATCATTACTCAAGACCAAACGGATAGTTATAACTTACTTTATCCGTTCTCCATAAATTTAAGGAATCAGAAAAGTGGGAAATTAATTTTGGATCTCAAGCTTGATAAAAATGATCCAAAAATAAGTTCAATTGTAACAGAAATACCTGGAGCTATTTTATATGAGCGAGAAGTCTATGATATGATGGGTATCACGTTTTTAAACCATCCTGGTCTCCAGCGTTTATTAACACCCGATTCTTTGCCAAATTACATTTACCCCTTAAGGAAAGATATTACTTTTACGGAAATTCGTGAGAGATTAGCTGAATCAAGGAAAGAAAGAGAAGCTGAAAAAGAGCTAAAGGAATATATAAAGCGAGAGTATGTTGATTTTACTTCTGAAAGATCTGATTACTCAATATCTGTAGGGCCTCAACATCCCTCTTTGGAAGAACCAATTCGTTTTATTTTTCATGTCAAAGGGGAGACTGTTAAAGCCATTGATTTGCGTTTAGGATTTTCTCATCGAGGGATAGAAAAGGCATTTGAAAGTCGTACATGGATGCAAAACCTCTATTTAGCTGAAAGAATATGTGGGATATGCAGTGATGCTCATCAATTATGTTATGTCCAAGCTGTAGAGAAATGTGCTGAATTAACTGAAGTAATACCAGAACGAGCACAGTATATTCGAGTAATAATGGCTGAACTTGAACGTATACACTCACATTTATTATGGTATGGAATTCTAGCCCACGATACTGGCTTTGATACAATGTTTCAATACACTTGGCGAGATAGAGAAATTGTGATGGATATTCTGGAGGAGATCTCTGGGAACCGTGTTAATTATGCTATGCATACCATTGGCGGGGTTCGCCGAGACATTGATTCAGAAGTGACAAAAGTCAAAATTATTCCAAAATTAAAAAATCTTCGAAAAAGGGTTGAAAAGCATAAAAAAATGATAATCCAGCAAAGAAGTTTTATTTCTCGTCTAAAAGGCATAGCAATATTAACAAGAAAAGATGCAGCACGTTTTTGTGTTGTGGGGCCAACTGCTCGAGCTAGTGGAATAAATATTGATGTTCGAAAAAATGATCCTTATGGTGCTTATGATCAGCTCTCGTTCAATATTCCTCTTTTAACTGAAGGTGATATTTTAAGTGGATTAATAAATCGCTTAGATGAAAGTCTTATCTCTATAGATCTAGTAATTGATGCACTCAAAGCCTTGCCTCCAGGTAATTTAACAATTAAAGTACCTCGACAAATTCCTGTAGGAGAAGGAATGAGTTGTGTTGAAGCACCAAGGGGAGAGAATGTGCATTATATTCGATCGAATGGTAAGAATAATCCAGAACGTCATAAAGTTCGTGCTCCAACCCTCGCCAATATGCCAAGTTTGGTATATCGATTAATTGGTGTACAAGTAGCAGACATTCCTCCTGTCATCCGAGTCATCGATCCATGCATCGGTTGTATGGATAGAGTCACTTTCATAGACTCAGGAAAAGGAAAAAAGCTTGATTTATCAGGAAATCATTTAATAAGTCGGGCAAATCGTGCTTATCGTTTGGGTACTAAAATTCTTGACTTTTAATGGAGAAATAAATGAATGCCATCTATTAATTCTGTATTAAGACCTCTGATTTTTTTCATGATTTATTTCCTAATTATAGCCAGTTTATTCTTTTTTTTTCAAGAATCTCCTGAGATGATTATTCTCTTGAAGTATTTTCTCTTCCCAGGTATTCTTTTTATTTTTACTGGGGCTTTATTTTATAATTGGTTTGAACGGAAAATTTACGCTCGGATGCAAAACCGAAAAGGCCCCCGATTAATTCAACCTGTTTACGATGTTCTTAAACTACTCGTTAAAGAAGATATTACACCAAATGGTGTTGATACGCCTGAATTCAATGTAATTCCCCCAATTCAATTACTTTTAGCACTCTTATTGGCCTTCTTTTTACCAATATATATAGCAGAAGGATTAATCTCTTTTGATGGTGATTTGCTTTTTTTGCTATTTTTATTGGCAGTGTTATCAGGATCAATCTTTTTGCTTGGATGGGCTAGTAACAATCCATATGGTTTACTTGGAGGATCTAGAGCTGCAATTGCAGAATTATCACTCGAAATTCCGTTAACCATAGCTTTTATTGCCCCTGCTATCTTAGCAGGGTCACTCCGTATCTCAAATATCGTTCAGAGCGAATTCAATCTAATTGATATTCCCTTGAATGTAATCTTTCAAATGAATGATTTTTCTATTCATCATCTGTTGTATTTAATTCCTCTTTCTCTTCTCTTCTATATTGCAGTATTGTCTGCAAATGCAGTCCTAGAAAAAGTTCCATTCGATCCAGCTCACGCAGAAGTTGAAATTGTTGGTGGTTGGACAGTAGAACTTAGTGGGAAAAAGCTTCTTTACATTCGCCTTGCAAATTTAGTAACGGAATTTGCAATTGCAGGGATTATAGCAACTATTTTCTTAGGTGGTCCAGGATTTAGTCCATTAAACAAAATGTTCGATGGGATTCTAATTGTTGGACGATGGGATGTATTTTATTATATTATAAACTTTTTAACCTTTATTATTAAAACTACACTATGTATTTTTTTTATTACGATTAGCCGTACAGTTCTATCCCGCCTTCGAATTGACCAATTAGTTCAATATTTTTGGCGGTATTATTTACCTGTTTCTTTCTTTGCATTAATAGTGATAATCTATCTAGCAGGAGTAATTTAAAGATGGTTAAAATACCTGATCTTTTTCCTGTGTTAAGTGAAGTTACTCGGAATTTAATAAATAAAACAGTTACAGTCGAATTTCCTTTTGAGAATGTAAAAGTTCCAGATGGATATAGAGGGGCACCAGAAGTCAATCCAAAGCTATGTATTGTTTGTAAAACTTGTGAAAAAATATGCCCAACACATTGCATTGAGATTATCCCTGTGAATCCCAGTGAAATTGCAGATTATTCTCAGGAGAAAGGAATTCCCTTTTGCTTTTCAATTAACCTTTCACAATGTATGTTTTGTCAGGAATGTGAGAAATCTTGTCCAGTAGGTAAGAAAGGAGAATCTGCTATAAACCTTAATTCAAGTCGATGGTTAATGGCTAATTATAAAATTGCAGATACAACTGAAAAAAAACTTGTTTATCAGAGACCTAAGAGAAAAAAGAAAATTAACGCTCAAGGAAGTTAAATCCAATGGCATCGGTCGAAGTAGTAATCTTAACTATATTTACAATAGCAATGGCGGCTGCAGCGCTTGAGGTGGAAAATATAACTCGTTCTATCCTTTGTTTAGCGCTTTCGTCTATTGGAGTTGGTTCTATATTCTTTTTTGTTGGTGCTAGTTATGCTGCCGTTTTTGAATTCGTTCTTTATGCTGGTGTTTTAATAATTTTGTTTATTGTTGCAGCTAGTTTAACTGAAATCACCGAAAAAGAGACTATTGGAGAGGATCTCTTGATAAAGGAGATAAAATCATGAATAATAAGGAAGTATTAGGAAGAATCGGATTTGCTATCATTGGCTTTATTTTGTTAGTTCTTATTGTTGATGCACAAGATAGTGGAGCTTGGGCAACCTTACAAACTGTGAAACCAAATTTAGCAAACGAAAGGAGTTTGGGGTTATTATGGACCACTCTAGCAACCTCAACTATAATTCAAGGTTTTATGCTTTATGCAGCCCTTTTGGGTTCAAATTTACAGTTCTCGCCACCAACAAAAGAGAGAGAAAAAGAGGAGGAGTCTTAATGGCGTTTTCTGTAGATTCTTTCACTGATTTTGAAATTTTACTAGCTTTATCGTTTATCATGCTCTTAATTGGTATTTATGGCCTAATTACAAAACGTTTAGCTATTAAAACAATAATGGCTTTAGAAATCCTTGTTACTGCACCTAATATAGCATTTATTGCTTTTGGTTTTACTCAAAATACAAATATAGATCCACAGACACAGGCTTTTGTAATTATATCCTTATCAGTTGGGGCTGCCGTTATTGGTCTGGCTTTAGCTTTTCTTCGCAATTTGTACAAACACTTCGAAACAACTGAAGTGGACGCTTTTACAACACTTAAAGGATGAGGTGGCTAAAAATATGTCCAGCTGGCGAATAACAACTTTTGAAAACCTTATTGATGTTTCTCTTCAACCTTGGTTTTTAGTTTTCGCTATTCCCATTGTTGGAGCATTTTGTTCACCAATTGTAGGTAGATTTAATTCAACTCTACGTAATTTTTTTTCAATTGCAACAATCGGGATTTCAACCCTACTTGCAGGATATCTGGTTGCACTTGGAACTGCAGAAGAACATATAATATTATTCGTTCCAACAATTATTAACAATTCAACTTTTGATTTTTTCTGTAATTCAATAAATCTTGACGCTTTAGGTGTCTTTATCGCTCTAATTGCATCAGGATTGGGTTTCTTAATAGCAATTTTTTCATTAGAATATATGAAGGAAGACACAGCTCAAGGAAGATATTATTTTTTCCTCCAGCTTTTTATTGGTGGAATGGTTCTTCTTGTTCTTGCTGGGGATTTGATATTCCTGTACTTTGGCTGGAAAATGGTAGGAGTGTGTAGTTATTTCCTAATTGGTCACTGGTTTCATAAACCTGAACCACAAGGTTCTTTATGTGCGAAGTCAGGAATGAAGGCCTTTCTTATGACACTTGTAGGTGATATTGCTCTTTTGATTGCACTTGGAATCCTATGGTTTGAATTAGACACAATTAATATTAAAATCATAACTCAAGCGTTTAATTCAGGAGTAACATCTGGACTCCAAACATTCGTTGCTTTACTCATTCTTCTTGGGGCAATTAGTAAATCAGCGCAATTTCCATTCATTACATGGTTAAGTAGTCCAAGAGATATTAATATTGATGCCATGCAGGGCCCTACAACCGTCAGTGCACTCATACATGCCGCAACTATGGTAAAGGCGGGAGTTTATCTTATTTCAAGGTTTTATATGGTTTTTGCGCCAGTAAACATAACATTTTTTATCATGATCATTTCACTTATCGCTGCGATTACTGCATTGATAACTGCAGCTTCAGCTTTAGCATCCATTGATATTAAGCGTGTATTGGCTTATTCAACTGTTAGTCAACTAGCCTATATGTTTATGGGCCTCTCTATTGGCTTTTTAGCTTATATTGAGAAACCAATAATTAGCATCGAAGGTTTTATGGGGACTCAGTTCCATCTATTGTCACATGCAATATTCAAAGCTCTTCTCTTCCTTTCAGCAGGAGCAATTATACATTCTTTAAATGAAGAAAGGAATATTAAATGTATGGGTGGATTAAAAGATGAATTACCAATTATTCATTGGACAACATTAATAGGAATATGTGCTTTAGCTGGTGTTCCATTCTTCTTTAACGGTGGATATAGTAAAGAGGCGATATTAGGCTCAATAGTTAACTTCGTTTTTAGTGGTGCAAAATTAGCTCTTTTTGGATGGATAATTTATGGGGCTGGTATGATAACAGTAATTTTAACATCGTTATACGCTTTTCGACTCTTTTTTCTAATTTTTTATGGCAAAAAGTCAGAAAGTTTGAAAGTAAACAAACCTGGCTTTATTATGCGGGGAGTGACATCCTTTTTAGCAATTCTTGTTGTTATAACTGGATTTATTGGGCCTATTCTTTTAAATACCCATTTTAGACCAATGTTTAAGAATTCAGAATATCATTCACCATTAATATACATTCCTGATCCTTTACATCAGCCATTAGCTTTTATCAACATGGTTATTGTAATTGGATTGGTTATTATCGGATTTGGTCTTAGTTATCACATTTACTACAAGGGTCCAAGAACGATTATGCCTACTGTTCAGAAGAACTGGATTCTTAACGCTTTCCATACCATAATTATAGAGGGATTTTATCTAGATACGATTTACAACGAGCTCATAGACTTATTCATGTTTTTAAACTGGAAACTTCGAAAGTTACAGACTGGGGATCTCAATTTTAACATGGCAGGAGTAGGTATGATAGCTATTCTAATAATCATAACTTTATTGTTATTTTAAGGTGGTACAATCATGATTGTGATCTTTGGACTAAATATTACATTAATTACTTTCGTTATTATCCCCCTTTTTTTTTCATTTTTTCTTATACTTTTAGAAAAGTTATTTTCATCCTCACGGTTAAAAAAGAATTTTATTCATATAATAGCATTAATTGGGGCATTATTTGATTTACTTCTTGCTTTTCTTTTCTGTTCCGAGATCCTGAAGACTGGAAAAGAATTTTTTATAGATACTTCTTTCCTCGTTTTAAAAACTGATATCACATCTCTCTTTTTTATACTGATTTTTACAACAATTCATTTTACTGTATCCATTTATTGTGTCAATTTTATGGATCAATTCGATGACCTTGCTATTTTTTATGCGTTATTATTTGCATTAGTAACAGGTCTTAATTTGATAGTTATGGCTTCTGATTTTTTCACGCTTTTCGTAGCTTATGAGGGAATGGCATTATGTGCTTATTCCATGGTTGGATTTTACCGTAATCTAGAATCATCTGAAGCAGGATTTAAGTATCTGATGATGAGCTCAACTGGAAGCCTCTTATTATTATTCGGCTTAGCCTTACTGTATGGAGTAGTAGGAAGCCTTAATTTTGCCTACTTGTCAACTGCCAACTTAGATAACAATTTGATGTTATCTTTAGCGATTATCTTGATGGTTCTTGGATTTGGAATAACAGCTTCGATGTTCTTCTTAAATACTTGGCTTCCAGATGCTCATCCTGCCGCACCACCACCTGCTAGTGTCATTCTATCAGGAATTGTAGTTATCGCAGGGACATATGGATTATTAAGAACTTTCACTCTTCTTATAATTCCTTTAAACATCAATTCAGAACTATCATGGTCTAATCTGTTTATACTTATCGGTATTTTTACATCATTACAAGGGAATCTCTTTGTACTCATTCAATTCAAGAGAACTGATTCGCAGGCAAGAAATCTTAAACGGATATTAGCTTTTTCAACAATTTCACATATGGGCTACCTATTAACTGGAATAGGTACTGCTAATATCATGGGTATAAGCGGAGTTCTACTGCATGCTCTCAATCATGCAATTGCAAAAGGAATTATGTTTATGATTGCAGGTTATCTTATTTTTTCTGGAGGTTCGCATTGTCTCGATCATTATAAGGGATTAGGCCGTCAAGATCCAGTGATTGGAACCTGTTTAGTTATTGGTTTGTTTTCATTGGCCTCAATACCTCTTACTGGTGGTTTCTGGTCGAAATTACAGCTAATACTTGGTCTTTTTGAAAATGGTTATCCCTTCGGAATATTCGCAGGTGTAAGTATGCTTGGATTAACTTTTTTCGCTGCAATAGGTTACCTTTGGATAATCAAATATATTGTTATGGATCATTCAGATATGGATTTAGAATATATTCATAATTTTAAGAAGATGAATCTAAGAAGGGGCGGATTTATGAAGTTAGCGATTATCATATTGACATTAATTGTGGTTATTCTCGGATTATTACCAGGTCCATTCATAAATTTAACATTACAGGCTGCACATTATCTATTTGGATAACTTCTAATATTTCCACATTTATCAAATAAGATATTTTTAAAATATAAACGTGTAATAAATGAGAATTTTATATTTAAAGAAAATATAATTTTGATAATATTTTTCCTTCATATATGAAACATTGATTTACATGAAAAGGGCAGAAATCAATACTAATCATATGTCTTAAAATTCAGTGGGGACGAAATCTTCCAAGAAATAAGATTTATTCTGTACATATATTTTATTAACTCATTATTGGTATTTATAATCGACCCTTGTTGGTCAAGCTAAATCTAATTTGGGATAATACAGATGAAAAGTATTAGCGAACAGAAAGAAAATTTACGATCATCCACAGATAATAAACGAATTTCAAAAGATATTAGACTTAGAAATCAAGATCATGAAACTAAATGGTTGCCAAAAAGAGGTAACCATTACGTTATAATTGAATGGTGACATGTCCATCTGATTCATTACCCAATATGAAATTTAATAATCCATGAATAAGAGGATGATCAGAATTGGCACTTAAAAACGATTTAGTAACTTCACATAATTTAATACTCAGTTTTATTCTATTATCAAGCATTTATATGATTGTATTTGACTGGAGAATTATTATTTTCGCCATTATTATAGTCTCAATATTTGGAGGCTATTTGGCTTTTATCTCTGTAGGATTCATGGATTTAGATTATAGAACAAAAAATGAAAAAAAGAATTTGGAAGAATGAAAATGACAATAAAAGAAGGAATATACCCATTCTCTCAAACAACATTAAGAAAAGATCGTGTTAGTTCATTAGAACTAAATAGTGTGAGATCTAAAGCCATATTAGAGCAAAATTACATGAGTTTAAAAGGTTTAGACGACGAACTTTTTAAAACTCTTTCAGAGAAATCGTTTAAAGAAGCTAAAGAAGTCACGTATGAATTAATTGAAGAAGATAATGAAAATCCTTATCTATAAGGTATTTTCTTGATCTTTATCTTAACCAAAGACAAGATACAGAGAATCAATCGTTAAACTAAAGGAACCAATCAATCTAGGGAAATAATCGTCTAAGTTCAAAATGTCAATTAATACGTATAAAACTGGCATCTATGATATCAATCATCTTATTCATTCTTTCAAAAGAGACATTTCATTTCTATCTTATTAATCAATATTAATGTACATAAAGTACCTATCTTAATCTTGTAGTTATTTGTTTTTTAATTCTATAATTTAGATTTTTCTCACATAATCGTTTTTTTTTTGTACATACGTTTTATAAATTCTTGATTAATATAATTACCTGACCTGAAAAGGTCAAAAAACAAGTCAGATGTTCTATGAAGAGTATCTGTAAAATAAGAAGAAAAATTGATCAAGGAGGATTTGAAATAAATGATGAGCCTACCGCGATCTAAAGAAGTTAAAGAAAAAATTTGTAAGGATTTCTTTCCAAACTGCACATATTGCACTTGCTATAGCATGTGCTTTCCCACAAATGAAACAGAAGATTTATCATCTCAAGCTCTCTTAGAACAAGAAAAAGCATTTAGAGAAGCACAATTATCATCAGAAACCCTAGTTGGTTTGAAAGAATCAACTACTTAACTAAATAGCTAAGTACTTCCAGATATATAATTAAACAAAATCACAAGCTAGAAGTTCTATTAAGACTATCAACAAAATAAGAAGAAAATAAGAGCAAGAAGGTATGAAATAAATGATGGATCCAAAAGCAAAAGAAAAAATTTGTAAAGATTTCTATCCAAATTGCAGATATTGCACTTGCTTCAGTATGTGCTTCCCTAATTGTCTAGCTCAAGATGTATCATCTCAAGCCCTTTTAAGACAAGAAAATAGGAGAATAAAGGAATCACATATAACGCCCAGGGTTTCTTTAGTACTAAATAATTCTTAGAATAGAAAAATTAGACCCTCGCTTAAAAACGAGTCTATCTTTCAAAAAGATAAAGTCTGATGAAAGAGCTAATGTAACTATCCCTTTTAACTTCAATTTTCAGCATTCTTAAGTAAGCTTTTGCCATTTATTTTATACTGTGTTTTTTCAAAACAGTAAAATTGAATCCACATTAGATTCTTAAATATGATACTCCTTTTCAGCTCACTTTAGATAATTTCTTTATCAAAGAAAATAATTTCAGATCGGTATAATCTTTCACTATGAGATCAGCTTTAAATCTGTTTTCGGGTAGATGACTTGAATTAACAATAACGACCGTCATAAAATTTTTTTTTGCTGCAATTGCACCAAGAGAGGAATCCTCAAAAACTAAACAATTATCTGGACTTACCTGAAGATCCTTAACAACTGAACTTAAAAGGCGATCCTTAGAGGCTTTATAAGAACCTTGTTCTGCACTATAATACTTGATGTGATGTAAATATCCGATAGCGTTTAAGGTAGTTTCTATACTAGAAGGATGGCCATTAGATGCAATAACAATAGGAATAGGGGGTATCGATATTGTTTTTAGCCAATTAAAAAACTTTGAAAACCCATTAATCTCTGTGAGTTTCCCTTCCCTCACAAGACGACGATAATTCTTTCTTCTCTCCTTTTGAGCTTCATCAATGTTATAAGATATATTATGTTCCTTAAAAACAGTCTCCCATATTACTTCAGATTTTTCACCAAGATATTTATTGGTCCAATCAATCCAAGAAATCTGGATATTAAATTGTTTTAAGAAATTATTGAAGGCAGCCCACTGAACTTCGTGAGAGTTAACAATTGTGCCATCTAGATCAAAGATAACTGCTTCTAGAACCATTTCAAGGATCACGCCTTTTTAGAAAATTCAGACTTATTTTCTTTATCTCGATAAATAAACCTCGAATCACGATATTCAAGAATTCGTAACATCTGTTTAGAAATTAGCATGTTCAAATATGCTTCTGGATTTTCTATATTGAATTGATGGATGATTTCGAGCGCTTGGTTGTATCTTAGAGGGTGCCTTTTGGTAATAGAGAAAATTGCTTCTATTGGCGTCTTAAAAAGACCTGGGTCAAATATTCCTACTTCGTTTAAAGGTAAGATTTGTGTTGATTGAAGAATAAGCTTTCCTAAATTCAATGCCTTATTATCAGGAATTTCTACCCAGGATTCTGTGGGTGGTCTTGAGGGTATGTTAATCTGGATTTGGTCTGGTTGAAATTTATCTAAAAATCCTTTAATCTCTTCTAGAAGATCATTGGAATCATTAATACCCTTGAGAAGCATTACTTCAATCCATATTTCATTGTTAAACTCCTGTCTTAATTTTTTAAGTCCAGTCACTAAATTATTGAAACGAATCTCTTTATGAGGTCGATTGATATATCTAAACAGTTTGGAGTTTCCTGCATCAAATGTGGGAATGATTAGATCAACTTTCCTCACTTCTTCCCTAATTACCTTTGAAGAAAAAAGACTCCCATTAGTGATCACTGCAATAGGAAGACTTGTAAGTTCTTTAGTGCTTTCAATTAAGAAACCTAGATCCTTCGAAAGAGTTGGTTCTCCCTCCCCTACAAATGTGATGTAATCTATTTCTCCTTCCTGCTTAAGAGCTTCTGATATCTCATTTATTATGTTCTTAGGATTATAAAATCGCTTTCTATGGTTTGTGAAGTTTGTGGTTTTTCCTAATTGACAATAAATACAGCTGTAATTACAGGTTTTTTCAGGAATAGGTGATACGCCAAGAGATTGACCTAATCTTCTAGAGGGAACTGGTCCATATACATAACTAGCCATTCATCTCTCTCCTGAAACTGTTTTAACATTAGAAATATAGCTCTGCCTTTTAGTTAAAAAAATTATCTTTCTTAAATGATTCTTCAAAATTTGGTGCATATTTTGTTCCTATTAGGCAATTTGTACTAGCCCTAACTTATGTTGTCATCTGTTTGTAATTTATGATAAATGTTTTGCATAATTATTCATAATCTTTTAATTATAAATGAGATTTTTCTTACTATTTAAATATTATAACTGAATTAAATTGGTTATTACTTTTTAAGGGAAAATTCCTCTAAGCTGGATAGCCCTAGCAACTCTATGAACTGCTAAAGCCATTGCTGCTGTACGAAAGTCCTGTACGTTATATTTCTCTCTCATTTGATCGACCTCTGCAAATGCTCTGACCAGAATTTTCTGTAGAGCTTCATTAACCTGATTTTCATCCCAAAAAAAATATTGAAGACCTTGTACCCACTCGAAGTAAGAAACGGTTACTCCACCAGCATTGGCTAGGATATCTGGTACGATAATAATACCTTTCTCATTGAGAATAGAATCCGCTAGTGGAGTGGTGGGGCCATTAGCTCCCTCTACTATAAGTTTTGCTTCAATTTCATCAGCATTTTCCCTAGTAATTTGATTTTGTGTTGCACATGGAGCAAGAATATCAACATCTAATGTTAATAATTCTTTATTGGTAATTATTTCAGCGTTTGGGTATCCTTTAACTGTTCGATTAGAATTTTTTGCAATATAATCTAATATTTCTGGAATATTTAGTCCTTCAGGATTATAGCAACCACTAAAAGCATCATTCACGGCAATAATCTTTGCGCCATTTTGATATGCAATTTGAGCAAAATTAGATCCAACATTTCCAAATCCTTGAATAGCAACGGTAGCATTTTTAGATCTTTGCTTTTGTTGTTTAAGAGCTTCTTCCATTACAATATGAACACCTCTACCAGTAGCCTCTAGTCTACCTAGACTTCCTCCAAGTTCCAATGGTTTTCCTGTGACTATACCTAATTCAGTTTGACCTTGAATCATACTATAGGTATCCATTATCCACCCCATTATTTCGGGTGTTGTATTAATATCAGGAGCGGGAATATCTTTATCTGGGCCAATCATATCAATAACTGAATAAGTAAATCGACGAGTAACACGTTTTAACTCATTCACACTAAGTTTGTACGGATCAACAACTACTCCACCTTTAGCCCCTCCATATGGAATATTTACGATAGCAGTTTTGTACGTCATCCATGAAGCTAATGCCTTTACTTCATCTAGATTAACATCTGCTGCATAACGAATGCCACCTTTGCAGGGACCACGACTAGCATTATGCTGAACACGGTATCCCTCAAAAACTTCAATACTTTCATCGTCCATTGTAACTGGAAAAGTTGTAATTAAAGTCTTTGCAGGGTTTTCAAGGATTTTCTGAATATTCTTATCAAGATCAATTTTTTCTGCAGTATTTCGCAATTGTGTCAATGCATTTTTCCAAGGATTTGATTCATTTTCTTTCAATTCTAATCCTATTCCTTTTCTGATAATTTAAAGAGCTCTTATATTATTAATTACATTCACATTTGTTTTAATTCAATATTATAGCTTGCTGTTTTCATCATGCAATGCGTGATATGATTTATTGAGATTTAGATTTATCACGCGAACATCCTTTAATTTTGAGAAGGATAATATCTTTAATGGAGTATTTTCAAAATCTTTTTTTTGAAACTAAGAGAATAATGCTTGTATTTGAGTTAAAATTGACTCTACTGCTTTCGTCCACAGTGTATATTCATGATAAGATAATTTATATCTCCATCCTACAAGGTTTGATTCCTCCCATTTGTCTTGAACTGAGCATCCTAAGCATGGGGGAATACTATAAATTGAAAAAAGGGGATTCTCCCAATTTGGAGGCATTTTTGAAAACTTTTTCATTTTGATAAGGGCTTTTCTAAAATTCATTATCTCAGAAACCTGAAGATACCATTCAGGGGTAATACAATCGTCTAGTGGACCTTCAAACCAATCTAATTCAAGTATTCTCGCTTTTTGGTTCACCCATATTAATAAAACAGTTACATACTGCCCTTCTCTCCCATCAGAATTTTGCCCGGCGATATTTACCCCAAGAGCAATACAGGGAATTTCTTCGGGGATTAATGCTCTTTCCCATTGTTGAATGATTGACTTCAGACATCCAGGATCTACATCTTTATCATTTTCATAATTAGGGAGAGGAACTATTCTCCGAGGAAGCCATCCAAGAGTCTTATCAATATAATTTTGGGAAAAGTTTCTACGACCCGATATGCTGAATTTTTTAAGTGATTTTGGTACTTCAAGAAATATTGGATGAAAATTGTTTACTGGAAATTCACCTGGGGTCGTACTTATTAAACTTAAATCACTTGGAACTGTTATAGAGTTAAAATCAATTAAATTTCTTAGATTACCCCAAATAAGAGAAGTCTCAATAGCTGAAAGACTAAACATAAAATTCGCCTTTATATTTTTATGAATAATTTTTTAGGAAATTGGAAGCTTAACCTCACGTTGTTTGATTATTTAGTCAAATGTCTTAATTCCACATGTTTATGTCTATTTAATTAAATGTTAGAACGTTGAGGCCTATTGTTCTTCGTTTTTTGATTATTTTTTCACTCAAGGACCTTCTTCTTGAAATATTTTTTCGAATGGTCTCAATAGACACCCTGTTTGTTGTTTCAATTGGAATACTAATGATATTCCTCCCATGTCCGAGGATAGGGATGATCTAATCCTGCAAGCTTGACACCTGTAATTGCCGCAGCATTAGTAGTTAAAGCCCTCAAATCTTCTCTTGAAAGATCTTTGATACTTTTATGCCCGGAAAGCATGGTAAATATTTTAATCTCATCTGTCATTGCCTTTAGGAAATTAGCTAGACGTTGTCCTGTTTTCTCAGGATCCAAACGAGCCCGAAGCTCAGGTTTGTTTGTCGTGATACCATACGGACAGATACCCTGATGACATGCCATACAAGCTCTACATCCCATGGCAATTTCTGCGGCTGTACCAATACCAACAGCGTCAGCACCAAGCGCTAATGCTTTGAAAGCATCGACACCGCTGCGGATACCACCTAATGCAATAAGTTTGACTTTTCGATAGAGTCCCATATCTTTTAGAGCCTGAACTGCAGGAGGAATACATGCAATAGTAGGAATTCCAGCATGTTGTGTTACAGACTCCGGAGATGCACCAGTTCCACCAACCATTCCGTCAATAGATATAGCGTCGACTCCTAGTTCTGCAGCTATCTTTACATCCTGATAGGGCCGACTAGGACCTAATTTTATCATAATCGGTACTTTATAATCAGTAATGTCTTTGATGATCTCTATTTGCTTTTTAAGATCTTCTGGGCCTATTGCATCATAATATCTTGGGGGAGAAAGGGCATCTGTACCAATAGGAATCCCCCTCACTCTAGCAACTTCTTCTACAACCTTTTTCCCAAGAAGGTGCCCACCCATTCCAGGTTTAGCACCTTGACCGATTTTAACTTCGATAGCATCTGCATTATGTAAAAAATCAAGATTAACTCCCCAACGTCCAGTTGACCACTGTACAGTCAAATATCCACCGTTACATAAATGAGGATTACTTTTCCCAGAAGTTCTAAGTTCTTCAAGTGTATTAAATCCGTGGACAAGAGGATATTCTTCATGAATAGCTCCACCTTCACCTGTATTAGCAATAGTTCCCATTTTATAAGCTGCTATCGCTAAAGACATCTTTGCTTCTTTTGACAAAGCACCAAAGGACATTGCACCAAAAACTATAGGGATTTTTAATTTAATGGGATGTTTTACTGTCTCTTCACCAATTATTACACTGACATCACAATCCTCACGATATTTATCAAGAGGAGGTGGAGAGGCTAATTGAGAGGGAATAATAACAAGATCATCAAAGTGTGGGATAATTCGAGCAGTTCCAAAACCCCTTAACAGATATTTACCAGTCTGGGCCTGGTGATGAATATGTTCAATTGTTTGAAAAGTCCACAGAGATCGTGAGAAATATTCCGGCTCAGCAGGTTTAATGTGAGTTGCATTATTTGGACAAAACTCCATGCAGATCCTGCAACCAACACACGCCATATCATTAACTATTTGAACCCTATTATCATCATCTTTTTCATATACTTTATGTGGACATACTTCTACACAAGTACCACAATGAGTACATCTCTCATAATCGATATTTACGCAATATGCTCCAAGAATTGGCAAGATATCTTACCCTCGTTTTTTTTAGCTCTTTTCGGAATAAAATGGTTTATCTGTTTCTGCAATGATTTTTGTAAATTCTTCTGGTTTTGCATCGACTTTATAGGTAGAGAAGAATTGCTGAAGAAAATCCATATCATCAGATGAAAGATCTTCGATCTTAGTATTGTTTCCAAGGCTTTTCCAAGAACCTCTGGTGAAAATTCGACCTGAAATCAGAAAATTACCTACTCTTTCACCAGCGTTTCCTAATAAAATGATATTCCCCGCAAGCATATAGGTTCCAAGATCATTTCCTACGTCTTTTTCTACAAAAATTGAAGCACCTTTATTCATTGTCCCTAGAAAATCTCCACAAGTTCCCATAATGACTACTTTTCCTCCATAGCAATAAGGGGCTGCACAATAACCAGCATTACCTTTGACAATAATTTCTCCATCAATCATGTTATCTCCAATGTATTTCCCAACACTTCCTTCAATGATTAATTTAGCTCCCGAATTCAGCATACCAACGTAATCACCTACAGAAGTCTTAATAATAACTGTACCTTCTCTTAATCCCGAAGCAATACCATTTAATAGATCACAATTAGTAACAGTTACTGTACCATTCTCCTTAAGTATACTCTTTATTTCTTGATTGATATTTTTTAATTTTAATCCTATTAAATCGGTTGGACTAACAGCTACTACATCCATTACATTCACCTCGTATTTTTATTGTTCCCTCCTTCTTTTTTTGGTTAAATAAACCCATAAACCGACTTTTAGTTTCCTCAAGTCTATTTTCATCAGTGAGTGATTCGAGTGAATAGATTAACAGTGAATCAAAGGCTTGCGTCCGTTTTCTACGTTGCTTTTCAGAACAGGCAGCTGAAATTGCTACAAAATCGGCTTCCTCAGTACTTTCAATCAATCCCAAATTTAAGCAATTATTTAGGAAGCTGCGTCCCCTTGCATTCCAAGCAATTAAACTTGCAAATCCTGCTTGGGAACCAGTCTGACCAATTGAAATATCAGCCATATTAGCAACGTAATCTGTACACCGTGCACAACCTTTTCTTAGATACTTTTGTTCTTCCTCTAGTGGGAATTTTTCATTTTTTCCTGTGTTAAGCTTGATTTCAAGGTATTCACCTTTAGTTGAACTGATGATACTTATAATTTCAGCAGGCGATACACCCAGATGGTTTGATAAATCTTCAAGAAGAGCAGTTTCATAATATCCTGAGCAGAATAACCCAATCACAATACCAATAGACTTTCGTAGAATCGATAAACCTTCTATTTCTGATTCAGTAACTCTTCTGATGGCCTGAGCGACACACGGAGGTCCAACAATAGCAATTTGATGAAAGTCATTTTTTAAAACCTCGTGATATAAGTTTGATAAAATAGGATTCCACAATTTCTGATTACCAGAAACCTCGTAAAGTTCTTCAATTGATCTAACAACTTTTGAATATGGTTTTCCATCCCATCTATTCACATCCATAATTAGAGCAGCATCAATAAACCCACTCATTAAACCTGCTGAAAGGAGATCAATAATGATTTCATTTATGTGGTTACCTGTGATATTACGTGTTGTTTTTACTGATATAACATCATATATTTTTCTTTCTTCCCACTCCTTTAGACGAGGACAACTTTCCACACACATACCCTCGCAAAATGAACAAGTATCAATGTCAACAACCGACAAACCAACAGTTTTTATCTTGGGAATAAAAACAGGATGTTGCATTTCTGGTTTAAACTCTAATCGTCCACGGGAGCAAGCAGCGACACACATGCCACAACCAGCACATCGATCAACATTCCAAACTTCATTTTCTAATTTCAGTTGTTTAGACAACATGAATTTTACCTCTCACACGTCTTGTTTCTACATATAAGGATTCAAGAGGGCCTAGAGATTTGATTAATTCTGTAAATTCTGTTATTAGTTGAGCAAAACGATTTCCTTCACTAGCTGATATCCATTCAAGAGTCAGACGCCGCGAATCAATTCCTATTGAAGAGAGAGCTTTCTTCATTTTCTCAATGCGATCTTTTGCGTATAAATTACCTGAGATATAGTGACAATCCCCAGGGTGACAACCACTGACAAAAACACCATCAGCACCTTCCAGAAAAGCCCATAATAAGAAGAAGGGATCTATTCGTCCACTACACAATACTCTGATAATGCGAATGTTGGAAGGGTATTGAAAACGTGAAATTCCAGCAAGGTCAGCTCCAGCATAAGAACACCAATTACAACAAAAACCGACAATTTTGGGTTCATCATTAGGAAAGGATCCATGGAGGGCTTCAGAAATTTGGTTTAAAATCTGGAGATCAGTGAAACCTTGCATTGTTATTGCTTTTGCAGGACAAGAAACGGCGCACACTCCACATCCTTTACAAATGGCTTCATTTACATGAGAAATCAGATCTATTGGATGAAAGCTTATTGCACCATATGGACATACGCTACCACAGGTACCACATCCTACACAAAGTGCTGGATCAACTGTAGCAATATTAGTTTCTGCAACAATTTGCCCTAATCGCATAGGAATTGAAGCACGAGCAGCAGCTCCAGAAGCTTGACTGATTGTATCACTCACATTCTTCGGTGAATGGGCAATCCCACAAACATAAATCCCATCAGTGGCAAAGTCTAGTGGACGGAGTTTTACATGAGCTTCTTGAAAGAATCCATCTGTTCCCAAGGGAACTTTGAATAATTGGCTTAATTCCTTAGCACCAGATGAATTCACAAGTGGAGTAGCTAATAATATTAAATCAGCTGAATAAGAATAATCTTCTCCTGTAAATATGTTATGGAATGATATAGTGATTCCAGTTTCACTAATATTCACATTGGGTTTGTTTTCCTCATTATAGCGAATGAAATATACTTGTTGAAGTTTACGTACCTCACTATAATATTCTTCAGCACTTTTTTCTACTAATCGAATATCTTGATGTAAAATACGAATGTGAGCATTAGGATATCTTTTACTTAATTTTTTCACAGTTTTTAAAATAGCTGCGCATCCAATTCTGCAACAATACGTACGGTTGCTTCCTGCTTTCTCTTTCGATCCCACGCAGCTAATTAGAAATATATTGACAACATCTTTCGGTAATTTCTTCTTCTTAAGTGCTTGTTCAAATTCTAGTAAAGTCATTATGCTTTTGTGGCGAGAATAGCCATAATATCCTACTGGTTTGAATTCTTCACCACCAGTTGCAATAATAACGGTTCCAACCTTGATTTTTTTGCTATCATCACCTGAGAGGGTAATTTCAAAATTACCGACATATCCCCCAACATTTTCAACAGTTGTACTAAGATATACATGAATTTTTGGATTATTGGATATATTATTAATCTTTTCTTTCAGAATATCTCCAGTGAATTGATCTGTAGGAAATAATGTCGTCATTGTACGTAAAAGGCCTCCCAAGTACTTCTCCTTTTCCACTAAATGAACATCAAACCCCATATTTGCAAGATCGTCAGCAGCAGTTAGTCCTGCAATTCCTCCACCGATAATTAGTGTTTCTGGAATCACTTTGAGTTGTTTTCTTACAGATGGTTCCAATAAACGGGCTTTTGCCACTGCCATAGCTGTAAGATCTTTAGCTTTATCTGTAGCATTTTCCCACTCGTGTGAATGAACCCAGGAACATTGATCGCGGATATTTGCCATCTCAAAGAGAGATTCATTCAATCCTGCTTCTTTGCAGGTTGTTCGAAATAGGGATTCATGCGTTCTCGGAGAACATGATGCAACAACAATTCGGTTTAGATTATAATCCTGAATAGCCTTTTTTATCAGAGTTTGAGTAGCTTCTGAACAGGTAAAAAGGTTATTTGTGGCGAATTCAACTTTGGGCAGTCTTTGTGCAAATTTGGTAACACTCTCCACATCAAGATAACCACCAATATTGTGACCACAGTGACACACAAAAACTCCAATTCGAGGTTCCTGATCAATTATATCTTGTAATTTGTTAGATATATCTTCAGCTACTTCTTTATAAACTTTAAATTTATTTTTATTTATTACAGCCAAAGCCTTCGCAGCAGCTCCACTTGCCTGAGAAACCGAATCTGGAATGTCTCTTGGACCCGCACTACAACCACAAAGATAGATGCCATCAACTGTGGTTTCTAATGGTGCGGAGACGGGATCTTTTTCCCTAAAGAAGCCATATTCATCAAGTTCTACTCCTAGAATTTCCGATAATTTCTTATTGCCTGTTGGGGCTTTAATGGCTGAGGATAAAACCACTAAATCCGCCTCTAACTCCGCAGCCTTCCTTGAGATAATGTCTTCATAGAATATGATTAAATTATTATTATTTGTTTCATTGATTTCTGCTGGACGACTTCTTATGAAGTTGATCCCAATTTCATGTTTTCCTCGCTGATAGTATTCCTCAAATCCTTTTCCATATGCTCGCAAATCCATATAGAAGATATAGGGTGTTATTTCAGGATGATGCTCTTTAGCAATCATTGCTTGTTTTGTTGCCCACATACAGCATACACGAGAACAATACGGTTGATTTATTGTAATATCGCGAGAACCTACACATTGAATCCATGCAATGGTTCTAGGGATTTTCTTATCTGAAAGGCGGCGAACTTGACTCTCTGTCGGTCCTGAGGCTGATAATAAGCGTTCAAATTGCATTCCTGTTAAAATATTAGGATAAATACCATATCCTAAATTATATTTCACAGTTGGGTCAAATTCTTCAAAACCTGTGGCTAATATAATTGCAGATACAATAATTTCAAGCATTTCAGGCTTCTGATCACGATTGATAGCTCCAGGAGCACAAACTTTCTCGCATTTACCACAATTTTTGCAAAGATCTTTATCAATCGTTGCAACATTAGGTACAGCTTGAGCAAAATATCTATAGATAGCTCTACGGGTACCTAAATTATGATCAAATTCATTAGGAACTTTTACTGGACATACCTCAAAACAAGCTCCACATCCTGTACACTTTTCAGTATCAACATAACGAGGGTGCTTTTTTATAGTAACTTCAAAGTATCCTTTAGATCCATTAACTTTTTCGATTGTAGAATATGTTATAAGTTCAATGTTTTGATTACGAACAACTTCGACCATTTTGGGAGCTTCAATGCATATCGCACAATCATTGGTAGGGAGAGTTTTATCAAGTTTTGCCATCGCTCCTCCAATTGACGGTGCATGGTCTACTAGGTAGACTTGGATCATCTGATTAGCAATATCGAGTGCTGCCTGCATACCAGCTATCCCCCCTCCAATAACTAGAACCCCGTTAACCGTCTCTATTTTCTCTAAGCTTGAGACAGAATTTAATTTCTCTTGCATTTTAATACATCAACTTGAAAAATGCATAGTAATACTCATAGATAAATTTAATTGGTTAATCCACCTTTTTTCCGTCTCTTATGATGTCAATGACATGTTTTACCACATCTCGGGGTTCAAAACTGTTTTCGGTTATTTTCACTCCCCTTTTATGCCGTATGATAGGAAAAACATTTGAAAAATTCTGATAAATGGGTATAATCTCTAATCCTGAATTAAAAGCTAAATTGACTTCTTCACACATGTCTAAGATGTTTCGTGCTTCTTTTGAACAAAAAAATATACAGACATCAATCAGGTTATTTGAGAAATTTAGACACCTACAAAGGCTGTCTTTACTCCTATCAGTCTCACACAAAACAATTCTGTCAAAATCTGAATATTTTTTGATTTCTTCAATGAAATCAGAAACTCTCAAAGATTGCTTATCATGTTCATTATAACTAATAAATAGATTTAACATAATCTTTACTTCCTAAGATTCATCCTCTAAAGCGTCTAAGACTCTCTGTTGAGCAATTTCCTTGGCTATTATTCGTGGAATAAGGCCAGAATCGATTGTTCTTTCACTAATTAATTTAGCGTTCTTCTTGATTTTTGACTCAATTAATACAAAAGCTTCTGCTGCATCCATTTTTCTATATTCGGCAAAAGAGCCAATAATCCCTCCAGCATTGACTAGAATATCAGGGAGGATGATTACACCTTTTTCAAACAATTTTCTTTCAGCGATAGTGGTTGAACTATTATTAGCTCCTTCAACAATGAGCTTTGTTTTAAGTTGAGTAATTGTATCTTCATTTATTACACAATCATACGCGCAGGGAATAAATACATCACATTCTATTTCATAGATCTCGTCTCTAGGTAAGATCATACCCTCTCTCGAACGTTTTAATGAACGTTCTTTATTCATGGCATGTGCAAATTTTCTAATCTTTTTAATATCTATACCATCTGAATTATAGAGAGTTCCCCAGTTATCATTTACAGCGATTATATTCGCTCCTTTGCTATTCAAATATTTTGCCGTTCCATAACCTACCTTACCAAAACCTTGGATTACTACGCGTGTCTCCGATAAACAATTAGGGCATTGAATTGAATCATGTAAAACTTGAAGACTTGTTTCAAGAGCCACTCCAATTCCGAATCCAGTCATATCATTCTTATAAGATATTCCTCCAAGGCTAGTTGGTTTTCCAGTGGCTCCTAGTAGATCACCAACGGTTTCTACAAAAGCTGCAATTTCTTTTTCACCAACATTTATATCTGGACCAGCTATATATTTATTAGGAATAAAAGGTGCTATTTTATCAGCAAAAGCTTTGATATACTTGATTGTATCAATTTCAAACGGATCTGCACGAATACCAGCTTGAGCTCCCCCGAACGGAATTTCTGCCAGAGCGCATTTCCAAGTCATTAATCTAGCAAGTTTAAAAATCCCTAAAGGAGTAATTGTAGGAGAAATTCTAATTCCCCCTTTCCCTGGCCCTAATGTAGTGTTATCAATTATTAAATACCCTTGCATTTGTATATCAGGGTCATAAACTTGAACCACTCTTTCAGGCCCCCACTTATCTAGAAAAGCTGAAATATTAACATGATTTAAGGCTTCAAGAATATTTTCACTGCTTAGTACTGTTTTTTCATCCTGAGAAGACATTCTTGACATATCCATAAAATATAAGCCATCTAGATACAAGAATAATGAAAAAACAGAAATATAAAACATTGATGTACAAAATTAAGAAAAAAACACTAATAACTGAGAACAAAAAAAGAAATAATGTATTAAAAACGACATTTTCTTTTTATTTTTGTATTCAATGTGTTATAATATTATAACAGAAAAAATACTTCTATTCGTAATTTTGACATATTTGATATTATAAAAAGAAATTTGATAACAAAATGATTACATTTATATTTATCAATTTTTACATAAGGAGTTGAAAAAATTAGGATAGTATTTTATTTCATGAAAAAGATTCTTGAAGATAATTTGAACTTAAAAATTTTAGAACTAATATGTGCAGGTGAGGGGGTCTCTGTCAATACTACTGAACTATCAAAAGTTCTAGGTAAGCATCGAAATACCATAAAAAATAATATTGCTAAGCTATTCGAACACGAAATCATAGAAAAGCCCTTTTATCCTTTCTCTTATCTTTTTAAGGAATGGCCTCTTCTTGTCATTGAAAAAGCAAATTTTCAAAGAAACTTGAAAACAAATGTTTTTATTGAAAAGGATCCAGTTATATGGGCAGCTTTTTTTGTTAAGGAAAATGAATACAACACATTTCTAATTGAATTTCATAAGGATTTATATTCTTATCAAAATTGGAAAGAAAGTATAATCAAAGAGGCAAAGATTACTCTTAAGGAGGAAACCTATCCATCTGAGGCAATTTTTTTAACAATGAGAAATTTAATTAAGTATGAGCCAACAATCGCAGTGCAAATATTAGAAACTAATTATAAAAACCATCATCATCAAGAGCTAAATGGCTTAAAGCTTAGTGATTTCAGGCTTGAACTTATTAAACTTCTTTTAACTGGGAAATGTATTAGAACTAATGAGTATCACATTAGTGATATGCTTGATGTCCATCGTCGCACTGTTAAACGTCGAATTGAAAAATTATTAGAACATAGAATAATTGATAGTCCAGTTTGTTGCTTCCCAAGAGTTTGGGTGCCACCAAAATATTTTCTGGTCTTTTCTTTATTTGAAATAAAGAATAAAAATGAGTTGGTATTGAGAACATTAAGGAATGATCCCCATGTTCCAATTCTTTTCAGAGCTGTTGTAGATAAATTTAATCTTGCTCTCTTTAGCAATTTTTATAAAATGGAAGATTTTTTGGAATGGGCGGAAGAATATGATCAAAGATTTCCTGGATGCATTGGAGCAGTCAGGAATACATTTCTTTCTCCCTCCATGACTTTCTCTATTGCCCATAATTATGTTACTCTCACATTTATTCAAAATATTGCTAATCGTTTACGAGGTAAGGTATTTGTTGAAATGATGAAAGAAAGCTAATAATTTATTCTACAAAAAGCTGGCTATCTAGCTTTAATGGATTTTCATCTCCGAGTACCAATATTTCAAGCTAGAGATTAACACCAATCATTTTTGAATTGTAATTGTAATTTCTCTTATATTCTCATGAGGATCTTGAATTTTCCACTCTTTTGTAAATCCTTCTTGTGTTGTTAGAAACTCTAATTTTTGTGCCAATACTTCTTCTTTAATCAATGAAGAATACTTATTGATGATTTCCATGATTTCCAGATCAGTATTGGAAATGTATACTGTTATCTCTGCATCATATTCAAGTTCCATATCCTTTCTCATTGATTGGATTCGTCGAATCAAGTCACGTACGAACCCTTCATGAATTAAATCCTCAGTTAATTCTAAGTTTAAGAAGAGATCACCGTGACTAAAAGATGTTCCACTAAATCCCTCTCGTTCTGTAATTCTGATTTCAAGGTCATCTTTATGAATTTCAAAAACATTACCATCAATAGCTATCTGATAGTTTCCGTCTTGTGCTATTTTATCTGCGATTTCTTTTGCAGTTTGCCCCTTTTGGTTTCTCATCCAGTTTGCGATAGCATTAGCGCTCTTTTTGAATTTTGGGCCTAATTGTTTATAATTAGGAGAGAAAATAATTTCTTGGAATTCCAAGGGGTCATCAGTAAAGTTAATATCCTTAACATTGAGCTCTTGCAGTATTAGATCTTTTAGCGTGTTAATAGCTTCATTTCCTTCCGCATTAGTAACAAAAATTACTTGTGGTAACGGCCAACGAGCTTTTAAACCTTTTTGAGCACGAATGGCCCGACCATTCGTAATTGCATCCCGAGTAATTTTGACTAAACTCTCAATTTTTGGATCAATCAAGGTCTCATTTGGTTCTGGTAAACTTTCTAGATGAACACTCTCTAATCCAAGCCCTTGACTAGTAACAAGGATTTGATACATTTTTTCACTAAAAAAAGGCAGAATTGGAGCAAGAGTCTTCGTTAATGAGTGGAGGATTTCATAGAGGGTGGAGTAAGCGGATTTCTTGGATAAACTTAGTTCTTTCTCCCAAAATCGGCGACGAGACTGTCGAATCCACAAATTTGAGAGATCACTATTGAGAAAGGTTTGGAGTGTTTTGGTTACAAGATGAATTGATAAATCATCAAAACCTTGGTGAACGTCTTTAAGTACACTATTGTATCGTGAAAGAATCCACTGATCTAAAATAGGGCGATCTACTGGAGAAATATGATATTTCTTGTCTTCTGGTGAATATTGATCAAGGTTTGCATAAGTTACAAAGAATAATAATACATTCCATAAGGGCAGGATGAATTCTTTCATGCTCTCCTCTACAAGATTAAGTCCAAATCGAACATCATTCCATGTGGGAGTACTGAACAGCATCCAGCGAGCTGAATCAGCTCCAAATCTTTCAAAAACATTCTTCGGTGCAATAACATTGCCTTTTGACTTTGACATCTTCTTTCCCTCCTCATCTTGGGTATGACCCATCGTTAAACATGTTTTAAATGAAATGCTATCAAAAACAACGGTTGAAATAGCATGAAGCGAATAGAACCATCCCCGTGTTTGGTCAATAGCCTCGGTAATGAAATCAACTGGAAAGTGACTATGAAATTCTTCCTTATTCTCAAATGGGTAATGCCATTGAGCAAAAGGAGCAGCTCCAGAATCATACCAACAATCAATGACATATTCTTCACGAGTAGATATTGCATTGCAGGAAGGACATTTGACTACAATTTGATCGACATAAGGTTTATGGAGAGAAAAATCGTCTGGTAAACCCCCCTGAGTTAAATTGTTAAGTTCTTCTCGACTACCAATAGCAAATTCATGTCCATTCTCACAGGTCCAAATTGGGAGAGGAGTACCCCAATATCGAGAACGGGAGAGTGCCCAATCTTTAAGTTCATCAAGAAAATTCCCAAACCGTCCATTTTTTAGATGTTTGGGCATCCAACGTATTTGTTGGTTTAATTCTTGGATACGTTCCCTTAGTTGACTCATTCCGATAAACCATGACTCCATCGCATAATATAGTAATGGAGAATCACATCTCCAACAAAAAGGATAAGTGTGTGTAATGGTTTTCTCACGTAAGAGCTTATTTTCCTGGCGTAATTTTTCCATGATGTGAGGATCTGCTTCTTTAACATGCATACCTCCGAAGTCAGGCATGTCCTTTACAAAAGTACCATCCTCTAAGACTGGATGGAACATCTCGACTCCAATCTCTTGACAGAGTTCATAATCTTCAACACCAAAAGCAGGGGCACAATGAACAATGCCTGTACCTTCATCCATTGAAACAAAGTCTGCATCAGTTACAAAGTGAGCTTTTCCAGTTTTCTTTTCGGCCGTATATGAAAAGAGAGCTTCATATTCCATTCCAATGAGCTCTTCTCCCTTAAATTCTCGAATAATTGGTTTTCCCTCTGGAAAAACTGGATATAATAATTTTTTAGCAAAAATTAGGAATTCTTTTTCATGTTCTACCTCAATGTAGGTTTCCTCCTTGGCTATTGCTAAAACCAAGTTCGATAACAGTGTCCAAGGAGTGGTTGTCCAGGCCAAAAAATAGCGATTTTCTTCTCCCTTGACTTTGAATTTGATGTATATACTCGGGTCTTGGGTTTCTTGATATCCTTGAGCAACTTCATGAGACGAGATCGGAGTACCACATCTAGTACAGTAAGGAATAACTTTATAGCCTTTGAATAAGAGTTTTTTCTCATATATTTGCTTTAATGACCACCATACTGATTCAATATACTCCTCTGACATGGTAATATAAGATCTTGGCATATCAAGATGAAATCCAATTCTAGTAGACATTTCTTCCCATTCATTAACATATCTTAAGACAGATTCACGACATTTTTCATTAAATTCCTCAATGCCATAGGCTTCAATGTCCTCTTTTCCCTCCAATCCTAACTCCTTCTCTACTTCAATTTCGACAGGTAACCCATGACAATCCCAACCTCCGATTCGAGGAGTAATATGATGGCCTGTCATTGATTTATAACGCAAAAAAACATCCTTTATAGCGCGGGTTAAAGCATGCCCCATGTGTGGATGCCCATTGGCTGTTGGTGGGCCTTCAACAAAAACATAAGGAGTTCTTCCTCGAGATGCTTTTTGAACCTTATTTTCGATATCATTTTTTTCCCAATAGTTAAAGATAGCCTCTTCTTGGATTGGAAGATCAGGTGTTGCAGGTAAAGTAGGAAATTTCACACTTCATGCCTCGATACGGCGAAAGTAGGTAAATTGATTGTACATTTGCCCCTGAAAAAATGGTAAAAAAACTTTAGGTAATTATCCAAATCTTTATCATTTGAGCTTTTCTTTGAGAATAAAATCGGTACCCTCATAATCCTAGGCTCGAATAGCAAATATTTTTCAAGTATCAAAGACCTTCCGTCTTTGAGTCAAATTAACTTTGTCAGAAAGTCTGATTAAAGGGTTTCATCTCCTTCAGAATGAAAACGGAGATTTTACATACCTTGTTTCTAGTCTGAGTTCTCCTTTGAGCTGATTGTTATGTCTGAAAGTGCCCAAAAAGCAATAAGTGTCGTTGAAAAGGTCTTCGATAGTAAATATGTGGAAATTCCCCTGTGTATTTCCATTATTACTGGTGATGGACTCGAATTATACTCTACGGCCACATGTGATCCCGCAGAGATGGAGTCAATCAATATTTTAGGTCTCGTTGCGTTCGAGGAACTAAAATCTTCCTTTAATGCCCGGACTGAGGAAGATATAAACATCTTAATCTTTCGTACTGCTACAAAAGAATGCTATATAGCACCTGTGGCAAGAGAAATTTTCATGGTTGCTGCAGCGGTACCTGGTGCCGTTGGTGATGTGATGCCGCTGTTGGATGGTTTAAGTGCACAAGTAAGATTTGAATTGGCTAAGTTGGAGAAGTGAGGTAATCTAAATGGAAGTTGAACACCTACAATTAGTTGCAGAGCAAGCTGCTAGAATGGCTGGGTCTTGCTTACGTTTATTATCCTTTGAAAAGCTGCAGATCTTTCGAAAGGGTAAAAATGATGTTGTTACAAACTTTGATATGGAATCTGAACGATTAATTAAGAATCACATATTGATGCACTTTCCTGATCACATAATTCAAGCTGAAGAATCAAAAGTTGACCTCCAAAGCCTCCCTGAGAACGTAATTTGGTTCATCGACCCCTTAGATGGTACAAAGGCATTCTTGAGAGGAAATTTCGCTTTTGTGAGTATGTCTATAGCAGCATGGGATAAATCAGGGGTATTAGCAGGTGTTGTATATAATCCCTTTACTGATATGCTTTATTCTGCTGTAAAAGGGGGTATCGTACGCTTAAATAAAAATCCTCTTCCTAAACCTCGTACATGCCCTATCAATAAAGCTCGTCTTCTAATTGATTTTTCAAGCCGGTTATCTGCACCACTTAAGAGAGAATTAGCAATAGCTGATTTAAGGGGTAAGATTGGGAGGACGTACCGACTTGGTGGAGGGATTTCACAACATCTGATGTTGATTGCTCAGGGTACACTTGATGGGGGATTGTTTTGGGGAGCTGGGATGAAAGGTGAGTTTTGGGACATAGCCGCAGCTGCAATTATTCTCGAAAGACTCGGTTTAAAATTCACAAATCTAGAGGGAAAACCGATTCATCCACAAGATGAAGTGTTTGATCAATTGATTGTTGCTGCACCATCATTACACGAACAATTGTTAGAATGGGTAATTACATTAAAATCGGAGTTGCCTTGACCTTATCTGCTAATTTTAGCCTATTTCTTAAGGATACTTTCTCACTCACAATGTTCTATCTCCCTCCACGAAATTATTAATATACTTACTTTTCCCTTTAATTTATCATAAACAGGGATAAAGTCAGATTCTTGAGTCTTTATGGGTTTTTATATATTCAGAGCGAAGAGTTATTCGTTGAGTAACTTGTCCATTTTCAGTATAGCTATAAGGGGTAAAATTTTGTGATTCCATTAATTTTTGAAAGATAGTTCCTCTCAATTTATCATCTAACGCAAAATGTTGTCCAAATTCAAAGAAATTCAATTGTAAAGTGCCAGCTGAGTTCACAAATTCACCATAAATCCATTGTTGGAGATAATGTTCTAAATCTCGCTTTCTACTCAGATGTGCTTTAATTATCTCTGCTTGACGATCTGAAATATCAGGGAATCTTATTTGAAGTCTTTCTATAATTTCTGATGCTGATATAGACTTCCCAAAGTCTTCTGTTATTATTCCTGCCCTACTCTTTTCATCCTCAAATAGAGCAATTATATAATCTTCTGGTAAAGCAATACTTTCCATATCTATATTTATTACAAATGTTTTATGTTTAACTTTCCAGTGTTTAACTTCTCGTTGGCCCCCAATTTTCTCCATAGAGAAGTATGCCAAATCAAGTTCCTCAAGGCTTTTAAGATGATGAAGGATAGTTGGTATTTTTTTTCGCAACATGTCCGCTAGATTTGATGCCGTAAGCCCCGTAGGATTTCTATACATAAGGAGCAACATCCTCCGCCGTGTAGGGTCTGCCAATGCTTCAATAACCTGAATAACTTGTCCAGGTTTGTCATAATAAGCTTCCACTGAATTCGGCTCCTAAATAATCATTCTCGCATTCCTTTAAAAATGCCGACCTAATGGCATCTGATGCTTTCAGGGGTCAGCGGGAATTATACTTAGAGAGATCATTAGGCGATATTTTCGCAAATAACATAGATTTAATTATAGTTTTGGTTATTAATCTTTCTAATGTGATCTAAAAGGAGACAACCAATGGCCACCATAAGTTAATCAATTTGCTTATTTTGATTTACACTGGAAGAATTGATCCTAATTGTCTTTTTTGATTCCTGATTCAGAATAATCAAACTTAATAATAGAATTAATCCACTTGATAAGAGTAATAACCCTAAAATAAAGCCATGAGGGAATAATAGAGTTGTTTGAGGTATTGAAACCGCGAGAATACTGAGTAAAATGAAAAATCCTAAAGTGGAAGCTGATACTGAAATAAAAATGAAAATTCCGAAGATTTCTTTTGAAATGATTACTTCAGGTCTCAGTGGATCTTCTGTCTTATCGAATGATTCCGTTTTACTGTTTGGCATAAAAAATCCACACTGAGAACGTCTTTTTAATAATCGTTCAAAACAGTTTAGGAATTTTTAATCTTCAAAACTTTTTTTATGATAGCTAACGAAAATTAAGGTTCTTATGAAGATTACAAGCTAACTCTGTCGAGGTAAAGATAAATGTGGGACTATGTTCCTATCTGATTCGACAACATGCTTAACTGGTATTGCCCTTAAAAGATCTCACTTTTCGATTTACGAAGATTTTTTAGAAGCAATCAGCTTTGCAGACCAATATCACAATTTTGTCTTTATTGATTATGAAGGGATTCAGAATCTTCTTGATCCAACCCAATTAGAAACGATTATTGAACAGGTTCATCATAACTTGGTTTTCACTATTGCAGTTCGTGGTTGTGAATTCCATTTCCAGAGAAAGTTTCTACTTGAAAATTATATAAGGTTAACAAGGAAGTATTCCAATCTTCTTTTCTGTGTTGTTGCTGGTCATCCTGCTTATTCATCCATTGAAACTCGATTGCCTGTAATCAAGGCTTTCCATAATGTTTTCACCCGCATACGGAGTAAACAATCCTCTTTATTATTTTTAGGAATTGAAAATGTTACCTCAGACTTAGTTAATATACTAAAACAGGAATATTATCCAATAATGCCCCTCATACTTCACGGGGATCCTCGTGTAATTTGTACTACTAAAATTCTCCCTCCTTTTGCTGTTTACTCCCCATTAGCTCATTCTGTTCCTGATGAAGTGGCAATTAAATCACTACTAGGGTATTTACTACGTAGAAAAATAACTCAAGAAGCTCTTAAAAAGAAAGGATTTTGTTTTCTCACTCCTCCAATGAATAAACAGCTTTTCAATGAATTGATACCTGAAATTCAGTCTATTCTTTGGTCAAGCTTTGATAGATTTGTGCTCACATCTCAAAACATTCGAAATCGAACAGAAACTTTCATTCAAAATGGAGTACAGCTAATAGTAGGAAATCCTGCAATTCCAGGGCAATTATTTGAATTAATCAGAAGTTTCAAAACCATTATTGGGGAAAATTCTTCAGACTGGCTTGAAAGTAGTGAGATTTCTAATCCCTTGACTGGAGATAAACCTCCTTTGAAAATAATGCATTCAACACAAAAACCGATAAATTTTTGATACAATTAATACATAATTTTCATTGCATTTGAACCTCCACATTGGGTTCTTAAGATGAAATTTGAAGATGTAACTGCTTCCTTTGAAATGGGGAGTGGTCAAGTATACGTTTTACTCCTTCATGGCTACACAGGTAATCCCTATGAATTAAGCTTATTCGCAGAGTACCTAATTAATGAAGGCTTTCATGTAGTAGCCCCGTTATATCCTGGACACGCCAAAGATAAATTTAAACTAGCAAGAACCACTAAAAATGACTGGATTGGTGCTGTGGAGAACGCTCTCAATGATATACGAAGTAAAGATCCTACACATATTTTTGTCAGCGGACTTTCAATGGGAGGCCTCCTAACTCTTCATGTTGGTATTACTCAACCTGATATCACAGCAATTGCTCCAATTTGTGGCCCAGTGTTTTTGAAGAAGAGAATGTTAGTATTACTTCCGATTGTAAAGCGATTTATGACCTACTTTCCAATTATTGAAAAAGTAGATGCTCAAGATCCTGCTGTAAAGGCTGATCCAATTTTTCAAGAGAACATGAAGAGATATGATAAGACTGTGGTATCAACAGTAATTGATTTGCTATCTCTTATGAAAGAGGCCAAAGAGAACTTGGATCAAATTAAACAACCAATAATGATAGTTCAAGCTAAAAAGGATAAAACTGTACATCCTAGTAATGCCACATATATTCTAGATCATGTGAATACAGAGTCATCAAAAAAACAAATTTTGTGGCTTGAGAATTCTGGTCATGTAGCCACATTGGATTATGATAGAAATTTACTCTTTTCAAAGGTTTCCCAGTTCTTTAAAGAAAACCTGTAAGCAATAATAATGAAAATCTATTTTTAGAATGAGGAGTTTTCCGAAGATGGTTAACAAAAAAACAATCGTAATAGTTTATCCACATCCAGATGACGGGGAATTCATGGCAGGGGGTTCATTGGCTAAATGGGCTAAGGAAGGTCATCAAGTATATGCGATTTGTGCAACAAATGGTGATTTAGGAGCAAAGATAACAGATATTACTCCTGATGAATTAGCAAAAACTCGAAAAAAGGAACTAGCAAATGCAATGAAAACTCTTGGAGGTAATCCACCCATTTTCCTTGACTTTCCTGATGGTTTCGTGCGAGATCATATCAGAGAGTTAAAAGAACGTCTTGTTTACTGGTTTAGAAAGCTCAGACCTCATCGTGTAATAACTTGGGATCCTTGGAAAAAGTATCAAATACATCCTGATCATATAGAGGTGGGACGGATCGCATCCGAAGCAGCTGCTTTCTCTTGTTTTCCTTTGATGTATCCTGAACATGTGGAAGAGGGATTACAACCTTATCAACCAGAAGAAGTTTGGTATATGATTCCAATGGAACATAAACCAAATCGGCTTGTAGATATCACTAATTATATAGACAAAAAGATGGAAGCGCTTTTCTGCCATCAATCACAATTAGAAATGATGGCAGACCTGCTTGTTTCTGGAGCTGACCCTGCTAATCTAACAGAAGATCAAAAGGCCAAGCTTCAAGAAGGAGCTAACACCATGGTGAGGATGGTTGCACAAGCGTTTGGATCTTTGTCTGGAGGGAAAATAGAACTAGCCGAAGCTTATTATTCCATTAAATTGGGCCCTGGTATGTTTGATAATTACCAGGAAATGATTCAAGAAATTATAGGCATGGAATCTGATTCTTTAGAGATTCTATAAATTCATTTGAGATCTTTTGTGTCTTCTTCTACTTTTCATCGGAATTAGTAATATCTTGATAATATTTCAATTTTAGAACTTAACTGAACTAGCTTCAAGAAAAGCTAGGGATATAAGGTGTCTCACCCAAATCAAACTATGGTTATTCAAAATTATCGTGTCAGGAATTTTACAGACCAAAATGTCGAAGAAGAGGAGTTGACCTGCCTAATTCATTTTCTTTCTTCTCTAGATATATGTAAAACGTGTGTTAGAGAGATCCCAAAAATCCAATCAGCTTTTGGATCCGATCTCGACTATCAGATCGATTTTGAATCTCATACTTTAGATATTCATTATAAAAAGAACATTGTATCTGGTTGGTAATAAGAAAGGACATCCTCACTTTTTTTGACTATCCACCTACTGATTCAAATTTGGTTATTGCTCGAGTCCAAAAGAGCTTCGATAACAGACCAAAAACCCCGATCCAGAAAATTCCATAAACAATTGCTAGAAAAAGCTCGTTAGGGGTTATTCGTCCCAATATCCAAGCAGAAGGGATGTAATTTATTAGATAAAAAGGTAGAATATAAGCAACTTCACGTATGACAGGTGGAAGAATATCTACTGGGATTAATTCTCCTCCAACGACTTGCATGATCGCTAAAAACAAGGCCCGAGTCGGCCAGATATATCTGATATAAAAAGTTGTTAAACCAACGAGGATAAAACAGAAATAACTGAGTATATAGCTTATAACTAAACAAATCATGAAACCAAAGAGAATAAAGGCATTTAATTTGATTGGAATTTGCATAACATTAATTAAAAGGATAACAACTGGTAAAGAAAGACTAAAACTTATCAATGAAAATGGTATTGTTTCCGCGAGGCTAAATGCTAAATAATCAATTGGTCGACAAAGGTAGATTGTTAATGTACCATTAAGGTTGTCATTCTGTAAGCGCCATGCGACTCTATACAGAAACAATGATTCAGAAATTAATGTGGAAAATAATGCATATCCTAAGATTGCAGATAAAGAATACCCAAACTCTGATTCTGCTAAAGGATTTTGGTAAATAATTGTCCATATGAAGAAAAGCAAGATAAAATGAACAGGAGTCCAGATTAAGACTCCGATAAATTCCCCCATATACGCTTTCATGTCAACAAAAGTAGTTCTGATAATTCCCGTATATTTCCTGAGATGAAACATTTGATATTCACTCCATCAGTTACTTGCACTCTCATATCGCTTTACTCCACGTCTCCAAACAGCCAAGAACATCACTAACCAGAATAAAAAAAGAGGAATTATAAGGAATAATATGATAACTGCCTCAGATATCTCGATACGGTTTAACAATATTTCTGCGGGGAATGCGCTGATAAAAGCGACAGGATATCCAAAGATCAGGATTCCTTTTAAACCTCCTGGTAGTGCTGTGGCAGGAATTCGCACAAAATTGTCTTCAAGAGAGTCAAACGCTTCTTGGATAAATTCAGCTCGACCAATTGTAAAACCAAGAAATGACGAGACTGTACCATAAATAATGTATAGAGTAGTCATTCCAAGGATCAAAACTAGGAATGCCAGTAAAATATTCAGCAATTCATATTCTATACGATAAAAAGAACTTACAATGACAAGTAATACTGTTGAAACAACGAAAAAAGCTCCTCCTCCAACCCACACCTCTTCAAATAGAATTCCAAGTAAAGGATGACGAAGTGGTCTACAGAGCCACCTTTCAATTTCTCCCTCTATGATCTTGAATGGAAGCATCCAGACTCCAGTAAATAAAAATGAAGCTATTCCCCAACAAAGATACCCTAATGCTGAAAAAATCAATATTTCATGTAAAGCCCAATTGCTAAACTCTTGGCCAGTAAGTACAACTTGCCAGAAAATGTAAAACGACAGGATTGTCACTGTTGCTTCAATAAATCCTCCTAAAATGATGGAAGGATACTGAAAAATCAGTTTATAAGACATAATAATAAATCGAGTTTGAATTCGAAAAATCTTCAGCATTATATGTCGCCTTTCTTTGCTCCATTAGTATAGAGTTCCTCGATAATATCCTCGAGGTCTGCATCTGAAATCTGAATGTCAAGAACTCGATCTACCATTTGCAATAGATTTTGAATGAGAAAATCAAGATCAATAGCATCAGCGTTGTATTCAATTTTAATAGAGTTATCGTTCCCATTGAGAGTTTTTAGCGATTCTCCATCCTGATTGGTAATTTTAACATTTTCTTGTGCTGATAATCTCTGAAGAAAATGGATTAAGGTTACTATTGGTTTTTTTTCTGTTCTGAAAGTAAAATCTAATCTTTTCTCTTTTCGTAATAGACTCGCCAATTCCTTAGTAAGACCATCGTAATGAATTTTCCCCTTTAAAAGTAATATCGCCCTATCACAAATTTGTTCGATATCTTTTACATTGTGAGAGCATAGGATAACCGTGGTACCGTCCTCTTGATTACGCTCATTGATAAATTTTCGAATACGACGAGCAGCTACGATATCCAAACCAATTGTAGGTTCATCTAGAAAAACAACTGGAGGATTGTGAATGAGTGAAGCAGCAAGTTCACATCTCATACGTTCTCCTAGTGATAATCGACGGGGTTGTCGGTGTAGAAATGGTTTGATTTCTAGAACAGAAATAAAATCAGCTAGTCTCTGCTTAAATGTCTGACTATCAAGTTCGTACACATCTCGGTATAATCGTAGTGATTCAATGACAGGGATGTGCCTCCATAATAAGGATCTATGTCCAAATACGACCCCAAACTGATAAGCTGCATTGTATCGTTGTTTCTGTGGATCGTAACCATTTACAATTGCTTTTCCATTGTCGAATTGAATGATTCCTGTTAGAATTTTAATTATAGTGCTTTTCCCTGCCCCATTAGGTCCAAGAATAGTTAATTTCTCACCAGGAGAAACACTAAAGGATACATTGTCGAGAGCTTTGACTGTCTGATAGTCACGTTTGATAAACGATCGAACCCGGGAAGCAAACGACGTTTGTTCCGCGGATAATCGCTGGTAGGTCTTTTCTAGTTGATAAGCCTCGACTGACAATAATAATCCCTGCTATAAGTAACAAGTTTAGTCATTTCTTATGGAAAATCATTGACTTATTAATAATCATTGAATTTGGCAATGGATTAAAAAATAGGTTTGGAAGTAGAAATTGGGATCGATGCCACGAGAAAAAATAGTACAACATGTTGGGCGAGAATTTCATCGCTATACTGAAGATGAGTGGATCCTTTTCAAAGAATTACGCAAAAGAACCATAGATATTTTAGAAATTTTGGAAAGTACGGGAATCAAAGCATTCGTACATGGTTCAGTAGCGAGAGGAGATATTAATGATGCCTCAGATATCGATATTTATATTCCTGTTCAAATCCCTTCTTTTAAATTAGATCTAATTGATCAGTTCCACTTTACAGACCGTCAAATAATGATGGGTACTCCAAATTCCACCATTCGTGCTGTTTTATCTTTGCAAGATGATATAGCTATCAGTTTTCCATTAAGTAACCCTGTTGAAAGAGAAAATGAGTTTTATCGTTTTTCTGGGTTTCTCTATCGCGAAGATCTTCTTATGGAACGAAGAATAGCAGGAGTAACTAAACAACTGTTACTCATTGAGCCGGAGGAGGAAGGTTATTGGTATTCATCAATTATTATGAAAAAGAATAGAGCGATCCAAATTTTAGCTCTCTCTCAACGTATGATTGATGAGAGAATACGCGTACTCTCACGAAGAGATAAAATTGGAAGAACTGGTTTGTTTTTAGACTATTCTCTAACTCCTGATGAGAACTTCGAGTCCGCCCTCAAAAATTTAGCTGATAGAAATGTAATAGTCCGAAGAATGTTGAAACGGAGATCGTGACAAGGGGTAAAACATGTTTAAAGAAGAAGAAATAGATAGGCGTTATTTATTACGTAGGTACAATAACTCCAAGATACTTTTAGTTGCTGATCTTCATTTAGGGTTTGAAGCTGAATGGTCACGTAAAGGATTAGAGATGAGAGACCCAAATTGGTCAATCGAGGTTATTAATCGTTTAAAAAAAGATATTGAAGATACAACCCCAGATCATCTGATTATACTAGGGGACATTGAACATAGTTTTGCACACTTCAAAGGGTGGAAAACCGATCAGAATGGAATATGGGTTTCAAATAGATGGCTGAGAGAGAAAGCTTTATCATATTTTGTGGAACAAATTGTTAAGATTAATGGGTTAAAAACCATTTTAATCCGAGGAAATCAAGACACTTCTATTGTAAAATCTTTATCTCAACAAGTTACTATTTACCCCGAAAAAGAAGCTTCTCTATTTAGTCAACTAGGTGTTTTCCATGGTCATACAAAACCAAGTGAAACTGTGTTATTTTCTTCAGAAATAATGCTAGGTCATGTTCATCCTGCAATTGAGCTTGTTGATGAATTAAAAATACACCATAAGTTTCCTGTCTTTGCAAAGCTTACCATCACTCGTGAGGAAATATTCCGTCTCTTTGATTTTCAATTTGAACTCGAAGAGATTAATTCGATCGAGCAAGTTCCAATCACTATTCTCCCTGCTTATAATTTCTATTTGAATGGTTTCACCCTAAATCAACCCCATAGGAAAAAAACATTCCCTGTATTGTGGAATTTAATACAACACCCTAAATTAAGGATTCAATTAACTAATGGAATTGATCTAGGTAAATTAGAGGATTTGACTCTATGAATGTATTGATTCTTTTTAATCCCAATATTCTCGTGTACGAGCAAAATTAGCCTCATGTTTGTAAATTAATGCAAGGAGATCCTCGTTATCTTTCTGAGGTGACCTAAGAATTCTAATTGCAGTAGTCGGGCCAATTCCACGTCCAGCTAGGACGAATGCGGCCTTTTTGCCAAAAGATAATATCAAATCAGCCGATTTTTTTGCAGTGTTGAGTTCTTTTTTTTCCTCCCGCGATAATTTTCTCTCTTTTGATACAGATTTCTTTAATAAACCCTTTATCCCTGTTTTATTCTGATGTACGACGGCAATGAAGCGAGAATTGCATTTAGGACATTGAATATCTTCCCCTAAACTCTCTACACGTTGAACTTTTTCAAATTTACAATCGAGCCTCATACATACGAGTCTTATCCAGGTATTTCTAATTCTTTTTTCTACTTTTTCTAAAATGATGTGTGAGGGTCTTAATTTAAGAACATTCAGGGAAATTGGTTGAGTCGCTGCAAATGAAAGTGGAGTTACAAATCGCTTTACAGTAATTTCTTCAATCTTCAGTGTTCCCCTATAAATACGTTCAAAGAAATCAACAACTGCTTTTATATCCATTTTTTCATAGATAATTTCATTAATTGTTTCTTCACCAATAATTGTATCTTTGTAGCGAGAAACAATCAATCTAGTCATCATTGGGGAACTTTCCATATCTTCTGAAACTACTCCAAATCTTTTGGCCACCTGACGGATTCTCCATCCAAACAAGTCGCTAGTACTAATTCGATGTTTCAACAAAGGTGGGATGTGTTCAGGTTTGATAGTTTTGAGAATGGATTTCAGGTTCGTTGGTCTTGGTAATGAAAGAAAGATTGAATAAGGATCTGAACGAAATTCAATAGAATAACCATGTTTAGCTCCAACTAGTGAAGAAACTAATAGCCCTAAGGTTTCATTGCCTTTTGATCCTAGGAAACTGTGAAGGACTTTTTGTCTTCCTGCTGACTCAATGAGAATCTTATTCTTCCTTGGAACAACTCCAAGGTTTTTGTGTTCATTAATAAAAGCTAACAATTCATCTCGGACTGGTGATGGTTTCATTTCATTTAGAAGATTGTTCTCGAATAATTCTTTTGCTGCCTCTGTCACCATCTGAGATACAGGTATTAATTCTCCCTCCCATGTGGGTATAGCTGCCTCTGTTAATCCCTTTACCTGACGAACTTCAATTCGATCTTCTTTTTGAGCTAGAAATTCCCAAGGAAGACCATTCAAGATGAAAATGGCCCCTTTTTCCCCTCTAGTTGAAACAAAAGCTTCGTCCAATTGTCCTACTCTGCGTTGTCTTCCTATATCAATAACGCTATAATTTCTTTTAGTTGGAATGCTACTGAGATTTGAATAATAATATTTGAAAGCTTTTCTTTTAGCTCTCAGAGAAATAATTCCTGAATTTGGCTCTTTGTTAATGTAGAAGAAATAATTTTCTTTGCCATATTCTAATAATGGTAAAAGATCCTGAGGAGTGAAATTCTTATATGGGTATGTATTTTTAATTATTTTCATTATTGTCTGTATTTTTGTTTCTCCAAAATCAAGTAAAATTCCTATTATACTATGAAAAAGAATATCAAAAGCAAATGAATGGATTGATGTTGGTTCAACTTCCTCCTTAGAAACACATTGCTTTATTGTAAAAGACTCTAAAAGATCTCGTGGTGTTTCTGTTATTATAATACCCTGACTAACACGATCTAATCCATGACCCGAGCGGCCTACTCTTTGAATGAGAGTTTCTATTCTTCTTGGACTCATATACTGGATTACTAAGCTCACAGCACCAATATCTATTCCTAATTCGAGGGAAGAAGTAGCAATAATTAATTGTAAGTTTCCCTCTCTAACCTCTGTCTCTGCTTGCAATCGAGATTGTGCTGATAAACTGGAATGGTGAACTTCGAAGTTTATTCGCTCATTAATGTCAATATTTTCGTTATAACGGTTAAACCGATAACCAAGAATTTCTGCTTGTTGTCTTGTATTAGTAAAAAGTAAGACTGTTCCAAACTCTTGCTTAATGATTTCAACTATCCGAAAAAATCTTGCTGCTGCCTCTTCTGTAGTTTGTAATATTTTGGTGTATTCCTGAAGATTTGGAGATAATTGAGTTGGATATTCAATTGTAAGTTGTAGTTGTTTTAAAGAGGGGATTTCAACAACTTTATAATTAGTACTTTTTGGTGCAAGAAAAGTCATCACTTTATCAGGGTTTCCCAAAGTTGCGGAGAGCCCTATTCGCTGAACTTTTCTACCTGTGCGCATAGAGAGACGTTCTAAAGCAATAGAAAGTTGTAATCCTCGTTTCGTTTCAACTAATTCGTGGATTTCATCAACAACCACTGTTTGAACATTCTTAAGCCATTCTCGCCCTAGGATTTTGGCTGGTAATAAAGCCTGAAATAATTCAGGAGTAGTGATTAAAATTTGTGGAGGATCTTTGGTTTGTCTTCTTCTTTCAGCATTGGTTGTGTCTCCATGACGAACTGCAATTGATACTCCTAGTTTTTCTCCTAATGATGGTAATACTCTTCGAAAAATATCCCGATTGAGGGCCTTAAGTGGTGTTATCACCACAGTTGCGATTGGGGTTGATTTTCCAGAAATAATTCGATGAAGACAAGCGATAATTGTCCCAAAGGTCTTTCCAGAGCCAGTACTAGCGACAACCAAGACATCTTTTTTAGCAATGATAGCTTCAAGATATTCTAATTGTCCAGGCGTTGGAGAAAGCCCTAACTCTTCTAAAAGCTTTTGGATTTGAGGATTCAAAATTTCGAATGACACGAATCAATATCTTCCATTTGTATTAAGATCAGAAAGAAACTGCCGGAAAAGCAGTCAATTAAATCTTATTTTAACAAAATAGAAGGACGATATACAATTCTTTCTAAGATGGCAACAGATAACAAGGTCATTGGTGATGAAGTTTTGTATTGATCACTGTCCATTCTTACATTCATTTTCTTGAAGAAAATTAATTTGCCTCCTAGTTTCCATTAAAAGCGACAATATTTTCATGAAAAATTAAGCTGCTTCATGAATAAGGCAAGTTAATAGATAATCTACCAGAGGCGTGTTCCTGTCAAATTCTGAAATATTTTCTTGTACTATAAACGATATAGGCTTTTTCTGGACTAATCTTCCCCGAGGAGGTCTGGGAATTTTATTAATTACCATGACAATTTTTGTATCATCAATCATTTCCATATTATGCAGAGCTCTGATCTCTTTTGTTGTAACATGTGTATCTATAATGAGGATGTTGTAAGGGTTTGGATCCTGCCAAGTTTCAATAACCTCTTGGAGATATTCAAAGGTTGGACAGTGAATAGCAAGGATTTCTTTAGCTAATAAGACTTTATACAACGACTCGAATGTACTATCGTCTTTACAAAGAAGTAAAAGTTTTCTGGATTCTTGTTTAAAGATGTTATTTGTTAAATCTTTCAATAGGCGATGTAAAACCTCTTGAACCTTCGCTTCTAGCAATATATCATTGATTAATGAAGACACAACGTCTTTAAGATTTGAGATTAGTTCTAATGAGCTTAATAAAGCTTCGGGACTTGATTCAGCAAATAATTGAAGTCCTCTCCAATGAAGGAGATCCAAGGGCATATTTCCTGTGATTGCTTCATTAAAAAGGTTTTGAAATTGCTCTCGTTTAATATCATCTATAAGTTCTTGATCCAGAAGAAAATTTTTGATTTCCTTAGTAAAAGGATCCTTTATTTCTATCCAATCATAAAACATGTGATCAATTTTTTTGTAATACATGTCAACGAATCTTGTACCAATGAACTGCAACATTATATGAACTGAAAATGGCTGCAACTTCTCATCTCCTCCAGTAACAATTGCAGTAACTATCGTATCATCAATAGTTTCAAAGTAAAGTTCATCCTCTCCCAGCTTTAAATATTCAATAGTTTTGTTTTCAGCGCTAAGAAATTCAGCAAAATTTGAGAGTCCAGCTACAAGACCAGAAAAAAGAGTTTCATCTATTTGATAATCAGAAAACGGAGCACAATATTCATAGTAACATATTCCAACTTTAGACACAATCCACAGATTCTTGATGATCATTAGAATTTCCTTGAATAGCTTATAAAGACAAAGTAACATGGAATCGTAAAAATTTTCGAAAGGAGTCTATACATTAAATATGATATCCTGTTCATATATTAAAGTTAGTATTTCAGGAATGTTCCTTTAAAGGCAAATGAAAAAACATTATTGGATTACTGAAATTAATCATCAATACGAAGAGAGATGAAGATTTTTTAAAAATAAAGCCGAATATGAATCATGTTGAGAATATATGCGTTAAATAGACGTATAAAGCTCAATTATCACAGAAAGTATGATTATGACACTAAGAATCCAGAGAAGTACAATAGCAATAGCGGATTTTTTACCAATTGGAATGTCTTTTTCCTCGTCTTCAGCTACTTTTTTCCGATATTCATTCAAAATTTCATTTGGGATCAGTCTTAAAGCAATAGAAACTCCTAGTGGAACTAATATAAGATCATCTAAATACCCAAGAATTGGAATAAAATCTGGGATTAAGTCAATTGGGCAAAAAGCATAACCAATGATAAGAGCTAGAAACAGGCGTCTCCACAAGGAGACTCTCTTATCCTTATACACTAAGTACAAAACGTATGTTTCTTTCTTTAAAGCACTGGCCTTTCGCTTTAGTTTTTCCATTTTAATTCACTTCAAGTTTGAAATTAAGCCAGCTAGTGTAAGTATAATACGTCTAGTTTAAAAAAAATAGCTTTCTGTTAACCTTATTTACAGGAAAATATAGATACTGGATTATGATGCACAAAACCTAGCTTTTTATAGAGATTGATTGCAAGGAAGTTGTCTTGAGTAACAAATAAAGTAGTAAACAACTTTTTCCTAAGGATTTCGCTTGTAATAGTTGAAACCAAAGTTATACCAAGTGATTGTCCCCGAAAATCTGGTGACACAATAATATTACCTAAATGCCCCGCCTCAGGTGTTTCAAAGTGGGTTCCTCCACAAGCAATAATTCTATCACCATTCTCAGTGAAAAAATAGAAATCACTCTCAAGTTGGATAGGATTCCAAGGATAAGTATGAATCGATCTGTAAAACTTATCTATACGTCTAAAATATTCTTTAGTTGCTTTCATCCATGTGTAATCTGAATTTCTAGGTTTAAATTGTGACTGGTTGGTGATCATACAATATTCGGAGCTTATATCTATTATATGGAAATAATTAATTAGATCTTCTTCTTTCAGGGTGAATGATACTAATGTAAACTCATTTTGAATGATTTCTTTTAAGTTAGAAAGAATAACTGTCTCATTTTCTGATAAATTACTTGGAAGGACAACAGATGGAGCTTTAAATCCTTTAAAAATAGTGAAAAATGAGATTAATTTCTTTTCATCAAAAACACCATAAATATTCGTGAGTTTGATACAGGGAGGATATAGATCCCCTATTAGGACTATATTGTTAAAATAATCGTCTTTAGCTAATTTGATACATCTATTAATCAATTCCTGATTTGTTTTTGGAATGAGACTGATTTTCAACATGATTCCTCAAGATTGTAATTACTTTGGGACTATTAAGGAATGAAATCCGACTGATATGAAAATCCCCTCTTTTTAAAAGAATGCTACAAATAATGCCATTATTATGATAGATCTACGAGATTTAGGATGGTCTTGTGGCAGCTATGAGATAGGGAGTAACAATGCAATAACTGACGTTCCTGGAGTTGCTATTGGCCACAAAACCATTAATAAAGGAGAAGGAGAGCTCATTCCAGGAAAAGGTCCTGTCCGAACTGGTGTGACTGTGATTCTTCCTCATAGTGGGAATATTTTTAAAGAAAAAGTACCTGCAGGTGTTTTTGTTGCTAATGGTTATGGGAAAGCTACAGGAATTCCCCAAATCTTCGAAACAGGATGTCTCGAATCACCAATTGCAATAACCAACACATTAAATGTGGGTTTGGTTTTTGACGCTTTAGTAAGTTATGCGATAAGAAATAATCCAGAAATCGGAATAAAAACTGGATCAGTGGCACCAATTGTCACAGAATGTTTTGATGGTTATTTGAACGATATCCAAGGTCGACACGTTAGAGAACAACATGTCTTAGAGGCGATAACCCAAGCTGAGTCAGATAGAGTAGAACAGGGAAATGTTGGCGCAGGAACAGGGATGCAAGTTTTTGAATTAAAAAGTGGCATTGGTACTGCTTCGAGGGTTGTACTTAATGAACAAATTAGCCAAAATGAAGTCTATCACATAGGAACACTTGTTTTACCAAATTTTGGCCGTTTTAAAGACTTTCTTTTTTATGGTAACGAAATGGCATCATTGCTTGAACGGCGAAAATATTTACCAAAGGGGGACGATAAATGGGTTGCCAAGCTTGGAGGTGGGTCAATAATTGTCGTAATTGCTACAGACTTACCTTTTAATAGTCGTCAGCTGAATAGGTTAGCCCATAGAGGTGCACTGGGTATTGCACGGACTGGGTCAATATTGAGTCATACAAGTGGAGATTTTGTAATAGCCTTCACTACTCAAAATAAAATTTCACATAATAATAAGGATCCATTTCTTAAAAGAATACTATTGAATGAAAATAGTCCCTTACTCTCAGAAATCTATCGAATGACTATTGATTTAGTTCAAGAAGCAATCTATAATGCAATGCTAGCCGCGGAAACTATGGTAGGCCGCGATAATAACATTCGAGTTACATTAGATCCTGCTGATCTTCCTAACCCTCCATAAAATTATATATTCTTGGTTAGTATTAATTATCTAAGTTATTCTGAAATAATCCTTTTAACTTCTCTTGGGGAGTCATTAGTTTCTTTAATTGACATACTGCTAAGATTAAGTTTGGTAAATACCTTTTTCTCTTGATTAATAAAAATTGAATTACTTTTTCGGATTGATTTAAATATCACGGGAATTATTTCCAACACACGTTTTGGTCGATCCTTAAAAACTAATGAAACTAACTCTGTTGTCAATGCATAGTCTTCTAGCCGAACACAAGTTTCAAGGTGTATTTGTTGCTGAAGCTCAAACATATTCTCAAAATGGTCTGTTAATTCTTCGAGCTTTTTATAAAGAAAGGGAGTGTGTTGTGTTGTGACTAAAACAGCTAGTAAATTACTTCGTTCATCTATTAATACCTTTTTTTCACCCAGATCTATCATGTTTAAGCAAGCAGAGCTATCAACGATTTCTTGCATCATTCGTGCAAGAGCTGTAAATCCCATTCCCACCAACTGGTTTTCGATCTGTGATATCATTCCTAACTGGAAATGATGCGAAAATAAACAAATACCATCACTTTTACGAATGATATAAAGTGAAAGTAAATGTTGTTTCCAATTTTCTGAGGATCTGATGCTATTTTTCTCTAGGATTCGTTGTCTAAGCTGAACGAACCATTTTTTGTAATATTTCATGCTCTTCAATTAGCTTTTAAATTTATTAATTTAAACTCCGAAGTTTTTTGTCTTAAAAAATAGTGGAGAAGATTTTTCCCTCCTTGAATTGTCTAATCAGAACTATCAACATCATAGACAAATTGAAGAGCAATTTCAGCTGCCTTAGCAATACTTGGGCCAGATAGCTTATCTGGTGTATCGTTCAGAGTGTGCCAATAGTTTGGAATACCTTTATTAGATAGCCCGAATAATGTTGTAGCATGAAAACCCTTACGTGAAAAATTTGCGGCATCAGATCCAGCAAACCGTAATGGTTCAACTTTAACGGGGATGTTTACTCTGTTGGCAGCCTGCGAAACCTTCTCGAAGACTAAAGGTGAATGTTTAGCTAAAAACATGTTTTCTGCTGTGGCTACCAGGAATATATCAGCACTTAAACATTCGAGGTTGAGTAATAACGCTTGTCGTTTTTTCAGCTCCTTATGATGAAGAGATACAAATCTTTTGGATCCTCTCATGTGTTCTTCACCAGCAAAGCTAATCAACCAAACTTCTGTCTGATCAGGTCTATTCTGAGAAAGAAATCTTCCACATTCAAGTGTAGCCGCAACTGCTGTTAAATTATCATTTGCTCCAAAAACAACTTTATTAGAACGAAGATAAAGAGCTAAAATTATCACTAAGATAGTTCCAATTGGGAATATAATTATCTGGACTAAATCAATAACATAAAGAATAGTAAAGTTTTGTACCTCTCTTATGAATGCAAATGGATCTACCTGAGAAAATTGTTGGTCAAGAAAAATTAGTACGAAAGTTTTGAGGACACCAAGGAGAGTACTTAAAACTGCTAAAATTACAGCTAAAATAATTAAGATAGTTGATTTGCCTCCCAATTTACTCAATAAAGGAAATTCATAGGCTGAATCATGGTGACCTGATAAGAGAATCAATTTTCGCGGTTCCTTACGAGGTTTAATCTTTCCGATGATATGATATTCAGTTTTTTTAGGAAATAAAACGTCTATCACTTCATAGAGTAGGTTTTGTTGGATAAAATATATCCCAAGGCCAATGAAGATGAGAAAACTTGATAATAACGGATGAATAACGAAATAAGCCACTACTCCAGCTATATAAAACAATGCTGTTATCCAAATGAAATCTAAAAAGCCTCTAGGACGACATGTGAACTCTTCTTGGTTTATCTCATCACAAAACTCTTGGAGTTCTTCATAGATGATGTCACCTGCTTTCTTTTCTTCTTTCGAACCCGCTAGTCGAGGGCCTACTTCATTAAATATTTTCTGAATAAAATCAATCATTCTTTGCCCTGAAGGATCTATTCGGGGTTTGAATTCAATCATTATTTCTCACCTAAAAAAAAAGAAAACCTTCGTGAAATATTAGTAATTATAATGTTTTCAATGTATCGACAGAGGGAAAAATTATTTTGATAAGAAAGAGAGAACAGCCTCGAAAAACTCATTGGGAGATTCGATCATAGGCCAATGACCACATTTTTCGATTACAACATGATTTGCGCCAGGTATTTGTTCGTGAAGAAGTTTAGACCCTAAAACAATATGAGGCATATCATCATCGCCATTGATAATTAATGTTGGAACATTTATATGGCGAATTACTTCTCTGAGATCATAATTAGATGCTTCATAATTATTGAAGTATTGATGAGGTTTTGCTGAAACAATCATATTCATCAAATAAGTATTGACTTGTGAAGAAACCTTGTCAAAATCATAGAAATGGATTACTGGCAGTAAGATCTTCAACAAAACTCTTTCTTTCTCATCCGTAGAAAGAGAATCATTGATTTGAAGCTTTTTAAGGGCAGATGCTGCCTCCTTATACCCTTTCCTATTTCTTAACCAACTATGATAATTTCCAAGGTTAATGTGAGGAGTAGTATCAATTAGAATTAAGCATTCGACCATTTTTATATATTTAAGTGCATATTTCAGGGCAACAAATCCACCATGACTATGAGCAGCAATTGCGATTTGTGGAACCCCAAGATAAATTCTAAGGGATTCAATATCTTCAACATATTCGTCCATACTATATGCACTAGGATCATTTATTCGCTGTGAACGGCCAATCCCACGAGGTTCAAGATAAACCACTGTTCTAATCTTCTCAAGTGGTTTAAGAGTTTCAATATAAGGAGTAGCATCTCCAGCCCAGCCAGCACCCCCTGGTTGTACTAGTAAGATTGGGCCGCTTCCCTGTACATAATACCATATTTCTATTCCTCGAATATTTGCGAAATGCTCCCCTGGAGAAAGCATGTCATTATGACTCATTCTTCTACCGTTCCTTTCGTAATAGGCTTCTCTCGCCAAATATATGAAAATATTGCGAGTACCTATCCACCCGCTCAAGGGCGAATGGAGCCCCCGCCAGGATGGTTGGGCGGGATACCTGTCCCCGTATAGGACACAGGCGTTGGAGTCAGACCAGTTTGAACTACGTGGACCCAGAGGATTTGATGTCACTTTACTTGATAGAGTCTTTCGCTAGCGTGCTCATCACCCAGCAATCATTAAAACCGAGGTGTAGACGTTACTAGTTCACATTCCAAACAGTTCAGTGACTAAATTCATCAGTTAAATGTTCCTTATTACACCTCCAGCGGATTTGGTGCTAAGATAGATTTCCTTTGAGGGGGACTAATCTAGTCATAAATTATTCTCCCTTAACCTTTATATACTCACAATTTTCCGGGATGCCTCTAATTGATCTTGTCCCGTGGACATTTTCCTAGAAATTCCTAGATTCTCCTAGAAATCATCAACAGATATATACCCTTTGATTAGTTGTATTCAATAACATCAATCAACATTCTAAAACGTGAGATATTTAAAATCACTCTAGGAAGATGGTTTATGGATGGATTTGAAATGAAAACAATACGAATCGAAGAAATGAACTGGCAAGCTATTAAGGAAGCCATTAACCAGGATTATAAATAACAGAATGATTTTATTTCCCTCTATTTCTAAAAAACTTGTTACACATGATACAAAATATAATAATCCCACGTATGAGAGCTTTATTGAATTAAATTTTGGGGATATATGCATGATTAAACTTCAATTTAAAATAGTAAACGAGTTTGAAATATCTGAAAATGCAATCGTTGGGTGGTTAAAGTCAGTTAATGAGTATGAAAGATATTTCTTAGAGAGAAAACACCTAAATCGACGCAACCTCGGCAATTTCGGAGAATTTATTGGCAAATTCATTCTTGAAAAGGAGTTTATACTTTATCAAAGAAAAACAAGTGATAGAAAAATGATACCTTGGCTTATGTTTGAAAAAGAAAATGTCTTACTAGATAGCTATTATCTTGCCAATTTATTTTCAAATATAGAGGATGTGAGTGTTAAATCGAATATCAAAGCATGGTTGGGTGATGAAAAATTTTTATCCTTAAGAGAACATACAGGAGAGTATTTAGGAGAAATTTCTTTTGAAAAGAGAGTAGAATTGGGATTGGACGCTAATAATCAAATGATCTGCTGGAAAGAATGGAAAAAAAAGACTCTTAGATATGGACCTTTCATATTCACGTTTAAAGACCATATATTAGAGGATGTAAGGAAATCATTCATTGATTATTGGAAAAGAGAGACTGGTGCAAAATTAACGCTTACGGATACATTGGGAGTTCCTTTTGAATATTTAATAAAATGGTTCTTCCCAGAGGGGGAGAAAATAGAATATCAAAAGTGGAGAGAATATTTATACAAACGAGTGCGTTATTTTGACATTTCTTCTTTTTTGGCAAAAAACACTCAAATTGATGTGAATGATTTTATTTGCACAAATAAGGTATTTCTCGATTTAGACTTAGATGTTTGGGGGATTCCAAAGGAAAATTCAGATTTTTTTAATAAAAAGTACTTGTATGCAATTGATTATAAATCACATAGGATAAAATGTGTTGATCATGGAAAATATCAGACACCAGCTTTATACTTTCAACAAAGGAATTATGTAAAATCTCTCATCTTAACACAGATTGGGGTATTAATTCTATCTCTTCAATTTTGCGATTGCGGAAGAATATTTTGTAAATATTTAGTCCCAATGGTGTAATGTATTCTTTTCAAAATTATAGCATGAGGATTAAATAGATGAACGTTACCTAATGGTTCATATTTAATGCTTATGGCTCCATTTGATATTGATGGAGAAAAAGCTAATGAATATATTATTAAACAATCTATTAAGTCTATTATTAGTCTTTTCGGGATTTTCATTAGGCCAATGCAACATCCATACACGAGTATTCTCAGTCTTGAGTAATGCGTTCTATGATCCTGAAATTTTCAAAGTATTACATAAACAAGGATTACTCGAAAAAACAAACAATATAGGTCAATGGAAGATTAAAGAGTCCTCCTACACCTTTTTACAAATATTTATTTGTAGAAAGGCTCTTTTATATCTGTTCTTTAAGAAACATATCGCAGTCACTTTTGTTCGGTATATTACTAATAGAAATTTTATAGAATCAATGTATACATTATGTATTAGGTACGGGTACCTTACAGACGTAGTGCAAAATCTTAAATAGATGAAACGATTCTTTCTAGACTGATTAACATTGATAGACTTAACGCCATTATATAATGGACTTTGGACAATCCTTGGAGTCATTTTAGTCTTAGGACTCATAGCATACTTCGGTGATCTACTAGTATCATTTATAGATAAGATTAGTAAATAATCAGAATTCAAAATAAAGATGATTTCAAGAGTATGAGGGAAGACCACCTCCTCTCAGTCAGGAGTGGCATTATTTATTTTTTATAGGCATATTATAGGAATAAGAGGAGACGATGAGAATGAGTAATCAAATTTGTATAAGCTGTGGCAATAAAGCCAAGTACAATTGCTTGAATTGTAACAGACCAATTTGTGGTAGATGTAGAAGTAAACAGAAGAAGATCAAGGATGAATCTCTCCTTAGTTTAATAGGAAGTACAGCAGATAGTCTATATTACCGTCCTGCTGGGTTATGTAAGGATTGTAGACCTATTGTATTAATGAAAAGAGGAATCGATACTTATTTTAAATTGATTGATATAATAAGAATTAACTAAGGGAGGTTAGATGATTTATGAAATGTCCGCATTGCACAGTTGAAATATTCGCAGATAAAAAATACGAACAAATTTACAATTTTTCTGATAGAAAAGGAGATTGGAGATTAGTTTTTTTCAAATGTCCTAGTTGTATGAATTTTACTTTTGATCTAGAGAATGGAAACCGTAGTAAAACTGCGTTTGATATAAAAGAAACAATTAGAGTATATCCTAAAGGCAGCTCACGTCCTCCTTGTCCTCAAGAAGTTCCTCAACATGTAGCAGAAGACTATACAGAAGCTTGCTTGGTTCTTATTGATAGTCCAAAAGCCTCTGCTGCATTAAGTAGACGCTGTCTTCAAAATATTCTTCGAGAAGCTGCTGAAGTTAATCCTAGCAATCTTTCAACAGAAATTCAAGAGGTATTAGATGGTAAAACTTTACCTACTTACATTGCGGAATCTATAGATGCGGTAAGGAATATTGGTAATTTTGCAACTCATCCAAATAAAAGCAATAGTACAGGTGAGATATTACCCGTCGAACCAGAAGAAGCAGAATGGAATTTAGATGTACTAGAAGCATTATTTGACTTTTATTATGTCCAACCAGCTAAGATACAAAAAAAGAAGGGTGCATTAAATAAAAAATTAAAAGAAGCAGGTAAGAAACCTATGAAGTGAGGAATTAATATAATGACCAAAAAGATCTGTTTTTTAATTTGTCCTATTGGTAAGGAAGGTAGTCCAGAGAGAAAGAGAGCTGACCAGCTTTATAACCACATTGTGATTGAAATATTGAAAGAATATGATTTTGAAGTCATTAGAGCAGATAAAATCGGTAAACCAGGAATAATTACTCTACAGATTATTGAACAGTTAAATAGTGCTGACTTGGTTATTGCTGATTTGAAAGGGCATAATCCTAACGTGTTTTATGAGCTCGGGATTCGTCATGTCATTGGAAAACCTATAATTCAGATATATCATCCTGATGAACGAATCCCTTTCGATGTATCTGGATTAAGAAGCATTACACTTGATATACAAGACTTAGATAGTGTAAAAAATTGCATAACAGAGCTAAAAGAGCAAGTAGAATCGATTTTGGAAAATCCTGAGGAATTAACATCACCTTATACTACTGCTATTGATTATCAAACACTAAGATCAAGTGAAAATCCGATTGGAACAGCTTTAGCGGATATCAAAGAAAGTATTGAGAGTCTAAGAACACAAATAGAAGAATTAGAACATTCTACAAGGTTTGTACCAATAACAAGAACGAGATTTGATTTAAGTAAATATTTTACTGATGACAAAGAACGAAAAGCTTACAAAACATTGCAAGAGGCTTTTGATGCACAACCAACTAATCAAAACAACAATGACGAGATTTAAAGCTTATTGCAATGATTACTTACTGAGTACATTAAGGATAGCGAATCCTAATATCCTATTCCTCTTCTTCTACTTCATTAATTTCATTTAATTCTCTTGATTCTTCAATTAATGGTTGATGCTCGTTCTCCACACTTTTAGTTTCTTTAATCTCTCCTCTGTGGACATAAAACATAATAGTTAAAAGGAACATAAGGATTATGAAATATACCATAATTCCATTGGTAAATGAGGAGGAATAAGTAAATATTTCATCTAATGCATAATGCCCTTCCATAAAGTAAATGACCAGAGTAATAATACCTATCACTGATAAAATTATTGTCACAAGGATAATATGTCTTCCTATTATCTTATTTCTTTCATTTCCAAAGAAAGTATTTACTAGAAAAACGTACGAACTGAAAACACCAATTGTTAAGATCAACCAATTTTGCATTTCGGTTGGATCATAGGACAATCCATAATCGAGAAAGTATTGCAACATTATAAGACCACAGATAACGAAAGTAAAGCAGAGTGCTTCTTTGTAAGCCTCTTTTAATCTTTGAGTATCAAACTTATTCCTAATTCCCTCTAACCTCATCTTGATCTTTTCTCCCATTAATATCAACAAGTGTTTAAGAAAAACTCAGTTATTCAGTTAAATAAGCCTTTCGAACGCAGAAGAACTCTAAATGTTTTCTCCTGATTACGTACACCTCCCTCCTAATTGTTCATTGAAGTTTTGTTATATTCAATTCCTGAAATCAGGAGTTTTAATTTAGAACTTCTTAGAGAAATCCTCTCCTAATTTCTTTAGATATTTTCTCATAAGTCTTAGGGTTAATGTCAGCCCTTAGAAGAAGTAAATCAGAAATAGGCTGCCTAATCCCAAAATTATCGAATTTAGAGATGACCTTAATAGCGATCTTTGTGGTAATAATCTCTAAAATCTGATTTAATTTTGGGTTTAATTCTTCAAGATTTTCAACGTATATAATTTCTGCTCCTGGCTTGACTCTGGCAAAATATTCTTGAACTTCAGGTGCAATCTTCTTTGTTGATACTATTATCGCATAATCAGGTTTATAGAGACCAATTCGGCCTCCAAAAGGATACGCATGTCCCATTGAAAATTCGTTGTCCTTAAGTTCAAACATTAGCAATGTTCCCTCTAGATCAATAAAAGCATCTATTTCCTCGGTTCCTTCTAATAAATTAAGCAATATTTTATCTCTAGGAATACCGAGCTCGATTAATACTCTTACTAATTTAGCTGTCATCCAATAGCTATGATCTAACATTCTTTTTAAATCATCTGTCGGACTAAAAAGCGTTTCTATTCTTTCTTCAGATATTGGATTACCACAAGAACACAAAACACCCATTTGGGTCATTTTTTCGATCGAATCTTTCGATTGAACTCTATTAATTTGGTTTGAAGTTTTATTACAAATCACAACATACTCTTGTGAAAGGAGATTAACCTTTGTCAATTCTTTAATGATTTCTTGAACTTCTTCTACTTCCCTACCTGCCTTTTTTTCGAGATCTGTGGCTAATATCCCACCTGATCTTTTTATTAAAAGAGCTAGATGTCTAATTGAAGGATTTTCTAGGTATATTGATAGCTCAAGATCATCTTCAGATATATTATTTGAGGGAATAAACCTTGTTTCTTCACTATTAGAGAGCCCTTCAAATTTTTGGTTTACTGTCTGAAGTTCTTCCCAAGCAAAAGTTAAATCAAGGTCATTTAATATTATATTTAAACTGTTTAATAGGTTTTCAAGCTGATCAGGACTCTCATCAACTTTAAGACAACCTACCTCAAGAAAATATTTTCCCTTTTCATCTTTAGAATCACCTTTTCTTTCTTCTTCTTCTTTATTTACTAGGATATATAGAAAACCATGTTCATTAGGAGTGTAATAAAGGTCTCCAATTATAGGATTCAAAGATTCTTTATAATATCTAAAAAGAGAGTAAGATCTATAGATAAAGTCTATCTCCAAATCTCTCATTTTCCTTGTTTTTAAATCTGATTCCTCAACACCGAATGTTTCAAAAAATCTCTTCTCAGCTTTCGATATTAACGGGTTGAATCCCTCTTCAGCTAGTTTATCTATAATAGAGTCGAAATATTCTATTTTATAATCAAAAGGAGTTATTTTCCTTTTTATTTTTATTGTCATTGTTAAACCCCTCTCTAAATGTACGGTTTTTCGGCTTTACTTAAAAAATCTCTTATTTAACCAAAGATATTTGTTCCCCTTGTTTTTATCTTTAGAATAATACTAATTCTTTAGTCTCATGATTATTTCTCTTAAATATCTTAATTAGATTAGGTCGGAGTAACCTTAAGGAATCCAAAACCAATTAACTCTTTTATCAAGTCCATTGCTTTTGCTTTTAGCATATCTTTATCAAAAGAGATGTAACCTAAATCACTAAAATCACTGGCGAGACTTACTCCTGTTTCTTTAAGAATAACAATTTTTTTCCCGTATAAAACACCAGCTGCTCCTAATTCGAATACTGCATTATCACTCGGTCTAAAAATCTCATTATCATTCTCATCAATGTACTTTTCATCAGCAGTGAATATTACAATCGCAGATGTACATTTATGCATCAAATCAGCTATTTTTTCTGATATGGGACGTCCTATATGTGGTTCATCAACTGCAACGCTGTAAGGAACTTTAAATTCATCTAGTATGTTCTTAAGTTGCTCCAGTGGTTTTCTTTTTTTTCCATGAATTATAAAAATCTTGTTAATATGTGGTTTTTCAATTAGAATAGCAGGGGGTGCTTCTACAGGCTCCTCTTCTTTCACCACTAATCCAAGATCTTCCATTTCTTCTAGTTCAGAGATCTCTTCATGCGTTGCTGGTACTCTAGTAGAAAGATTATCTAATCGTACATATGTGCTACCACTAATATCTTCCAAGATACCTAGTTCTGTTCCATTTTTAGTAATCATCTCATAACAAGTTGTGACATCATCCTCAGGAATTTTAAAGTCTCTAGTAAATGTATTCTGGATAGGTTCTAATTGGGGGAATTTATGAGTATCGTAACGCTCGAAAAATACTTTGAATACTTTAATAGAAAGCAAAGCCTCAAGAAGTGCATTATTTTTCTCTTCAATATTTTGTGAAGCAACTATTGATCTACCTCGTTCCGTTAGTGAAACACTCTTTGCAGCAAACTCCCTTTCGTAAGACCAAATTGACCTGAAGCAGTTATAAGGTTTCTGAACCAGCTACTTGTTGGTGATTGCTCCAAAACCTTTGCAAGGTCTAAAATAGCATATGGTTCTCCTGCATTATAATCCTGGATCGCTTGTGCCACCCTTACTGAATCCATTAAACTCTTTCTGGGAAATAGACTTTTTCTTCTCTTTTTCTTAGCCAATTCCTACTCACCTAATTCTTTAATGTTATTTTATGTTATTCTCCCTTAAATTCTACCAAAAATAATCATTAAAAGAAATATAATAAATGCAATCGTAAGAAAAAAGCTAGTAAACCCCGAACCACCACTCATTGTATATATGTCTCTTCCTAATTTGGTAGTTTTTTTAACACGATTATAATTTCTGGTTGGCGATACAACATCTGTGATGGCTTTTTTTGTTTCTTTTTTAACTCTTGAAGATGCCAGTCTTTGTTTAGTAAAATCCGACCACGATTTATTTCTTTTAATTTTACCATATCTGTCAAAAGACATCGCTCTTGTTTTACCACGAACGTTTATCCTTCGCCAATCCTCTTCTTCACCACCTTTTATTGCTGCAAGCTTAATAATTATTAGAATTCCGATTATAGCAAATACTAATATAATTATTTCCTCAATCATGGTGAGACCCCTATACTTTTACCAAATTAGTAAGAAATCTGATTGTAAGTTATTTACCTTACTCACATTACTCTAACCAATTTCTCGGTCATGTTCTCTAGGAAAATCATCTATTTAAGATTTGCCTTCTAAGAGCTATATTCTTGTAGTGCCTAACTTCTGTACCTAAGGCCACCATATTTAAAATAATACATTCTTTAAAAAAGAATTAAAAGCCATTAAATACTCTATTCATAATAAGAAAGGTGATTTGATAATGAAATAAAATACTGAGGCTATTTTGACATTATTTTCATATACCATTTAATTTAAAGATCAAAGAGATTGTGAAAAACAGAAAAAATATAAGAAACAACGATTCACCAGTGAAATAAGCACGATTGCACCATTTTTCTTTGTTGAGAACAAATTCAACTAATAATTCCTTATTTTTGAGTTTTCTCCATTCACTGGCCTTAATCTTTAGATGTTCTAAATAAGATTGTTTTTTTCCATTTTTATCCAAGGGAAAATGGCTTTTAAACAGATAAAAATTGCCAGTAATCTCGTCATGATTGCTTCTAATGTACATAATTACAATTAACCAGACAATAGTAATTAGTAGAAAGATAATCGTATAAAATCCTAGATCTGCTCTCCAAGCAAAATAAACCATTCCAATACTGAGAGTAAATAGATAGTGTGTAAACGATAATCTAGTTTGTAGTCTCTCTTTAACAGCGGAAACAAGATATTCAAAGATCTTATCATCTAAATCAACTTCGTTTTGTTTATTATTAGACATATCAACACCTAATTACACTTTAATTTATCTGATTCCCTCTATCCTTCTATTTTTATAGCACAAGTGATTATAAAAGTACTTATAAGAAGGAATTACCTAAAGAAATAAATAAACCTTTCGAACACAGAAATATACAATTTGTTGGCAAGATTTTGCGTGGTGTGTAGTTCACATATGCTGAAACAGCTGAATATACAGGTTTTTGTTTTTTTTGACTTCACTTTTGAAGTCATTTTTGATTATAACCAGGGTTATTTAACAGTAGTTTTTGGGATTGGATCTATTGAACAACATGGACCTCACTTACCAACCAACACGGATGCCTTAATTGGTGATGTTCTAGCTAATAAAGTAGCAGAAAGATTAAAGAATGCTTTACAAGCCCTTACAATGCGGGTAGGTTGTTCGCGTCATCATATGGCTTTTCCTGGCACAATTTCGTATAAAGATTCAACTTTGAAAGCTGTTATCCACGATTATGTGCATAGCTTAGTACATCACGGTTTTAAGAACATTATTTTAATCCCTAGTCATGGAGGGAATTTTAGACCAACACAAGAAGCGATTGATGAGCTCAAAGAAGAGTATCCCGATAGTAAAATTATTGGTTATACAGATCTTTTTGGGCTCTTGGATGCTTTACATAGATTTTCAGGGGAATTTGGCGTCACAAAAGAAGAATCTGGAGCACACGCAGGTGAATCTGAAGCTTCTCTTATGTTAGCTTTGGCAAAAGATCTTGTTAAAGAAGAATCTTTCGAACCTGGATATGTTGGAATAGTTGGACCAGAACAATCACAACTTATTTTTGAAAAGGGAATGACTGCATTAACAAAAAATGGTATTTTAGGAGATCCAACAAAGGCAACAAGTGATAAAGGCGAAGTATACCTTGAAAATCTAGTAAAACTTCTTGTTGACGAAATTAAAAGGAATTAAATAATTAGTTTTTCTATCTCGCTCCTGAATTTTCCCTTAAAGAATTGAATGATCGGATATTAATGTGAGATTTTTGATACAAGCTAAAGCTAAGAGGAATAAGCCAGAATGAAGCAATTAAATTTTGCACTAGTAGGATGTGGACGAATCAGTGATTTGCATTATCGTGGTTATTTGCTGAATCCCAATGCAACTGTATATGCTATTTGTGATGTAGATATTACCAAAGCACGGGAAAAAGCAGTAGAGTGGAGTATTCCCAAAGAAAGAGTCTATTCAGATTTCTCAAGGATGCTCAAAAATGATCAAATAGATGCGGTGGAGCTATTAGTTCCACACCAGCTCCATGCTCCTTTAACTATTGAAGCAGCAGAAGCAGGAAAACACATCTCTGTACAGAAACCTATGGCGAATTCCCTCAAAGAATGTGATGAGATGATAGCAGCAGCTAGAAAAGCAGGTGTCAAATTTAGAATCTTTGAGAATTTTCGCTTTTATCCTCCTTATATTTTAGCAAAAAAGATGATTAATGAAGGAAAACTGGGACATCTCATTTCAATTCATATTAAATTGGGAGTAGGGACAGGTGGATGGGAAGTACCAAGTGAAGCTTGGATTTGGAGATTCGATCGAGATCAATGTGGAGGAGGGCCGTTGTGTTGGGACGACGGGTACCATAAATGGAGTATTGCACGATGGCTTATAGAATCAGAAATTGAATCTGTATATGGACGGATTGACTTCACAGGTATTGTTGAAGATGATGGTGAGCCTAAAGTGGATTCCCCAGCAAAATTCATCTGGAAGTATAAAACACCAAGAACTTATGGCAGCATGGATGCCACTTATATGCGAAATTGTGAATTTCCTTCAAAATATTACCCTGCAGATGAACGCGTTGAGATTACGGGGGATAATGGTTATATTTGGATCAATCAATGTACAGCGAACACCGTACGAAATGAAGCACCATTAATCACTTATATCGGGGGAGAATTGGAGGAGTTTTTCGATATAGAGACTGATTGGCAGGCTAGTTTTACAAATGCTGTTAATCACTTCATTGAAGCGATAATTGCTGGTACTAAACCAGAAATTAATCCCGAGGAAGGGAAAAAAATACAACAATTTGCGCAGGCAGCTCATTTATCTTGTAAAACCCATAGAGAAGAACAACCAGATAAAATGGTATAACAATCAGATTGAGGAGAATGAATCCTATTATGAGGAGTACGAGAATCAAAGAAGGTGTTCAACGAGCTGCAGCTCGAGCTTTATTAAAAAGTACAGGGTTAACACAGGAAGAAATAGATAAACCATGGATTGCTGTAGTAAATTCTTTTACTGAAATTGTGCCTGGCCATGTACATCTTAAAAAGATAGCTAAAGCTGTCAAAGAAGGTATATTAATGTCTGGAGGTGTGCCTTTTGAGTTTAATACAATTTCTGTCTGTGATGGGATTGCTCAGGGAACACTAGGAATGAGATATTCTTTACCTAGTAGGGATGTAATTGTCGATACTATTGAGATAATGATTGAAGCTCACGGATTTGACGGAATGGTTCTTATTCCTTCCTGTGATAAGACCGTCCCTGCTCATCTTATGTCTGCTGCTAGACTTAATATTCCTTCAATTGTAGTAACAGGAGGACCAATGCTTCCTGGGCAGTATAATGGAGAAGAACTCAGTCTTGTAGAGATGAGAGAGTTCATTGGTAAAGTTCGTAAGGGAGAAATGACGGATCAAGAACTCCTTCGTATTGAAGAGCTAGCATGTCCTTCTGCTGGTTCCTGTAGCATGTTAGGTACAGCAAATACAATGGCTGTGGTCACGGAGGCATTAGGAATGTCATTACCAGGTTGTGCCACCAGTCATGGAGTAATGGCAGATAAATTGAGAATAGCTCGAAATAGTGGCAAACAAATCATGAAGTTATTGAGAATCCCTCTCTTACCTAAACAGATTATGACTGAAAAGGCTTTATATAACGCTATTTCTGTTGATATGGCTATGGGAGGTAGTTTAAACTCAGTACTTCATTTAACAGCATTAGCAGAAGAACTTGAATTAGATATTAATCTGAGAAGTTTTGATGAGATTAGTAAAAAAACTCCTGTTTTATGTTCATTAAAACCAGCGGGATCACATTCTCTTTGGAGATTAGATAGCTCTGGAGGAATTCCTGCATTAATGTCCGAACTTACACAAAACCTTTTCACAGAGGTTATTACAGTAACAGGTAAAACTATCAAAGAAAATCTAAATCAAATACCCTCTAGAGAAATCAAAGATTCAATAATTCACAGTTTTCAAACACCAGTCAGAAAAGAAGGAGGGATTGCTATTCTATATGGTAATTTAGCTCCCAATGGAGCTGTAGTTAAACAAACAGCTGTAAAATCCGAGATGATGGAACATCAAGGGGTAGCAAGAGTGTTTGAGTCTCTAGAATCTGGATTAGATGCACTTTGGGATGGTAATATCAATTCAGGAGACATTATGGTTGTCAGATATGAGGGGCCTGTTGGTGGACCAGGGATGAGAGAGCAACATTCTATAACCTCATTAATCTCAGGATTGGGGGTGGATGCTGCATTAGTCACTGATGGCAGATTTTCTGGTAGTTCTCGTGGAGCAGTAATTGGTCATGTTACTCCTGAGGCAGCTGTTGGTGGGCCAATAGGAATAATTCAAGAAGACGATATAATCTTCTATTCTATTCCTGATAGAAAACTAGAAGTATTACTTGAGGAAAACATATTAAGAAATAGATTACGAAATTTCATCCCTACTCCTCAAAAGATCCACAAGTCTCGAAGCGTTTTGAAAAAATATCGCAATTTAGTTAAATCTACTGATAAAGGAGCAGTTTTTTAGAATAATCATTAGAATTGGGAACAGAATGGAAACCAAATGGATCATAATCTTCATTGTATCTATTATAATCTCTGTACTAAGTCTTATCTTGTTCATATTTTTTGATTTTCCTTTTTTATTCTTATTCCTATTTTTACCTTTTGTTTTTGGAATTAGGAACTCCGTTAGAGAAGAACAAGAGTATCCTCGGGTTTTTTGTAGAAGATGTGGTTCCAAATTACCTCCAGATTCAGTTTATTGTCCAAAATGTGGAATTTTCATTAATTCAAAGTGATATAAAATACTCAAAGCTTTCTTAAAGTTTAAGGAATTGGCTTTTTTCTACTTTTATCGTAGTTTAATTCTGGTGAAACAGATGACTGTAACAAAGCTCACTGGTGGAGAGGCAGTAGCTAAATATATAAAAGCCCAAGAAGTATCTTATGCAGTTGGAATACCTGGTCATGGATGTTTAGGTCTTGTTGATGCCCTTTTAAAGAATGAAATTCCAATAGTCCAAGTGAGACATGAACAATCCGCGTGTCATTTGGCTGATGGTTATTTTCGTGCAACTGGAAAGCCTTTAGTAGTTTTTACAAGCATCAGTCCAGGGGGATGTAATACAGTTGTAGGTGTGGCAACAGCTTTTGTTGATTCCAGTGCAATGATTGTTATCACTGGAGGAGTTCATGTGCGTTGGCAAGGGGTCGGTGTTCTTCAGGAAATAGAACGAAAGCATTGGGCAGATTTCCCTTCAATAATGAAACCAATTGTCAAACGTAGTTACCAAGTAACGAGTCTTGATCAGTTACCTTGGGTATTACACAATGCGTTTAAAATAGCCGTATCAGGTCGTCCTGGTCCTGTACATATTGACCTCCCAATGGATATTCAATCAGAAGCAAAGGAAATCGAACTCATTAAAGACCCCCCCTTTATAATCAACCAACAACGAGCTTTTCCAGATCCAAAGGTAATTAAACAAGTCGTTGACCTCCTATTAGAATCAAAAAACCCTGTCATATTAGCTGGAGGAGGAGTACTATTATCAAATGCTTACTCTGAGTTAAAACAAGTTGCAGAACATTTGGGTATTCCTGTATGTACCACATTAGCTGGAAAAGGAGCATTTGTTGAGGATCATCCCTTGTTTGGGTTTTATCCTGGAACCAAAGGTTCACCCGTTGGAAATGAATTGACTCGTAAAGCTGATGTGCTTCTTGCCTTAGGATGTAGATTTGCAGATGAGACCACAAGTAGCTATGAAAAAGGGATTTCATTCTCAATTCCACCAACTAAGGTTATTCAAGTGGATATTGATCCTGGAGAACTTGGAAAAAATTATCCCGTTCATCTTCCTGTCCTTTCTGACATCAAATCAACATTAAATCAAATACTCTTGGAATTACAACACCGAAATATAAAACCAATTGATTTAGCTAATCATCAGGTAATTAAATGGTTAGAAAAGGAACGTAAAGACTGGTTTGAACAACTTGAAGTCTTACGACAGCATATCTCTCCTATGACAATCTCGAGACTATTGATGGAATTAAGAAAAGCTTTACCAAGAGATGTTTTTGTGGTGACAAGTGGTGGGCATACACAAGCAGCTCTATTTCAGGAGTTTCAAATTTTCTCCGAAGGAACACATATATCATCGGGGGGTTTTAGTACTATGGGATTTGGTGTTCCTGCAGCAATAGGTGTAAAATTGGCTCATCCTAATCGAACTGTTGTTTCTGTGGAAGGAGATGGAAGTTTTTTAATGACCTGTCAAGAATTAGCTACAGCACAACAGTTGAAGGTTCCAATAATAATAGTAGTTGCAGATAATTCAGGCTGGATATCAATTAGAGACTTGCAAATCAATGCTTATGGGCATAATCGCGTTTATGGAACCGAATTTCTAAGAGATAACAAACCATACGGCCCAGATTTTGCTCAATTAGCTAAATCTTTCAGTTGTTGGGCAAAAAAAGTAAATAATCCTGAAGAGTTTCAAAAATATTTTAAAGAGGCCCTTAAATGGCACGAAGGGCCAGCTCTTCTTTGGGTTAACGTTGAAAGAAACCATCCTCTTAGTGAAAGCCCTGTATATGGAGCTTGGGATGTACCAAAACCCACATATCTTGAATAAATAGGTGAATTTCATGGAATTATGGAAAAAAGAAGAAACAGAATATATCCCTGGAAACCCTGTATTCTTCGCCCTTGCTACAATGGGTGATGCGATATCTTACCAAAATTTTACATTTCTGATATTTACATTCTATTACGCAGTCATTGGGCTTAATGTACTCTATATCGCATTAGGATTTATAGCTTGGTCTTTATGGAATTCAATCAATGATCCTCTCATTGGATTGATTTCAGATAAAACAAAAACTCGTTGGGGTCGTCGAATACCATTCATTGTAGGATCATTCATTCCATTATCGGCAATTATGATTCTAATTTGGACACCACCATTTTGGAATGAATTTTGGAGTTACATTTACTTCCTAGGAATAATCGTGTTGTGGGATGCAATCTACACAACAAATTCACTAAATATGACAAGCCTTTTTCCTGAAATGTATCAAACTGAAGAGGAAAGAGCTAAAGCGAATAACTATCGTCAAATTTTTCTGATTATAGGATTATTAATCTCATTTATTGTCCCCACATTAATAATCGCAGATTTAAAAGGAGAAACTGATCGAACAGCAACTATTGGCCAATATCAACTTGCTGGTGTTGTTATTGGGCTAATTGTCTTTCTGTGTTATTTTATCGGGATTCGTGGTGGTGCTTTTCGAGAACGGCCTGAATTTGAAGATGATGCGTTGAACGTCCCTGATTGGAAGAATGCTTTTCTCCATACCTTAAAGAATAGATATTTTCAAATTTTTGTGATTGCGAATACCTTTAACTGGTATATCTTTGGCATTTTAACAACCATTGCTCCATTGTATGCTACATCAGTATTACAGGACATTCCTACATTCCTAGTAGGAATCCTTTTGGGATTTACTTTTATTTCTGCTGCATTTTTCGTTAATTTATGGAAATATGTAGGAAATCGTTTAAGAGATTTAAGAAAAACATGGATGATTTCATTAGCTGTTTTGGTATTAGGATTACTACCCTTTTTTGTTATCGATGATTGGATTCTAGGAATTATATGTTTTTGCTTTCTTGGGATCGGTATAGCTGGCAGTCTGTATCTAAAAGATCTTATAATGAGTGACATTATTGATGAAGATGAACTTCGAACTGGAGTCAGAAGGGAAGGCGCATATTATGGTGTAAATGCGTTTATAATGCGCTTGTCTATCATTCTGGTATTTGTTTCTATTGCTTTAGTTTTCAGTGGGTTTGGATGGGAACAATATTTCGGGGCAAATGTCGATCCTCAAAAACTAGAAGACTTTCGGTTGGGGCTTCGTTTACTCTTTTCAATATTTCCAGTGGTTGCTTCGCTATTATCGATATTTATAATTAATTATTTTAGTCTTTATGGAGAAAAATTGCTAGATGTGAAGGATAAGCTCAAGGAAATCCATCAAGCGAAGATAGATAAAGCTGCATAAGTTTCATGTCTTAGATTCATCAAAGAAAGGAATACATGAAGACAATGCATTTCAGAAAATTAGGAAAGACAGGAATCAAAGTCTCTGTTTTAGGATTTGGATGCATGAGGCTTCCAACACTTAAACCTGGAGAGCCTACGATTAATCGTGAGGAAGCAATTCGGTTAATCAGAAAGGGAATTGACTCTGGAATTACATATATTGACACTGCATATCCATATCACGGGAAAGAGAGTGAAATCGTTGTAGGACAGGCCCTAAAGGATGGATATCGCGAAAAAGTGACTCTCGTGACAAAATGTCCTGTAGGAATGCCTGATTTCACAGAATCAGCTCATTATGACAAATATCTCAACGAGCAATTGACAAAACTCGATGTGGACTACTTAGATTTTTATCTTTTTCATGGCATCAATGGGAAAACACTTCACGAAAAAGTGTTAGAATTGAATCTTATCGAAAGGGCAAAAGCCGCAAAAGCAGCAGGAAAAATCAAACACATTGGCTTCTCATTCCATGATACACCAGAAGTTCTCAAGGAAATCATTGATACAGGACACTTTGAATTGATGTTGGTTCAGTATAACATTATAGATCAAATCAACGAAGAAATGTTAGCATATGCAGCTGAAAAAGGATTAGGAATAGCAATTATGGGACCCGTGGGTGGTGGTAGATTAGCAGGTATTCCTCCAGAATCAATGCGACAATGGGTAACAGAGGATAGAAACAATTTCGTAGATCTTGCTCTTAAATTTGTATTGAGTAATCCTAATGTCTCTGTTGCTCTTTCAGGGATGGGATCAGAAGAAATGCTAGACGATAATTTAAAGCTGGTTTCTAAAGAAAACTACAATTTGTTAACTAATGCTGAAAAAGAACGAATTCAAAACATTGCAAACAAATTCAAAGAACTCTCAGATGTTGTGTGCACAGGTTGTGGCTATTGTATGCCTTGTCCAAATGAAGTGAATATTAAAGAAATATTTAATTTCCTAATTCGATATCAAATATATGGGCAAAAAGAAGACACCAAAGTTATGTATGCTCAGATTGGGAAGGTTCGTTGGTTACCTGGGAAAGATGCAACAGCTTGTATTGAGTGTGAGGAATGTCTAGAAAAATGTCCTCAAAATATTCCCATAATTGAACAGTTGAAGGAAGCTCATCGAATTCTGGGGGAATGAATAGATATTAAAGAGTGTATTCTCTGAAGGGAAGGGTTTATCGGTTATTTGGCAGAATGTGGAATTTTTCTAGATAGTTTAATACAGCCTATCATTGATGAAACGATTAAAATTGATGCTGAGTTAAATTATAACCTAAAAATCCCTACGGATTATTCTACATGGGTCATTCTTTTGGTGAGGTTCAAAAACGAGAAAGAAAGAACAAAAAAATATCATGTAATAATATTACTTCTTTTTCAGTCGAATATAAAGAGTAGTAAAAATTGCTAGGAAACCTATTGAGAAACTTTGTCCTGATATCAGTTCCTCAATCGTAGTTGTAGTGGAAGATTTTGTTGTACCATATTGCCATCCAATTCCAGGCATAATTACAAGTTGTAAACCTGAAGGAGATGTGGCGATCTTTCTTGCCAAAATTCCAGTGGTAGTATTCCACTCATATTTCACGTCAAGAATTTGATTGAATTTTAGGTTAGTCGTAGCTATTGTCTCAGTAATAGTCGAATTAATGTAGGTAGAGTGAGTCAAATTTTCCAAGAGGTTTTTTTCGTCAAATAATAATTGGAAGAAGTTTATACTATCAAATTTAATTGGTAGTATAAGTAAATGAAAATCAGAGCTATTTTTAGGGGGGGAAATCACCATATCACCCTCTATTACAACGAATATGTCAAGTCTACTACCATTTAAAAAATTGAAATCCAATGGTGGTTTAGAGCGAAGTGAAATCTTGTTATCCCCTCCTAGAGTGTTAATTCCTCCAATTAAAGTTGGTTCATTGTATTGTTCATTTGTTTTCAAATTATGCAATTCTGATTTTAATGCTTTCCAATGATAGCTCTTAACTTTTATAACAGGAGACCATTCAGATTGTACACCCTCAACAAATACAATAGAAATAGATAGAAGAATGATGATGTTAGAACATAGAAAGATTTTTGCTAATTCCATATGTTTCTACTTCAATGAAGTGTCTCTTAATATTGTATATAATATGCATATAAATTTATTCGTTCACTTATACATTGATTGTTCTGTTTAATCTGGTTATAAATAAACTTGGAGAGCTAGTTAGTTGATGTTGAGGTTTGATAATAACACCCTCTTTGTACAAAAAGTATGCCTTGTCCAAATGAAGTGAATATTAAAGAAATATTTAATTTCCTAATTCGGTATCAAATATATGGGCAAAAAGAAGACACCAAAGTTATGTATGCTCAGATTGGGAAGGTTCGTTGGTTACCTGGGAAAGATGCAACAGCTTGTATTGAGTGTGAGGAATGTCTAGAAAAATGTCCTCAAAAAATCCAAATAATAGAGCAATTGAAAGAAGCCCATCAAGTACTTGGAAGTGAATAAAACAAAAGTATCCGAATCTCATTTTTATGTGTGAAAAACCTTTATATGGAAAGAGACATTTATACTTTGAATTATTATGACAAACTCTTTATCATGTAAATATCATCCATCGAGAACAGCAATGGACAAATGTGAGCAATGTGGTGCTTTAATATGTTTAGAATGCAAAAAAATTCACAAAGTAACACACAGAACTTCTTCTAGTTCATTTGATGATGATTTTCATCACTCTGATACATACACTACACGACATATCTTTTGTCCATTGTGTTACTACGATAATATCGAGAAAGCAGGGACTAAAGGTCGATTTTTTCTCATCTGTCCAGTTATATTTTTGATATTCTTTATTGGTTTTGCTTTATTTTTGTTGAGCTCTGTGCTCGATTTCATTGAATCCTGGAACCAGAGTGGTGGAGGAAATCTTCCTGGTCCTGGGCCAGAAATAATTCTATTTATTTTCCCTATATTTTTAATTGTTCCAATAGCAATGATTATTTGCATGTTACGGAATTTCTTCATTACGGCTCCACGTGCAGCGCAACAAGCAAGAGCTGATCGTGAAGCGTTCTTACGAGAAATTGGCATGGAAAGAGAGTTTCCCCCAAGAGATGAATTTCGTACTGATTCTTTTAACCGTTCAAAGAAATCTCAATTTTGTAGAACCTGTGGGTCGAGAATATCAGCTGATGAAATTTACTGTCCATTTTGTGGATCATCCGTAGAATGATTCTCTCCCTGGAAAGGTAATTACTATAAGATTGTCAGCAACTCATTTCTCAAGCTATAGATTTGAAAAACCTTTCAATGGACTAGTGAACTAATCAGGGATCATGTAAGCTATTGTAATATGTCTATCAATACTTCTTTCTTTAATTCAATTGGATTATACCCCATACTCGATGATTTCTTTGCTTTTTCGACAATAATCTGCACAATAGAATCAGTTAAGGAAAACTCCGATAATGTTGGTACATTTAATTCTTTTGTTAAGCTTTTCAAATAGTCTACTAAAGCATCATGAGCATCAGTAATCGAGGGATATGTTTTTTCAGAGACGATTTCCCCTAGTTTTGCATATTTTACAAGGGTTTTATTCTTTGGATCCATCATCGTTAATTGCTTAATATTTGCTTCTATTGTAGGGGCAAGGAGAGCTGCACATATGACTCCATGAGGGATTTTTAATCCTCCCATTGGTGAAGCGAAACCATGTACAGCTCCTAAACCAGCGTTTGCTAAGCAGATTCCACTTAATAAAGATGCCAAGGCCATGTTCTCCCTTGCTTCTAGTGATTGACCATTTCTGTAACAGGTGAGAAGAAATTTTGAGGCCTTTTTAATTCCCAACAGAGCCCAACTATCAGTTAGGGGTTGGGATTTGTTTGATGTATAAGCCTCAATCAATTGGGTTAAAGCATCCATTCCGCAAGTTGCAGTAACAGACTGGGGAACTGTCAACATTAACCTCGGATCAACAATTGCAATTTTAGGAATTAAAAATGGGCTACGAATGCTAGCTTTAAATTCCTCCTGTTCTGCTAGGATTACTGCGTTCTTTGTTACTTCACTTCCTGTTCCTGCAGTGGTTGGGACTGCTATAATTGGTAATGGAGGTTTAATAATTGTTGCTCCTTTTCCAATTACTTCCATATAATCTCGTGCTGAACCCCCATTTGTGTATAATCCCGCTATTGCTTTGCAAGCATCAATGGTACTACCTCCACCAATAGCTAAGAAGCAATCTGCCTTAAATTCTTTAGCTTTCTGTACACCTAAATCTATGGTTTCAATAGTTGGTTCCCCTCTAATTAAATAGGTCTCAAAACGTATTTCTTGTTTTACTATTGAAACCGTGAAAGTTTCTCTTGTTTCAGGGGAGTTTAATGCACTTCCACTAGCAACCACAAATAATCGTGCTCCAAATTCTTTCACAAGAGTACCAATATTATGAAACTGCTTAGGACCAAAAAATATACGAGGAGTAGGAAGAAACTCAAATTCCATGGTTTTCCCCTATTTTGAAAGAAAAGCTGCTTCGGTCTCTGGGAAGAGATTCTTATGTTTGATACCTTCACGAGGCTTGGCCATCATTTCTTCAACAGTTTCTCGCCATTTTTGGTAATGAGTGGTGGTTTTATGATCATCCATACCACTTTCATCCCGATAGACCTCATACAAAAAGAAACGATCTGGATCATCTAAACCTTGTAAAACATCAAATCTTAAGTTCTTAGGTTCTTTCCTTGTATTTCTAGCATTCTCTAACGAAGCTTCTATGAACGCCTCTCGATATTCAGGCTTAACAAAGACACTAACACATGCAATAAACACATTCTAAACCTCCTAGATGTATTAATGGAGAAAAGCTTAGGAGGTTTTTAAGAGGATTTCTGATCTTGAAGTTATTTTAAAATTATCCAAAATCTGAGTTTAGTGTGATCTCTCTCATCGCTATCTTTCTTATAGGAGTAGTAAAAAGGGAGAAAGCTTGTAAAAGCTGTTAATCTTTGATTAGGAATTCATCTAATCGGTTTCTTGCTTTTTCTCGTTTTTTCCTATGATTTTCAAGGAATACATTGATTTTATCTATTAAAATGGCTTTCAATTCACCAGTGAGTAAATCTCCATTTCGATAATCTTCTTCTAATGTCTTTAGCTTTTTATCGTCCTCTTCAAAGAGGATCTTTAACCATTGAAAACTAACGTCAATGTCTGGATCGCCCCCTTTTTTCCGATGTTCCTCGATAGATACTTGACCCCCAGAAAACGCATATTTAACAATCTTCTTTTCAACTGTTTTAGGGTCATCCGTCACATACACAGTTTGAGTGGGGTCAGAAGCAGACATCTTACCTTCAGGCCCGCCAAGAGCAGGAAGGAACGAACATTGAATACTGGCAGGTTTGTAAAATCCTAACCGTGGAAGAACATCTCGAGCCAATCTAAAATGTGGATCTTGGTCTATTGCGTGTGGGATGAGGCAGGGCACATTTTTTCCCTGTCTGACGCTTTCCAAGACTGCAGGAACTGCTTGTATGCTTGTATAAAATACGCTTCCAATATTAATGGAGTTATCGAATCCGAACGAAGCTTTAACTGTTGAATAAGTAATTTTCTTGGCAATGGGAAGAGCGATGTTATAGAACGTTTGAGCATTGTCTGTATCAATAATGATTTCAGTATTTTTAGGATCAAACCCTAAAGCAATCACATCACAAGCATTTTCGATTGCATAAGAGTAAGTATCTTCCTTACTCAATTTTTCTTCAAATAAAAACTTCTCATCATCAGTCAATTGGAAGATAAACTTAACATTGAATTTATCCTGTAACCATTTAGTAAAAATCCAAGGGACTAGATGCCCAATGTGAATACCTTCTGAGGGACCCCTACCAGTGTAAAGATGGAATTTATTTCCCTTTTCCCATTCATCTAGGATGAAATTCATGTCTCGGTGGGTAAAAAAGGTTCCACGACGTAACATGTAGTGTAACTCTCCAGTATGCTTTTTAATTCTTTCAAGGAGAGATTCATCTATCGGTTCTGTTCCAAATCGTTCCATTAGTTTGGTGTAGTCTACTTTACCATGAACTTCCCATGGTGTGACAACGAAATCATTTTCATTCTCTTTAGTCATCCTTTAGAAACTCCTGAGTTCTTGCATGGTTGATTTAGGGTAAAAAGGGCCCATTTTTTTTAATTTAGTATTGCTCATAAACAATTTATGAATAAAGGGATCTACAATAAATGGTGTATTAATCTTCTTTGCACTTAAGCTGCAAAATCCTATCTTAGAAAAATGTCTTCGAAAGAAATAGTAAAACCTAAAGAGGATGCTCAACTTTATCCTTTTTGAATCAAGAAAAAGTGCTGGTGGTTGTCCACTAGCGACAAATTCCATTGGTAGAGCATTCTCATCTCCAAGTGGTTGGTTTTATTTCGTATATTAAAATCTTGCCAATGGTGATAAATATGTTGATTGAAATGAAGGTGTGAGCTAGCAAATTGATGAGATTTGGGTATTTTGAGGGTATTTAATGCCTCTAGGCCTTACTTTGTTACTGGATCCTGACGTTTCTCAATCAATGATCAAAGAACTTGACCAACATTTAATTGCTGTGTTTCCTATTAAAAACATTGAAGTTATTAAATCAGTTGAACTTCCTAGTTCGTGCTGGAATAGATCTCGAAAGCAGTTTGAAGCCAATTGCTTGTTAGCTTTTGCTAAATCTTTTAAAAGTATTGGAATTGTAGTACTAATAATATCTAAAGATGCTTATGTATCAGGCCTGAATTTTGTCTTTGGGGTTGCATCTAGAGGTATAGGAGCTGTTGTTTCAAGCTGTAGACTTGAGAATGATCCAGATTTTTTGAAAAAGGAAATAACTCATGAATTAGGGCATGTATTTGGATTAAGTCATTGTACGCTTCCTTGTGTCATGACTTTTTCAAACAGTGTTTGGGAAGCTAGAATCAAGAGTAATACATTCTGTGAAAGATGTCAGAAACAGCTAAAACAAGAGGTTCAAGAAGGATTTAAATAGATACTATTTCTACAAGGAGAAAAAGAAAAGGGATATCCAATGAAAGATCAAGAAGTGTTTAATGAAGTCTTAACCCAGGCCTATAAAAGAATGCATCGGTATACTTGTGCAGAAGCATCCCTGCAAGCTTTACTGACCCTATGGAATCTTCCTCTTGAAGATATTTCTTGGGCTACTGGAGGATATCTTGGAGCCATTCTCTCTGGAGAAACTACTTGTGGACTTCTAATTGGCAGTAGTATTGCTATTGGCTTTCACTGTGGTCAAGGGAAAAGAGAAATACCTGAAAAATGTGAAGAGGAGAGAAATATGGCTATTCAAGCAATAGGCGAATTATATACGGACTTCTTGGAAGAATTTGGATCTACTAAATGTAAGAAATTATGTAATGTAGATTTTAGAAAAGGAGAAGAAATCGCTCATTATTTAGCAACGAAAGGGTGGAAACAGACCTGTGATATATTTTTAGATTTTGTGATACGAAAATGTGTGTCAATGATGGAGGAAGGAAAAATCTAGAATTTCTTAATAGCCTCTTCCAATTGTTTACGGGCTTCTGTAGAAAACCAGTGTTTTAAAAAGGATTGTTCTTTTTCTGTTAAGTACTTCATTATTTGAGCTTCAACATTCTCAATCCTATTACGTTTGATCATCGTAAAAGCTTCTTGTGGTAATGAACCCAAGTATTTAGCTTTATCTACCGCTTCGTTTTGTACTTGCTTTAATGGAACTACTTTATCGACCATACCCATTTGAAGTAATTTTGCAGATGGATAGAAGTTCCCAGTATATGTTATCTCCTGAGCATTCCGCGCTCCTACAATCTGACGTAAAATGCAATCACCAGGATATGGAACAGGAACTCCAAGCTTGATTTCATTGAGTCCCATGAGTTTACGCCCTTCACTTATGATTCGATAGTCACAACAAAGTGCTAAGATGCAACCACCCGCTATCGCATGTCCTGTGATTGCTGCAATTGTGGGTTTGGGAAAAAAGTATAAATCTAAACAGAGACGATTGTATGATCGATAAAAAACCTTGAAATCCTCTAGAGAAAGCTTAATTAACTCTGGAATATCAAAACCAATGGCAAAAAATTTCTCATTTGAACTAGTAAGCACGATACTACGAATATCTGGATTTTGTTCTATTTTTTGAAGATTTGTGGTTAATTCATTGACCAAATCAAGATTTATTGCATTCGTGATTCCTCTATTTAATTTTAGTATCCCAACAGATTCAGAGACTTCTATAGTAATCATTTTCAGCTACCAACTCCTAGATATAGAATTTAAAAATCCAAGATTGGAATAACCTAAAAGATTCAATTTGAAAAACTGTTCGGTATAGGCACTTTTGAATCACTCTTTTTTGGAAAGACTTCAAGCAATATCTCTTTGAAATAGAATTTCTGTTTCACCAAGGCTTTTAAAAAAACCAATTATAAAGCAAAAGATAACTTTTGCTTATACCACGGATTTTCTGAAATAAAATTACCAAATTTTTCCATTGACTCTGATAGTGAGACAGTATAATTGAAACCAGTACTTCTAATCTTACTATCATCTGCCCATATATCTTTTCCGAGTTTATCGAATAATACTGGGATCAGAATTGAATTTTCTTTTGCCTTCTTTATTTTTCTAACACAGCGAGCCAAATAATACATTGGTTTGAATATAAATAATGGAATCGAAATAATTGACAACTTTTGTTTTTGGAGAGCATGACCTAATTCTTGGACAACCTCACGAAGTGTCGGAGTGCAGCTAACAAGGTTATATACTTCTCCATTACCTTTTCGGAAATCGGAAAGAAAAACAATGGCACGTGCGACATCTTTAGTATCAACAAGGCTTATTTTATCCTTACCACCACGAGGTAAGGGAACTAAACGACCAATGAACATTCTTGAGAACATATCTAATGTAGAACTAGAGCCACCAATTATTCCAGATGGACGGAGAATAGTTATCAATTTTTGAGGGTGTTTAAATTGATATTCCCAAACAAGCTCTTCTCCAAGAGCTTTAGTGAGTTCATAACTCTTTTTCATATGTAAATCAATTGGTTGATTTTCTGTAATTCCCTGCTCATTAGTCCCATTCATCTGGCCATAAACAGCAATGGAGGAGAGATAAATCAGTTTCTTTATTTCATTCTGATGAAAAGCTTGAAGAACTCTCTCTGTTCCATTCACATTAACATCATATAAGAGCTCATAGGGCTGCCATAAGTTGAATATTGCCCCACAGTGTATCAATACAGACGACTCGGGATCTGGTACTTGAGTAAATGCCATTACATCTTGGTAGTTTCTCAAATCGCCAGAAAATATGTCAATCTTTTTTTCTTTACACCTTGCTAGAAATTCTTGTCTATGGTGATTTCCTTTTTTTTCACGAATTAATAATCGTATTTTGGAAGGATTTTCAGCGTAAAATGTTTCACTAAGTAAATAACGAACAAGTGCTTGCCCAACTAAACCTGTACTACCTGTAATCAATAATGTCACTCATTAACCCTCACAATTCATATACATAATTTGAAGAGAGATATCAATAAAATAACCCAAAAAATATCAAGATATAATAAATGGATAAATTTTCAGAGGAAAATAAAATGCATGGATCAACACCTAAAGGGAATAATAGATTGGTACAAGAAAACAAACAACTAATTATTTCTGTTAGAAGTGATCCTCTGTTAAGTCTGGTTATCTTTCAGTTCTTAATTTTTGGAATAATTGGGCTAGCAGGATTTGTGGGATGGTTGTTATCTCTAACTTATCAATTATCCGCCCCAGGTTATTTAAATTATATCGCAGATCATCTTGAACACTGGACGGCCAATTTTTCTTTGTGGGGAGTGCTAAGCTTATGTGTTGGGTTTTTAAGTTTTGGAGCGGCTATTTTAATCAGAAAAAATGACCTAATAGGAGCAAGTCTAGAATTATTTGCCTTTCTATTAGGTTTTGCAACAAATATGATCATTGCTCGTAATCCCCCTGCTCATATTGCCGTAGGAGCCATCATTGGTTGGATTTTAATAATTCCCACTCTATTCTACTTAATTAGACTTAATAGAACTAGTTAAAGCTCATAGTTTCTTAGAAAGAAATATCTTAAGAATTATCACATATATCTGTAAATCATGTTTAATCCTGGAAATATCGGTTCTTTAAAGATACGGAATCGTTTTATTCGCTCTGCTACAGCTGAATTCGTAGCAAACGATGAAAATGGTACAATAACTAAAGAATATCATTCTCTATACTCAAACCTTGCGTTGGGGGAAATAGGACTTATAATTCAAGGACATCTTTATGTTATGGATGAGGGGAAAGCTCACACAAACATGGCTGGTATAGCGCATGATAACCAGATAGCTGGTTTGAAAGAAATCACAAAGTTAGTTCATGAAGCAGACACAAGGAATCTGATCGGTGCGCAGTTGAACCATGGAGGTGCATATTCAGTAAGTACTAAAACTGCTTCACCTCGAGAGGACAAAGAAATCAAAGTCATGAGCGATGAGGACATTGAAAACGTAATTAAAGGCTTTCGAGAGGCTGCTTTGCGGGCAAAAAAAGCTGGGTATGATGCGGTTCAAATTCATTCGGCTCATGGCTATTTATTAAGCCAGTTTCTTTCTAATAAAACAAATGAACGAACTGACTCCTGGGGTGGAAGTCTAGAAAACAGAGCACAATTATTGTTATCAATATATCAGGCGATAAGATCAGCAGTTGGATCTAATTACCCAGTATTAGTGAAAATGAATGGTTCCGATGATCCTTTGGAGGGTTTCCCTGTAAATGAAAGTTCTAAAGTAGCGAGTTGGCTAGCTAACGAAGGACTTGATGCTATTGAGATAAGTGGAATGAAATCCACTCGTACAGTCAAACCAGAGAAAGAAGCATATTTTGCCTCTACAGCTAAAGGGATAAAACAACATATTAGTGACATGCCCCTTGCATTAGTTGGCGGACTTCGTTCTCTAGCCCAAATGCAAGAGCTTCGAAAGGATTTTGTGGACTTTATTTCCATGTGTCGTCCCTTTATAAGAGAACCTAACATTGTACAGAAGTTTAAAACAGGAAAAAAAAGAACTGATTGTATTTCCTGTAATCGATGCTATAAAGCACGAAATATTTCCAAATGCTTTGAAAAAGACAACATTTAATTAAATTCTAATCCATTTTTACTTACATCAGTAAAATGATAGAACCTATTAAGACGAATAATAAACCACAAACTATGTCTATCTTGTCCCTCGGAATTCTAGTAGCTATTTTCTCACCAGCATATACTCCTATCCCATTTACTAAAGATAAAGCAATCACGGCTCCAAATAAAACTCCCCAAGGATCAAATTGAGTAGCTAAACCAATTCCCATCAACATTGTCTTGTCACCTAGTTCAGCTAAAAACATGAAAGTAAGTGAACTTATGAATCCTCCTTTCTGAATGACATTTTGTAAATAGATCTCGCAATGTTCCATGTCTGGACAATTTTCATGAGGTTTATCGCATAGTTCTAGGTTTACAGGACATATTTTAATCTGTCTATCATTTTGCCTTCGGAATTGAATTAATAAGAAGATGATTCCGCCAAGTATGAAAAGAATACCAATAATTGGCTTTAAAAAGGAAACTTCAATGGTGTTTTTCATAACAATACCAATTGTTACAGCAATTATTGTAACTCCTGATAAGCCCAATATAGCCCCAAAAAACACTTTTAATGGGCTTCGATATTTCATACTCAAAGCAAAAGCAGTTAACTGAGTTTTATCACCCATTTCCATAATGAAAACGGTTGAAAAAGATAGTAAAAGTGCTTGAGCTATTTCAATCATAGTCATATGGGTTAATTCCTAGAATAAACTTCAAGATGGAAATCAAGACCACAACAATACTTATTTTGAAAAATTGATGATATAATGAAAAAAGCTTTTATGGTTACCAAGTTGGGAAAAACATCCAAAACTAAACTACAGATCATTTTTTTTCTCTTGTTGTTGATATTAATCGGTTCTCTGATTCTACTAATTCTGGAAGTGTTTCCAACCCCCTCTGATCGTATACAATTTCCAACACCAGATTATAAAGGTCATTTACCTTTAAGTACTGCCATACATCAATCTAAACCATCTCAAGATCTCAGGAACCATATAATTGAAAATAAAAGTATTTCTCAGTTAATGTGGGCTCTTCAAGGCGAAACACACGGCCCTCGTTTCCGAACTGTGCCTTCTGCTGGTGCAACATACCCCCTGGAAATATTCATTGTCAGTAATGGAACATCTGCTCTTAAGAAAGGGAATTATAATTATATTCCTCAAGGGCATCAACTGAAATGTATTTCTTCATCGTACAATTGGACAACATTACTTTCAGCACTTTTTAGTGAAGACCAGGAGGCAGTATCCAATGTGAGTACTATATTCTTTATTTTGGCTGATTATAATCGTACTACTTTCAAATATAAAGAAAGAGGATATCAATATGTACATTTGGAAGTAGGGCACGCTATTCAAAATTTCCTTTTACAACTGGTTTCTTTAAATTTGAAAACAAGAATAATAACAAATTTTGCCTCACAAAAAATCCAGGAATTTCTAGATACAACGCTAGAACCAATGGTAGTGCTACCTGTTGGCATTAATGGAGGTTCTAGCTCTCCTTTCGTTAAACTCAAACAACTTAGTTCAAGTAACACAGAAGAAATGACTGTTGAGCAAGCTATTGCTAAACGTGAATCTGTGAGAGATTATCAAAGTGGGAAAATTCCCCTCTCGGTAATTTTAGATGTGTTAGAAGATAGTATCACAATTCCTCACATTGTTGGAAATAATTCCCAGTTCGATTTCCGTTTAGTAGCTAATGCTATAGATGGATTACCAATCGGTTCATATCAGTATTCTCTAGAAAAAAAATCTTTATATCAATTATATCAAGGAGATTTACAGTCTAACATCACGGACATGATTTCAAGACAATCATGTGTTGTATTAGCTCAATTAGATGCTGTTATCTCGGTTGATGAAGATTGGATAAATCAACAAGTTGATTCTCGTTTTTCTCGTAGAATTATGATGTATGATGTTGGTATGATAGCTCAAAATATCTATCTCAAATGCGCCGCTACTGGTCTAGGGACAGTTGTTATTGGTGCTTTTTCCGAAAGTGGGTCTTCTCAACTCTTAGATATTCCTAGAAAATATACTCCAATCTATGTTATACCGATTGGTCTGACACCTGATTTCTTTGAGGAACCAACTGGCTTTCAGCTTTCATTATCAGAAATGGCAAGGTGGACAGGTCTATTGTTATATGTTCTCTTCTTTATTAGCCTATATCTATCCCTTCCTTTGTTAAAGAAACGTTTGAAAAAGAAAATACGTTGGTTACATTGCATATTTGGCATAGTCGCTTTAATAGGAGGTATTTTTCATTATATGATTATTCATGGTCATGTTTACAATCTTTGGGAATTTCTAAACGTAACTTCTTATTTCAATGCTCTGATTTACTTCGCATTTAACTTGTTTTCATTTCCAGAGACTCAATATGATGTAGGGATGCTCATGGCAAAGCTCACTGTATGTTTTGGAATCATAGCTGTTATTACTGGGATTTTGTTTGCTTTCAAGCTGGTTAACCAAAGGAAAATTGTTCGTGCAACTCACAAATATATTATCTTCTTCACATTAATCTTTGCGATTATTCATAATATGTTAAACGGAGTGATTTTTGCCACTGAGCCTTTTATTTTCCTTTTACTCAATATAATGGCCATTGATCTATATTTTCTGTTATTAGTCTCTCCTGATTTTATCAAAACTTCTCAGAAGAAGGATCTTTTTTATCAATAATGTTAAGTGAAAAATGTGAAACAAGAACTTAGATGTAACATCAGACACGAAAAACTTATTCAATGAATAATGGTTACTAGTCCATATGGTGCGTACTTCAAGAAAACGTATTGCGATATGTTGCCACGGATTTCTAGGCGAACCCGGAATGCTAAAAGAAATAGAGGTAACGCTTAATGAAGATCCTTTTGATCAGATATATGATCTTGTGTCTAATCTGTCTTACTATAGTTCAAAGTACGGTATTAATTTCACTCGGCCTTTTGATTTGAAAACCCCCATATACAAGAAGGACTCCAATCAATCACTTGCTCACCATCTTTTTCTTCAGATATGTTCAATTCTCAAGGATTATAATGAAGAAGAAGTAGATTTAGACATTTATGCGCATTCTATGGGTGGATTAGTAACACGAAGTATGATAAAATATCTAACAGAGAAAAAACAAACCAGTATTTGGATAAGAAATGGAGTTATCAGAAATATTTTTTTGTTAGGAACTCCTAATCACGGTACTAGATTAGCACAACGCGCAATAAATATTCCTGTTGATATTTTGATGACAGGATTGAATATTCTGCTTGAACTTCCTGATGAGGTTACCTCTGAAGATTTGAAAATACTTAATTCTCAGTTCATCCAAATGATACCAAATTCATCTTTCCTTAAACAACTCAATGAACCTTCAAAAATTCTAGAAGAATCGATCAATTGGTTTACAGTAAGAGGTTTGAAATGGATTGGGCAACTTGGATGGTTACCAATGGTGTGGCAACCATTTCTCTTTAGAAAGTTTTGGATTGATCGTCATTTCCCATTCTTGCATGTTGGTATAATTCCAAACGATGGATTAGTGGATGCTAGCCGCGTGCCCCTGAAATACGCAACTAATCTAACTATTCCAAGTGCTACTCATATGAGTCTTCTTTATTGGAAGAGTAAAAAGTCAGGAATAGAAGTCTTAAACAAACTTAAACCAATAATTCTTGGTAGGAGAATTTAATCATATCTGTTTTCTTAACTAACAGTAATATAGAATTTAACTAGATGAACAACTTTTATTTTTAATAAGAGAACCTCAAAAATATACCTGAATATACTTTAAAGAAAGCTCCAACAGCATTATTTTTTCCAAAATATACAAAAGAAAACTGGGCAGAATCAAATATGAAAATAAATATTGAACCTTTTCCTGAAACAGAGCTAAAGCAAAAATACTCCTCAGAAGATAACTTAGGTTTTGGAAAAATATTTACTGATAGAATGTTAGTCATGGAATATAAGAATGGTGTTTGGCAAGATCCTACGATAAAAAAATATTCACCAATTACACTTGATCCCTCAGCTATCGTTTTACACTATGCTCAGGAAATTTTTGAAGGCCAAAAAGCTTTTAGTACTCCAGATGGACATATTAACTTATTTCGTCCAGATCGTAATGCTGCTCGCTTTAATTCTTCCGCTAGACGGATGATGATGCCAGAAGTAGATCTAGAAGTCTACTTAACAGGATTAAAAGAGTTAATAAGACTCGAGAAAGATTGGACTCCAAAATCTCCAGGTACATCATTATACATTAGGCCAACAATGATTGGAACAGAACTTGGGTTAGGTGTACGGCCCTCTACTGATTATCTTTTCTATATTATTCTCTCACCCTCAGGATCATATTTTTCTGAAGGGTTCCAATGTGTCAAGATTTTTGTTAGTGAATTCTATATTCGTGCTGCTCCTGGTGGTACTGGTAGTGCGAAAACAGGAGGTAATTATGCAGCTAGCTTACTAGTGGGGAATGAAGCTGAAAACTATGGTTGTAGTCAAGTACTATGGCTTGATGCCATTCATAAGAAGTATGTTGAAGAAGTTGGTGCTAGTAACATCTTTTTTGTTTATGATGATGTCATTTACACGGCACCTTTAACCTCTGGAACGGTACTACCAGGAGTAACTAGAGATAGTACAATTCAATTGGCGAAAGATGGAGGTATGACATTAAAAGAAGAAGCGATTTCAATAGATGAGGTTATTGAAGGGATATACAATGGAAAAACATCTGAAGTATTTATGAGTGGAACTGCTGCCTCAATTGCACCTGTTGGAAGTCTTTATTATCAAAACAAAGAACATATTATAAACAACTTTGAGATCGGTGATATTTCAAAAAAGCTTTATAAGCAATTGACTGATATTCAATATGGGAAGGTTGAGGATCCTTATGGATGGATTGTCAGAGTAGTATGATGTCATTTCGATCAACTATCTACTCTAAAGAAGCTTCTTAGAAGAGAAATTTTCAAATATATAACCTAATATCCTTTATATCTCCATTATCTTTAAATAGGCGATCAGTATGACCAAAACATTTATAGAATCCAATCCTGATGAATTACACATAATTCGTAGAGGAAATAAGCTCCAGAGTGTCTTTTTTGTGATAATGGGTTTTTTCTTTCAATTATTATTTGTTTGGGCTTATTGGAGTTTATTGGATGCAACAGGGCCTTGGGCGTTTTTTTGGCTTGGTTTAATAAATAGTGATTATTTTCCTTTCATTTCACTGTTATTCTTGTTTGGTGGAGGGTGTTTTTTGATTGCAATAAAGGAAGGGGGTTGGATTGAGAGTTGGATTATTAGAAGGGAGTTACCTACAAAAAAACCAGGGATACAAAAGCAATGGCAGCTCTTCAAATGGTCTGGGGTGAAAACAGTACCAAAAGATCAAATTCGATCAGTTAGGGTTCACACAATTCCACTAGACACTTTGAAACTCTTCAATCGTTATCAGCTTGAAGTAGATTGTCAAATTACTCCTAATTCCCCTATAGAAACTCATGTCCTTTATTCAGATGATAGTGAATTAGCAGGTGGCACAATCATACGATTGGCTAATCAAATTCAGGAAATTTTAAATCTAACTGAAGGTGTCGAGAGAACAGAGGCCCCATATCCAACTTTAGTAAGATCTAACAATTTCAAAGAAAAAAAAGATGTAAGACAAGATTGAAATTCAATCTTGTGTTAAAAATATTGAGTAGGATCTCGCATACCTCGTTTTCTTCGGTCTCGTGCAGCCAAAGTTTTGAATTCCGTACGAAGTTCTTTGGGGAGACGACTTGGCTTTTTGTAACCTTCAATAGTATCTTTTGCATAAGAATAAAGGAAAGAACGGAAAGCTACTTTCATAGGCATAGTGACAACATTATAGGGTAAACTTCCTAAAAAGAGGAATATGAAAGCAAATAGAATCCCAAATCCGATATCTCGGCTAACTGCAAATCCGAGGCCAAATCCAGCCAAAATCCATATTAAAGAATTAATTATGGCAAAGATGAACGTTGTAAGTCCAAATCCAGACTCTCCAACTAATACATCTAATAACGAATTCCAAGTTGTTTTTGCTGAATCCTTAATAGATTCTGTTAATCCTCGTTTATTCTGGACTATTGATATTAGCGTAAAATAATTCATAAACATCCAGATCGCGCCAAGGAGTGAAATAAATAGACCTGCGATGACACCACCAATAATTCCAGCGATAATTGCACCACCGCCATATTGTCTGTCAGTAGCTCTTGATTGACTTCTTCCTGCTGATGTAACTATTTGCATAATCATCTTAACAGTTGCCATTGCAAAAGCAAATTTGATGATTATAGGAAACACTTGACGCACATCTTTCATTGCAGAGCTCAAGTCTGGATCCAAACCTCGATACCAATCACTGGCATAGGAAATTACACCAGCAGATAAACTGTAATATACACCCAAATATACAATTAAGTAGATATATTCAAATAAAATGGCAAAAATATAACCTGGGAGAGCAAGTTCGGTTTCACCTGTTGAGTTCGTAACTGTAAAAAGATTAAGGATTTCTAAAAAACCAAATAGCATGAAAAATCCTGTAATAATGGTATAAATACCTAGAAGGATAGGCATAGCTATTACTGCTTTTTCATCAAGTACAAGTTTGGCTGAAAATTCAACAAATTGGCCAGAACGTTTAATTAAAGTAAATTTCCAAATAACAAAAATAAAGAATAAAGCTCCAAGTCCTGCAATAATTAACGCAATTAAGGCTGCTTCAGGATCGTAAATAAAAATCAAAGCTCCAATTCCAATCATTAATAGAGGAAAAAGAATACAAACTGCGATAGTGACTTCTTGAGCAAGTTTACTCATAATCCAGACAATTACATATGCCAATATGACTGTAATAAATAGAAAGATTGCTGCAAAAGCAATTAAAAGTGGCAAAAACGGCAGTGTAACGGGGAGTAATGTGTAAATGACCTCTGAAATGGATTCTAGCGTCTCAGTATTTTCAGGAGCAAATATATAGTGCACAAAAGAGTATGCACCAAAAACATAGAGAATTACTACTATTAGCATATATAACCATGTTGGTATGCTAGAAAAATCAGTTTTTATGTCAGGTTTTCTATATTCAGATAGACTCACATCAATTCACCATAGATAGATTCATTTGTCAGAATTTGTCATTTTACGATAAAAGGGGTTTATTAATTGAGTGTTGTCAAACTATTAATGTATTTTTATGTATTAAAAAAGATTATCCCTTGTTGATAATTAAGAAGAATAGTTATCGAAATAGAAGACCTTCTATTTAGCAGCTTCAAACTTGATTATGGAGGACACTGATACATCTAGGAATTTTTTTCCAAACGCTGAAGATAAAGCACACTTTCCACGTAAACCAGTGCAATGGCAAGGAGCCATGATTCTTATCGGATATTTCTTTAATTCTTGAACTGTAAATGAAAGACGGTCATATGAAGCATCATGGAGATGCAAGCCGCCTAAAACTCCAACTATTTTGTTAGAATCAATTAATTCCCTAGTTTTAGTAATTGTATTAACAATCCCAGCATGACAACAACCTGCAAGAATTACAATAGAATCATCAGCTAAATGAAAAACTAAAGAAAGGTCGTCCTCTAACTTATCTGGAATGTTTTTCCCATCTTTCACTGTTGTGGCATCTATGAGTCTTCCTGTTAATACTTCATAGTCATTTCTACGAGGAACCTCACCTGTTGTCATAACTGATTCAGTAAATTTGTGAGGTGTTGTCGTTGTTATTAGATCAGCTTGTTTTTTGAGATCCTCTATCGATTCAAAGAATCCTTGAATTCCTATGTCATAAATTTTACCTTTATCAATAAAAATCTTAGGTGAAAGTGCCTGAGGATGACAAATGACAGGAATTCGTTTCGTTAGACCAATAGCTTCTTTCAATCCCCCTACATGATCCCAATGGCCATGACTTAGAACTATTGCATCAATAGTAGTAAGATCAACTTCAAGTTTCTTAATATTATGAAGAAAAGCAACAGATGAGGGGCCAGTATCAAATAAGAGATTTAATTGAGAGGAATCACTAAAGTATGCTTTTGCAAGAGCTGAGAATCCCGACTCACCAAGAGTTCCTCCTGGTCCTGCCACATTTTCAACAAGTATTTGAATATCTAATTTTTGAATTTTCAATTTATCACTTCATTCGATCATTCGCAATATTGATGGATAATTCTTAAGAGCACCAAGACTTTGGATAAAAAAACAAGTGATGAGGTAATAGATAACTATCTTTTGCATCACCACTCGAATGAATAATGAGACTGAAATATAGGTTTCAGGAAAGAATGTTGTAACCAAAGATACCGCTCCATATATGACAATAATAATACTAAAAACTAAGAATATCAGATGATAAATCCTTGGTATAAATTCTCTTTCTTTAAATAAGGAATACATTAAGCTTGATACGATAAATGAGACAACAAAAGCTAGAAAAACTATCAAGTCATGCAATAAAGGGAAAAGGTTTGTAGGAGTCAGTGCAACGCAGCTGAACAAAGTGGCATTTAAAGTTCCTAGAACGGAGAGGGGCCTCAATTTTTTTGGATTTTCAGTGTTAATAACACCAGGAATTGCTATAAAATATGCAGCGAACGAAATACTAGCCAACATAAGAGTAATAAAGAAAATAATGGCTGAAATTATATTTGGATTGCCAAATGATTGGGTTCTTCCGAGATCACTGAAAAAGTTAAGATAGAAAGTGTATCCTGAACTATTCGGATTAATACGTGTTCCTCCTCCATAGATGAACATGGCTAGAGAGGAAAAAAGAATAAATTGGAAACAGCCAAAGATTGTAAATAGAAAAGCCAGATTTCTCCAATTTAATTCACTCAATTACATTCACCTTAACTGTCATCTGAGAAGATCCACGATTAGCCCAACAATAATAGGGAATTGTAACAACATCTGATCCTTCATTCGTTTGGCCTTTTATTGTACATATTCCATTAAATAGTTCTGATGGTTCAACATATAAAGAATTGTTCATTATTTTGGCTCGAAAGATGTCAAAATTAGGATTATCAATCTCTTCCAAACAATAAACGAGTGGGCCTCGTGTAATAGTAGAATTTCCCAAACATGTTTTGACATTGGGATGAGAATTGAGAATTCGTATTTTCATAGGGAAGTAAACTTCGATTTCATCCCTTGATTTCCATTTTCGTTTCAAGAAAATATAATTTGATCTGAATGGAGAATAACCTGACGCAGTTTCAGAATGAATGGTCTCCTTATTAACAGATTTTTGTTCTTGATCATTTATTTTCACAGAATATTCATCAACCCAGCTTGGAATTCTTAATGCCAAGGTGAAAAATAGTGGGGAATCAATTTCTAACAAGATTTTGATAGTTCCTTCCCAAGGTAAGTTCGATCTCATTTTAATATTAATTGGTGGGCTATTTGAATTAAGAGAAATCTTTCCGCTGCTGCTAATAAACTGATTTACCCAAATTGTGTCACTAGTATAAGTATAAAGATATTGGCTAATAATAGCCAATGTTCGTGTTAAATTTGAAGGACAACAAGGTATTTCAAACCATTCTTTACGAGTTAGATCTCCCCTTGAAGCCAGAGGATTCTTGTAGAGATATGATTTTCCATCCTGAGACAAACCTACTAGGGCAGCATTGTAAAGTTGCCATTCTAAAAGGTCCGCAAACTTAGCTTCTTGAGTAAGAAGTGTCATCTGCCAATTCCAAAATATGGATCCAAGACTCGCACATGTTTCGCAATATGCATGTTCAGGATCAAGTTCGTAATCATGTCCAAAACCTTCAATTCTTGGTAGTGAACCAATACCACCAGTCACGAACATCCTGAACCTAACCATATGATCCCAAATAGTTTGGAGTGTTGGTATAAATTTACCGTCTGTTTCATATGAATACATTGCTGCAGCAGTCATCAAATATGAAAAACGTACTGCATGTCCTTCAGGAGTTTTTTGTTCTTCTAAGGGGAGATGATTCTGAAAATACCTGCCAGAAGCATAATTGTATAAAACACGACGTTTAACTCCCGATGGAAAAGCAGTATAAACATTTTCGGGTAATTGAAAGTCTTGATCTTCAGGATGATCCATCAAATAGTTCTGCTTTAATTTCTCAACCCTTTTTTTTCTTCGATTGTGACTGATATCTTGTTTTAATAATAATAACCACTTGAATCTAGATTTTCCTCTTCTTTGGATAAATTCATTGGCAAGTTCCAAGTATTGTTTGTCTTTTGTAATCCGATAAAGCTTTATCAATGATATTTCAATTTCTTGATGCCCAGGAATAGCATTATTACTAGTATTTAATTTTAAAAATTGGTGAACCAAAAGATCTGCGGGTTTTTTTGTCATTTCAAGAATCTTGGGATCCTGACTAAATTCATAATAAGATATTAGAGCTTCAATAAGATGACCTAGACAATATAATTCGTGTTCGATCCATAAATTTGTCCATCTTGTATTAGGAAAGTGGATTTGATTGAATGTGTAAATGTATCCATCACTCTCTTGAGATTTTTGAATCAATCCAATGAAATCATCTAATATTGATTTTAATTTATCGGATGGGGACGTGATATAGATACGACTCGCCGCATCAAGCCATTTAAAAGCGTCAGAATCCGAAAAGAACCATCCTTCACGAAATCCGTCTTTTTCACCAGCTAGAATTCGAAAATTGTCAATACACCTTGTTTTTTCTAGTTGATTCCACTGATGAAAAATCGCTTTTTCCTTATTTATCTTTAAGTGAGGGGTCCAGAATGGATCATCAATCTGTACTTGGTTTAATCCTAATTGGTTGCTGAAACGATTCATGATTAGTCAGCTGGAAACGGAAAAATTTGTCAATCTACTTAATTGTATTGAAAAATTACTCAAGTAGTTTAGACATTTCTAAACGGATATCATGTTTCCGACAATCTTGATTGCTGTATCCAATTAGGTCAAAACCAGTTAATGAAAAACCACATTTTAAATAAAATTGAATAGCATTGTAATTAGAACTTTGACATTCGAGAACCAGAGCTCTGGATTGCCATTCCTTGGCTTTTATTTCTGCGAATGCCATCAATTTTGTACCAAATCCTTGATGATGAAATTGTTTATCAATAGCAATATCCCAGATACGGGTAACATTATTCCATTCTTGCTTTCCAACAACCAAATGCCCAATTTCTCTTTCTTCATCATTTACTATAATATAATATTTAGCGTTTTCTTTGTGGTCTTCAAAGAGATTTTCATTGATACATTTTGTGAATGTTGTAGGAAATGCCTTTAACGACCAGTCAAAAATCCATCCTTTGTTAGTATCTTTCTTAATAACTTGAACATCATAATAATAATCGGATTGGAAAGTAAAAGTCACTTCTTTATTTTCAGGAAAGTCTTTGGCAAAAATTTGGATGATTTTCATCTATTTTCACACGAATTGCCATTATATGAATGATGTAAGAAAATTTCCCTTGAAGGATTGATTTCTTAGGTGGTTATAAGGAACTATCTGATTTCTTTCTTGATCAATAGTAACTCATCTGGAACCTATCTCTTCTGAAAGTGATATTGCTTGAACAAAAAGGTGAGAGTCATCAGAACTGAACGGATATGGTTCAAATCAACTACTAAACTCAGATAGCTTTGCCAGTACAAATTTCTCAATAACTTAGAACAAAGAACCTCTCAGGAAATTCAACCAATGTGAGGGCCACCTAATGATAGTCACTCGTACAGAACAGATTTGGTTAAAAACACACAAAACCTTTTCATGGTTCTGTCATCTCTCAAAAAATCTCTATAACGAAGGAAATTACCTTATCCGTCAGGAGTTTTTCAATCATAGTAAATGGATTCGGTATAATTCCCTATATCATCTCCTTAAAACTTCGGATAATTATCACCGACTTCCTGCTCAAACAGCTCAGCAGGTGTTGAAGATCCTTGATAGGAGTTGGAAATCCTTTTTTATCGCTATCAAAGCATTGAAGAAGAATAAGTCGAAATTTAACGGGAAACCAAAACCCCCTGGATACAAACCAAAGAATGGGGAGTTTCTGCTAGTTTTTACTAAACAACAGGTGAAACTAAAAAATAGTGTCTTGCAATTTCCTAAAAAGGTAAGTATTAACCTAAAAACCAGACTTCATGACAAACCAGACATTAGAGAGGTACGAATTATCCCAAAAGGGGTAGGTTATGTGGTAGAAATCGTTTATAAGAGAAAAATCCATCCTAAACCTTTGAATAAAGATAATATTGTGGCTATCGATTTAGGGGTACGCAATCTCATAACTACAGTCAATAACAATGGTTTAAAACCATTTGTTATTAAAGGTGGGGTTGTTAACTCCATTAATCAATACTATAATAAAAAGCGGGCCAGAATTCAATCAACATATGACCATCTAGGAATTAAAAGAGGAAAAGCTATACAAAAATTAACCCATAAACGTAATAAAAAAATCAATGACCATTTCCATAAAATTAGTAAAAAAATTATTGAGTACTGTGTATTGAATGACATCGGAACCGTTGTTATCGGGTACAATCCCAATTGGAAACAAAATTGTCATATTGGTAAAAAAAATACACAGAGTTTTGTCACCATTCCATATTACAAGCTAATTCAGCAATTGGAATACAAAGCTGAAGAACAGGGAATGACTGTTATTAAACAAGAGGAAAGCCATTCTAGTAAATGTTCTTTTTTGGATGATGAACCAATCGAACATCACGATAAATATCTAGGGAGAAGATTTACTAGAGGATTATTTAAATCCTATAAAGGTATTATTATTAATGCTGATGTGAATGGGGCATATAACATTCTGAAAAAAGCATTCCTGAACGCGGTTGACGCTGACAGGATAGAGGCTGTTGGGTTACATCCCACACGATGGAGACTAGCTTCGGTGACGGGCTAGTTGATGACCTCGTGTGAATAAAATTAAATATACTATAAATAATTTTAATAACCTAGCTTAATAAATATTGTTGAGGATTAGTCAATTAGAAGCTGTAAAATGATTTGAGAAAAATAAGAAGTTAATTTTATGAGAGAAGTGTCTAATAGATGGCAATAACAGAAGAATTGAGGGATATACAACAGTTAATAACCCAATGTCATCTAAGAAAGGCATTATCTAAAGTAAAAAAGTTGGAAAAAAGAGAGAAGCTCAAAGAAAAAGATTTTAACAACATCAATCTTATGAAAAGTAATATTTTCATTAAATTAGGTAATTTTGAGAAGGCAGAAGAGCTTTCTCGCAAAGTATTGTTGAAAAGTGAACGAATAAAAAATGAAATGCAGAAGATTGATGCTTGCATAATGGTAGCTAAGGCGTTATTAGCACTTGGGAAATATGATGATAGCTATCTCATGGTTAAAAAAGGAGAACAGCTCCTCGATGCAATCATAGTACAATCACCAAAGACAAACTTCTTTAAAGCTGAAATTTTAAGGGTTTATGGTGTTATATCTTGGAATAAAGGACAATTTGAGCTAGCTTTAGACTACTATCGTCAAAGCTTTGTTATTTTCGAGAAAATAAGAGATGAAAGGGGAATAGGAAAAATTCTCAGTAATATCGGTTCTATCTATCAGATAAAAGGAAAATTCGCCCTAGCAATTGAATATAAACAGAATGCTGCGCAAATTTTAGAAGAAATTGGTGATCAACTTAATTTAGCATCTACATTCCAAAATATTAGTGAAATTTACACGAGTAGAGGAAAACTGGGTTTAGCATTCGAGTATGCACAGAGAAGCCTGATAATCTTCGAAGAACTCGAGATTAAACATGCTATAGCTGAAAATCTTTGTGTCATTGGAGAGATCTTTAAGGCTAAAGGGGATCTAGATGCAGCTCTAGAATTCTATAAAAGAAGTTTAACTCTTTATGAAGAAGTCGGAAGACCAGGCGCTTTACCCCTAGTTAATATGGGAGAGATTCATCATGCTAGAGAAGAATATGAGCTTGCGTTGCAATGTTACAAACAAAGCTTAGATATTTTCAAAGAATGGAATCTTTTAGAGACGGCTATGCTTTATTATGACTTAATCAAGTTAAGTATTGATACGAAAACTCTTGAGCAAGCTAAGATATACGTACAACATCTACAAAGGATTAATAAAAAGGAAGACAATTTAGTTTTCAATCAACTATACCGCCTAGGCCAAGCCATGCTTCTAAAAACAAGTAAGAGAATCACAAATATTGCAACAGCACAAAAAATATTCAAACAAGTAGCCACTGAAGAAATTGTATATTTTGAGTTAACAGTTGATGCTATTCTTAATTTATGTGAACTCCTTCTAATTGAATTACGATCTTTTGGTAATGAGGAGGTTTTTAGGGAAGTAAAAACTTGGTCGAATAATTTACTTGAAATTGCCCAAATGCAACACTCTTTTTCATTACTTGCTGAGACCTATCTTCTCCAATCTAAACTTGCTTTGTTAGAGTTAGATCTTGAAAGAGCCCAGAACCTTTTAAGTCAAGCAAAAAAATTAGCTGAGGAAAATGATCTGCAACAACTCCTCACTAAGATATTAGACGAACAATTCCTATTACATGAACAATCAAGTAAATGGGAACACTTACGTGATCAAAAGCTTTCAATTAAGGAGAGGATAAATCTCATCCAGTTCGAAGACTTACTGGATCGAATGCTTCATAAAAGGTTTTATCAGAAACAAGAAGAGATCATGGAGTATGCAGCTGAAGCACAACAATTAATTGAGAAATGGGAAAAAGAAGAATGAAGCTCATTTGAGTCAAAAGGATTATCTCCCTAATAAATGTAATTTTAGTTACAAAGTTGATTAAAAATGGATAAAGAAGGGTTTAAAGAGGGAATAGAAGAAATTATAGAAAATGCAACAAAAAAAATATTTGAAGAATGGGAAATTCTTGATGAAATAAAGGGACCTAATCCTGAGACTTTAGAATTTCTTAACAATGTTGATGAATTAATTAGGAAAGAGGCTGGTATCAATGGAGGTGAAATCAAGATTAAGAAATCTATCGAAAAATTCGTTAGGTCTAGAAGGGATTTGGGTGAAATAACAATAGGAAGTAACATTATTAAGAAAATAGAAATCATTGATGACTATAAAGAATACAATAGATCTCTAAGATCCATTGCTTATTATCAATTGATACCTGTGATAGATGCTAAGAAACCAATTGTACGTATACTCAATTGGACTGTAAGTCATCATCCTCGTTGGGTTATCTGGTTTACCAGCCCAATAGCAAAAGGGATTCAAGCTAGAACAGGGGGTGAATACCTTGTTGCTCACAGTTTAAATGAGAAAGAATCTGAAGATTATGATTTACTTAAAAAATTTAGTAAATTCCCATGTTTTGGGAGAAGTGATGGAATTGACATTCTTCTTAGTTATGAAACAATAGATACCGCTGTGAAATTTGTTGATAAATTCCTACCTACTATAATGGAAAGAAATTTGTATGGTGACCCTGATTTTTTACTGTTCTTACAGAACTATAGACAAACAATGTTAGAATTAACAGACTATTGAGTTATTTACCTTGAGAAAGTTACTGAAATATATTCTTCTGATCTCATTCAAGTTTTTTAAATAACGGTTCCACTTTTGACCAACCTTTTACAAAAATCATCAAGCAAATGATAATGGTTGCGAGCAACAGTAGAGCCAAAACAAGAGCTTGTTCGAAAATAAACCTCAACAGTGCCCAAGGGAGAGTAATAAAGCTGAATATGAGACTAATGAGGAGTGCAACCATTCCTCTTTGCTGCCAAACAAGCAATTTTTCTTCTGCAACTTTGTTAGAAGTATACATTGCCATTTGAATCATTCCAACTCGTATAAAACACACATACGAGATAAAGCTTAATAAAAATAAACTAATGAATATTAGAAGCATATATTCGAAGTGTGTTGGCCATAAATTGCTAAGATGCAATTTAATAAGTATCTCCATGATTAAATTACCCAATATAGCAATCTCAGCTAAGAGGGGTTCATCTAGGAATGGAAAAACATCAGTTCCTTGTGCTCTGACACTAATAACAAAGGCACTCGTAGCCATGTAAAATCCAGCTAGGATGGCACTTGCAGTAGAAAAATGTCCAGCAAGATCCATCATAGATTCTCTTAAAGCAGCTCTGCTCTTATCTTTCTCAACTTCTCTTATATTATTTTTTGACTCTTGTTCATCAACCAAATTACACATCCCCATACCTGAAGATTAGAAATAATGTCCAACCTTGAATTTGTCTAAATAGGATTAATCTTTTTATAATACTTTTCACGGATAATAACAATTTTTTCTATTTTTTCGCTATTCTTCCAGGATTTTCTTTTTATCATTCTGCCACAATAAAAAACCTTATATTCTGCTTCTAACATGTTAAAAATGCTTTTAAATGACAAATTAAGACTTTAATGAGTCCATCGTTATTCTAGAAATTGCTGTTGTGAAAATTTTGGTCACGAATAGAGAAAGTAAATGGTCAGAAGAGGAACTTATCTCTTTTAAGAATAGATGGAGAGCGACGACTATACCAGTCAATGTCAAGATTGATGTTCCTCAAACTACTCTGCACTTGGATCAAGTTCTTTCTATTATTCGATCATCAGAAAGAATAGCTGTAGAGGATTGTATCTGTCGAATAGAGCTCCAGAATTGTGATTTTCCCCTAAAAGTATGCCTCTCGCTTAATTTGAACGCAACTAAGAATGTGGAAGGTGGTACAGCAGAATTCATCTCCAAAACTGAAGCGGAAAGAATTGTATTAGAAACTCATCAAAAAGGACTTGTACACCTAGCTTTACATCGTCCTGAGGAAGATGAAAAGAACATCCAAGCAATCTGTAGTTGTTGTTCTTGCTGTTGTCATGCTCTTCAAGGGCTTTTATTGAAGAATATGAAAGGATTAGTGAAAAAAAGTAAGTATGTTTCAACTCATGATCCAGAAAAATGCGTCAATTGTGGAGAATGTATTTCTAGTTGCCATTTTAAGGCTAGAACGCTAAGTCAAGAAGGAGATATGATCTTTAATCAGAATAATTGCTTTGGCTGCGGCCTTTGCATCACTAGTTGTCCCGAGAATGCAATAACAATGATTGAACGCGTTTTTTAATAGTATATTCCTAAGAGGATAAGAATTCGAGAGTAATAGATATGGGTAAACAAAGGATAGTCATCATTAAAGGTAGTCCAAGGAAGAAGGGTAATAGTTGTGTTCTAGCAGAATCCTTAGCTAAGGGAGCTAAAGATAATGATGCAGATGTAGAAGAATTTTTTCTTCAAGATATGGAAATAAAACCCTGTAACGCATGCAATGTATGCATCAATCAACCAGAGAAAGGTTGTATTATTAAAGATGATATGCAAAAAATCTATGTTTCTCTTCGTTCTGCTGATTCAATAGTTATTGCCAGTCCAATATATTGGTTCAATATTAGTGCTCAAACAAAATTATTTATTGACCGATTATATGGTTTAATTGAACCAAACAGACATGTCTTAAAAGATAAAAGGATTGCAATAATTCTAACTTACGGGGACACAAATCAACATTCCTCTGGTGCTATACATGCGATAAATTCATTTAAGGATATGTTCAGATATATTGGCGCCGAAATAACAGAAATTATCCATGGGAGTGCAATGGATGCTGGTGAAATAAATCAAAATCAGAAATTAATGGAAAATACTTACTTATTAGGAAAAAAGTTAAGCCTTGAAAAATAAAATATTTGTTTAAAGAATTAAACAGGCCAGACCTATCTTCTCATCTTATTTAGAATTTTCTTTGACCAGATCATTATGGGATTTCTTGAACACGGTTGTTTGAATACCTTGTGAATTCTAAACATTGAGTCAACATCTTTATTTTCTGTGTTCCAGAATGATGCCAGTGTCTCTGTGAGGTCCCAAGCTTCAGATGCAGATGTTGCAGAGATGAATGCGCAATTATCCATCTTTCTACCGCCGAAATAAAGTGTATATTTTGCACAATAAAGCTTTTCAACCAAACCGTTGTTAGACATAATACATTCCTTAATAATATTATAATTACGTGGTTCTTAAATACATACAAGACACTGAGAACATATGACAGGATTTTGGTTGTTTACTCCTCGACCTATTTTATAAAAATGTTCTTTGTTTCAAATAAAATCAATGATCAATTTTCAACAAGAAAAAGATTGTTGTGATGTTTTTAGATAATTGTTATTCAGAGAATCATCTATAATAAGGCTATTCTTTCGATATTTCCAATTCCATAAGGTATCCTTCAATAAAATCAATTTTTCGATTTGATATAAAATAGAAAGGAAATGCGATGAAAATCACAAATATTATAACGAATAAACAAGTACTAAAGAGCAATAAAGCAGGATTTTGTAACCATATACGATTAGGGTTAATATACATAATAAAAAAAATCAAAATTATAATACTAACCGATATTAGGCTTGAGATAATAATCGCTAAGCCCCTTCTTTTATATCGTAATTCAGGTGAACTATTTTGGTATATTCTTCCATTTAAATTAAATGGTTCAACCAGAGTAATATAGAATAAAATATAATTATTTATTGCAATAACTAGAAAAATGAAGTTATAAAAATCATTAATATTATCAATTATTTGTCTAGTCACAGTCCAACTAGCAGAATTAATTAACATTTTTACAATTACATAAATAAAACCAAGTGCTATTGTTAAATACACACCAATCGTTATCTGTAAAAACCTTGGAGCTTTTGGAGGGAATAATGAATCCTTCTTAAAACGCGTTCCAATAAATTCAAAGTCAGAGATATTGCGATTGGGATCAGGCATTTCACAATTGACTCCTTTCTTCATATCAACATCATTCAAAGCTCAAACTTATGGTTTTGAAACATATAGAAATATAATTCAGAGAAATACGGCAACTCTTACATTTAGATAAAGAAAACTCATGACCCATTTTGATTAATCATATCGTGAGAAAATAATTTTATAGCTTTATTTCTATGCAAATTGCTAGGTAAAATAGAGAAAAGAGGAGTTCAAAGGAATATATTTCATATCAGAAAACAGTAATGAACAAGAAGATTTAACACTTTCATATGGAGTCCCAATCCGAATATATCGCAATACTCCCTAACCTAAACAATAATCGATTGAGAATACATATAAACAGGAGCTTCAACATATTAATGGAATCATAACTCATTTATTTACTTTACAGGGTGAAATACTTGTTTACCAGAGCATTAACACAGAAAGAGCAGCAAATTTTGTTAAAAATTCAGGGATTCGTGAAACGTTGCCATGCAAAAAGTGATTCACATGATTATTCACATGTTTTCATGGTAACACGGACTGCAATCAAAATTAGTAAGAATATTGAAGATCCAGTAGACCCTTTTATAGTAATAGCAGGATCTTTACTACATGATATTGGCAAAACCACTTCAAATTTTGCGGATTTTCACGGTTTGTTTGGAGGTAGTATAGCTGAAGAATTCTTAGAAGGTATTCAAATAGATCCTGTAATAAGTGATAAGATCTGTCGTGTGGTGATACGACATACACCTACGTCTGGTATACCACCAGAGGCGCCAGAAGAAAAGGTGGTTTATGATGCGGATACACTTGATCGTTTAGGATTAATGGGTTTATTACGAGGCTTTATTGGGAAAGAAGGATCAATGCAAGGAATTCTTGAGAAATATATGAAAAGTCGCCAGCTAGATTATGAGAAGCTGAATTATGAATACTCACGTGAGTTAGGGGTGATGGGGGCTCAAGAATTGGAGGGATTTTCTCATGTGATTCAAAAGCGGCTTGATGATCGGATGAGTAGCATCGAGCATATCTTTGAAAAGGAAGGATTATTAGAGAAAAACCCAGTTGCAGAGACTGATAAGAAAAAGAGAGAAAAGAAAAAGTAAACCTCTATAATTAATTTTCGACTACAATGTAACTATTCTTATATTAGGTTTATAGTTCGATAGAGATCCAAAAATGACTGGAAAAATCGTAGATAAGAGAAAACGAGTTACACCAAGTATTATTAGAGGTCTAGTTATCTTAATTTTATTCTATATAGTATTAATGTTATTCCTAACCCTTATTACTAATAATCAGACATTGAAAATATAGAAACATATCTCAAGGAGTAGAGAAATGAAAACATGTCCATACTGCAATGCAACATTAAAAGTATATGCAAAATTCTGTTCAAAGTGTGGGCAGAAAATATCTCAAAAAACTGTTTTCCCACCAGTTCTACAAGGAAAAATAGATATTGAGTTTACAAAAGAAAGAGTATCTTTGGAACGTGCTTTGCACAGTTTTGATGGAATTTTTGCTGATAAAACCTTAGAACCTGCAACCAATAAAGAGCTGTGGGAAAATAAGAAAAATTGGTATTCAAATCAGAAGAATAGATTTTTACAAGGAAATATCTCAAATGAGCTGTTCTATAATCAGTTGAAGAATCTGAATGAGTATATGCAATCAACGGTTAAGATTCCAGAGGATAGATTAGGATTAAGCTTAAAAAACCAAATTACATCCGATTTTTCGGAGGGAAAATTACCTAAGAGGATTAGTAAGAAACAGAATGATGTAAAAGTTCAAATTTCTGAACCAAATCTTATAATAGAACCTGAAGCAGTTGAAAAAATGGTTACTGTAACATCACCTAAAGAATCTGTGAGTGAGGAAAAAAGATCTTTATTTACATCTATTCAGTATCAAGTTCAAGACTTGGTATTTGAGCAGGATGATACTGGTCCTTTTGTACGCATTATTCCCTATTCGGGGTCACTTGAGGAAATCAGGGTAGATTTTTTCAAGAATCAAATAATAATGAGTGGCTGTTTGAGGCGTCAAAATCTCCCTCTAGTAAATCTTGAGTTGAAAATTAATGAAGAACCAAGACAGCCATCCTGGGATGATCCTTGGCTGGATATTACCTTATCTGGGGAGGAAAGGATCCTCAAACGGATTAAATTACGAAGTGAGATAGCTAATCGGTTAGCTTCTTTAGGGACAGCCTTAATTAAGGTCGAGTCAGAAGTTAAAGGAGAAATTTGCTTACATTTAACATGTAAAGAAACTCAGGACGCTATAAGGCTTGCTTACTCGCTGCTTAAAGACTTACAATTATTCCTTGAAATTTCTTTCTACTAATCTGAATTATGACCAATTTCCCACAACGATAGCTTTGGTTCTTCGAAATCCAAGCTGTTGCCAAAAAGGTATAGTTTCTTCTAAAACTGTTGCTGAAACTGTTGGTGCTCCCAGCTGCCTGAAGGTTTTAACTATTTCAGTAACTAAAGTGGTTCCAACACCTTGTCTTTGATACGCAGGATGAACTGAAAGCTGATGGATCATTGCTCTTGATCCATCATATACTCCCCTTATTACCCCTATAATTTTCCCCTTAATTTCACACACAAGAAAAACCGCTGCATTGCATGATTTGACTCTCGTCATCGCTTCTGGTCCGTCAACCTCTGGCATACCATATTGATTATTAAGTTCCAAGATCTTAACGACATCTTCAATATCATGAAGTTTAAAATTCCTAATTAACATCTAGTAATCACTCCAAATTATTTTACCATCAAACAACTAGTAGAGAAATTGTGTGACTGATAAAAGTGAAATAACTAGTATTGGAGCTAAGATAAATCCCATAGATTTGTCGTAGATAGGGAAACTCCGTGTATAATTTTCTTTTGGTCTTCACTTATTCCTTCAAAAATCTCTTCCATACGCTCTTTTCCTTCACTGAACCTGCTAATCTGATGATGACTACCTTTCGTAATAGATGAAATAATTTTGGTTACTATAAAGCCATAAGATTCCCGCCCAGCTAAATGTGGGTTTGTGTTTACAACAGTAGTATGGATTCCTTCTCTTTTAATCATCTTTGAAACTGAAACTACATCTTTGATAGCTAAGTCTTCAAATCTTCTCAATACAATGCCCACATCGTTAAACTTCCGAGTTTCTCCAGTCTCTAAGCTTCTGTAAAGTGGAACATTAGCATTTCCATCTGTAATAATAACCATAACAGGAATTGCTGCTTTATCCCTACGTCTCGTTTCTTTCAAAACTTCCCTTGCTTTTAGCATACCAGCTGCCAAAGGTGTGAAACCACTAATCTTCAACTGAAGTAACTTATTTGCTACTACTCCTAAATTGGTAATAGGATGTTGGACAACAACAGCTCTTGTTTCCTTGAGAGCTACTATCCCTACTTTATCTCTATATCTGTAAGCGTCTCGGTGAAGTTTTAATAAGGCTTCCTTTGCTTCTTCGATACTAAACAACATTGATCCACTAAGATCAATGACAAAGACCAAAGTCATGGGAGCCTTATACAATCGTAATTTTTCACAAGCATCCTCTAAGAATATTGTGAGGGTTGTTTCCTTAGATGTTTCTCTGTTTCCCTGTTTTCTCGCTGCAGATCTAATTGTTGCTGGTAAGTGGATGTCTTTTGGTTTTCCTCTTGGTCTTTTCCATCCCCATGGTCGTCCTCGATGGAGCGTTGTTATCGTTTCTCCTCTTTTACCAGCATAATTACTAATTCCTCTGATAGGAGGCTTTTTTTCGAGAAATAGTTTAAAAGGCGCTAATACACTTTCTTTAATCTTGGAAAGAAAGGTCTTACCCTCATATAAATCTGGTGGTTTTAGTGCTAAACTAACTGTAGGGATTCCTTTCATTTTTCCTTTTATAGGGTCATCAGAGATCTCTCCCCTTAAGTTATCCGATCCTTTCACAATACCATCTATTACGGGAGCTTCTTTCGGACTTGATTTCATTTTTTTTCCAAAAGCGAATCCTGGACCTAATCTACTAAAAAAAGCAAAGATTTTTGCACGAGACTTACTGATCTTTTTTTCTGCAATAGCCTTTTCTTTATCAGATGCGTCATCCTGAGCCCAGATCAAGGCCCGTCCTTTTGGTTTTTTACGTTTTTTTTTTGAGTTTCAGGAGGTCGGATTTTCTCTGTATATTTTACCTCTTTGACTTTTGCTTTAAATACCTTAGAAATTTCTTCTGAAGTAGCTGGTTCCAAAAAGCCCCCCTTCCTTGTTCTGTGGCTCAGAGTAAGTTCAGAAGCCATTAAAATGTCAGCTAGGGTAGTAAAGACTCTGTTTTCAAATGCTGCAAGTGTGCATGCAGCTTTATTTATTACGATGTCAGGTCTCATTCCATCAACCCCTAAATCTAAGCACATCCTGCAGATAGCTTCAAGAAGCTTTTCTGGCATCTCAACTTGTGGTAGAATTGTCCTAGCATCTGTTATCCGCTTTCGTAGTTCCTCCTGGTTTGGTTTGTATTTATCAAAAAAGCTTTCAGGATTTCCTTCAAACTCGACATTTCTCTTAACTACTTCCATCCTATCTTTAACAGTTAATATTTGGTCTACACTTACAGATAATGAGAAGCGATCCAAGAGTTGTGGTCGAAGTTGTCCTTCTTCAGGATTCATGGTACCAATGAATATGAAACGAGAGGGATGACGAACTGAGATTCCTTCGCGTTCTACCACGTTCCAACCTGTTGCAGAAGCATCTAACAAATCATCAGCAACATGGTCAGGGAGGAGATTGACTTCATCAACATATAAGATATTTTGATTTGCTTCTGCTAGAACTCCAGGTTCTAAAGCCCCTATTCCATGTTTTATTGCTTTTTCAACGTTTAAACTCCCTACTACTCGATCCTCTGTAGCTCCGAGTGGAAGATCAACAACCACCATGTCTCTTTTTTCCATTTGCAGCTGATCTCCCCTTTGGTAATGTTCACTGCATTTTTCACACATATTTGTGAGGTCATAAGGATTGCAATTAAAGGGACAACCTTTCACAACATCCAGTTTTGGCAAAATTGCAGTTAATCCTCGCACCACGGTTGTTTTTCCAGAACCTTTAGGGCCCTGAACTAATACTCCACCAATTTTAGGATTGATCGCGTTGATTAGAATGGCGAGTTTTAGCTTATCTAATGAAACAATAGCCGAAAATGGAAATGATAACCTTTTTTGCATATATCTTGACAGTTAGAAAAAGCATTATTATAATTGATGATTCATGAAGGAAGAAATTGTCAAGAAACTTCCATCATCCACGCAAAAAAACTTAGTTATTTCTTTAATGTCGCGATTTCTTTTTGAATTTCTTGGATTAATATGTCATAGGGGCATAAAAGGCTTAAATTAATATTATCAATATTTTGGAGATTGTTATCTATTAATTGGGGTAGTCCTGTAGGAACATATACAATGCCTTTGCGAATAAGTCGAAAAATTTCCTTCAAAATAGTTTTTTTTCCTTAAGAGTTCGAATTCCTAGCAAATTCATGATGAATCGAAGATTCTGAGTATCAGTATCCTTAAAAGATAATAAGATCAAAGCACGATCCGCTAACTGATTTATCTCTGCTTCAGAAATTGCGATATCTGGAAAGGTATGCTTGTTATTACTCATTGTAATTTCACAAAAAATTCATTTACAGCTGTTGTGAAGGGCTGTACTATTCCAAAAACCTGTTAAAATTTAATTTGCAATAGTAAATAAAAGATTAGCTAGATAATCTGTTCTAATAACGGAATACAATCTCTAATAATTACATCTAAAAAATGCATATATTGAAAGTTTTTTCAGTAAAAGAACTTTGTCTAACTTATGTTCATATTACGGAGATAGATCCAAATGGCGGACGTTAAGGTCAATACACAACACATTGAAATGTTTAGACGTGAAATTAAGCGATTAATGACATTATTGTTACTTTTTCTAGCAACAGTCGTCCTCGGACTAATTGTGAGATTAGCTTATCCACAAACCATTCCATTGAGTTATCTTGAATTACAGGAACTACTTCCCCCAATTTTCTTAGTTCTGTATTTAATTGCACAAGTATCATCATTTTTCACGATTTTCTTTGCAGGATATTTTCTTGCAGAATATCGAATTGCCCGGAAAACTGAGAAATGTAGCAGTATTGAAGATGAACTAGAATAACTCTATAATGAAAAAAATTGTTTAACTAAAATGGTATTGGGCTTAATTATATTCAATTATCATACATTTTGAGTTCTCTTCTCATTCATGAGTTACCTAAAAACTGTGAAAAAGATCAGGGCAATAATTTTATTTAAGTACACCGTAACTTCGGTTTGGAGGTTCCATGTTGGTTAGTAATGATGAAACAGTAACATTATTTTCCCAATTCTCCCAAATCGATCAAATTGGAGTTGTTGTTAAAGATATGGAAGCAACTATGAAGTTCTATGAGTCATTCGGGCTAGAATCCTTTCTTACACTAGAATCAGTAATAAATTCTGCGAAGCTAAAGATTGGATTACTCCAGTTAGGGGATGTACAGCTAGAATTAATACAGGTTCTTGAGGGAGAAACTAGTCATTCCAAATTTCTCCAAGAAAGAGGAGAAGGAGTTCACCATTTAGGGCATATAGTCGTCGATTTAGAAGAAGAACTATCTAAACTAGAGGAAAAGGGAATCAAAGTGTTGGAAAGAGGTATTGTCCACGAAATGGTGAAGTTTGCCTACTTAGACACTGAAAAGACTTTGGGCGTTATATTAGAACTAATTCAATTAGAGCTCTAGACGTTATTTTGATGCAGATAAGAAAAAGATAATAAGAAACTCATTTTCAGAGTGCACAAAGAATATTCTTATTATCTAATAGGAAACATTGTCCATGCAAAAATCCAAAGATAAATTCTTGACTGGGTTTAACAAATACTCCTTTTCTCTTCCTCCTCGTTTCTATAAAATTATAAATAAAGAGAATGTGAAGAATAGTCTTCTCTTCTTTACTTTAGCAAATCTCTTATGGTTAATATTTCGAACAGGTACAAAACCTTCAAGAATAGTATACCCCTGTCAGCGAGCTGCTTTGGATAACCTTTCAGTCTCTTTTAGTGGATTGATTCCTCTCTCAATTGCTCCCATCGTTACGACAATCAATAGCTTTTTCTCTAAAAATAGAACAACAATCTTTGTAATGCTCATGGTTGGAGTAATCAGCAGTGGTATTTTTCTTGTATTACCAACTCCAAATCCTTCTCAAGAAATTCAATTGGTAATTCGATCTAATACTGAAACTCTTCCTCCCTATTCTGATATTTATGTAGTAAACGGACGACCTGTTGCACATATCAGTGAACTCATTACCTTAATGAGTTCATACAATTTTTTCTTTTACAAGTCAAGTACAGTGGGAATAAAGCAGGGGCCTGATGGTTTAATTGCACCGAATGATGTTGTTTTAGTAAAATTTAATTCACAATGGTCTCAACGAGGGGGAACTAACACTGATGTGTTGAAAGAGTTGATCCAAGCCGTCATCAGCCATCCTGATGGATTCGTGGGAGAGATTGTGTTGGCAGATAACGGCCAAGGACGTGGAAGTATGAACTATGTATCAAGTAACGCTGAAAATCGATCTCAGTCAACTCAAGAAGTAGCTAATATGTTCTCGTCAATGTACAAGGTTTCAACCTACGATTGGCAACAAATTAGGAGTAATCATGTTGATGAATATTCTGAAGGAGATCTAAAGGACGGTTATTTTGTTTATGATGAAGTAGATCCTGAAACAGGGATCTATGTTTCTTATCCTAAATTTGAAACAGAATTTGGTACTAAAATCAGCTTTAAACATGGTATCTGGAATGGAACTGGTTATGAAAGGCGATTAAAAGTAATAAATCTGCCTGTTCTCAAATCACATGTCATATATGGGGTTACCGCCTCCGTAAAGAACTACATGGGTGTACAATCAGAAAGTTTAGCTAATGGGCATTCAACTGTAGGAACTGGTGGAATGGGGACATTACTGGTAGAATGTGGCTTGCCTACTCTCAATATTATAGATGCAATCTGGGTTAACGCAAATCCTTATCCTTCTAGCTCAACTGGACCAAGTACAAGTTATAATCAAGCCACAAGAGTAAATATACTTTTGGCAGGCATTGATCCTGTTGCGCTTGATTATTGGGCTGCAAAATATGTTCTTTATCAGACTGCAAACTTCATCGGATATGATGATGCTCATACAGTAGATCCCGATAACACAGAGAAAAGTGGTTTACAGGAAGCTTTTGGTGTCTGGTTGAACCTTACAAAAAACGAGCTTCTGAGAGGGAATTACAACGTCACTACAGATGAGAAACATATGATTATATGCCAAGAGCAAGTGTCTACTATTTCTTCCTCAACAAATCTAACAAGTTCTCAGATCCCAGGTTTTGAGCTTGTATGGATCATCTTAAGTTTAATGATTGGTATCTTGTTTTTTCGAAACAGAAAAAAAGAACATAATAAAACCTTATCATAGAGATTAGGCCGTTAGGTTTAGTTTTCATTAAAATCGTTTCAATTATTCATATTTTCTTTGTTAGATATTGGATACTTAACCCCCTTTTTTATGATTTCACTCTTAAACATTAATTCTAACACCATTCTGCCATAATTTTTCAAGAATTTTCTCTGATTTTGAATCAACTTGATTCAATCCAACATCTAAAAGCTGGAGATTAACCAGATCTAAGAGCTCTAACGGAAGAGTATTTATTTGGTTATCACGTAGAATAAGCTCTTCAAGATTTGTAAGGTTAGCAATTGTCTTGGGAAGAGAACCTATACTGTTAGATTTTAAAAACAGTACACGCAATGATTTAAGTTTTCCTAATGAATCTGGCAATGAACTTAATTGATTATGATATAAATCGAGAAACCAAAGATTCTTAAGTGAACCAATAGAAGCTGGAAGACTTCTTAATTGATTGTCTCTTAAGCTTAGTTTTTCCAAATTAAAAAGACTATCAATATGTTTTGGGAAGTCAGTTATCATATTATCAGAGGCATTGAGTTCGACTAACTTTGTTAGCCCTCTTAAAGCGGGGAGAACTCTCAATTTATTATGTTCGAGATCTAAAATTCTTAGATTTCTTAAGTTGCTTAGCGTCTTAGGAAGCGATGATATATAATTATAGCTTAAAATAAGTGTTTCAAGATGATTCAAGTTTCCTAGGCTATCTGGTAACGATATTAATCGATTAATATCTATTTTTAATGTTTTTAAGTTCGAAAAATCCTCTATAGTATTAGGTATTGACTCCAATTCATTATTGCTTAAAATCAAATGTTCTAGAGTCTCACATTGCAGAATTTTCGGGAATTTCCTTAATTGTTTTCCAGATAAATTTAACTCCAATTTTACACAAGTTCCATTTTCTTCTGAGATTAGGAGATAGCTATATACTCACCATTAAAGTAACAGGTCAGCGGAATGTTTTCATACCGTTCCTTTCAAAATAGGCCTTTACTAACAAATATAGCTTTTGATAGCTTTTTGTTATTAGCACCTATCCGTTTAAAAGAACTTGAACAGAGGCCCCGTCCATATGCTTACCTTGTCCAACCTAAAATACAGGATAACGATCAAATTTCTTTTGAAACAACTCCTTAAACCTCAGCTTCTTACTATAGGACTCCCAATGAAACCCGTGAATTCATTCAGGGGAGGAATTGGGGAAGGAGAAAAGATTATTTGCAGTATTATACCACCACATATAATAATATATAATATTACAAATGAAATAATTGTTAAATACTTATACATTTTGTTATAAAGCAAAAATACTTTGATCTTACTCTCATCTAAGCTTAAATATTTGGAGAACCCCAGTCTAGGTGTCATGCGGCGAACTATCCAATGTCCACTACCTGCTGAAAATGAGCTATTAGAAACGATAAAAACCTATAACAAAGCAGTTCAGCATGTTATTGATAGAGGATGGTCAAGAAGGACTTTCAACAAAAATACCCTCCACTTTGAAACGTATAAAGCTGTTCGTAAAAGATATCCTTGTCTACAGTCATCACTTGTCCAGTGCGCTCGCGATATGGCAGCTGACATACTTAAGCGTGAAAAATTCAACCATAACCGACCTATTAAAAAGGTATTAAGTGGGATTCGATATAATCAACGCACATTCACCCCCTTCTTAGAAACAGGGGTGATTTCTATTAGCACAATCGCTGGTCGAAAAAGATATCCGTTTATAATCCCTGAATATTTCCAGCAGTACCTTGTTTTTGGGAGGATCAGCTCACTAACACTCTATTATAACAAAAAAAGGAAGAAAATCATCGCGTATTTGACAATGGAGTTACCAGATATTCCTGTGGAAGAACCTTCTTCCTTTCTAGGAGTAGACCGGGGTATTAAACGGATAGCCGTTTGTTCCAATAATATGTTCTATCCCACTAATCATATACTAGCTGTGAAGTGGAAGTATCAACAATTACGAAAACGCCTTCAGTCAAAAGGCACTCGATCCGCCAAGCGTAAATTACGGTTGGTTAGTGGTCGAGAGAGACGGTTTATGACTGATGAAAATCGTAATCTAGCTAAATGGATCTGTAATATGCCTAATAATTGTATTGTATTAGAAAACATTCGTGGGTTGAAACAACATAGCAAAAAGGAGAACAAAGCATCTAAAAAACTTCGTCGGAAATTTAGTAATTGGTCTTATTACCAACTCGAACAATTTATCATTGAACGTGCTGAAAAGGTTGGAAAGACGGTTTTATTTGTCAATCCTCGGTATACTTCGCAGAGGTGTTCGTGTTGTGGTTATATTTCCTCTCATAATCGTTGTTTTCAATCGTCCTTTGTGTGTGGTAACTGTTCTCTCCAATTGAATGCTGACCTTAATGCTGCCCGTAACCTATCTGATTTTGGCATGTCCGAGATCAGGAGGGCTTCTGTCAATAGCCCTAATGTAGCGGTCCTTCCCATGACCATAGGAATTTCCTCGTTGAGTCGTGGGACGGTTCTAGCTACAAGCCATTGAATTCATTCAGTGGTAATTGACTTGTGATAAAGCTTAAGAAATAAATATGTCAAAAGGACATGAAGATGAGGTACAAAAGACTTTTTTCAATCAGTTTGATAATATTAACTTTTTCTATAATTATTACTTTAGTTCATTGCACTAATCTTGAAAAAATATCGAAGGAAGGATCGTTAACCCTCCATAGTGTGGAAATTGATGGGGAACCCCAACAGTATTACCTCTATCTTCCTTCTCAAGAACCAATTGGAGTTATTCTTGTTATTCCTCCTTTGGGTGGTAATCATGAGACCTACTTAATTGGTGCTAATTGGGGATCTTCTGAAGGGAATATGACAGAGTCTCCGCTTGTACGAACTGCAAAAATATATAATTTAGCATTAATATTTACTGAAGGTTCGAGTAATGGGTGGTATGCTCCTGATGATGGTGAGAAGAAGGTATTGAGGTGTATGGAGGACGCAAATAACACTTTCCTTAAATTAAATAGGAAAAAGTGGTTTATTTACGGTTTTAGTATGGGAGGTGCAGGAACAATAACTATCACAGTACGCCACCCGAATTTGTTTAGTGGTTTATTCTCTGGAGGGGGATTACCTGACCTCACAAATGATATGTGGATAGCTCATTATAGCAGATGGTGGCCATGCGAAGAATTAATACAAACTGCTTCTCCCCAACAACACCTAGAAGTATTTTACAACAGAACAATCTTTTTAGCTTGTGGTACAGCTGATCCCATTTTTGTTAATTACGATAATTTTTCACAGATTCTTGATACTCATGGGATTAGGCACTATTATTATAGAGGTAACGAGGGACATACAAATCAAATATTGCTTGAAACTATGAATCAAACATTCAACATGTTTTCTCACCATTTATTTGGCACTCTCGATACATTCTTTGAGGACTATACATCCCCTTTGACCCCCATTACCATTTCTAAGTCAACACAATGGAGTGATAATTCTTCACTTGTTGTTATCATCGTTTTCTTTACTATAAGGGTTTGTATTAAATATCAAAAGGGAAGGAGATGATTTTTATCATAATAACAGTATTCTTATTAGCTATCGAGAGCATTCCAATTGTTTAAAGGTTTCCCAGGAAATAATAATGTTAATCCATTGAATAGCATCTAATACTAGCATTTTTAATGAATTCTCAAGCCTCAATAACAAAAATTATTATTGTTAAGAAAAATAGATGTTGTAACCTTTAGATTTGCAACCACAAACATAATTTTTTAAAGAAGAAATTGAAATGTCGGATTACATTTCAATTTTCAGGATCGTAGGATTATGGAAGACTTAACTCAGATAGCCATAGAAACCGCTCTTAAGATGGGTGTTAGTTTTGTTGATGTTAGAATTGAGAACTCTATTTCAACAAAAATTGAGTTTACTGATGGAATAACAAAAACAGCTCTTGCATCAAATTTGAAGGGTGCTGGGGTTAGAGCCTTCGTTGATGGAGCATGGGGGTTTGCTCAAACTTCAGATCTCACACCTGGAGGAATGCGTGATACTGCGAAATCTGTAGCCAAACTGGCTTTGGCTACTAGCGGGAATGTGGATGAAAAATTCTCTATTGATGGACCTGTGTTCAATGATAAGGTCAGGATTTCCGCCAAACGCCCCATACAAAATGTTACTATAGAGGATAAGATTGAATACACAAAGATGATTGATGATCAATCTCATAACTTTGACAAAAGAATCATCAACACCCAAACAATCTATGTAGATGTTTGGACTGATTTATACATTGGAAATTCTCTGGGAACAAGTGTTTGGATTGAAAATTCCCTTCCACGAATCTTATCTTTCGCAACCATTAAGGATGGAATTAGCAGACAACAGGGAGTTCGGTCTGTAGGGGTCAGAGGGGGTTTTGAAGAGATGGAAAAAGAACAACCGCAACATATTGGTGAGGAAGCTGCACAATTAGCTGTTGACCTTCTATCATCGGAAGCAGCAAAAGGTGGAATCTATGATGTAATCATGGATCCAATCTTAAATGGTGTCATGATTCATGAGGCTTTCGGTCATGCCTGTGAAGGAGACATTTGGATTGCACATGCAACAGTTCTTGAAGGGAAAGTTGGAACAAAATTAGGACCTAAATATCTCAATATAAGTGATGACCCCACAAGATCAAACGAACGAGGATCATTTGAATATGATTGGGAGGGAACAAAGACAAAGAAACGTTTTTTAGTAAAAAATGGTGTTTTAACTGAGCTACTTCATTCCCTAGAAACTGCTTCACGCCTCCACATGAAACCAAATGGTGCTGCCAGAGCTCAAAACTTTACATTTCCACCAATACCTCGAATGAGTAACACATTCATGGAACCAGGAGACTGGGATGTCGATGAATTGATTGCTGAAACAGATGGAGGAATAATACTATGTGACTTTTCATATGGGTACACCGATCCTTCAAAAGGACAATTCAATTTCAAAGCAAACTATGGGTATCTCATTGAGAATGGGGAGAAGGGTCAGATGGTAAGAGATGTATCACTTGCAGGTCAAATATTAGAAGTTCTCGCCAAAGTTGATGCGATAGCTAATGATTTTCAAATGGAGCCAGGAACCTGTGGTAAATCAGGGCAATATGTGCCAGATTTCAGTGGTGGGCCCCATGCTCGAATAAGGAGTGTTCCAGTAGGAGGATTATAATATGGAAACAGAGTTATTGGAGATAGGGGAACGTACTGTTCGGAAAGCTGAACAATTAGGAGCAGATGAGGTAGAAGCTTATCTAGTATCTTCTAAATCCATTTCAATTGATGTAAAAAATAATTTCATAAATAGTGCGGCTATAAAAAGGGATAAAGGTTGTGGAATACGCTCAGTTATACGTAAAACGATAGGCTATGCCTATGTTACCTCAGTACTTGAACAAGATATTTTTAGGGTGGCGGAAAAATCCGTAGCATTAGCCAAAGCCGCAGTACCAGATCCAGATTTCGTTGGTCTTCCCTCGTATAAAGGATCATATCATTCCATTGATGGTTTAATTGATAAAAAAATCGTAGATTTGAGATCGGAGGAAGCAGCAGATATAATCAAAAGAACTGTGGAAGCTACAAAAGATGCTGTGGGAGGTATGAAGGTTGCAGTAGAAGCAAAAATAACATCTAATCATATGACCAGAGCAGTGGTTAATTCCCTTGGTATATCTAAGCTTGAAGAGAGTACCTTTGTTTCTCTCTATAGTGAACCGACTGTTAAAACGAGTGATAGTCAAACATCAAGTTATGAATTTCAAGTATCACGTGATCTCAAAGAAATAGACCCAAATTGGATTGGTAAAACTGCAGGTGAAAATGCAATTAAACTGTTTAATCCCAAGACAGTTGAGAACGCTGAAATGACACTCTTACTATCACCGCTTGCTTTATTTACAATTATCGGGAGAGGATTTGGTGAGGCTATTAATGCAGAAGAAATCCAATATGGTAGATCCTATATATCGGACGCGATTGGTGAATCACTTGCATCGGAGGAACTTCATATTGTGGATGATGCACTAAGAATTAAAGGAGTCGGGTCACGAATATTTGATGCCGAAGGATTTCCCTCTCAACGAACAGAAATAATTAAGGACGGTATATTGAAAAGTGTCCTCCATAATTCCTACACAGCAAATAAAGAAGAAGTGAATAACACAGGGAATGCCAATCGGCCCTCTTATTTCGGGGTACCATTCATATCACCTTCTAATCTTGTGATTTCACCTGGTCAGGGCACTCAAGAGGATTTAATTTCAGAAATTGATAAGGGGATATTTTGTCGTGATACAGGAGACCGTCCGAATATGACTACTGGTGATCTAAGTGCAATGGTGATGGAAGGATTTTATATAGAAAAAGGAGAGATTAAGTTTCCAGTTAAGAATACTTTGTTCGGTTTACATATGCGGGACTTATTAAAAAAATTAAAACGAGTTGGAAAAGATAGTCGTGTGATCACAAATGTGTTTGATCCAAAATTTACTGTAATTTCTCCATCTATTGTGATTGAATCAGCTAAAATTACCTCAGGAGAATAAAAATTGCTAAAGATGGATTCTTCTCCTATAAAAATGGATTATGAAAATTAAAGGCATTTACTTAAGGAATTGTAAATCTAGGCTTTATTATCCCTAATTTTCCTTTGGATTTGTCTAAGTTCTTTCCTGAAAATATTTCTATCCATTTGTTTAGGGTTGTAGAATAGTACAACACAATGAGTTGAGGTTTTTATGGCATATAACTCGATATCCTTGAAATTAATTGTACTTGTTGCGTGTTCTTGATTGAGTTTTGATTCTAGATTTAATATTTCCCGATAAATACGTGTTATTTGGGGTAAATGAGGAGTTATATTTGGAATGACAATCTTAGTAAAGATAGGAAGCAATAACTTTGTTTCATAAATGATGTAGTTATTAGCTGTACTTGAATCATTCATAATTTTGATAAGTCTGTCTAAACTGGACACATCAATGGCAATCATGTCAGTGTATTGATTTCTGACAGTCTCACGAAACGATTCAAAATCAGCTCGATTTATAACAGTTTGTTTATATAATTCATACGTAAACTGGAGTTCAAACTTCAAAACAATATTCCGAAGGAAATCCTGAAGTTTTGGATTATGGCCCTCAAAACCAAATAATATACCATTAGTCAATACTCCCTCATAAAGCAAAAGTCGATATTCTCTGTATCGAATAACCGTAACAGATTCGCCTCGAGCTTCTTTAAGAGCACCTAATACTGCTGTGATAAGACCAGCTTGGATATCAACGTCTGTATCTATTTTTGAGAGAAAATCACCTGAAAAAGAATGAGAGAAAACAAGGATACCTGTTTTGGTAATTATATTAATTCCAAACATCTGTTTTCAGGATTCCTAGTAATCATTCGAGTACAGAATCAAAATATAAGAAGTATATTGGCTTGGTTAACGTAGAACCTGATAATATCAATCTTCATTTATTTTTTCTAGTTCAATTAGAGAAGAGAACTTGTTTGAATTTTAAGATTATCATAAGAAGTTGGGTACAGCTAATGAAGAGGTTTTTAAAATTGCATTAAACATCGTCAATTGAAAATTGACAAAGCCATGAAAGTATTTGATGTGGTTTAATCCAGATTTGTTTTGACCAAATAGTAACCATTATCATCATTATTTAGGCCTTATTCCGAGGAAATTTTATTAAAAAGGGATCTAGCTGAATCTTTAACAGGATTACGAAGTGACTTGAGTAGAAGATCTTTTTTAGCTCGTTTCCGTTTCAATGGTGTAAAATCTTAATATTTCAAGAGAAAAATTGAATATTTGACTGAATTTTTATCAACTAGATTAATAAAAAAATAGTTATTTTATAGATATATATGAAATTTAAGATGGTTCAAATGGAAGAGGAATTTACTACATTGATAAAACGGGAAGATATCCCGAAAGACGTAAAATTGATATTAGAGAAATTAAGAGACTCATATATAAATCAGAAAAGAGAAACTAAGAGAATTAAGCTACAAAAAACAGAAGACTCACTTAGAGACAGTGAGGAAAAATATCGAAATCTCTTCCATTTTTCACATGATGCAATTTTCATTTATGATCTCCAAGGAAATATCCTTGATGTTAACCAAAAAGTATTAGAACTAATTGGATATACAAAAAAAGAAATAATTGCCTTAGATGTTGCTGATCTTCATCCTCCTGATATGCTTGAAGCATCAGAAGCAGCCTTTGAAGAAATCGCTAAAAAAGGCTTTGTAACTTTTGAAATCGACTTTAGAAAAAAGAGTGGGAAAAGGATTTCTACTGAAGTATTCTCAAGGTTGATTGAGATTAAAGGTCGAAAAGTTATACAAGGAATTGTAAGAGATGTCTCCGAGCAAAAAAAAGCACATGAAAGTGAGGATAAGTATCGAACAATTCTCGAGAGTATTGAAGATGGTTACTATGAGGTTGACTTAGCTGGTAATTTTTCTTTTTTCAATAAGAAACTCTGCAAAATCTTAAGATACCCCGAAAATGAAATATTAGGGATGAACTATAAGCAATATTGTAGTGAATCAACTGCTGAGCAAGTATTTAAGGCTTTTAATAGAGTATATCGAACAGAAAGGCCAGTAAAAGGTTTAGAATTTGAATATATAAGGAAAGATGGGACATTAGGTTATGCTGAAGTATCCGTGTCTCTGATAACTGATTCTAAAGGCATTAAGTATGGATTTCGTGGAATTATTCGAGATATTTCTGACCGAAAAGTAGCAGAAATCGCATTGCAAGAAGCGAAAGAAAAATATCAAATGCTGATAGAAAGAATGGAAGAAGGAGTGGTTTTAGAAGATGCTAACGGCTTTTTCACCTTTGTTAACCCTCAAACAGTCAAATTACTTGGATACACGGAAGAAGAAATACTTAATAAGCATTGGTCCAATTTTGTTGCACCAGAATGTCTACAAATGGTAAATGATGAGTCAAGCAAACGACCAGAAGGTATTAGCAGTAAGTATGAAGCAATAGCATTAGGTAAGACAGGACAACGAATCCAAATGATAGTAACAGCTACTCCTCTTCAATCGAAGGAAGGAGAATTTGAGGGGGTTTTATCAGTATTCACAGATATTACAAGACTTAAAAGAGTTGAACAACAACTATATGAGTCAGAGAGAAGAGTTCAACAAATTAAGCTTGAAGAAGAACGATATCACGCCATGTTAAGCCATTTTCTCAATAATGATCTCCAAAAAATATTATTTAACCTTGATTTATTAAACAAGTATAGCTTTGGTAGAGAATTAGATCAAGAAATAATCACACGATTGATGAGTATTATTCAACATTCTTCTCGAAATATTGATTTAGTTAAGAAAATTTTCGTTGTGCTTCAATCAGAACTCCCATTCAAGACTGAAAAACGAAGAGTCATAGATCTAATTCACAATACTTTAAGAAAAATTACTCCATTACCACAACTCAAGAATGTTGAGGTTAATGAATCATCTTTTTCAAACATCAAGCTCGAGGTGGATAATTATTTTTATGATATGCTTTATGAATTATTATTCTTTATTCTAAGCTCTAATAACCTAGAATCTAAAAAACCAAATGTGTCAATCACAATCGAAGCTTTATTAGGCCCCCTAAATCTTTGTATCTCTATTCGTGATAATTATTCGCAAACAATACCTCAATCAATAAGTACACAGCTTACCTCTCCCATAACAGAAAATTGGGAAACAAGAGGCCATTATCTCCCTATCGCTCTCGCATCTGTCATTATGAAACGATATGATGGGACACTCAAGATTAATCCATTATCTCCCAATGGAAATGAATTCCAATTATTATTCCCTCTAAAGATAGTTCAAAACACTCATGCCTCTCTTTCATCATTTTAGAAGAAATTTTAAATTAATTTATTAATTCAAGATAGTCCTTGAAATGTGATCTGGGTCCAGGATAAACGGTACCAATTTCAAAATTATTTTATTTTGTATTGCTAGAATTTAATTCTTCATGTTCAACAATCATGGATGATTTTTTACAGTTTATAAATAAGTCTCTGGAAAATAAATAACCATTAGCGGTTAAAATTCTAATAGATTCCTTAGAATGGCCTGGAAGATGTAGTACTATGGCTTTTATGCCGTTTAATGATAAATTGTCACATCGGAAAGGTACTCATCATGACTAAATTTCTATTTAATTAACAATAACTAGGTTGAAAAGTATAAATAATTCCTAAATCATCCAAAAATGGATGCAAAAAATTATTTGTATGCAAGAAGGAGAAAAAAGTGCACGATAAATCGACTCAAGAACCAATTGTAAGGATAATAAAAGAAGAAGATCTTGAACGAATAATTGAAATCGATAATAAGGTTCTAGGAGAAAGACGATCAGATTATTGGGAAATAAAACTAGCAACTATCACAAAATCGCCCCTTCCCTCACTTATTGCAGAAATAGACGGAAAAATTGTCGGTTTTGTTTTCGGGGAGGCAAGTGGTTGGGAATACGGTGTACCAGAGAATATTGGTTGGATTGATACAATTGGAGTGGATCCTGATTATCAAAAGAAAGGTATAGGGAGACTTCTGATAAAAGAACTTCTTAACTATATGAAAAAAGTAGGTGTTGATACAGTCTACACGTTTGTAAATTGGCGAGACTGGGATCTACTCAGGTTCTTTGATGCCATGGGGTTCAATAAAGGTGATATGATAAATCTCAAGTTCAAAATTGAAGATTGATTTAATCGACTCTTCTCAATTGGGTTCCGCAGTTACTACAATAAAATCCTTCATCAAGATAACCACAATTTGGACACGAGATTGTGTCAGAATCAGCGAAGCTATTCGAACTTGACTCGATTGGTTCAGACTCTTTTTTCGGAGTTAATCTACGATGTCTCACTATTCGACCAACCCAAGGTAGTATCAATCCTCCTACAATAGCGATAAGAATTCCTAAAAAAATGAGTTCAATGGAATTGATTCCTAAATAATGTTCAATCATAGATTCTTGAACCCTAAGCTTTACCTGAGTATTGTACAAAGTGTTATGTGCTTCAAAATAATGAAAATAATAGTCTCCTGAAAGAGGAACCTGAAAGTCACCAAGAATGACCTCCTCACTAGTAGAATCGCCATTAAAGGAGAAATGAATGCTTAGGTTAACTACTGGGGTTCCATCGCTAAGATAAAACACTAAAAATCCCCCACTAGATCCAAAGGGATAGTTTGAACCTGACGCTGAAATAGAATATGATTTTCCTTTCTCAAGGTGAAAACTTCCACTGGTATGAGATTCTTGGAGAGAAATTTCCCCATGAGTGATTTGAAGAAAAAAGATGCTAATAAATCCGATTACAAGGCAAAGAATACCAAAAACAATTAGAATACGTGAAAGAATCTTTGAAGGTTGCATAGTTGATCAAACCAAATCTCCTTCTTTTCTAAAACACTATCAAGTTACTAAGAGAGGAGGTGATTTTCAAGACTTTCTGGAAGGATTAATGAAATTTGATTAGACTTATTTAAGGGGTGAAATGCTCTATTTAATTAGTGTTGATATCTATTTTTATGGAAAATTAGATCCTTAAGAAAAATATTATCTAGCTACTTCGCGAATATAATTTCGAAAATTTTTTATTTCTAGGCGCGAACAAATACATGCGTGCATATAAACGTTCATACTTGTAATATGTCAGTAATACGTACCAATCTTGGATCTAAGAGAATTAAATTACAATTATAGGAATAAAATGTGAAATAATAATGTCTAATCCTCAAGCTCCATGGTTCCAGATGAACTCCGATCAGAAACGTGAGGAAATTATTAAAAGGCGTCTTTTAGGTGAATCATTTGCCCAAATAGCTAAGAATCTCCTTGGTAGTGCTAAAAACAAGTCAACTATTTGGTCTTGGGCACAGAGAAATATGGAAACAATAGAAATCTACCCTCGAATGGCTAAGCTTTCAGCAGAACCTTATGGTCAGTTTTCTGAGGCTGAACAATGGATTATGTATGACATAATCCAATCATTATACCCACGCTTAGATGCTTTATCAGAACATATGATAACTGAAATTAGAAAGATCCATACAGAACAAAAACAGAAATTTCTAACAACAGCAGGGTTTTTAGATGATCTTGAAGAGAAGATTATGGGAGCTATCAGTCAAGTATCTAGACCTATTGCATCCTCAGTACCACAACGACCCCCACCAGTACCTACGAAAGTATTTGCTTTTGGAGCCCCTCCTCCACCCCCTCCACCAGGATCTACCTTGCTAACCCAAGTTAGTGTTCCTGCTGGGTCAATGGGAGAATTACGCACTGATTTTGAGGAAATGAGTATGGAGGAAATTCAATCTCTTCCTCCAGACTTTTTGGAGGCTCTAACACCTACTGATAGGAATAGGCTACAAGATCGTGTAAAAGAACTGAAAAAAATTGAAAAAATGAGCCCCGAGGAAAGAAAGGCATATTTACAGGAAAAGAAAGCAGAGAAAGAGCGAATGGAAGCAGCAGAAGGTCTTGGAAGTTCACTAACTGCAATGCTTGATGACTCTGACTCTCTGTTTTCTCGAATGCGTCGGGCTGCAGATGAGTCTCAAGTGGCAGGAACGGGAACATTTGGGAAATTTACAACAGAATATGTTTATTTCTATTGTTTTGCTTGCGGCAAAATGAATCGCTCTGAGGATAGTGATTTATCATCTTGTGAATACTGTAATTCTGGAATAGAGCAATTAGTATTAGATGAAGAAAAATTAAATTACACATATTGGGAATGTTTATCAGCCAAGGATCGTGAGTTTGTTGACTTGAATTATACTCGAGGAACACAAATTGTAGTACGTTCACGTTGGAAAGTGCCAATGGGGGAACCGACAGTTACCAATAAGTGCGAACCTGAAAAAGTTCGTGAGATAACAAGTGCTGTTCTCGTGAAAGCGGATCCAGATGAGCAATTTTCGCATTATCTAACCTTATTTAGATTATATGGGCAATTAAACTTACAAGGAGACTTAAGAACTTATCTAGGAGAATTATCAGAAGAAATCCAGAGAATAATTGATCTTACCTCCAAAGAAGCAACTGTTTCCCAAGCAATCATTATTGTTGAGAAGATTTTATTCCTCCTCGAGTGGTTAGAAGCAAGAGGAGCCATTGAAGCCATTCCTGATTCCCAAGAGGTTAAAATTCAGATAGAAAACTTAAGACAAGATCTACAACTCCTGACAAACCCAGATTCACCTCAAGAATTGAAGAAAGCTAGTGAGGTAGGTTATATCACAGGAAAAATGGACCAACTTCTCAATCGATTTTCCACTATTCTCACCCGATTAGAACAGGAGCTATTAACTCCCTCAAGTTGGAAATGTAGTGAGTGTGAGAATGTATTTGAAGTTAAAGATCGCCATAATGTCCCAGAACGTTGTGGTTCATGCGGTAAGATAATTACAAAATTGGTTCCAGTCCAATGATCATTTTTCTGATGATGCACGGATAAGATTAAAAAGACTGATGGCATAATCAGATTGAATAACAATCTCTAAACAAGAACTCACATCACTCGATAAGAAAGAAGGGTTGTTGTCAGTTCTATAAGGGATTAAAATAAAGAAAAATGTAGGGGTGAAGAAGCTGAAATTAAAGATGCCAAATACAACAGCTCTATTAGCATTTAGTCTCTCCTCACTTTTACTCTTCACAGGATTTCTCTCCATCGGATTTACATATGTAATTTATCCTTTCCTCGTTCCTGGATATGGCGGAGGAGAACCTTTCTTGCTGACAAGCTATAACAACTATACTGATACATATCCATGGTTCTCTAGTTCGAAACTCCATTTGACAATTAAAGCAAACGACACGATACAGATCAATATTGATGGAGAAAATGTCTATAATGGAACTTATTACAAGATATCAATAGAACCGAATGAGAATACCTTAATCACGCTGAAATCAAGTTCTCCTGTAACAGGGAGGTTTGAGGCATGGCAGGAGCCGCCATGGATGATGCAACTAAGTGTTATTGGTATATTTTTTGCTGGTTTGATAACAACTGGATTATCCTTTGCATATTGGATTAGAGTAGGAAAATCTGAAAATAGAAAAAAAGCATCATGAGGAAATGATGAGACCATTAGATATACTTTTTTAATCAATCTAGCTGAAGGAAGAAGATAAATGACTAAGCCAATACTCTTTAAAAACCTTAATTGGATGGATGTTGAGCGATACTTAGAACACGATGATAGAATAGTGGTAACCATAGGATCATGTGAACAACATAGTTATCTAAGCCTGTTAACAGATACCATCATTCCAACGAAAGTGGCGCGGGAGGTATGTGAAAAGGAAGGAATCCTCATGACCCCATCGTTCCCCTATGGTGTTTCTTCAGCCTGGACAGCTTACCCTGGAACAATAAGTCTAAAACCAGCGACATTCATAAGCGTTATACAAGAAATAGTTGAGGGACTGTTAACTCAAGGATTTCGTCGAGTACTACTGAATAATGGTCACGGGGGGAATACTGGAGCATTAGGTTGGCTACAAGATGAGTTAAACAACACACACTCGGGAGGCATAAGGGTGAGTAGTTTTAATTGGTGGTTTCATCCTATCGTCACAAAAGTGTATGAAGAAGTAGGTTTTCCTCAAGGCCACGCAAATTGGTCTGAAAATTTCCCATTCACCCGAGTAGGATCCGTTCCAGAAGGAGAGAAAGAGCTATTAAAGGAATGGCCCCGAGCACCAACCGCTGCTGATTATCGAACTGTATTGGGTGATGGCTCCACTGGCGGATTGTATCAGGCTTCGGATGACGTCATGGATCAGCTCTTTGCAGCAGCAGTAGAAGCAATGGAAGCTGAACTGAGGCTGTTATGAAAATTGAAGATAGACCCAATTCAATAAACTGGATGTAAACATCAAGAATATAGTCGAGCTTGGATTCATAATAAAATTGATGAGATTTCAGGTATTGCCCTGATAATCATATCTGGATTCTCTTTCTTTAGAGCCTTTTCATCAAATAATCCGGATAAAACAGCGATGGTTTTCGCACCACTGGCTTTTCCAGCACGAATATCAAGGATGGAATCTCCAATGATGACACAGTCCCCTATAGGTACACCTAATTTTTTCGCTCCTTCAAGAAATGAATCAGGATTTGGTTTTTTAACATCCAAGGTAGTAATAATGACCTTAAAAAACGCATTTAAACGCAGTCTTATCAGTTGTTCTTTAATGAGGGATTTTTGTAGATGGCGAAAGGTGACAAGAGCTAGAGGAAAACGGTTGGATAGATCCTTTAAAACCTCATGTACCCCCAAGATAGGCTCTACTTCCCAAAGACAGACTTCATTCCAAGTTCATAACCATGCCTCAAGAAAAGCTTGATTCTTACTAGGTGATACAGAAATCATGCCATCCAAGATTTTTTCTTTTGAAAATCCTTGATCCAATCTCCTAGCGATCTCTAAAGATATCTTTCTCACTTCTTCTTTCTCTATTTTAACATTATTGATACTCTGCAAAGCATCATTAGTCGCTTTCATGTAAGCTCTTGTTGAATCTACAACTACACCAAAAAAATCAATTAATAATCCATTAATCTTCATTCGAACCATTTTAATACTTCTAATAAAAAATTCAGTCTTTTTGTATTTAAATTCTATGGATCTTTCATCGCCTTTAATACACGTTATGATGGCTTCTCAGATTTATCCAGAATCTACATCAATTAGAGTGCAAAAATTCTCCTTTACCTTGAATTCAGGAATTATTCTCATCTTTGAAGAGTTTATACTACAATTCTCATTAATAAAGTTATTAAAATTCAAAATTTCCCAGCCTGAAAGGATTTTAAAATAGATGATTTATAAGGGAGTCTAGAGAATTTATCCGCATTATTATTTACTGATATAAAATTACTGATATGATTCATGATAATCTCTTTAATGACGAGAAACTAATGTGTCTCTATTGGAGGTTTTCTTTGTGGGGAATTGATATGTAGTATAGAGGCAACCTTATCAGCAACAGTGATTAATTCGTGAAAAATTTCTTCAGAGACACTTGGTGGTCGAAATTCGGGAGTGTTGTTATATTTATCCATAAATTCTTCTTTTGATAAATTTTGATCACGTAATAGACCTAATAACTGATAATTCCGCATTGGTCTCTCAATCCATCGCATTACCTCATCTCCCTCTTCATCTGCAAAGATAATTACAGGTATTTTTTTCCTACCAGCAGTTGTATAAAACATTTCGACCTCTCTACTAAATTTATCTCGAGCAGCAATTCGAAAATCCCATTTTGGAAGTTCATCTGCAAGTTTGGCAATCACAGGCACTGCATTCGCACAATCACCACACCAATTCTCTGCTATGCACAGTACACGTAATTTTTCATTCAAACGCGCAATATGATCTTGTGATAATCCCTTTACTGCAGTTTGACTAGCAAGCCAGCTATCTTCCATTCTATCTACATGTGATTCAGATCGTTCAACGTATTTCTTATACGAAATTCCATTATCAAATAATTTATAAAAAGACTCTCGTTTTTTCATGCAACATATCTCCATAATCATATTATTATGAAATTCTTCTATATTAGGAAACAAACTCCAACACGAAAAGACAACTTCTATCTAATGTGGACTCATATTTTGTATCTGAAGAAACGATATCATTTTATAAGATCGATCTTCTTACCACTAATAGTAGTTAGTAGTTAAATTTGTAGGGAAGAAAAAGGACCATGACAAGCGTTGAACTTGGTAATTCTATTTTATCTCACGATTTAAAACCCGAACGGCTATTAAATTTAATGACAGTAGCAGGTCTATCGCGACCTCAAGCAAGAGTGTATCTAGAATTAATAAGAAAGAAAGAATCGACCGCCAGCGATCTTTGCAAAGCAACTGGAGTAAAAGATTCTAGAATTTATAGAATATTAAACGAACTTGAACAAATTGGATTAATAATGGTCCAAACTTCCATACCAAAACTTTACATGGTCGTACCATTAGTAGAAGGACTTCATAACCTTCAAGAACGCCTAGAAAGTGATTTCAATAAAAAGAAAAGCGCTATCAAAGAGCTTAACCTTCGATTGACTCCATTATTTGATTCAACAGTATCAATTCCATCAGCCATCGCATTTATTATCAAAGGCCAAAAAAATATAATCAATAAGATTCATCATGAGTTATCAAAAGTGGAGACGGGGATTCTCATCCGATTTCCAAACCCAGAGCTATATTTTAAGTTTGAGCCAATCTTATTAGATTTACAGAAGAATGGAATTAAGATAAATGCTGGATTGTGTCAACGTTCGATGAAAAAATTAAGAGAGGAGTTCAAACAGATACCTGAACTACCCCTGATCATCTGTAAAAAATGTTGTGATTGTTTCTATTTGATGATTGATGAAAATTATTTACTCTCTGTTTCCAACTGGAACTCAACTAATGTTTATGCTATTTGGACATCTGATACGAGTCTTCTCAACATCACCTCGTTCTTTAGTGATTCTAATATTATCGAGTGAATCCAAATTTTGTATTTTTATCAACAAAATACTCCAATTCGAAATATTATTAATACAAAGAATACTGTATGAATAAAAAGAGGCGAATTCTAAAATGTCAAAAGTAGAACAATCCATTGAAAAAAATCTTGTTATTCAAGGAGTTATTGTTGCAGATCCTGATAATAGATGTTATGGTTCAGAATCAGGATTTCCATATTATGACACCCGATTTATATTAGAATTGAAAACTGAGGTGGTGGCAACTTTTAAAAGATCAGAACCAGTGAAACTGAGTACAGGAGAGAAAATTCCCGTCAAAATCAGAGAGGAATGTTACATTCGAAAAGGAGACGAAGTTACGGTAGTTGAAGCGAGAATGAATAAGTTAAAACACAAAGTTGCTACTGTCGGAGAGTTAGCTATACCAGATTCAATTTATCTTGAGTCTTACATGCTCTATAATGAAACACTGGGTTTTAGTTTTAATTTTTAACAAAAGAAGTGAATAAACCTTCTTTCTTATTCCATTAATGAATAAACCGGTGAATGTCATGCAGATTAAGCCATTAAATGCGTCTATTGAGCGATCTAACATTGTTGATATATGGAAACAAATGTGGAACCATTTAATGCCTGAAGAACCTACCCTAACTGGAGAAGAATTTAATACATTGCTAATACGTGAAGATCAGACTGTTATTGAACGTGATCTTCTGGTTACGGTGGATAATCAAGAAAAAATAATTGGTTATACTGGTTTAATGAAATCCTCAACACGAGATTATTGGAGGATTATGAATGTTGTATTACCAGAATATATTCAATCGAATCTTCCAGGAAAACAATTGGATGCTATTGTTAATCTTGCAAAGAAACAGGCTGCTCCAAAACTCCGATTTTATTCAAGAGAAGGCTTTAATCCCCTTAATAAAAAACTCAAGGAAATGGGTATAAAACCTATTCAATATGGCTGGTGGATGCGTTTGGATGATTTTGAATCACTACCTCAATCAGTAATTCCATCAGGTATCAAACTTAAGAAACAAAAAGATATCGATAATTTAAACCAGTATATTGCAGTTTATAATGAAGTTCATAAAGACGCTTTTGAGTTTGAACCCTATACGGAGGAAAAAATAAAATATTTCTTCAACCAAATGAAAAATTATCTTGATATCGAACATTGTTTTGCATTAGACGGAAATGAACTTGTTGGGTTATGTTATATTACAAACGATCCAGAAAAACAGCATATTGGGACAATTAATTCAGTGGGGGTTCTTCCTAGTTATCGATACCAAGGGATTGGTAGTGCCTTGATGATGTTTGGAATCCAATTGCAACGTGAGAAGAAGTGTAAGATGATCGAGCTAAGTGTCATGGCTGATAATGAACAGGCATTAGCGCTCTACAAAAAGTTTGGATTTTACAAATTGGCCTTACGAACACAATACATATATGAAGTTAATCCGTTTGAATATGTTAATAAGCTCTAATAAGATATTGACTTGAAACAAGAGGCGGTAATTGTGGATACTGAAGCTTTGAAAGAAGCAGCATTAAACATTTTCAATGCTATTTTTACTAATCAAGATAGGGTCGAACTAGAGGGACGAATCTATCCTATTCATCAAACAAAAACAGGTTTGCGGAATGTGACCTATTCAGATATCTGGTTCATTGAGCAAAATCCACAAAAAGATTCTCGTTACGCACATATGGCTCGTGAAGGACATAAAATCCTGTGGGGATTGAAAAAACGAACTTATGTGTTACGAGTCATTGATGGGAATTTTATCTTTCTAAAAAAGATCAAGTAGTATGGTATAGTATTCATTGATCGACTATTCCCGTAGCTTGAGTCTCCTTTATGAAAATCGAAGCTCATTTCTCATAAAGCTAGATTTTCTTTAAGGTGAATGAAAGGTATAACAAATGAGTCGGTCTATTTTTAATTTCCTGTTTCTTATGTTCCTATTTTCACTACCATTGATTGCTGTCGGATTTATTGTTTACAGTCAAGACCGAATAACATCGAACGATGAATTCTTCACAAATTCAATCAGTCCACCACCCAAACTCAATGTTACTTCATGGACACTACGTGTCTACGGACACGTGGAATCGCCATTAGTATTTAATTATGAAAATTTCACCTCACAACCATCTCAATTGGAAATTGCGACGATTAGATGTGTAGAGGGATATTCAGGTACAGCAGGATGGCGTGGAATATCGTTAAAATATATTTTGAATCTGGCTCAAGTCAAAAGTGGTGCTATTGATGTAATTTTTTATGCATACGATGGCTATTCATCATCCTTAACCATAAGTGAAGCCACCAAAGATGATGTTCTTTTAGCATATGAGATGAATGGTGAGCCCTTACCTGTGAATCAAGGCTTTCCTGTGAGAGTTGTAGCGCCTGGACACGCTGGGTATAAGTGGGTGATGTGGATCTATGAGATAAAGGTCGTAAATTTTGATTACCAAGGTTTCTGGGAAACACGCGGTTGGAGTGATGATGCAAGCTACACAACACTTAAAGATTGGGTTCTTCACGCGACTATTTTTTCAATAACTTTCTTATTAGGGGGATTTTCAATTATATCAGGATTGAAAAGTACAAGACGGATTCATGAATTGGAACTACCTGGATTTATTGCGAATAGAAAGTTTCATATTCTTGTGACCACAAGTTACTTGATTTCTGCAATCGTGACTTTCACATACTGGGTAGTTCAGACATTGATACTAAGGGGGAATGTATTCTATTCACTCCATGGTTTAATCGCTTTATTGAGTGTGATAGGGTTGTTAAGTACTGGAATAACAGGATTACTCAAAGTGAAAGGGGTGAAAGGGCAGAGATCGTGGCATCTGAAGTTAAGCACGTACTCTTTCATTTGTTATATAGTAACAATAGTATTAGGAATATTAATCGGGCTTGGGTTTCGTTCATTTATCTCCTGAATATGGGTACTCACATTTCAATGAATCAGTATGGAATTCTTTGTCTTAATTTTCGTACTAATCCAGAATGCTTTTAATAGACTAAGTCTGAAATATAAGAAAGATATGAGAGGATTGTATCTTGGGAATCAATGACATGAGCATCATTATTATGATGATCAAGTCATGAATTAGAAATGAACACTGATGTCTTTAAAAGACTTATTTGAACAAAGAAAGTACCAGGAAATCTTAGATCAAGTGAAACAGCTTGAAGAGAAGGGGTCTTCCTCCTCCAGATCGGTTGCAGAACAAGTTGACCTTACTTATTATCAAAGTCGTGCTTTGGGAAGACTGGGGCAACATGAAAAAGCTTTGCTCGTAGTAACCCAAATTCGTGAGAGAATATCACCAATTCAAGATAAAATAATTACTCTAAAGCTTTTGATAGCCAATTTTTATGCTTTATACCTACAAGAACAGTACAAAGAAACCACATCTGTCTTACAGGAGGGTGATTTTATTATAAAGTCTCTGTCAGGTACAGAACGCGAAAGAGGAATGGAATGGGTAGCCCTGTATTATAATATTCAGGGTATTTCTAACTTCCAGAAGGGTGAATTCATATTAGCATTAGATCATTTAAATCACAGCTTGGAATTATATGAAAGATTAGAGGAACCAATTGATATTTTATTACCTATATATAATATAGGAATAATAAACTTGACAATAGGTAACCAATCAGTAGAACTTCTACAACGTGGATTAAGCATAGCAGAGGAGTATAATCAACCCTGGTATGTTGCAGACATGTTAATTATGATTGCTTGGATGTTAACAAGAAAAGGTGAGGTCAATGGGGCCTTAAAATATGCCCAACGTGGATTAGCTCTTATCAAAACTCATGGTGATAAGGAAGGTTTGGCAAACACCTTGAATTGTCTGGGTTGGGTTTATCGTGCAAAAGGGGAGCTTGATACTTCGTTAAGGCACTTACATCATAGTTTATCGTTGTACAAGGAATTAGAAAATCAAGTAGCTATTGGCCACCTTTTGAACAATATTGGACATGTATATTGGTTGAAAAACGACCTTACCAAGGCTTTGGATTATCACCAACGCAGTTTAACACTCCGAGAAGAAATAGAGGTCGATATGGACATTGTAGAATCACTCGGTAACCTTATATTGGTTTCATTGGGCCAACAAAATTACGATCAAGCACGAATTTATATTGATCAAATACAAAAAATGCATGAACGACATTCAGAGAATTTTTATAGGATTAACAAACTCTATTTTGAAGCTTTACTTTTAAAACAAAGTGGGCGAATGAGAGATAAAGCTAGAGCTCAGGGTCTCTTCAAAGATATTATCAACGAAAAACATGAGTTACTAGGATTCAAATATGAGTCGATGATTCAATCATGTGAACTCCTGTTAATAGAAATGAAATCATTTGGTGATCCTAGAGCACTTGAAGAGGCGAAAATCCTCGTCCAGCAACTACATTCCCTTTCACGAAATGATCCTACATACTTCATTGAAATTTTACTCTTAGAATCCAAGTTCGCTGTTATTGAGGGAGATTTTCAGCAGGCATTCAAACATCTTGAAGAAGCACAACGGATCACAGAGGATAGGAAACTAGAACTACTCAATCAACGTGTTCGAATTGAGCATGAACATCTCGAAAAAGAACTTGATAATTGGAGAGAGATCTTCGAAAGAAATGCACCTCTGCAAGAGCGACTCAAAAGAGCAAGAGTCGAAGAATACATCATAGAAGCGAAAAAACTAGTCACACCACTACAATCCCCTGTTCATTGAGAGGTAGATCTAATTTTCTTAAGAAAACCAGCATTCCTGCAACAATTATCGAATAATACACCACGTGTCTTACTAAGTCAGTTAAGGAAAAAAGGGTAATATAATGCCATGTCTCTTCTGAAGTACTGGGGCGTATCATTATGTCTGGAATAAAACTCAAGGTAATTAATTGAACAATTATCCCAAATATAAATGCAGAAATTAAACTCATTAAGAGGATATCTACCTGTGGTACAGATTTTCGAGAGATGAATAGATCAATACAGACCAATCCTATAGCAACAAGGGATAGTGTGCTCAAGACCCCAGAAATAATAACAGGATTCAGATAATACAAAGACAATTCATTAACAATAATTACTCCTAGGTTTACAAGTGCTGGAATTCCTTTCATCCTAAATTGACAGAAATAATTGTCATAATAAAAATAAAGAAAACTAATAGCAACTCCTGATCCTATATTAGATATAAAAGCTGAAAGGCTAATAGTCACCCAACTTCCGTCAATCAGCGGAATTTGGATTGAAAAATAATAATTACTCTCCAAAGGAATTAGACTCCATCCTGTAAAATGGATCCAAACTATCCAGACGCTTTCTATGAAAAACAGGAATTGTGAAACAAGTAAAATCTCAAAAAGGACGAGAAAGCGATTATAAAGTAGCTGGCTAGGTAAGTATTGAGATGAATCTTGTTTTAACCGCCTCTGTTTAAACTTTTCGTGGCTTACAATCACGATAAAAACTATAGTAGAAAAGAATATCACAATATGGATAAAAGCAAAGGTTACCACATCTTGAGGAAGCGCCATAAGGAAACAACTCTTAGTAGAAATATAAAAGCATCTACCATGAAAGTATCATTCTCTCCTGAGAATAAAAGTATCACTCTTGAGATAAATATGTTCATGTAATAAAAAGGAAAGAAGACACAATTATATGTTTTTTCTGTTTGCCCTCATCAGTTATCACTAGCTTGAAGTCTGTAGCTGTCGGTTTCACTCGATTTTTTTGATCCCTAAGCATGATATTCTGGATATCTTCTGATTGTATATAAATGAAGGAAGAAGAACACAACTGAGAATAAAACAGAAAACACCTAAACAGTAGAGGATCATAAGATGTTCACACCTATCCCTATCATTAAACCGATTGAGAGCTCCTATGCTCAACAGAGAAGGATTGAAAAAGAAGATGTACACCTTTTTTGCGTAAAAACAAACCCTGATGAATTACAATCACTTTCCTCTCCTTCCATGCCATTAAAGGAGAAGGAAGTTTATTTACTCATTAATCAAGCCCTACGTAAGATCTTCTTGTGGATCGGAATGGATGCCTCCGCTCGTTCCAAATTCGTAGGGGCTCATTCTGCAAATGTAATCCAACGAGAAACAGGGATTGTTTATCGAGTAGAAAACGTGGATCGAAAATCGAAATCTGCCGATTTTAAGCAAACATTAGCATTATTCGAAGCTTAGGATAAAATTCTTGAACAATTTACCAAAAAATGTGAGGAAAATATCAAGAGGAGACCTTACCACCAAGCATCTAGAATATAAATTCCACATGGAAGAAAAATACTACTCTATCTACACTGATTATTTTTCCATGGGTTGGGAAATTTTATGAACAATCCACCAAGTACCGCCAATTTTCATAAGATTGAAGTAGTCAAGGTACTTAACGTTTTGATTTTCAATGCTTATCTTAGCTTGAGCATTGTTTTTATAAACATCAACATAAAAAACTTCAGTTTTCCATTGTAAGCTGGAGTCAACATTTTGTGGATCATACCAGGAGTAATACTCCTTTTTATCAACGACTTTTAATTTACTTTGATCATCAAACATAAAAAATTTCCATTCATCATGTAACACCTGTTCATACAAATGGGGGTCTGCTTTCACATGTCCTTCGTGATAATAATCCATAATCGCTTTTTTTATGAGATCTACTTCCTGATTGTGTCTTACATTTTTCATCGATCATCAATCTCCTCAGATACCTATTCATAAGTAAGAATTTCCATTTTTATTCTTTTGGGTGTGGGTAAAACCAACTAGAAGTTTTGATGACAAGTGTAAAGGAACATTCCATTTTTGCTTCAGGAAACAAGTATGGATACAAGAAGATTAACAGATTTAATCACAATATTACCGATATAATATATAACAAAGATTGCGAGGGACTGAAAAAACCAATTGATTCAGTTAAAAGACTGTACCAATAAGAATAAAAAAAACTCTGAACATTGAACGAAACATACTCCTTCTAATTATATTGATAACAAGTAATAATGATAAAGAAATCTAGAACTAAAATTTATTTGAGGATCTAATTGAGGGAATTAGTATGTATAATTCTTGCATGCCAGTTGTCATTGAGGATTTAAAAAAGATGTTTTATCCCGATAAAATTGTTTTAGAGCGGATTAATCTCACTGTTGTCGAGGGAGAAACAGTGGGTATTTTGGGAAATAATGGTGCGGGTAAAACAACACTCCTGCGAATCTTGGCTACATTATTATACCCCTCTTATGGATTTATAAATATTTTTGGCTTGGATCCTCGTCTTGAGGCCCCTGAAATTAAAAAACTAATTGGCTATCTTCCTGAAAGGTTTTCGTTTTATCCCTACTTCTCTGTAAACGATATTCTTGATTTTTTCGAGCGTCTTAGCCCCATATACAAAACTGATCAGGAGGAGCTGCGAGAACAAGTCATTAAAATGTTAGGTATAGAATCATTTTTGCAGGTCCGAATAAATGCTCTTTCAAAGGGGATGTTACATAAAGTTGGCTTAGCTATCACTCTTATCCACGATCCCCCACTCTTGCTACTCGATGAGCCCACCTCAGGGTTGGATCCTTTAGTTCGAACTCAAGTCAGAAAAATTTTGATGAATTTAACCGAGGATTTTGAGAAAACCATTTTAATTTCCTCACATATTCTAGAAGATGTTGAAGCAGTCTGTGATCGTGTTTTCTTTTTAGAAGCAGGAAAAATGCTCCACCAACCCTTTTGGATCTCTGAAATAAAACAAAAATTGTTAAAAATGCAACGACTAGAGATCAGGAGTAATAATCCAAGTGATATGTTTAATGAATTATTAGAATTAGAGGAAATCCTATATTGTGACATTAATCCAAGAGGTATTGAAATTTATTGTAAAATAGATCAAGTGTCAGAGATCTGTGATCATTTGGAAGATGTTCTCAATATAAAAGTGGAAGCAATCAATCATTTAATTTCTTTAGAGGATATTTACATTCTAAATCATATCAACATTAATTGGTTGGACTATTTGTCATAATAATTATGGGGGATGAGTTATTGCAGAGTACAATGCTATTTTATATCACAAATGAGATCAAAGTCAGATTAAAGACATCTATGCTTCTATGGTGTTACTATGGGAGTATTTTTTGTATCAGTATTCCAAACTTACTGGCAACAATCCTCTTTAACGAGTTTGAGCTCTATCAAACTCTACCAAGTATCTTTCTTTTCCTTTTATTGTTATTTTTTCCCCTAAATTTGGATATCATTGCTCGAGAAAGTCACTTAAATATGTTAGACTATTTAATTATGAGCTCAGCTAGATTTAAAACGATTTATGCCGCGAGAATTATTGCTAATGCGTTGTTAATGATTATTCCAATAACCATTGGATTCTTAAGTATCTTCTTTGGACAATTTTTCGTTACCGACTTCTTAGATATCTTCATTTTTGCCCCTTTATTATTAGGCTATATGTTAATTATTTTACTTTTCTTCCTTTTTTGGTTCTTAATTGCGATGATAATACAGGTAATTATTGAATTGAAATATCCTGACTCTTCATTTCGCGTAATTCTTTATTATTGCGGATTAATAACCATGATTGGCTCATTATTTCTTCTAAATAGATTATTAAAAACCTCATTCATTATTATTGGAGTTTTTTTCGAATATAAGTTGTTTGAAAATATATTCCTCTCATTTAATGAGATTATTATAGGCTGCATAATAGCCCAATTGCTTCTTTCATTGATCATAAACAAAAGGATTAAGCTTATCATGAAAAAAATGTTGAGAAGAGATCAAGAAATGCAAACTGGGAAAGTTCTACCAAAATTTGGCCTATATACATTGTTAGAAGCAGAAAGATCCATTAAAAGCTCATTGTGGAGAAGGATGGGTCCATACTTTAATGCTGTGCCATATTTGCTCATATTTATCGTGTTACTAGATAAATCTAGCCTCATGGAAAACTTTATGTTAGTTCTTGGGATTCATTTCTTTTTTATTCTCCTTTATGTACTCCTAATAGTATTTCCACGAATAATAATCGAGAAAGAGTTTAATATGGAGGAACTACTATTGTCTCGGATAACAATTTATCAATACTTCTTTGATAAGATCCTCCTATTATTCCGTAGTATCTTTTTCCCTTTCATAATTGCAACAATCATGATAACAATCCTTTCATGGCCTTCTCTTTTTCATCCAAACTCGATTTATGTTTTTACGATTCTAATAATACGTGCTTTCTACTTTGTATCGGTCATTATTTTTGTTTGGCGGTTATTCCCATCCAAGAATTTGTTACAAACATCTCTGTTTTCCATTATTGGGTTAGAAATCCTTGGATTTCTCGTAATTCGTTTTATATGTCCAGATGATTATACCAACCAATTTGCCTATTCACCAATCATTGGAAGCATTTCAATTCCAAGTATTATGCTTCATCCTAATATCGAAAACTGTACTTATTCAATATTCTTTTCTATATATTCAAATTTAATACTTTCAATAGCTTTATTTCTTGGTTCACTAGTATTAATTAAGTCCGAGGTTCGTTTTGAATGAAAACAATCTTATGTTTCGGATCAAGAAAAGGATTAAATATATTAAAGATCAATGAAAGGATGAATATCCTTAGGGAGTATTTTAAGTGAATATCGGTCAGAGAAGATGTCATTATTGTGGGCTTGAAGAATCCAGTTGGAAGCGGGCAAATGGGTACTTCTGTTCGTTTGGATGTATGATAAGGTTCATAGTTTCTCCAAGAATCATCAAAGCTTTAGTCGCATTTATTGTGATATTCTTTCTTCTTACTTTTCTTAGCTTCATTCGATATGTCGCTGAGAGTAATCTTCATTTCTAATCATATAGGGAAGAAAATGACAAAATCCATACCAAATTTTGAGTTCATTGCTAACAAGATTCGAAACCAGACATTTGGATTATTGGACATTATTTCTCCAGAAGGAGAAACACAAACGTCAGGCGTTTCATATGGGGTCTCTCCCCCAGAATCAAAATTTGGGATCTATATATTAAGCAATCAAAATGATCTAAATTTTAAGAAAATCAAGGGCAATCCTCGAATATCATTCTCAATCCCACTCTGTCACCGTTTTATCTGTTTTTTACCTTTTTCTACAGTTTATTTTGAATCAAAAGCTGAAATTATCCCTTATAATAATTCGGAAGCCCAGAAAATATTCAGGAAAACCCGAAAATTAAGAACAATGCTCAAAGAAGCTATTAAATTAAATGAAGAGAAAGGTCTAATCTTCATTCGATTAAAACCTAGCAAAAGGGTATTGTTATATAGACCAAGTCTTAGCTTCCGTTCTTTGTTACGAAAAAATGAAAGAACATACGATATAATCAAAATACCTGAGGATAAATACTAGTGATAAAGCAATGGATCTCTCTAACTATACAGGGAAGAATTCAAGAGTGTAAACCGACATGATTTTAAGTTTCAGCATTCCCTAATTTCAGTTTGAGAGTTCTGATATGAAAAATTAATTAGGTATCATGGAGGAAAAGTTAATTGAGCAATGTATAGGGAGACAATGACAATGATATTGGAAACCAATAACTTCCATTCAATAGGATTATTATTAATAGTAATTCTTCTCAACTTGGTAATAGGTTTTCTAGTAGCTTTAGGTTTAGGAGTATCTTATTATCATTTCAAGTGGCGTGATTCTCGTCAAGTTGAGAAGGATAGACCGTTCCTTGATACTTATGCTTTTATTATTTACAATAAAAGCAGATCATTCCTGATTCATAAAGCCGGGCCCAGAAGTACTAGGTCTTACCGATTCTCCACAAGCGTTTAAAGTCTCCGAGGAACTCACGGCGACTAAATTATCAGATGGATGGA
>JBHLMN010000038.1:0-14805 GCA_048938105.1 Promethearchaeota archaeon
TTTTGATAATTTCATCAGAATAAAAACTAATATTTTTCTATATAAGCACATGAATTATTATACAGCTCACCAACCCTACATTTAGATAGGAATGTATTATATACAGTGGTATTATACTTTTATAATCTAAACCAACCTTTTACGATGTATTATCAAGAAGCAATTCTTTGTATAATTTGTGATTACAATAAAAATTCTTTTGTTTTAAAAAGATGCATGTATTTGTTGTTATTTTTACTGTAAACACCACAATGGCAACAACAGGCTTGTTACAGCAACGATAACTACAATTTTGGCTTTTAGCTCCTTCCCTGGGTTCTTCACCATCCTATTATTCTTTACTACTCTAGTAGTTATTCGTAGATATAAGAAGACATAATCGACATCAATTTAATGTTCTTAGAACTTATCCAACGTTGTCTCGCTGATGACAATCACAATATCATTAAGAAAATAAGTTTGATCATTGCAGTTATAATTTAACGTTAATCGATGTTTATTCACCATTGTTTACATATCTCGAGCGATGGGAATAATTTCATCACGAAAGATTGATAGTGGCTCTTGTTCAGCTAATGGATTTCGCATGTTAAAGATTGCGTGATCTATTCCCATTTCAGATAGAGTTTTGACCATTGATAGAATGTCATCAACACTTTTCAGATTTTTAGTTCCTCTCGCTGATTTCTCAGGAATATCTGGTTGATCTAAGAAAACAGATCCTAAGGTAGTTTTTTCTATTTCATTATAGGGTCGTCCTTCAGTTTGACAATGCTGTTTAAGAGTCTCTAGTGCTTCTTCAACTTTTTCTATTCCAGCTTCGAGGAAAAGGTTACAGGCATCAGCATATTTAGCAACGAATCTGAGGGTCTTTTTTGGCCCCATCCCACCAATCAAAATTGGTGGATATTTCTGATAAGGAGGGGGATTACAAAGTGTTTCTTTTAATTGATAGTGTTTCCCCTTAAATTCACCGTTATTCTCTGACCACATTTGTTTTGTGATTTGAAGAGTTTCCTCTAACATTTCAAATCTAGTTGTCCAATTATAGAAAGGAATACCTAATCCAACTGCTTCTCGTTCAAACCAACCTGCTCCAATTCCAAAGTAAGCTCGTCCCTTTGATAATATGTCAAGTGTTGTTACAGCTTTTACTAACATCCCTGGATGTCGATAAATGTTTCCTGTTACCATTGTGCCTAATTTAACATTCTTAGTCACTGCTGCTGCATAGTTAAGTAATGAATATCCTTCATGCATGTCATCCTTAGCCGGGCCTAACAGATGATTTTCTAGACTACCGATTTGAAAGAAATGGTCCATCACCCACAGGCTAGAAAAGCCCGATTCATCCACAGTTTGTACTATCTTTTTGAAATCATCAGGAAATGATTTTCTACCTTTTGGAAATGTTAAATTTGGAATTTGAATACCTATTTTCATAAAACAAAAACAGATTTTCTCATTATTAAACCTTTTTTTGTGAACAACAGAAATCTACTAATCCAGGCTTTTGTAACGTTGTAAGCTATGAATTTCAATTTAACTGGCTATTCATTTTTACATGATCAATAGTGACTTTCAAGGCAAATTTTAGGATTGAAAGAAATTTGAACCCTTTAGGAGTAATTTCAAAATTTCTATAGCGAGCATCATGAATCACCTGACTCGACACGTATGTTTTGATGTATTGTAATTCTCTCAGCTTTTTAATCTCCTTTGATAACGTGGGGAGTGGAATGTTGAGATTTTTAGCTAATTTTACAGGATTTGTGTCGCTTGGATCTTGGTAAGCTATTTCGATTAACGTTAAAACTGTTCTACCTTTTATTTCAGAGCGTAATTCATGTTGAATATCAGAAGGGAAGTATTCAACCATAGAAGAAGGAGTATATATTTCTTTGACGTGAGGTGTACCGATTGGTTCCTCAGTAAATCTATTCTGTAGATTATCCAATCCGATTATGAGCTTGTGCCTTATAGATTTGAGATAATCAATTTTATTAGATTGAAAAAGATCAATAACCATTTGGGGTTTCTTTTTGACTCTATAAACGTAATATCCAAGGCTAAGAGGAGAAAGAAGAAAAATTAGGAAGATGAAGCCTATGAGAATTAGATTTTCAAGAGGAAAGGCATCCCCCCTATTATTGATTGTAAAATGATAATCAGAAATATCTTCCTTCATTTCCCAATCTTTACTAGTGGCAGTGACTTTTACATAATAATTCGTTCCATATGTTTCATAAAGCTTAGTATTCCAGTCATAATTGGTTATCTTAATTCTAAACGCGAGTTGTATCCAGTCTACCCCATTATTGGGTGAATAATACACATCATAATAAGTACTATTACTATAAAATTCTGAGGAAAGTATCCAGCTTATAGTGACTTCTCCAATGAGAGTTTCGCCACCGTTTGGATATATAAGTTGAAGCCCATCTGTTTGAACTGACGACAGATGAGCAGAATTCAATAGAAAACCAACATGAATTTTAAACATTAGAAATGCGCAAAACACCACTTTAATCGAATTTTTCATTATCTATTCCAATCAATGAACTCTAGTTTTGGTATTCCTTCATTTGTCATATCTGCCCATATTATTCTATCTACAGTATTAAATCTATCTTTCTTAGCAATTGTAATTATTAGATTAAATAAAAATGTTTCCACAATTTGATTGCCCAGATAATGCACCTACTACCTTTATAACACGATTAAATAGGATATTGCTCATCAAATAAGTGCTATATTGATTAAAAGAGAAGTTATAAATACTTTCCAAATGGAAACTATTCTAGGTCCTTTAATACTAGACTTTTATCACGGTACTTAAAACAACAAGGTCTCTTGAGATGTGTGTGATATTTCTACGTTTTAACAAGTTAAGATGGAGTCAATACCTTCTGATTATTATTCAGTTGTCTACTCTTCCTATCATTTTTCAACGAGTTGAAGCTAATAGTTCTCAATATACTCTAATAGAGCTTAGCTCCATCCCAGCACAGTCTGGCTCCCAAATTGTGGATGTTAAGATTATTAATAACACCCTTTTCGTACTCGACGCTTTTCATGGATTAGTAACCTATAATGTAAGTGACCCAGCTCATCCTTCCCAGTTAGGACATTTTTCTGATTTAAATACGTTTGTCCACTCTATCATAATCGTTGATGAGTATGCATATTTATCTGATTATGAGGATGGATTAGAAATTATTGATATATCAGGGCCAGCGAACCTTCAGATTATTGGTAGATATAGACCTGATATCAGTTCGCCTGCCACATCCATAGACGCTTATTTTTCGAATAATCTTGTCTTTTTGGCTTCCCAAAGCCGTGGATTAGAGATCATTAATTGTTCGGATCCATCTAATCCTATTATTATCGGAACCTATTACGATAATCACCGTGTTATTAGAGTTTTCTCGTTGGAAAATCTGGTTTTTATATCAGAGGCATTTAATGGTTTTAAAATTCTTAATATTACAAATGGTGCTTATTCTGAGATTTATCATTTCCAAGATTCGGTCAGCTACCAAGATTTTCAAGTGCAAAACGATTTATTATATACCACTGACATCAATTTTGGGATCCAAGTTTTTAACATCAGTATTCTCTCAAGTATTACTAAGGTTGGAGAATATAATACCGGAAGGGCTCATGGTTTTGTGCTCGAAAACAAGAACGCAAAAGTACTTTGTTATGTTTCAACTTGGGATAAGGGGTTACAAATGTTTAATGTTAGTAATCCAAAAAATATTGATTTCTTAACTCAATACAATGATGGTGGAGATGCTTATCATGTTGCTGTTAGTGATGAATTGGTCTTTGTTGCTGAATTTAAAGATGGGTTGGAAATTTTGAAAATTGTTTCATCTCCAGCAGAAACAACTACTACCTCATCCACGACTACTTCTCCTAGTTTTACCCTAGTTGTGATTGTACTTTTTGTATTAATGCCATGGCTGCATAAGTATAAGAAAAACTCTTAACATTCACTCCTTTAACAGTAATTATATCTCCATACCCCTCTACATTCTGTGAAAGGACTTGTAGTGAGATAATTAAATTACGGTTTTATTAAAGGAATGTTATTCTGATTATGATGTGCTAGCGAAAGGTGGTTACACTATTCCGATGCGATATCCATTGATGAATGCTGTCGCCTCTGGTTTCATTGTCACAGGAGATGCTGCGTTTCACGCAAATCCCTTTTCAGCTGAAGGCCACGAACCAGTTTTAGTTGCTGGTTATTATGCAGGAAAAAGTAGTCTTATCCAATGCTATATAACCTTGTTTATCTCTTATTTTTTATCAGACCTTAAATTTTCTTGGTATTTATGTTGTAAGGGATTTGGCATCTTCTTCTCATTCAATATCTACCTTATGATCCAGGTTAGATAAATTGATTTTGAAGAATATTCTCAATTCACAAATTCAATTGAAGAGTTATTTATCTTTGAAAATGAAGAGTAACTGATTTATTTGAACTATTGGTATTAATCCAGCCTTTGACGACGTCCTTCACTCAGTGATATCGCACATCTATTCTTTAGATCAATTCACCATAAATTACTTCTATTTTTTGCAGCAAGATTAGCGGTTATGACAAGAATTGGATGTTTTCTCTCTATTCGGTCATAATCAAGTATGAAGAGGAATTTAAACTGCTGTTAGAAATGAGTGTCAAAATTTAGGTCCACTAATCATGATCACGAACCAGCTCGTTTCCAGAGAATGTATCCAAAAAGAGCCGAAATAGCAAATGCTGATATTTGATCTAGTGCGTAAACAGCAAGAAGTGGTAATTCAAAGATTAATGCAGGAATATCGTTTGTAGTGGTAAATCCGAAGTCAAGAATTAAGTGAGAAAACCATGCAAGAACGATTGGTGTTAGTGTCCAAAAATGGTCTTTTGCCATATTTCGCTTAGGAAGGAATATGATTGCGAGGTATACACCTGAGATAATTGCAAACAAAAGTGGAAGAATTGGATTATGCCAAAATCCACGATGAGAAAAGAGATAGTCCAATGTTGGATTTCCTGTTTCAACAGTAATCACAGCCCAAATCCCATCAATATCTGGAATAACCCCTGCAAAAGCCCCTAATACCAGTGTTTTTAAACGATCCTTTTCATCCCAGTGGAAGAAAGGGATTGCAATCAAGAATCCGACAAAAAAATGAGTAGAGTAACCAGGCAATTTTTCTCAGCTCGCTTTCTTCTAGATCACTCATTATAAAAACTTTTCTTAGACGAGATTTGACTATCTTATTACTGATCTTCGAAATTCTGATTTAATTCTTTCATCAAGGATTCGTAAGGGCTATTTGAGATTCTAAATACCTCGTTAGAAAGGTGTTAATCCAGCCTTTTGCGTCAAACGTAAACTTAATATACAACTCATCATTGATAATTGTCTGTTTTCACTGCATTATAGAAATCAAGCCCACTAGGTGTCACTAGATCTAAGTAATACGATGAGAATCCCTTTTTCTCAACAATAGAAAAAACTTATCAGGGAAGTCACGTGCGAGTATGTCCTCATATCAGATAAATCCATATTTGATAATAATCTGTTAATCAATCCCATAAACAGATATAACACCTTCAATACTAAAATGGAGAAACCTAGATGAGAAAAAATGCAACGAAAGACCTTCTATTAGTTTTAATCCTATTTGTGATTGTCTTTTCAACAAACAAGAATTCCACTATTAACATAGAACAATCTGACATTAAAATTGTTAGTAGATCTTTTAAAGTAGACTATTGGGATCTTACGGATACTCCTATATATATTGATGATGCCTATCCAAATTTCGATTGGGGTAAGACTGCTGCAGAAAATAGTTGGTGTACAGGTTCGGGGTTATGGAATGATCCTTACATTATTGAAAACATATTGATGGATGGAAGTACTGCCAGTGATTGTCTCACTATACTAAATTCTGATGTCTATTTTATAATTAAGAATTGTACAATTAAAAATGGGGGATATGATATTAAAGGAATCTATTTAGATAATGTAACAAATGGAATATTAGTTAATAACTCATTTAGCAACAATGAAAGGTCTATTGTTATAATGGAAGGTCATAATGTTACAGTTACAGAAAATAGGTTCTTTAATGACGCATCAAGCATTAATATATGGGGATATTCAGATAATATAACCATTTCAAGAAATATCATTTCATCTGCCACTCATGTGGGAATTATCTTATCTCAGGCAAAGAACACCGCTCTTCGAGAAAATAATCTGAGTGAGTGTGGATTACTTCTTCTAGGTATCCCCTTTTCTAATCTTGTTAATCTAAAGATAGATACATCAAACACGGTAAATGGAAAACCAATTTATTATGTTATCAATAGAACTGGATTAGATAATACCGATTTTGTAAATGCAGGCCAAATAATTCTCGTCAATTGTTCTGATTCTATTATTTCAGGATTAGATATCGCAGGTTCATATATAGGTATATCTTTGTTCTATTGTAGAAAAATCACTCTTTCAAAAAACAACGTTTATGGGAATCCTTTTTCAGGGATCGAACTAGAATATAGTTTTAACAATATTATTACAAAAAATTCGATATATAATAATAATCGTGGAATTTACATTAGTTCTTCAAGTCATAATAATACCATAAGTGAAAATAATTGTTCCTCTAATGATTTCATTGGTATTTTGATTTCAGGTAATAATAACACAATTGTGAAAAATACTATTACTGATGATGAAGGGTTGGTAAGTAATGAGTATTATGGTTATGGTGTTGATATAGAAGAGACTTCCATAGATAATATTATTACAGGCAATTTAGTTAATAAATATGGTTCTGGATATCGAATTTCGTATTCAGAGAATAACACGATTGAAAACAATATCGCAAATGGTAGTAATTTTGGGATACACTTGGTTAATAGTAATTATACAACTGTGATTGGTAATAAGCTAGTAAAGAGTAAATTCAAGAGTATTTTTTTGGAAAAACACTGTGAAGAAAATGTCTTCCAAGACAATTACTGTAGTTCAGCTATTAATATTCATTCTCCCATATCCAATCAGTTTGTTGGTTATTCTGCACCTTATTTTCATATCGGAATCGATTTGATTTACCCAATAGATTCTATTTGGTATTCTATTGGCAATAATAATTTCACATGTAGCTTTGGAGGTACAATTGAACAGACAGAATGGTCTTCTTTACCTGATGGACCTGTTGTTATTACTTTTTATGCAAATGACTCAATGAACAATTTGGGTTCTGGAGAAGTTATTGTATTAAAAGATACTGAATATCCTATTATAAAAATAATCTCACCAAGTCCCAACGACGTTTTTGATAATGCTCCAGAGTTTATTGTAAGGATAACTGATGACAATATTGATACTATGTGGTATACTCTCAATTATGGTTCTACTCAATTTATCTTTACAACTAATGGTACAATTGATCAAACGACATGGTCTTCCTTATCTGAAGGAGATATCATCATAATATTTTTCGCTAATGATACTTATGGTTCTCAAACTAATCAAGAGGTTGTCGTTATCAAGAGTCAATATAGTGAAACAACTTCTTCTGAAAGTTCTGATCACCGTACTCATTGGATTTTTCTTGATATAATCTTACTCCTCCCCATTTTCACTCTAATAATTTTCTTTAGAAACAGGAAAAAAGTATAAGATCTAACAAAAAAGTGAAAATCTATTTAGTGTTAATCCTTTTACGAAGTTCAGATAGTTTATAGTTACAAATATGGTGGAATAAGTGTCTATATTAATTTTTAATTCGCAGTCTGCTCTTTTGCATTACTCTCTTTTTTAGAGCCTAATAAAAAAGATAGCGGGAACATCATTCTATGTTGTACGGATAATTTTGCCATCTTCCATATGAATGGTTCGTGTGGCATATTTAGCAATCGCAGGGTCATGAGTAACAAGAATGGTGGTAATCCCTTGATCCTGATTGACTTGTTGGAGCAATTTCATCACCTGTTCTCCAGTCACAGAATCGAGATCCCCAGTAGGTTCGTCTGCGAAGAGAATAGATGGAGTATTGATTAAAGAACGAGCAATTGTAACACGTTGCATTTGACCACCCGAAATTTGGTTTGGAAACTTCCCAGGAAGGTTTTGTGAAAGCCCAACCTGTTCAAGAATGGCCAAAGCGTCTTCGGATCCTTTGGATTTCCCAGCTAAGTTACGAGGATAAGCAACATTTTCTTTATTACTCAAAATCGGGAGTAAATTATAGAATTGAAAAATAAATCCCATTTTATCCCTACGAAAGGAAGTTAAACTCCTATCACGCTTAAATAAATGGCTTAAATTCTGACCATCAACGTAAATGGTTCCACGATCTGCAGTATCAAGACCAGCAAGGATATTCAATAATGTAGTCTTGCCTGAACCACTAGGTCCCATAATAGCAACCATTTCGCCCCGCTTAATGTCAATATCGATACCACGAATGGCATAGATGGTACTAGTTTTCATCTTATACGTCTTGAACAAATCCTGACCAAAAATCATGGAATCCTCAGGGACATCAAGATCAAAGGTTTTGTCCGCTTCAAAGCCGATTCCGCCTTTTATAACAGTGAAATATTGGACATCCTGATAGGTGTCAGTATAGAACCGAAGATATTCCAAAGCACGATAGAGAACGACCACGAAACCAAGTAATTCCTTCTCCTTGGGATTAATCGTTGTACCAGATACCTCACGGGATGTAGCATACAATAATAAAGCTTGAACAGTCTTCGAGAAAAGACCAAGCTGATCTTGAAGATTTATCACATTTGTGATTTGGTCTGCAATATCATCAATAGGGGCTAAGTTGGTAATAAACTTCACTAATTCGATATTTTCTAGATCCTCGGCCTCAACAAGAAACTCAAAAACACCATTCCTGCATCGGTGAAGCTGGCGAAGGGTTCCCTGGAGAAGCTCACGAATACCAAAGATTTTACCTGCCATCACCTGAAGCATATCTTCTGTGAGTTTCTTGTGCTTTACACTGATAGCAGAAAACTGGGAGGCATCATAAGTCTCATGAAAGGCCTGGATTTCCTTCATTCCAGCAAGGATGATTTTAAGAGCTCGATCAAGAGCAGGACCAATAATCTTCAGAAAATTATGAGCAAAAACAATTAGAATCAGTTCATCCGCGATCTCGCCCATAGCCTCCTTGGCTGCACCAGTTTCAATAGGACGGGTAAAGACTTGCTCAGCAATCACAATGCGATCCAGTTCCGTACCAGGAAGATCCCAAAGCACGACGAAAGTATCTCTCATCATATCTGTAAGAGTTTTGTCAACTTGATGTTTTAATTTATCTAGATTCGTGTCAATCTCAGATTTAATATGTTGGAGACCAGAAGGATCATCATGATAGAGAACTTTGGCCGCTTCTTTTAGAATCTTGAGTGAGTCTGAAATCTCAGGATCTTTACGGATCTCTGATAATCGAATCTTTTGACGTTTACGCCAGTATTTTTTATAACATGCTTTGAGTCGATCCTCGAATCTTTGACGATCCACACCGCTTTCAATAGTTTTAACATCCAAAGTTGCTTTAAGTAGTAAGAAGGTATTAAGCTCTTTGACAGTGACTTCAGGGGGGATTTTGGAAGCATTCCAACCTGGGATAAGACCAGCTAGAAGGGCTTTAAAGCGCTCTATAGGAGAACGAGCCATTTTCTGGACAGTAGTAATCAAACGATTCTCAAGGTCTGCAGTTTCATACTTCTTGGTCTTATTGATAAGGAAAAAACTATACATTTCCGCTTTCTCTGATTCCATTACTGTTCCTCCTCAATAATTTTACCGTCATGAATACGGACAATTCGATCACAAAGCTTACCAATCTTCGTAGAATGCGTCACAAGAACCATAGTTTGTTTATTTTCTTTGTTAAGACGACGAAAGATAGATAAAATATCCGAACTCGTTGTAGTATCCAAATCTCCAGTTGGTTCGTCACCTAGAATCAATTTAGGTTGAGTAATCAATGAACGTGCAATTGCGACTCGCTGCTGCTGCCCTCCAGAAAGTTCACCTGGTTTATGATCCAAACGGCCTCCCAAGCCTAATTCTCGAAGTAATCTACTAGCACGTTGACGAGCAATAGTCTGATCCTGTTGTTGTAGCAAGAGGGGGAGCATAACATTCTGGAGCGCAGTAAGGAAGGGGAAAAGATTGAAGAGCTGAAAAATAAACCCGATCTTATCACGACGGAAGGTAGTCATCATTTTATTGGAAAGAGTATCCATATCTATACCATCAAGAATAATAGATCCTTCAGTTTTGCGGTCTAAGCCACCTATCATATTCAATAGAGTACTTTTACCCGAACCAGATGCCCCCATAATAGCAACCATCTCTCCGTGCTTTACAATCAGATCTACACCTCTAAGGGCATGAACCTCAGCAGGTGAACCTGAGGCATAGATCTTATGAACATTAGTTAATTCTAGCATGTATTCAGAGTCAGTCATGTCATATCACCTAACCAACATACCTCAACGCCTCAGAAGGAGGAATTTGCGCAGCTTTCCAACTAGGTATAATTGCAGCAATGAGAGCTGCTCCAAATGTAATAACTGTATAAAGGCCAATTGTAGCCCAAGGAATCAAAAAAGTGGCAGTTCCACCACTATTGACATCCGTAAGGGTCCAACCTAAGAGAGAACCATTAATTAAGCCAACAACAAGCCCGATTAAGCCCATTACAACCAGTTCGGTCAATATTGTAAAAATTAAATTCGGACGAGTAAAACCAATAGCCCGCATCATACCAATTTCTCTCTTGCGTTCACTAACAGACCGAACGGAAACGACAAGTAAACCAATAATCCCAACCAGGAAGCCTAAGGAAGTAAAAACCTGCATAAAGTTAAACATACGGTATTGACTCTCTAATTGGAATTCAAAAACATTCCAGAGAGGCACACCAATCACCCCATACATACCTTGAGCTTGGCGAAAACTACCTGTCATTGAATTAGCAGTCGATTCAATCGATTTTGAGATGTCCTCGTTCATTTGATCATCCAAAAGGCCACTAGTTTTGATTAAGAACATATTAGTGGCATTCACTAATTCAATAGGATAAAATGCAAGATCCTGAGCATATTCCTCAGGGACATAAAGGGAAGGACTCCCAAACATAGGCCCCGAGATAACAGAGATTGAGACACTGGCATAAGCTTGCTCGATAGGGCTGTAAAACGAAGTAATGGCTCCAATAACAAATTCAACAAGCGTCCCATTCTTGTCCTGTAACCAAATAGATTCATCTACGGGGGTTTTATCCGTTCCTGCGGGGGAAGCAAGGTAATAATTACTAGAGATAAGAAATGGTTTCTCTTCCCCCAGACTATTTTGGATTTTTGTCCCATTAAAGAAGGCCTCCCAAGTCATTTGATCCTCACGGTCAATATCTGCCTCTTTGGCATCACCACTGGTCACACTATCAAGAAGTACATTCTTGGAGGGCATTAACTGAAGCTCAAAAGCTTGAGTTTCATTATCACTCCAGAAAGTTTCCTGATTGACCACAAAACAGGTCAAAGGAAGTGTGGTGTCAGAACTCGAGTAATCAAGCTCATCTTGGAAGAACATTTGGGCAGGATCACTCGGAATAGTAAGCTTGCTGACATGGTCTATTCGAGAATCAAGAGAGGAAACCACTTGATCAAAACCAGTATTGTCAGGAATGGGAGTTTGAGAAATAACCGCGATATCAATTCCACCTGATAAGTCATACATCTGCTCATTAAAACCATAACGCTGACTATAACTCCAAGTTGCCATAAACACATTGAGCGTAAGAACAGAGGCAAAAATGGCAAAGGTTAAAGTAGAACGAGTTTTGTTAGAAGCCATGTTACGGAAGGCAACTTGGGCAGTGGCAGCAAGAGCTTTAAAGTACTTGGTGAACGCTTCAGCTCCATCAGCAATGAAATCCAGATTTAACCCAATAAAGACAATGGAACCTATGACTAAAGAAAACAAAATACCAAGAATCACTAGAGTACCCCCCGAGCCCTCCTCAATCCAATCAAAAACTACAAAAATATAGAAAAGCGGGAGAACAAGAAGAGAAAGAGCCATGAGATTCATAACTAGATGTTTATTGACAACAAAATACGAAAGAATCAAGGGAACACTAACAAAAATCAAAATAAAGGGAAAGTAGATAGCTTCCGCATCATTAATGTTACGAAACGCAGAGGGGCCCTCCCAGGGAGCTGTGTCAAGCATGAAAAACCAAATAATACCGAGAATTAACATAAAAATACCTAAGTAGAAACCACGACGACTAAACCGTTCCTTAGGAGGAGGAATAATACCTCGGATAACTTCAACAATGTTAATACGGGAAGCACGTACAGCTGGTAATAAAGCTGTAAATAAAGCAAGGCTAATTCCAAGTATAAGTGATTGAGAAAGAACATTGGGACTAATAATAAGCCGAGTAGCTTCCAAAGGTAAACCAAACGTTTGAGCAAACACAAAAATCAAAAAGTAAGCATAAACACTTCCTATGGGAATAGCAACAAAAGCAGCAATAACTCCAAGAAGCCCAGCTTCAACAATCACCTGCAGAATGACCTGCCTTCTCTGAACACCAATGGCCCGAGAAATCCCTGTTTGAACCTCACGATCCTCAACAGACATAAATTGAATGTTTATAATTAACAAAAGCCCCGCAAAAATTACTAATGCCCCAAAAACGTTCATTATCATTTCCAAGGCATCCATTGTGGGACCAATAGAGTCTTTGGTAGCTTGACGAACATCAATAATGGCAAAAAGATCAGAGACTTGATAACCTGGGGGAATGAATTCGGGGGGGATAGTATCACCAAGAGTATTGAGTTTAGCGCGAATGTCATTTATTAATGCCTCACTTTCAGGTTTGGTGTCTACTTCATCGTCTATCGCAAGATAGATAACATTAATCGATTGACCAAAGGGGAGAAGAGCTTGTAAATTCGCAAGAGGAAAGACAGCATGGGTCGCAAAATCCTCCTCCCCACGACCCTTACCCCCATAAATACCACGGACAGTCAGAATACCCTCAGATTTTTGGTCACCAAAACCAATGGAAATCGTAAGATTATCACCAACCTCAACGGATAACTGATCAGCGAGATCTCCACCAAGATATAACTCGTTAGATTGTAATTGATTGAGAGAGAGAACCTGATCAAGGTTACTAGCATTATAATATTCGCCAAAACCTTGTTCACTTGGATTGACTCCCATAAATGGTACTCCAACCTCAATATCACCCGTAGCGTCATTAAGAAGAGTACCCTTCCAGGATAAACGGGCAGTAACGGATTGAACATGAGAACTACTAGTTTCAAGCGTATTTTCAAGATACGTTGTATAGAAATTTTCAGGAACAACAGGACTGGCTGTCCCAAATACCTGAATATGGCGCTTACCAAGGGAATAGATGGAGCCATCCAACCAAGATTGCTCCACAGAATCAACACTGACCTGAACGCCAAGAAGAAGGCTAACTCCAAGGGCAATACCCAAGATGGCATAAATATTTTTAGCTTTTCGGCGATAAACGGATTTTAAAGAGTAAAGAAGAGAAGCATAAGTAGATCTCATTTGGTTCATCTCACATTTGTGTCAAATTAGTAGCTTAATATTTTAATTTTTATTTTTTTAATATATTTACAGAGTACTCGTCTTTAATTGGGAGTACAAATAATGATAGAATAAAAAAGGAACATAACCTAGAATCTCCTACAATATATTTTTTGAGTACCAGCCTTTGAAATAATCATTTTCAACAACGAATTTTTCAACTAACTTTCCATCCAGCGAGGTTAAAGGTTTTGGGACTAGAATACCATAGTCGTGCAGAAAAACGATCCAATCTATATTTGCTTGGACAAGATCAGGACTCATATGATTAAAATGCGCTACTCTTAAAATATAGTTGAGGCCTTTTTTATAAAAGAATATACTTGGTTCTCAAAACCTCTCAGAAAGATAGTGTTGATGAATCTATATCCCATTTTAAACAGAATTTATCAGTAAGTTCTTCACTTTGAGGTTCATACGATTGATCTAATTCAGTCTTCTTATAAGTTTAATTCCATTATTTCTTCCTTTACCAATTGTTGTTAAGCTGTAATACCTTCTCTTTCTTTTTTTACAATTAAAATAATTGAGAGTTAATCTTCTGGTTAAAAAATTATGTTCAGTACTGGTGTAATGAGTAAAAAAGCGATTAATTAAATGCATCCTTCTTTTTCTTCAAAAAATGATAAGCAGAGGTGCTAATCCAGCCATAGACGACGTTTACACTAATGTTAAAGCCTAGAATTCAAGATCGGTTGTTGATGACAGATTGTGATGAATTAGTAAAATTTTCTTTTTAACCCTTTTTTTCTTTGTCAAATTTATTTGGCACTGTTGTAAAGTTTTCTTTTCAAAAAATAATAAAAATCTTTGTATTTATGGCTCTATTGGAGATTTTATCATGTCTATTCCTTCTGAAAAGGTAATTATTCAGGCTATTGCTCATGATATTCGTAGAGAAGCCTTAAGAATAATAGTAAACCAACCACAGACGTTTACGGATTTATTAAATTACTTTGATATTTCTTCAGGTAAGCTGACGTATCATTTGAACCAAATCAAAGGATTTGTCAGTAAGAATGAAGAAAATAAATACACCATTACTCCTCTTGGAAAAAGAGCTCTTGAAATTTTAGATATTATTAATCGCGAAATAACAGAAGCAGACCAACCT
>JBHLMN010000002.1:0-410213 GCA_048938105.1 Promethearchaeota archaeon
AAACAAAAAGGAGAAATGGTGACGTTATTGCCGTAAAAAGTGTTGCAAGCACAGATTATTTAATGCTAGTTGCGAGTGATGGGAAATTAATTCAGATGCCAATCAAAGACATTAGAACTATTGGGAGATCTACATCTGGTGTGACTTTGATGAGGCTAGACAAAGATAAAGGTGTTACGATCACTTCTATTGCTATTCTTACAGAAGAAAAAAATGGTGGAAATGAATAATGACTAAGGCTGCCAAAACCCACGAAGCTGCTAAAGAGAAAGTCGTACGTAGATCTGCAGCTGATTTTTTTCAAGATAATAAAGCTATTGCTGGTTTTGATAACACCATGCGGGTTGTTTTCACCAGCGTACGAGAATTGGTAGAGAACGGATTAGATGCAGCTGAAAGAATTGGGAACTTACCAGAAATCCATGTTAAAATTCAGCGATTGGAAAAAGAAGAAATCGCTAAATTATTAAACATTAGTTCTTTTGAATCGGTAGAGAAACTTGATTTCCTTCGATTGACAATTAAGGATAATGGGAGTGGGGTTCAAAGCGAATTCGTACCACCATTATTTGGAAGAGTATTAACAGGAAGCAATTATGGAGCTCGCCAATCACGAGGTCGGTTTGGCCTCGGCGCTAAAATGGTTTTACTAAATGCCATGTCATCTGTAGATCTCCCTCTCATAATAAAATCAAAGCATCTAAATGAAGATTTTACAAGCTATCATGAGTTAATGATAAATTTAGCTAAAAATGAGCCTATAATATTAAATAGAAGAGAAATTCCTCAAGGAACCGCAGAAGCAATTAAAGATTCAGGAACAGAAGTAAGTGTGACTTTTACGGGTTCTTGGGCTCTCGCGTCCCGATGGGTGAGGGAATATTTCTCCCAATTAAGTCTTATAACACCTTATGCTAGTATCTATGTTCAATATCCTGATGATGAAGAACCAATAGTAATGGAACGTGTCGTTGAGGAAATGCCCCCATATCCCCAGATAGCTAAAGTACATCCTTGGGGAACGGATATAACTCAATTTAAACGGGAAATAGCAGTTACAAGAAGTGAGAATATGGAGGAATTTCTCCAAGACCACTTTCAAGGTGTTGGGCCTAAAACAGCACAAGAATTTTTAGATTTTGTTAAGATAGATCGAAATAAAAACCCCAACAATCTTTCCGCAAGCGATATACGTCGAATAGTCCACGAAGGGTTTGTGATGCCTGACTCAGACCCAAAAAAACGTCGTGAACAGAAATATTTTCCTTTCAGAAGGCCAAGCGGTGAGTCTCTTTCCCCCTTAGGTTGGGAATTACTAGCTAAGGGTATTGAGAAAGAGCTAGCACCTCAGTTTGTTCGTGCAGCAGCAGGTGATATTTCAGCATATTCTGGACATCCTTTCATTGTAGAGGCAGCCCTAGCTTATGGAGGCCCAATGCTTTCCAGTGAATCAGGCAGCCCCAAAATTTATCGTTTTGCAAATCGTATTCCATTATTATTTGGTGCTGGAAATGACATTATTTCTAAATGCGTCCAGAAAATGAAATGGAAGAATTATAAGATCAAAATTAACAAATCCCCCATCGCTATTGTTGTTTCTATTGTTTCCTCAAAGATTCCTTTTCCAGAGACGAGTAAAGAATATATTGCTGATGTTGATGAGCTTCGAAAGGAAATAATTCGCGTATTGAAGAAATTAGCTCGTGGTTTAAGTCAGCACTTAGGCCGAGCGGAGCGAGAACGTAGAGAGAAACAAAGACAATCACGGTTTGAGAGTGCTGCCCCAAAAGTTCTTCGCAACTTATCAAAAGTGTTAGATGTAGCAGAGACCCCTTTTCTATTACACTCTACTGAGGAGATATCAAAGCTCGAAAAAGCATTGGCTTCTGCAGTACCAAGATTAGTTCGTCGCACTTTTCCCCCTAGCCCTTTAATTTCAAGTATTGGGGAGTGGCTGCCAATGCAAACTTATGTAACTCTCGTTGAGCATAATATTCAAACAATCTATCAGTTCCTAAGAGCTCCTGCATTGGAATTAAGTAATATTACTGGATTGTCGCTAGAACGAATAGCAGAGATAAAACGTGCGACAGTGACTAGTCAAGAAAGGGCAAATAAGGCCCCCTCAATGCGTGAGTTTGAAATTTTCTCCAAATCGATAGAGGATGATTTTATTAAATATCGAAATACTCTACGTATTCATAAAGCGTTAAATAAACGATGGATTGTATCGTCTCTAGATTTTTTTGCCACCCCCATTTCACAACTACGGTTAGTAGAGAGTTTTCCTGAAAAATTGATTTATGAGGCAAAACAACAAGCAATACATGAGCATCTAGCAAAAAATCCAGGAAAAACTTACACTTTAAGATTATTTCCTTGGATAACTGATAAAGTGGAGAAAAGTCTGAAATCAGAAAAGATTCATAATATTTTGGATTATATGATTGCATTCCCAGAAAAAATTTCTAAAATTACAAATTTATCAGTTCTATTACTTGAAAGCGTTAAAAAAGAAATCAAAAATGGAATAAAAGAAGGATATATTGATGCAGAGAAAGTAATTGGTGCTGCAACCTTTGATTGGATGGATTATCGTGTCACACCACGTTTAAGAGGAAGAAATATTTCAAAAATCAATGAATTTTTACAAACTCCAACTGAGAAATTGGCTGATATACCAGAATTAGTAGAAAATCTGATACTGCGCTCGAAAAAAGGTCAAGACGAAGAGATTAAGGAGTTAAATAAAGAGAGCGCATACTTGAAAGTTGCTGCTCTTCAAGAAGCAATGATACCAGATTTGGATCGTCTTGAAATTAAAGGATTTATTGACTTTCTGTTAACAAATGAAAAAGACTTACAAATTATTCGTGATTTTGTACCTCATCTTATTTCCATGAAACAAGACGAAATTCTAGAGCAAATTGAGCAAGAACATGAAATATCTCCCACAAAAGCTGCCTGGTGGCTTGATCTAGAGTTAGAAGGTCAATTGAAGGATCAAGGAATTCAAACAGTATATGATTTCATACGCTATCCATCAATGAGCCTTTTGAAGCTAAAGAATATGGACCCTCAGATCCTAGAAACAATTAAAAGAACCTATGGAACACCTATCCCTCTTTTGACCCCAGAAGAGCGTAATAAGCTAGATTCTCAGCATATCCTCTGTCTAGAAGAATTACAGGAGACTTTATCAGAGTATACATTGAAACCCAAGACATTTCATGATAGGATAGAGGAACTACTTGATCTCTTAAATGTCCCCATTTGTTTTCTTCCTATTCCAAGTAAATATTATCGAACACTTCATAACTTAGGAGTTTCACGAGTTATTGATTTTCTAATCTGGCCTGATGCTGATTTACATCGAAAAACGGGTATGTCTTATAAGCTCATTGAAAAAACAAAAAGTAAAATTTCCCCCGATGAAATTAAAGCTCTTATTGATTCTAAAAGCCTTCCTGTCTCTGTGTTGGCAAGTAATTTGGACAGTAAATCTTCGGAAAAGTTGCTTCAGTCAGATCTCAGTCTTCAGGAAATTTATTACAATCTTCCCTATTCAAATAATATAATAGAAAAGATCAATCTTTCTAATCGCGATATAACACAACTGGATGCACTTTTTCACACCCCAATTTCACAATTCCCTCAGATCAAACCTAGATGGGTTGCTAGCCTCCATAGTAAAAATGTGAACTCCTTTATTGATTTGATTAGTTGGTCAAGATCAGGTATTGCAAAAATAATTGGTCGAGACGAAAGTTTTGTTGATAATATGTTATCTAATTTCTCTAAATTCAATCCTGGTATGCCACTTGTTGATCTGGGTGTTTTATCTGCCACGGAAATGAAATCCTTAATTGCTAAAGGATACCCAACTGTTGAAAACATATACTTCTATGCACGAAAAGATACTTTTGGGGTAATGGGTGTGAGGTGGAAGACAATTGAAAGGTATCAACGGATCCTTGAAACTCCAGTGGCAATGCTTCAGTTACGAAGTAGTTCTGATAAGTCATCAATTCATATCTCTCATGAAGGTCTTGAAAAATTAGCCAGTAGTGGAATTGATCAAATAATCAAACTGATCTATTGGCCTCCTAATGAGTTGAAATCAATACTTCCAATGTCTTTAAAACGTATTGAAGAGTTGAAACAGTCTGTAGCGATAAAAGAACATGGGATGCCATTAGAAAACGTTTGTGGATACAATCGTAAAACAATCTCAACATTATTAGGTTATGGTATTGAAACTGTAGAAGATCTTTATTTTACAGCCTCAGAAGATATGCTAGATGAGGATGATGAGCTTGATTGGAGCTATGTAGAGAAAGCAATCTCGGCACTTGAACTTCCAATAACCTTCCTTAATGGAGTAATTGCAGCCAAATACATTGATAATTTAATTAAAAAAAGGATTGACACTATTATTCGATTCTTAATAACATCTGAAGAAGAACTTTCTGAAATTCTAAAAACACCCGCCGAGAATGTTGATAATTTAAGAAAGAAGATAAATCTTGTCCAGTTGCGTGAATCGACAGAAACCTCAGTATCAATTCTTGAAGGTCTCCCTCGAAAACAGCTGCAATTATTAGCTGATGAGCAGATTTTAACTATTTTTGACTTTTTGACAACCCCAGATGATCAGATCGCTAATATTCTAGATCTCGATCTTAAACAAGTGATCACAATGAAAGAAGAGATTAATTACACTAACATTAAGGCAATTAAAGAGGAGAAGATGGTTCCTTTAGCCCGAGTTTCTCTTTTCGATAGAAATACCATTAGAAAACTTGCTCGTTTGGGAATAGAGAGTCTAGCAGATTTATACTATGTTGCTACACCTAAGACCTTTGTTGATAGCGATATAGATTGGCAAGAAATAATAGATGCAAAAACTGTTCTAGATATGCCAATAGAGATCAATCCAGTTTCTACACAAGAAGAAAATGACATTTTGCGAAAAGAGAAAATTAGAACGGTTTTAGATTTAATGATGGAGTCTCAAGATGAACTCGAGGCTCGAACAAAGTTGCCATCAGCTAGAATAAAGGCTATTCAAGATTCAATTAATATCAATGCAATTTTAACCTTCTTAAAACGATTATCAATTGATAGACTTGATTTTCCTCAAAAATATCTCACTATTTTACATCAAGCGGAAATAAAAACTGTTTTTGATCTTCTAACTAACCCCAGTGAGGGCATATTTCTTAAAAAAGAAGGAGATAAGAAAGTACGTATTGATAGAGACAGATGGATACGATTATTCTCTATTATGGCTATACCCCTCGGTTTGGTACTAGGCCCCGATCGTGAAAGTGTCAAAAAACTGAAACAAAAACGAATTGAGACATTACAAGACGTGTACTCCACTTCATCGGAACGAATTGAAGCAATACTTGAAAGTGATCCTGTTGAATTATATACTAAATTAGATTCCATTAGTTTTCTTGAAATAGCTCAATTTTTAGCAATTCCAATTTGCTTTATTCCTAAAATTTCTTTGGATTGGATTCATATACTCCAAAAACATTCACTTAAGCGTATTGGAGAACTCTTTGACAAAAGTATTAGAGAACTCGCTGAAAAATTAGGTACTACATCACCCAAAGTTCGGGGATTAGTTACAGGAATCAAAATGCCAGAAGTCATAAAGTGTTTAGAAGATGAGATGATTTCATTACATAATTTCTCAGATATACTTCCATCTAAAGTTATTTCTGAATTAGAAGATAAGAATATTACTTCTATACAAGAATTAATCCTACATGATGGAAAAGAATTTGACAATGACGAAATAGAGATGATTTATGAAATTCTTGGAGCTCCCATTAATAGATTATCTGAAGAGCTTCCCTTGAATGATTTACGGAAATTATCACAGAACGGAGTGACAACTCTTTCTGACTGGTATTTCACTCCAAATAATGCTTTAGCTAAATTAATAGGAATGGATCCATCTGAAATAATTAACCTTAAGAAAAAATACGATTTCCAAGCTACTGGAGAAATTACCGAAGCTGATACTCCTCTTCAAACTTATGTTGAATCGGGGTATATTGATTTAGCGGAAGTTGAAAAACACGGAATTCAAGTGTTAGAAGACTTATTATTTGTTGATTTGGAAACGATCCCAGTTTCTGATCAATTGAAATCTCGATTGGCTAATTTAAAGGATGCTCTTAACTCATCTTTGGCTTATTATGCTTTACTCCCTCCTCAATACGTTACTCCGTTAGCATTCAATGGTATAACATCTGTTACCCAACTGATCAAGACTGATTTTTCCCAATTAGAAGATCCTATGGGTATTATTTCAGAAGAAGAATATCGTACAGCAAAAAAATCAATAAATTTAGTAGATATCATTACTCATAAAAAAACTGACACAGAATTTCGCGTGAAATTATCATCTCTTCGAGCGTTTACTCCAAAGCAGTTAGACCAAATTCATAAACTTGGGATTGATAACATTGTTGACTTGTACTTCCGGTTAGATACAGAAAGATTATCAAAATCACTTGTTAAACCTGTTGAAACCGTGAAACGGGTTCTTGAAAAACCTGTTGCCATATTGCCCAATGTACAGGAAAACTTTCCGCAGAAGATCGCCTTATTATATAATGCAGGGATCACTTCAACGATTGAGTTTATATTTTGGCCTAAAGACGACTTAGCAGAATTACTTGAAATAAAACGGTATGAGATATCAAAATACCGAAAAATTAATCTTGGTTCTTTGAAACGAAAAAAGAATTTGGGGACACCTATCGAGAATTTTGTTAGGATCCCTGAAGAATATATTACTTCCTTACAGGATATTGGAATTGATAATATTGAAGATCTCTACTTCCATCTTAAGAGATATAACTTTATTCCTGAAGAGGTTGTCCCCAAAAAGTTGATAAATGCGTGTATTCAAGATTTGGAGAATCCAATTGTACGATTAGCTGGATTACCTATTCCAATTGCTCAAGAGCTGGTTAAAAGAGGAATTTCACGGATTATAGATTTCCTCTACTGGCCAGAAGATGATTTGAAGCAAATTTATGGATTATCAGCAGCTAAAATCAAGCAAATTAAGGCTAATGTAAGACTTAGGAGAAAAGCAGACGTTGTTGGACGATTGGATGCATATATGTCAAAAGAATAGGATGAATTATTCGTGTCTGAAAAACAATCAATAAAAGCCACAATTGAGGATTATTCTTTCACTAATAAGGTCATTGAAGCTGATATAGAAAAAGATGGATCGCTTAATGCCATAAGAATATTCGTAAAAAAAGAACTAGGGTTAAAAGCAAAACAACCTTTCCTAATTTTCTTTGGCCCAAAGAAAGCGAAGCGTTTTGAAGAGCTTAAAAAAACGAATCTTAACTCATTATGGCAGCTAGCAAAATCAGAGGAGGTTGTACTACAAATCCGACGGAAGGTCGATCTTTCGAAAGTACGAGAGTTACGAAAAATGATGACATTGGATGAAGTCGATTTACCAGTGTCCGTTCTTAAGGTGGATAATGTAGTTCCTGAGGAAACAAAAAAACGATTACAGACAGTCGCGAGAGATTTTTTAGAGGAAATAGCTGAAGACCCCAAAGGAGCAGCGTTTCGTATACCATCCCGAAGTTCCGAAAATGTCGGATATGATGATAATTCTAAAATGGTACTTCTTGGTAGTCATGTTGTCGATAAGCAGTTTCGTCACCTTAGTAGCGTTAAGAGTGTGGTTCAATTAACTGGATTAATGCGATATGTGAGCGAAATTTTAGAAACTGACAAACATGCTACAAAACGGCACTTATTTTACCGGGATGTCAACTTATTCGATAATCAACGAGTATCAGATGGATTAATTGAAGACCTGGGGGCATTATTACGTGTTTCTCGAAATTCATTAAATGTAATTGCTTCAGCTAAAGGAAAAGTAATTGGTAGAATGTCATTTACAGAAGGAGGGGATCTAATAGATTGTACTCAAGGATTGGGAGGGCATGCTATTACCCCCATGCTAGATCAGGTTGATAATATTGAGAGCGATGCTGAATTTGTACTTGTCATTGAGAAGGATGCGGTTTTCCAAGACTTAGCAGAAGATAAATTCTTCAATTACTTACCCTGTATCCTAATAACAGCATCAGGTCAACCAGATATGGCTACACGAATGTTTATCAAGAAAATTCACGAAGAGTTAAGCATTCCAATTTTGGGATTCCTAGATGCCGATCCTTATGGTTTGGATATTCTTAGAGTATATTCAATTGGCAGTAAAGCCTTAAGTTTTGAGAGCGTGGAGTTAGCTGTTCCAGACATTCGATGGTTAGGATTATTACCTTCGGATATCAAGGAATATTCTATACCCAAATCTGTTCTTATTAAAATGACAGAAAATGACATGAAACGAGCAGAGGATCTACTTCAGGAAGATTTTGTGAAGTCTCGCCCCGAATGGGAAAGACAAATCAGAATAATGACCGAAACAGGAAAGAAAGCAGAGATACAAGCACTTGCGGGGAAAAATTGGCGATTTATGACTGGAACATATCTTCCAACAAAAATAGACTCTGCAGATTGGGTTTGATGCTAGAATAATTATTCATTTGAAAGATCTATTTAAGATCTTGAAATGAAAGATTTTATAATTTTACTTCTGCAGAATCAATTTCAAGACAATGTCCCAAATCTCATTTTTTTTATTTCCTGAATATAAGAACCAAATTTCATCTGGGGCATTGCAAAAAAGTCTCAACTTGGTTGAAAGCATTATTGCATTTTCTAAAGGTAAAAATTTGAGTGATAAAGCCATAGGGCAAATAAGCAAAAAATTAGGTTCTCGAATGAGAGGAACAAAACTGTACCCAGGAGGTAGTAGTGTTCTATTTGGTTGGAGTTTTTCTTTTGACAAAATTGGTTCAATAATTATAAAGCCATATTATAATCGCGAAATTTCAGCTTTAATCATTCATTACTTAACCAGGCAGGATTTTGTTAATGAATTTCAAAATCTGCAATTTCAGTTGGAAAACGAAGAAATTCAAATTATAATCCCTAAAGTTGTCGGATTAGCCCATATAAAAACTTTTTCAAGGTTTTATCCCGTGTTAATGACCACCGAGGCTCCTGGAGAGCCTGCTCAGATGCATCCCTCTTTAATTAAGCATATCAGTGGGCTCGCGCGCGATTTAGCTCAGAAAGGGATCATATGCGATCCATATCCCTCAAATTGGAAGATTTCCTTCATTAATGGTGAGAGAATCATACAATACATTGACCTTTTGAGCTCCAACAAGCTCAAAAATGTACATAGTAGGATTGCAGATCTTCTAAAAGATTTTGATTAGCTTATTAGTTATTTTATAGAGGATTTCATTTTAAAGAATCACGATAATAAACGGCTCTGCGAATAGCTGAGGCAAAAGCTGTACCGACACCTTGATTTGTAATTGCTGAAGTTGCAAAATAAGTTGCATTCATTTTATCAGCAAATTTCAATCCAATGTCATCATTGACTTCACGTTCTTTCTTTAAATCAATTTTATTTCCAACCAAGACGGCTGGACTGTCAGGGAGAATTTTTTTCGCTTCCCTTACCCAACTTGGGAGTGATAAGACTGTAGACTTTCTTGTAACGTCAAATATGTACATAATAGTATGGGCACCCTCGTAAAAGAGGGGACGTACCTTATCAAAAGCAGGTTGGCCAGATAAATCCCAAAAAATGGCTGTAGTCGTTTGATCGCTTGAAGAGCTCTTAAGTTTCAAAAATGAAATATCAGCCCCTGCAGTTGGTTTATGCTCAAAATCCCTTCCAGTAAATACAGAGACTAACTGAGTCTTCCCTACTAACGCATCACCAGCAACAACAATCTTATATTGTGAGAAGTGAGGCATCTCAAAAAGAATATCGTCAGTGGACATAATAAAGACATCTCCATGGTGTAATGAAATCTCTATCTGATATATTATGAATTTATGGTGATTTCTTAAGAAACTTTCTTTTTGAAAAAACCTTTTCCTCCTCTTATATTGGAATTTTCCTCAAGAATGAATATAAGGTTCAAGAATTCACTGAAAAATTCTATCTTAATCTTCATTCGTGCCTTCATTGGGTATCGTTTTTTTTTCTTTGGCTAATCTTTCTTTAAGATGCATAGGACAATAATATTTTCCTTTATAACTAGCATAAAAAGATTTATTGCACTTACAGCAATTTTGAGGTGTTCTCACTTGGTTTTCACCTCAAGAATCAATACTCAGGTATCAATGGTACTGTTCTTGCATAGTTCGATGTTAGATAATAATAATTCACCTTTTTGATGGATTCTAAAGGAATAGCTGTTTCCTCAGAAATTTTATCTATTGAGAAGTCAGATTCCAATCGTATTAGAATTCGGTCAACCTCCTCTGGAGGAAGATTAAAGAAATATTCAAAGCTAGACGGTGATTGAGGTATTTTAGTGGTGAAATATTCTTGAAACCCTAGATACTCTGCAAGTTGTATGACTTGGGTTCGATAGAGGCCAGCTAATGGTAGGAAATCACAAGCGTGATAAGTACCAAATTTTGTAAATAATCCTAATAACCATTCAGTTTTGTTTGGGGATCCGATAACAGATCTATTCTCACTTTCAGCCAAAAGGAAAGCGAGGAGAATACCTAAGCGTATTTGGCTTTTATGATGAGCAATAGCTCTTTGGAAAAATCTTTCTCTTTGTGATGAAGGTTTTTTCACTGGAGGGGCATATGTCTTTTTTTCAATTTCACGACTTGCCATATCACGTAGTAGGAGGTAGCTAAGGTTGTAATTAAGGGCGGGAACAGGTTCAGGAACAATAAATCTTGATTTGACTGCATAATCTTTAGAGAAGATTTCTCTAATTTCTTTGAGGATTCTTTCCTTATTTGCGAAGACAATATTCTCAGGTGGTAAATCTAAGTACTTATTAATTGTAGCGAGGTTCATGTCTTCACGGGGTTGCCTATTAAGGAATCTTCCTTTAGTTACTAAGATTTTGACATTTTCTCTTCCCACAATTTCTTTTGCAAGAAAAACATTTGTGATTACCTCAATACAATCCCTGTATAAAATAAGAAGACCTTCAATATCTCTTTTTTCAATGGTGGAACTTATAAACTCAATGATTTTTGATTTAACATGAGCTGGATTAATTCTCAGTTTGTCTTCTGCAGTCATTTTTACTTCTCCATGATTACACACGAAACTAACTTTCTTTAAGAATTATTTAATTAAAGATCTGAACATTTTTATCAATATACCATGTTCCTAATCTCAATTTATTTTAACGTCTGTATAAAATAGACTCAGTTAACGTTGTTTTTAGGCTTTTTAAGACAAATTTATTACTTAACTTTTTGTGTTATAATTCTGATTTCTCAGGATTCTTTTTATTTTATGATTTAGATGCAATGAACTCGAGAAACAATGAAGAATAGCTGCATAAAATAGGAGAAAAATACCAGCCAAAAAATTCTTGAAGAAATAGCTCTACTTATGTTTATCAAGGTTTATAAAAAGTTACAAATAATAATGAAATAAAAAGCCATTCATACTCTTATAATTTTAGGTTTGAATTACATAGATTTCGAATTAAACATAATTTAAAGTTAGGTTGTAGCGTAGGGAAATGACAGAGGAAAGAGATCAAATCATTCTAAAAGAAAAGAGGGAAAAAGAGTTCTATCCTCGGTTATTGGACCATCAATGGCTTAGAAGTCATCATCTATTTGACTTATTCTTTATCGTTGTTCTGGTTCTGTTATTAGGACTATTTTTGATTTCATATCCTAGAGATCCTCATCTAGGTAATATGATTCTTTTTTCATTGATTTTCGTTGGAACATTCCTTTTAGTGGCTAAATACCATCATCTACAACTAACTATCATATTAGTAGCATGTTCAGTGTCATTATTTTTGGCATTTCTTCTACTGGAAGATTTCCGCTGGATGCATGTGATTGATGAATATATGGAGTGGGAAGTTCTTGCAGTAGTTTTTGGTATGTCAATCTTGGTAGCTGCAACCTCAGAAACTGGACTCTTTGATTGGTTAATAATTCGGATGTTGAAAATTTCTAAGGGGGAGATTTTTCCTCTGTTTGCGCTTACTTTTCTTCTCACTTTTTCTTTATCTACAGTTCTAGCAAATGTGACTGCAATGATTTTAGTTTCTTCGATGATCATAACAGTTTGTAATGGATTAGATTACGATCCTACTCCTTTCTTACTTAGTGCTGTACTTGCAACAAGTCTCGCAGGTATGGCTACTCTTGTCAGCTCGTTACCTGCAATAATGGTTGGAGCAACAGATGCAGGCAACATCGGATTTATTGATTTTATTTTTGTATCTATCCCATTTCTTATTATTACAATTCCTATTACAATCATTTATTTAAAATGGGCTTTTCCACCTGAAAAGATTCCAATAGGAAGTGTTACCAAAAATGGTGTAGATACACAGAAGATCCTTTCTCTTGATGAGTGGGGTGTTGTAGAGGATCGAAGGAAGTTTTACTTAGCAGCTGTATCACTACTGGTAACAATCGTCGGTTTTGTTCTTTCCCAACCGTTAGATTTCCCCATAGGTGTGATTGCCATTTTGGGAGGTATTCTAGCGATAGTTTTAACGAGGAGTGACGAGCATCGCCTTATACGTGAGCTTTCATGGGATACCTTGCTTTTCTTTGCGGGACTATTCATTTTAGTAGGTGTTCTTGAAGACACTCATGTTCTTGAAGATATTGCGAATTCTCTCAAGGAAATAAGTGGTGGAGATCTATTTTTTGCTGGATTTTTAATTCTTATAATTGCTTCAATATTTAGTGGAATCCTTGATAATATCCCTGTGACTGCTGCCTTAATCCCCATTGTTTCTGATATAAATGAGCCTTATGTTGTAAATAACCCGCGTTTTTTATGGTTTATCTTGGTTTTTGCAGGTGCATTTGGAGGGGGATTAACTCCATTTGGAAGTGCTGCTTCCATTCTAGCAATCTCTATCTTGACAAAAGAGGGACGCCCATTAAATTTTAAGTATTTCATGGTTCGACTTGTTCCAATCTCCCTGATTTTACTTGTTTTTAGTGGCTTCTATCTTTCTTTCCTAGCTTTTGTGTTAAAAGTTATCTAAGGAGAAATATTATAGGATAACATGTTCTATTTTCTTCTGGTTATTGGTTTAGGAACTTTAAAAGATTTTTAGAAGGTATTAAATATAAAAAAGTATGAGTAAAGTCAATATAAAACCGTGACAGATGTAAAAATGCAGATATTAAAGGAAAGAGATAAGATATTGTATCTATATTTTTATAAAAAAACTGAAGAAACTTTATTTGTGGTGGCAATACAGAAAAATACTTTTCTTTTTTCATATCTCAGAATAAGTAATTGTAAATAAACTATTTTACCAGTAAAAAATACTAAATATTATTACTGCTAGCTTAAAAAAATCTAGTGACATGGTGTAAAATTTTGGAAGAACTTGATATTAGTAAAGACATGATGAAGATTACGGAAAGAATTATTCAATTCATTGAGACATCTAAAGAAGAAAGGGGAGTAGAAGGTGTCTTAATTTTATTCTCTGGTCATATGGACTCAACAGTTGTTTCTAAATTATCGCTTGATGCATTAGGTAAAGAAGCAGTAAAATTACTTATAAGAACCAATAAGTATTTTGAAAAACATAAGGAAACGCTTGAAAAATCTATAGAATTTCTAGAAATAGCAGAAGAAAATATTGTCCACTGTGATATAGAACCAATACTTAAGAATTTCGAGCCAAAAGACCTTATCCCAGGATCTGTTCGAGATATTCCTTCATTATATCAGCCACTTAGTTACTCATTGTTAAAGAGCACAGCCAAAAAAGAGATTGAAGAAAAAACCTATAGCATGGTTGGAAAAGTAGATTCAGAACGAGAAAAATGGATCCAAAAAATTGTATCTCTGAATAAATTCCGATCAAGGCTGCAAATGGCTGTTGCATATTTAACTGCAGAACAAGAAAATCGATTTTTAGTGGGGACAATTAATAAAACGGAGCTCTCAACAGGATTATTCACTAAATGGGGCCATGGCCACTGCGCAGATTTAATGCCTTTAGGGGGTCTTTATCGATCCCAAATATTTCAATTAGCAGAACATCTTGGGCTTCCAGAGTCTATTCAAAACTTATCAAAAGCTGATCTGATACCTGGCGTCGAAAATAAGTATATGTATTTCTTTGACTTGCCTGTTAATGATGTTGACAGAATTTTGGTTCGCTTGGAACAAGGCCTATCAGGTACAGATATAAGCAGTACTACTGGTATACCAATAGATAAAATTGAAAAAATCTGCATGTATTATAATTCTGCAGCTTACACACGACAAGTACCACTTATTCCAAAGGTTTAATCTCTTACATATTTCCACTTTTGATGCAATATTCTATTTAATTTGTTTGGTCACCTATTCTAATATTAGAACAGATATATCTATAGGAAAAGGTTTTTATATAAACCAAATCTAATATTAGAATAGGGAATAATCTTGAGTATTAAGGGCACCAAACTAACTCTGAACGATATTACAGTATTGGGGCTGCTCATCGAAGAAAAGAATGGTGTAACTGGATTACAGCTTGAAAAAACGATCGAACAAAGGGGAATGAGGGTTTGGACAAATATTGGAAAATCTAGTGTATATTATGCTTTGAAAAAGCTACAAAAAAACAGATATGCGCATTCGGAGACTATTTCACATCGAAAAGATAATTTGAGTCCTCCTATCAAAGAAATTTTCTACAAAATAACTGAGGAGGGAGAGAGAGAGTTTGAAAAAGCGATCTATAGCGTAATAGCAAATCCTGAAAAAATAATCGACCCTTTTGATATTGCTTATGCCTTCTCTGGAATTTTGTCATATGAGCTGTTGACTAAAGCATTTAGACAACGTATCACGCAGATTCAAGAACGAAAAGCGATTTTAAAAGATAAGATTGAGGAATTTAGCAAACCAGGAGCATATGGATATCAAATGGATGGGTCGAAGATCTATCACGAAACTGTTATTCAACATATAGTTGCCTTATTCACAAGACCGTTGTCCTTTGTAGAGGCTGAGGAGGAATGGTTAATGGATATACTCAAGACCATGAAAGCTAATAAAAAGAAATGAGGATATGTAAAATATATTTCAATATCAAAACCCTGCATAAGCAAACACGGAAAACTATGAGTTTTATAGAGAGTGGAATATGAATTCAAGTCACATCATAAACAATTTGGAGTATGAAGAAGGTTTTAATTGATAATAATCGATTGGAGTTATTAAACATGGCAAATACTAAAATAAATAAATCTATAATTCCTAATTTTAACCATATTCCTGGAGTTCATTGTACTTCCTCAGCTATTCGAGATGTTTTCGAATTTCATGGATTGAAAACGAGTGAAGCAATGATTTTTGGGTTAGGTAGTGGTCTAGGATTAGGTTATGGAAAACTCGGAAGAGAGATGTCTATAATTGGTGGACGTCAATATAAATTTGAAGACAATCTATGTAATCTACTGAACATTGGATTGAATAAATTTACTACAACTAATAAAGAAGAGGGTTGGCAACGTCTCAAGGAGATGTTGGAAAATGACTTACCTGTAGCAATAAACGTAGATATGGCTTTCTTGCCTTATCAAGAGTTACCTGAGGGATTTCATTTTGGACAACATACAATTGTGGTAGCTGGGCACAATTCTGAAAATTCTATAGTCCATATTGCTGATACCCACTTCTCTGATTTAAAAGAAATTACCTTGGAAGACTTAACTAAAGCTAGAAATTATTCATACAGTCGTTGGATGGATCCAAGAAATTTTATCTATGAATTTTCATTTCCAAGAGAGGAAGAAGTCCCAGATTTTAAGGATGTAATACCGATTGCAATTCAGAAGACTGGAAAGAATATCCAGAAAAAAAGTCGGATAATGCGCATTTTTGGGATGATTAATGGTCTTGATGCAATTAGTAAATTTTCCCAAAGTTTGGATAAGTTAGCAGACTTAGAAAATTCAGTTCTTCAAGATAGATGCAATGAAATAGCAGGATTTATCTCTGAATATGGAACAGGTGGGGGTCTTTTTAGATACATATATTCACAATTTTTGCTAGAGTCTGCAGAAATATGTAATGATAACTCTTTGATCGAATTGGGGGATTACTACAAGAATCTAGGGGATAAATGGGAAGAAGTAGCCCAAAATGTACTCAGAATACCAGAATCATCTGATCAAGAGAGAAATCAAGTTATTCTGGTTGTAATGGATATTTTGAACACGATCAAGCTACTCGAAAAGAAAGGAGCTAAAAAACTCCAGGGATATTCAGGATAATGATACTGTCGAAATTAAAAAAAGGTTTAAATTGTTAAAGATCCGAAGTTGATCAATTATTTATATGGTAGCATAAATAATGAAATCTGATATACAATGACGGGATCAGAGGAGTTACAGTAGGTAAACCAATTAATAGCTGAAGGCCAGTTCAAAGACGCATTAAACAGACTTGTGAAACTGGAAGAAAAAGGGGATCTTGCAGCTATCGACCAACTTAGAGTTCTGGGAGATATCCCTATCTATCCAGCTTACTAGATACCAAATTCTTTTCGGTACTTATCTATATCGAAGCCTTTTTTCTTCAGAACTTGAAAAAAACGCTCTTTATCTTGAGGAGTTCGTTTTAAAAGCTGAAAAGTACCGCTAAGAAACTTTCGATAATTATCACGCCATACATTCCATTCATCAGGGGTAAGAATGATTCGGTCGCTAGAGGTGGAAGATCTTTGTGTTCCAAGGGGATACTGTTCACCTGTCGTTCGATCAGTTATAACAAAATATGACTCTCGGAGGAGTGGATCGTAATGAAGCCAGAGAGTATCAAGAGTAAATCGATGAGGATTTTCAATCTCTCGTGACACTGCTGCAAGAATATAATCGCTTAGAACAATAAATTCTCCTTCTATGTGAGCAATTCTTTCGAGGTCTTCACATAATGCCTCTTGATCAATAATGCCGTGCCAACTAGAGTCCTGGGAATCATCGTCAATCCAATAAGAATACATGCAGGAATAATCCCAAGGGAATTCCCAATAATCTTCATCTCCTGTAGGTTCCGAGATATTGAATGTATGAGATCTTGCTTCACAGCCATACTTTCTAGCTATTTTTAACATGAGATCTACAGCTTTTGCTGACCTCACGTTATCTAGGGTTCCAATGAGGCAGACTCGAAAGATATGTTCCCCTGGATCACGATAAGAATGAGTCCTGTGATAAAAGTACGCCCAAGGTATTTTTAAGCCTATTTCTTCGGCTTGAGCGTTGAATAGCTGAACTTCTTGCTGGTGACAAACGAGTTTCGAGATAGTATTCGAGATTGCCTCAGCAGTAACTTCTTCAAGATTAGTCCTAATATCTTCAAAGTGGGCTCGAAAATCATTGAAATCCAACCAGACCTTGAAAGTGTTGATCGAAATTGAGGCCCAAACATCTTCAGGAAAAGGAGCCCCTTCGAGACGAGCGGTAGTTCCCTCCCTTTTCTCTTCAAACTGTTGATAAAGGTCCAAGGTGTTTAACCCCAATAAATTAAGAAATATTCTTTTATCGCTCGGTGTATAAGTCAGAGAGATTTCTAGATTGTTATCCATACGGATAGGAATCCATTGCCACGACTCACCAGTTTCAGGATCACATTCTAGATCCCCGACTTCTGCTGCTGTCGTGAATCCTTGTGTGATTAATTCTTGGGTAATGGAAAGAGCAATTTTCTCCACTCTCGCAATATTTTCTTGATCATTGGTATTACACATTATTCTTTCCTTTCTCCAGTGGTTAATAAATCTGAAAAATCGTACTTTAACACAGATCCATAAAGATGCACGAATTCGAGTGAATAATCCTCTCCCCTCTCATTGACAAGAATGACCTCACCAATCTGCTCATTCACCCATCCTCTCTGTAACAAGTCCAGCCAAAACTCATCAAAGTTGTCACCCCTGAAGAATGCTTGTAATTCCCCCTTAGGGATGGATCTCACTTTATTTTGCCTCCTTGTCTCCTCTATCAATCTTTTCTCAGCTAAGGTCAATCTCATCCGCACCTTTTTAGCTCTCCCAGTCTTAATATATCGTCCTTTTGAATTTTTTGGCTTTTTCATTGAGGTATCTACCTAACTAACCTTTGGGACATAAGATTATATGAAGTTTTACTTATGGGACACTGGTTAAAACACTATATTTATTTCAATTTATCAATATAATCAGAGTCAATATCCTCCAGACATCTGACAGGACTCGAAGACATTGAGGATAAAATCGAGAAGAGGGGCTACTGTAATTTTCCCCAGAAGTACGTATTTCAAATATTTAGGGGTATTATAATCATATAAGCAATTCAGAACTTAGTTTTCTAATAATAAGAACCTCTCCATCATTTTTCAAAATTAATCCAATAGATACTTTTATAAGCTATTGACGAAATTAATCCAATGAAACTGGTGACTTGTGCCAGTTTTCACCTCATCTATCTTTTTCACCTAACCTCTTCTTTCTTTTTTTTCCAGCTTAGGAGTGAATTTAAGTGAAATACTATCAAATATCGTTTGATCAGATGAAACAAATCAATTTCACCCAGCTGGGCCCCTTCCTTCTGGATCGAGTCCCTAAAGATGATATTATTTTTCACTACATCAAAAGTGACACAACTGGTTTTACTGTCTTAGCAGCTAATCTCGAGGCAATGAATTTTGCTAAAAAACATGAATTTAAAGAGATCTCGTTTGCGCAGGATAAAAATGTGAAACTCAATGAAGTAGCTATTGACGTTCTGACAACTACTCGAAGCTCCCTACGACGACCTGGTGACGAGGCCATTTTGAAAAACAATTCTGATTTAATCATTGAAATGCATATTATCTTGAAAGAGTTGATTGACTTAGTTGGCATACCCGTCGATTATTGGAAGCGTTTTTTAGCAAAATACGATAAACAAGAGGGGAAGAAAATTCGTGACATAATTACTAAGGTAGTTACTCCACAGAAGTAGTTTTTCAATAAGGACAGCTTGTCAATTAATCGATCTCATATGAAATTGACTTCCCTTATGTATACTATAAAAAAATATCAACTCAACTTTATTCAGAATACGCTGAAGGTTTTTCAGATGACAAAAAAATCGTATTTTGTCCTTGGATGCTTTTTTCTAACCTTCTGTGGCAGTTTTTCTCCTGTCAGCGCCGTTGATTATACAATAATGGCACAAAATCTCCTTCTTGTAAGGGATTGGCCAAATGTCTCTTTGATTTATCCAAACAAGTTCCACACTCCCCCTGAAGTAGTCGAAGAATTAGAGCTCCTTAATGATACGGCCCCAGATATTATAGATCTCTTTACTATCGGTGATAGTATTGAAGGTCGGGCAATCTATTGTGTGAGAGTGACTAATGAACAAAATCCCCTCCCTAAAGCAGGTACGATGATTGTTTCCCATCAACATTCACGTGAACAGATAACAGTTGAAGCTGCACTTCGATTTCTCCATCGGTTGGTAAATAACTACGGAACACATGAAGAAATCACTCAGTACATTGATTCTGAAGAAATTTTTGTCATTCCTGACGTTAATCCCGATGGTTTGCACTATGTGCTTGGAAATGAAACCCTTCCGAGTGATTATTGGTTACGGAAGAATTTACGTCAGTTCGACGATGACAATGATGGTGAATTCGATGAAGATCCCGCTGAAGATGTGAATGGAGATGGAATTGTCTCAGGATATGATGTCTATAAAAAATCAGGAGGCGAATGGGTGTTCCAATATACGTATTTTGAGGGTAATGACTCTGATGGCGATGGTTTCATCAATGAGGATCCTCGTGGAGGTGTTGATTTAAATCGGAATTTTGGCTACCGTTGGAACGACTCGACTTGTACAACTGGTTCTACAGGCAATACATTAGATGAGTGTTTTCCAGGAACTTCTGCATTCTCTGAACCAGAAACCCAGGCTTATTGTGATTTTGTGAAAGATAAGTCTTTTGCTATGGCCATCTCGCTCCATTCAGGAATTAATGCAACTTATTTTCCTTGGGCATCAGAGGTTGCCGTTTGGCCTGAACCATTCTTGTATACTGAGATCTATAATGATCTAAAAGACATCTTACCCTACAGATTCTTTGGTGAAGGCTACCTGGGGTCTCGAGCTAAAGCCACGATAGCCACGGTTGATTATACCAGTGCTGGTTCTTGGGATGATTGGATGTATGCAGAACAGGGTTGTGTTGTACCAATGACTTTCGAAATCTATCATAATGGATCCTATGTAGATTTCATTGAGGTTGAATCAGAGAATAACACGCATCTGATTGAACGGTGGGATTGTATCTACGAATATTTTGCCCCTACAGAAGCTGGAAAGAATTTTGACGCTTTATGGAGAGATATTCAACCCGCATTTGATTATTGGTTAAAAAATACCCCTCGCTTAGTACTCAACGTTAAATCTGTCACAGGAGGTAATACAGAAGGTGATTCGGTCACTGTAAAACTTGATGTGCAGAATCTGAGTCCACGACTATCTACTGTTACCGATTTGAATGTTCTTAGGGATAATTTCACTTCTGTGCTTTATCATGGTTCATCTGTAACAATATCGGCTATAGAAGCTGCTGATAGCGATAGCAAATCCTTTACCTTTAAGTTAGAAGATTCACTTTCCCCTAATACAAATATTACTTTTCTAATTGGCAATGACTACGTTGGTTACTCAAAAATTAGTTTTCAGGGAAATCAGATCACAGAAAGTACTCCTGTAAATATTATTATCGTTTTAGTTGCAATTCCAATTCTTATTACTCTAAAAACGATTTCATGCGAAAATAAACGCAAAAGATAATCAACCTAGGTAAATCTTCTTCCTCCTCTCTTCTTTTTAGTTCTCTATTTTGAATTATATTAATAAAGAAATTCTAATATTGAAACATTTAAATAACAGAGTTAAGTCATACTGCTTAATTGCTAAACCACTAAAAGAATGAGATGAGGTATAATATGGAAGGTAGAAGTGTCTTTGTATTTATTCTATCAGTTCTTGTGTTTATTCTAATTTTGTCTGGAGTGGGTGCCCTCGTGTTCCATGTGATAAATTATGATGTCCCTATTTATATGTTCGAAGAAGAAACGATTGGTAACGAAACCTTTGCAGAAGTCGTTTATAGTGAAGCCTATATCGGGAAACGTGATACTAATACTTTTCTTGAGATTTTAGCGTTAATGATTTTATCCCTCTCAATTTTTTATGCGGGGTTGTTGAATTATTTAAAGACACCGAGGTTACGAAGGAAAGAATAGCAACTCATTCGAATGGATTTTTACTATTGAGTTTAAGAATCAATCAATAAACTCTCTATAGCCAGTTAATTAGATAAAAAAAAACTAGGATTAAATCCCATAGAATTTGATTGAGAACAGAAGACACAATATATACTCCAAATTCCCCTAGAAGGGGGCTATATTACTTCATGCAGCCTCAACAATGATTATGGCTTTATCTACCGATTAAAGGAGTTTGATGCTATCCCTCTTATCGAAGTAACCAATTGAATTCTTAATACAACAACTAAAGATACCAGAAGTGGATAATATCGATCTGGAAGTTATTTCAAGACATAATAGAGTTTAGATAACTATTTCCTTTTTTATAATAAATGATTATTAATTAAGAAGATAATTTCATCTTAAGATTATCTTATAGAAATTTTCCTAATTAACGATTGTACAATAATTAATGATAAAAAATAATGGAGAAACACTATTGTATTCAGAGAAGGCTAAACATAAATATTGTAATTTATCTCAAGTACCTAGAAAGGTAAATAGAATTACTGAGTTATAGATAGTCATTATATAATTATAAGCCTTACTTAATATCCTTAATTTATCCACAAAAAAGGATTGTCTTATACAGTGGTTCAGATATCAGGTTGTGGAGAAGATATACGAATTAGATTGTGCTATTTGGGAAATTACGCTTGCATGTAATATGAACTGCAAGCACTGTGGATCTAGTGCTGGTATAGCGAGAGAAAATGAGTTAAATACGAAAGAAAGCTATATATTATGTGAAGCACTTGCAGAAACAAAATGTAATGTAGTTAGTCTTATGGGTGGGGAACCTTTTGTTCGTAAAGATTGGCATTTAATAGCAGAATGTATAAAAGACTTGGGAATGGACTTAGCACTTGTATCAAATGGATTGTTGATACCTAGAGAGATTGATATAATCGACCGTTTAGAAACACTTGTCGTTGGTATTTCTTTAGATGGAATGGAAAAAAATCACGACATGATCAGAAAAAAGGGGGCTTATAAATCGGCTATAAAAGCAATCGATCTTTTAACAGAGCGTAATATTCAAACTACGGTCATTACCACTTTAACAAAAGAAAATTTTTTTGATCTACCAAAACTCAGAAACATCTTGATTGATAAAAACGTTAATTGGCAAATTCAAGTGGGGGTACCTTTTGGTAACCTTGACCCCAATCTAGTTATCGATAAAGAAGAATATTACGCCTCTGCAATGTTCATTGCATCTGAGAGTATTAAAAATAAATTTGAAGACATGCCTGTTGTTGGTGCTCATTGTTATGGTTATAACTCTTATTTACTACCGACTGGTAAAAAATGGTCAGGATGCACAGCAGGAATCTCTACTGTCGGTATAACCTCCGATGGATCAATAGTAGGGTGTCTTTCTATGGGAAATGACCAATTTCTGGAAGGGAATGTCAGAAACCTTAGTTTTATTGATATCTGGGAGAATCCCAATTCTTTTTCGTATAATCGTCATTTTAACAAAAAAGATTTGGGAAAAAACTGTCAAGGCTGTTATTATGGAAGTTCATGTAAAGGAGGATGTAATTCAGTATCTTTTCATCTAACAGGTCAATTTCATAACTCCCCCCTTTGTTTGAGACGAATTGAGGAAACAATCTTGGATGTTAAACTCTCAAAAAGGGAAAAAATTGCCCATTTATTTTTCAAAAGTAAAAATGAGATAAAAAAATGGCCAAATTGAATTTAGGTTGTGGATTATACTACAAACCTGGATATGTTAATATTGATAGATATGAAGAATCTATTAGCGATATGAGAGCAGATATTCGTCACTTACCATATAATAATAACAGTGTTGAGGAAATTGAAGCATCACATGTATTAGAACATTTTGATAGCATAATACTTCCCTATTTATTATCAGAGTGGTATAGAATATTGAAACCACAAGGTGAATTACATATAGAAACCCCTCATTTAGTTAATACAGTAAAGAAGCTACGATTTAGGCGCTACTCAAATCAGAAGAACACCTTACGATTTCTTTTTGGGATTGATCTTCCAGGCAATGTCCATAAATTTGGTTTTACCCCTTCTTTTCTGAAAAAAACATTGGAGCTAGTTGGATTTAGCAAAACAGAAGAAGAAAAACCTCTAAGTTTTAGAACAGAGAAAAGCTTTCGTATCAAAGCAGTGAAACCTGTGGGGGGGTCATTTTTTGATAAAACTCTTTTTCTTACAAGATTTCGCTGGAAAATACTGACTAAATTTCGAACCACTGATATATTGCTCTTAGAAGCTATTGAAAATAATTGTATTGATCCATTAAATAAAATACTTCCAGAAAATGTTAAATTCTTCTTTGATACTGAAACAATAATATCTACATGTGCTAATTTCGCGTTGTTAAATCCAAAAGTAGCTAAAATCTTTCTCTCATTATTTCCAAAAGAAAAATGCAAAGAAATAAATACAGAAGTATTTGACTTCATGCAATCACAGAATTTCCCCTCTCTTTTCCTTGCTAATTGGGCCAAATGGAAGAAAAGACCTAAAGATCATATTGTTTCTATTACAAGGTTTCATATGCATTGGTCAAAGAAAATAGAACGTTTAATGGCCACAAAAAATAATTTTGAAGAAAATTTCAGTTATTTATTGTCATTACAAAAAAAAGAAGTAGGGTATTTTTCCTCAGAAGTTTTGAACCTTCATTCAATAAAATTAACGAATCAAGGAATTAAATCCTTTTCAAAAAATAATCTTAAAAAAGCAAATCAAATGTTCTTGGACGCGTTAAAATATGATCCAACAAATGGACTCACGTATTGGAATCTTGCTAGGCTTTCTATCCAATTAAATGAAAGTAATGAAAAAATAAAACAATATTATATGTTAGCAGCGACGAATATTGGTAATAAAAAAAGAAAAAAAGACATTAAACAGGAAATGAGGGATTATTTGAGGAATGAAGGTAACTTCAACAAAATAGATCCAATACAGATACGACTTTAGATAAATCAATTATAAGAAGATGATATATATGCAATGAAAGGTTTAAAAGACTTACAACCTATAAGTCCTAATAAGAACCTCTCAGATAAATTAGTAGCTTGCAAGGCGAATATATTTGAATACAGAAAAATTTCATGAAATTGGAGGAATGTTAAACACCGATGTTTCAAGCTTAAAACAAAAGAAAAGCAGTTTCCTTACAAAGCCAGTGTATTTTCTGATTCAATTTTTGATTTATGAAATTTCCTTATTACTCGGTTTATCAATCGCTTCCACTCAAGATAAAGCTACATATCCTATAACGTCACCTAATTCCTTATTTCTAATACCTTATTCATTCTTCATGCTTCTTCCAATACATGGAGTAAATGGAATCATTACAATACCAGGAAAGAGAAGATTTGGATTTAGTTACAAAATTAGAATAACTGTCTTTTTAATGAATTTACTAATATCAATGTATGCAGTTAGTTTGATCCTAGGGACTGTGTCTCCTGGAGCTGAAGGTGTAATGTATGGAGTATTTGACAGATCATCATTACTTCACAGAGGAGATCACAACAATAAGATTTGGATAAATTTTGTCTCATCCGATGATATTACCTTATAATATTGTCTATATTTCATTATTTTCTCATTAACGTAACCTTTTGGAGTATTTAAACCCTATTGCAGGTATTAAAATAACAATTGGTAATAAACTAAAGAACAAGTAGAGGCTATTTCTGGTTTTAAGGTCAGGAGGAAACCTAAACCCTGGGTACATCGCTCGTGGATCTTTAGGATTCATGCCAAAGATAGGGTGCATATGGTTGATACCTATCTCTTGATAACCCCATTCGTATCCACAGAGAATCTTACCCCAATTAGATGTATTGATTTCCTCAGCTTGGGTTTGAATACCCATCAGAGAATCAATAAAGTCGTAGGTACCATCCCTAAGACCTGTAACAGCAGTTGTGGCCTCTTTCACCACTTTGTAAGTGACTGGAGATAGACTAGGAGTTGGTATCCAGTTACCACCACCTACCATAGTAGGATCATGACCCATGACTGCTGGATCGTACTCTGGATTGGTTTTGATGACGATGGTATCAGAGTCTGGGAACGAATCAAACATGTATTGGCCACAACCAATTGGAGCGTATTTGGTATTGGTGTCATCAGTCTTCCATTCCGCGAAGGGGACTTTTGACATTTGAGCTTTTTGCAAAATATCGAGCTGGAATAAGACAGTTTCCACGTAAGGATAGAACTTAGGCAAGGTGAACGTGATTTCCATATCGCCAATTTTCTTAATATTACTAGCATTACCCACGATATTGAGTAATGTACCTCGGCTTGGACATCCGACATCTTTGTCTAAAGCAGCCTGATAGGAAAAGTAAACGTCATCAGCAGTCACAGCGGTGCCATCACTCCATTTAACTCCGTCTCGGATTGTAACTACCCATTCTAAGTAGTCATCACTGTGTGTCCATTTTTCAGCTAACCATGGGATTGCATGAGTAATATTGTATTCGCCTCTTCTCCTAGAGAGTTCACAGAAGATGTTATCAAGGATGATAAGGTCGTAATAACTGCTGGATTCCAGTGGATTAAGATCAATATAGTCTCCAGGTTGAGCAATAACAGCCGAGGTTTGGCCAGGGATGGTTATGTTCCCAAGGTTTTGTTTAAATCCATATAAGAGATCAAATCCTTTAACATTTATATCCATGCCAAAAACTAGAATTTCCTGCCAAATGATAGCAGTAGGTACTTGATCATAGCACCATTGCTGATATTCTTTCAGGAGCTTCACTCGTTCGATGGGGTCAGGTTCAGCATAAATATCGGTCCATAACGCAGTCACATTCGGATATGCTTTATCTGCCCATTTACCAGAGGTAGGAGCACCATCCTCTATCCAGTAACAATTGCTTGATGGAGGGTAGCACGTTTTATCGTAATATTCTTTGTATGTCGGGTCAGGGGAAGCATTGCAGCCAACGAAAAACATGTCGTACCCACCATGCTCATAGTTATAGCCAGTACCGACTGGATCAAGGAAGAGACGGGGCATAATGATGTTCCAGTTCCACCACTTTAAGTTTGTATCAATTCCAACATTGTTTAATGAATAGGAGATTAGTGATGCGCTGGCGCTGTTAGTAGTTGGGACAATTAGGGTCATTTTGAAATAAGGTACATTTGTGTGGGTTGTGTTGGTCCCATCAGCAGCTTCGTCATAAATTAGACCGAAAACATCTTTCAAAAGTTCTGCAGCCTTTTCAGGACTGTACTCTCTGGATTTGATAGTTGGTTCATATACACCTTCGAAGTTCACCCCGATAGGTGAGGGAATCGCTACAGCGTATTCCATATATATGTCATCAATGATCGTCTCACGGGGAATACAATAGTCTATTGCTTGACGTATTTTTTGGCGATCTTCATGATTAAGGTTATCATAATACCAACCTAACCCCTGATCTTTCCATGGAGCTTTATCAGCAGCCTGGATTGGAACGGTCATGAATAAGAAGAGGAAATTAAATGTTAATAGAGCTAGAAGTAATAATGCCCTTCCTTTGTGCATCTTCCATTTCCCACAGACAAATATTCATATCAAACTAAATTACTGAATGTACTCTAGTCTTATCTCCTTTTTATGATTTACTTATATGAAGAACTCCTGACACTTTTTAAAGAAAAACAGGAGAAAGTTAAATATGTACTATAATATGCTTGATTGGGCTTATCAGCATTAGTTTTTCGTAATCAGAGATGAATTAAATGAAAAACTATCAAAACTCTTTTGATCAGATAAAATAAATTGATTTTTCACCGTTAGAACCCTTCTTTATAAATAATTCAACTGCATGAAAAAAATGTAAAGTATAATGAATTTAATGGAAGAGTTTTTTAATAATAAGCTCTATCTGATGATTTTCCACTGGATAAACCAATTAAGCCAGTAAAAGAAAACTAGGAGTTAATCCCATAGAATCTGATCGAGAACTGAAGATGCAATATTAACTCCAAATTCCCCTAGAAGGGAGCCTAAATTACTTCGTGCTGTCCCACCAATATGTAAGACTTTATCTTTCTGAGCAATTATTATACCTTCTACTGGATCGATCTGTACTAGTTTTTCTTCTCCTTCTCGGACTGAGATCTGTTTCTTGTGAATGAGAACGAATTTATTCTCTTCCTTAGATCCGATAAGAAGAAAATTCCTGCGGCCAAAAATAATATGTCCACACTCTTCATCTGTCTTACCAAATGATATGTTCATATGAGAGTCTGGGTCTTCTATTCGTTTTTTAAATTTTGAAATTATTGCTTGAGCTTGATTTCTTAATTCTTGAGTCTCTTCTCCATTAAGGGTACTCTTTGTGAGAAAATCTTCTAGTTTAATGAGCGGAAAGCCGAGGATGACTAAATTTGTACCTGAAAAGGTAGTAGTGTTTCCCACGCTTCCAGAGTCCGTGTAGATTATTGCATCAACTACTACTTCAATACGTCCTAGAATTACGATTCCATCAGTTTCATCAGTTATGATTTCCAAAATTTTGGGCTGTTTAATAAGCGTGACTTTATAAAAAGGGGTGTAGAGAATTTCAGGTTTTCCGTGCCAATCAAAAATTTCATCTTTTAGTTGAATTGTTTTCATCGCCCTATTCTTCCTCTTCAGGGAATTCGTCTTCCTCTTCTTCATCGGTAGAGTAGACGGGTATTGGAATCCTTTTCTTGGCTCGAGAATAGAGAAATTCCACCAATTTAAGTGCCTCACGTCCAGAGAATGTTAGCATATATCTTTCCCGGACTCCTTCCTGTCGAACTAATCCTTCATCCTTGAGAATAGTAATATGGTGTTTGAAGTTGCCCCCACGTGTGTTTGTCTTTTCTGAAAGATCTGATTGACGAAGAGGTCTTTTTTCAAGCTCTTTAAGCATTCGAAGGCGAGTTTGGTCAGAGAGAGCTCCTATGATAGACGCTCCTTTCTGGAAAAATTCCTCTAATTCCTCCTCTGGGACAAAATATGGTTCTTTTCTTCTTCTTTTCCGCCCCCGTCGGTGAGTTGGAGGGGTTTGGAAGATAGAACCAACGGTACGATCAATAGTATCACCAATAGAGTCTAAAAGTCCTCCAATGTAGTGTTCAAATGAATCACTAAATCGTTTTCCCCAATCATCCCAACCCTCATCATCTATTCGGATGGCTATATCACCTCGTGGTTTTCTAGGAGGTCTTGGTGGTCTTGGTCTTCTTGGAGGGGGAAAATCTTCCTTTATATGACTGATTTCCTCCTTTAAATCCCTCATCTGATCACGAAATTCCTGTTTCATTTCACGGAAAGATTCCTTAAGGTCATCAAAGGCCTCATCTTCATCTTGAGGTTCTTTAGTATCCTTATCCTCGTTATCCATAATAATTAACTCCTAAATGAACATCTTTTAAGCAATATCAAGCAATAATTGGTAATGAATTGCTTTTTACATAATATTGGATGTTTATTACACTTAAATGAATCTGTATAAAAATTACTCAACGCCTTTAAATAGCCTTTCTTTTTGGCAAAGGAGATTAAATCTCATAAGAATCGTTTACAAGGGTGAGATGGCCTATAATCATTGTTTAATAAAGATAACGCCCTTCATGTTCTAAAAAGTAGTACCAATTAGGTCAAATCATAATTTTTTCGTTGGATTTGAGAATTATTATCAGATATTGTTTTTCTTGTAGTTCTTATCTACAGATTTCTATATAAATTACCAAAAAATTAGGTTCTTTTGAAGGAAATACTATAACTATGAAACGGGTGATTTTTGATACTGATCCTGGAATAGGAGTGAACTATCGAGATATCGATGATGGATTAGCACTCCTCTTCCTTATTGCTTCAAATAATGTCACAGTTGAAGGTGTTACCATTAATTTTGGTAATACTCCCTCAGAGAAAGGTTATCAGATAGCACAAACCCTGTTAAAAATAACACAAACTGATATCCCGTTATCCATTGGATCAAAAGCAAAAACTGACTTAGGAAAACTTAACCCTGCAGTCAAATACATGATAAGAACCGTCAGTGAAAACCCAGGAGAGATTTCTTTATTAGCTACAGCACCTCTAACCAATATTGCTAGCGCAATGGCTTATGATGAGGATTTTATGTATAATTTGCGGGATTTAATCATTATGGGAGGATCTCTAAAATTCAGACCCTTTTCCTTATTTGGTGAATTTAATTTCCATAAGGATGCTAAAGCTGCAGCATTAGTTTGTTCATCCCCTATTTATAAAACCTTAATCACGATGGACGTATGTTCTCAATTAGTTTTTCAACAGCAGCACTTAGACATATTAAAGAAGAATTTGTCACCTGTTTCAAAATATTTACTTAGAGTGATTCCTCATTGGTTAGAACTAAATAAAAAAATCTTTTTTAAGGCAAAAGGGTTTTTCCCTTGGGATGTAGTTGCTGCACTCTACTTGACACATCAAGAATTATTTGATAAGAATCCCTATACTTTTTCAATTCGTGAAACAGGAATTCGATCAGGGAGTATTCATAAACTCACTCCCTGTGACAATTTCAAAACAACAAAAAATAAACATATACCTATTAATATACCTCTTCATTTAAAGGAGAGACGAATAATGGAATTAATTGTACAAAAATTATGTACATTGTAATTCAAGATCTAATTTTATAAGATTAAAAGAGTTGATTGATAGTAGAGGCTAAGATTATACTAGGTAAAAGGATTGGGACGTTTATTAGATTATGGATTTTCTGTTTATCCATTAATCTAAATCCGATGCAATCAAGAATAATAGCCTCCACCTCCTCCTCAATAAAACTTTGTGTAATAATTTCCCAACTTTCCCCTTTTATATATGGTGATTTCGCTTCAATAACAATTTTCTCTGTTTCCCATTTTTGTCTTGTTTTAGCAATTTGATTTTTTAAAGGAACCACTACCCCGAGAATTCGAATTTTCAATATACGGTTGACTAAAAATCGTAGAAGATCAAACGGAAAAATAACAGGAAAAAAAACATTGTCATATTGAAAACTATGTGTACAAAGGATTCCAATAGCGTTAACTTTTGCCTTGGTTTTCATCTGATCAATGGCTTTGGGTAAAAACTCTATCACTTTTTTTTCACTTAATTGAACTTGGCTGCCATCTCTCAATCGAGTGATTAAAGGAATTTCATGAGCTTTTGGTTTTAGGTCTCCGATTTCTTCTGAACTAACGTTATCTAATAAGCCCCCCTCAACAATCTCTATATGAGGAAGAAGGAGAGGTATTATATCCGCCATGATGTCTTCCCTTGGAGATTGACCAATTGTGAGGACTCCAATTCTCACTTTAGTCATTAAAATAATCATCCTGAACTACTTTTTTGCTCGATTAACTTACCTCTTGATACCAAAAACGGTAATTCGAATATTGTGATAACAAATACACTGGCATTTTTCTATAGGATAGTCTATTGTTACAACGGATATTAATATACTATCATCATTTAGACTCAATCTCCTCATCTTTGCTTGAATGATACCTCGATTATAAATTCTATGTGGCCATATGATGCAAAATAATTATCAGTCAGTTCATTCCAAGATTCAATACTGAAAAGAAATTAATTCATAAAAAATCTAAAAGAATTCTCTAAGACTCATTTGTCTTCTTATGTATTTATCTGCGTTTTCAAATCCTTGTGCTGGTATATTCTCTTTTGTGAATATTTTTCGAAGAGCAATAGCGTCATTTATAGCATAACCAGAGAACCTATTGTTAATAAGGACGAAAATAGTATCATACGGTTTACTAAGCCGTATAATTTTTCGAGACCAGTCCTTTCTTTCTTGTTTCTTTTCCAGGAAGAATTTTCCAAGTTTCTCATCTGGAATGATCCTCCGATCACCAAGAAGACGAATGTAATACAATGATATGTCTTTATTTCTATATTTATCAGGAATATTTAGCATAGTCGTCTCAGCTAATGTAATAGCCTTTTCACTAAGTAGATCTTTAAAATCGTCACTGAACCATGATTTATTCCGAATCTCTAGAACTATTTGGCCTGAGAAATGACCCGAGCACTTATCAAGTACTCGAGATAAATAAGAGAGTGTTTCAGGAGTTTTACGGAGACTGGGAGGAAATTGGACTAAAATCACTTGTAATTTCTCTTCAAGCCTCGCCAAACGAGTAAAAAATTCGGTTATTTTATCTAACTTTGAAGCGAGGCGTGTGTGCCTTCCTGAGTGGGTCACTTCCCTAATAAGTTTTGCACTAAAGATGAAATCATCAGGAGTGGAGTGATACCATCTCTGAACCATGTGTTCTGAAGGGATGTGATAAAATGTGTTATTTATTTCATTTAATTGAGAATAATGACTATAATACTCGAGCTCATTGAGATTCTCAACGTCCCTTGGATAAAACGTACCACGCCAATGGGGATATGACCACCCTGCAGTTCCTAGATAAATCATTACTAAATGAACAACGTTATTTTAGTATATATAATGTTCGATTCCCTATCTATATATTGCACTAAAAAATCCTTTAAATGAACTATTTAATAACTTTCTTCTCAGAGTTTCTCCCCAAATCGAATTTATGATGGTTTGAACCTAAAAAAAAGAGGAATTGTGGGAATTTTGTTTTATTTTTTCTGTTTAGATTTTGCTTGTGTTTTTTTCTTTGTTGCTTTCTTTTTCTTTGCCATTCTTTTTCACCATAAAGTATATCTTTCGTTATTATTCAAAAAAAATCTTCTTATAACTCTCTCCTATTCATATGATTTGCGAAAGTTAATATTCTCATCTATTACTTGTTAATTAGGCATCTTCTTCGTAATATTCGTCGTCATCTTCTGACCAGTCGTCTTCTTCGTCATCCCAGTCTTCATCATCCCAATCATCCTCTTCCTCTTCTTCTTCTTTTCTCTTGTTTTTTGGGCCGAATTTCATGGTTGGTTAATCCCTTTTTTTGCTATATCTGGATTTTTTCAACTTACGGACAGTTTAACCTAATTTGGGGAAAATCTGACCATAAAAAACGTCTGAATATTCATATATTTAAACCTTTACAATTTAATATGCTGTCATCTAAAGGAGACTCTTCTTAAATCGGAATCTTATAATATTTCTTGTAACATTTTCTATTCAACCTTGTTGTAATTTTCTCAAATCGAGTAATTCATGACCCACATTCAAAATTTGGATTTATTTATACTAGACTCAATAAATATATCGACACTCATAATAAGAGATGTAATTAATTTTTGGTTTATGAAGATGATACGAATATAGTTCTAGCATATTCATCTAGCAAAATGATGTTATCTAATTACTCTGTCCTTGTTAAAACTAGTATAATTTTATTTTATCAAATTATTTATTTGATTTCTAATCCTAATATAATGATAAAGAGAACGTTATCAGATGTTATGTCTATTGAATTTTAAATTACCTGGGTATAGTTCAAAGGATAAACACAAGAGATGTACTTATTAAATCATAATGCAATCCCGAATTTCTGTCGAGAATACCATGGATTTTCAGCAATGAAATTTCCAAACTTTTTCATAGCTTCTTTCAAGTTAATATTTGGTCTAAAACCTGTTAGTTTTATTTTTTCATTATCTATCCAGATATTTTGTTCTAGTTTATCAAATAGAGTTGGGATTAATATTAATTTTCCTTTTGATCTGTTTTCAAGTTGCCATAAAAAAGATCAATTTCTTTATCTTCACACCATTGTAAGAAGCGTTACCTATGAGGATTTTCATTATTTTTCCTGATTAAGAATCGTATTTTATAGGATATTTGACATAATCTGTTTCATCTATAAGATAACGAACTGTTGCTTACCCCCCCAACCATGTTCCGCCTGTAATTAACAAAGTCATTTTTACAGCCTTCACTCTATCATCAAACTAGGATTATTGCTAGATAATAACACCAAGAAAGAAGAAGAACATCTAACTCTTAGTAAATGAGCGATGTTATAGAAAACCAAAAGTGGAAAGTAAGATTAAATAAATTGTACCTATAAAAAGATGGAGTAATCCTAATACTGCCCCGACTTTTAAAAATTGCATGAATGTAATCGTTGATCCTTCTTGATTAGATAAATTTATTGCCAAAATATTTGCTGGACTTCCAATCGGGAGAACGTACCCCCCCAGATTCACAGCTATCACTAATGTCCACCATTGGATTGGATCAATAACACCTGCGGATTGTAAATCAAAAAAAACTGGAGCCAACGCGGCTGAGATGGGAATATTGTCCACAACTGCTGAAATAAATCCGATTCCAAATGAGACAAAAGGTAGCGAAATTATCAAAGGTTGTTCCAAGAACGGGGTTAAGAGTTTGCCTAGGAGCTCTAGTAATCCCAAAATTTCAATCGATCCAACAAGGAGGAACAGTCCTATAATGAAGTAGACTGAGATCCATTCGACATCTCTGAAGATTTCTTTTGGATGCATTCCTGAAAAGAGTAAAAGCCCTGCTGCGATTAATAGGGCAATTTCAGCCGCTTTCAAGTTTATTATATTGCCAAAGATGAATCCTAGTACTAACACAATTAGTCCAAAGATGGACACATAGAAAGTTTGTTTATCTTCTACGAGGATATTTGGATCTAATAGGAAAATTTCCCTGACCAATGATGCTGGAGGGTCTTTGAATGTGGATCTTGCTGTGAAATAGTAAATAGGTAGGGCTGTTACAAGTAAGATAAGACTAAGGGGCCCCATTACTAGTACGAAGTCTATAAATGTTGCTCCACTCCTATCTGCTAAGACAATGTTTGGGATACTCCCTACTAATGAGGAGATTGAAGCGAAATTAGCTGTAATTGCTTCAGCAATGAGTGTAGGTCTAAAATCGAACTCTAGAATTTTATATATTTCAACAGTTAGAGGTGCAATAATTAGCATTGTGGTAATGACATCAAAGACGAAGCTGATGATGAATGTCAACATAGATAAAGAGAATAGTAATGTTTTTGGATTTCCTTTGGTCAAACGGACAATAATGATACTGATATATTGAAAAAGGCCTGATCGGCTTGAAATGATAGTTATGATCATCATAGCAGTGATAAAAATGAAAGTATTCCATTCCACTCGGGAAACAATAGTATGAAAGGTTGTTACATGATTAGGTTCGTATTCCCATTGTGTGACGATCAACAGAATTGAAATGAAGCTAGCTCCTAGAAGAGCAGAAATGGGTCTATGCAATTTTTCAGACGTAATCAAAATGTAGGTTGCGATGAATATTACTAGACCAATTAATTGCACAGGATGGAGTACCATAATCAAACCATTCGTAAAAGGATATTCATTTAATAATACAGCCTATTTTTGTGATTTTAGAACATTTAAGTGGCAGAGATGGGTAATATATGTAAAATGATAAAATTTTTTAAATGCAATTATCTGTTGAATTGCAGCTCCTAGCTGATAGATATTATAGAAGTGTACCATCTGGCTTTGAATAAGTTGTTTTTATTTCATCAATTTTTATACACGAAACTCAAAATTGCTTCAACAATATAATGTAGTTAATGAAGGCATTTAAATGAATAATTGTACTCATCATTAATAATTATTCATTAATATCAATTAAAATCAAAATTTAGGATGTCGTTGGATTATAGTCACATTTTAATCGGAATTTGGGACTAAGTATTACTATTGTTAAGTTGAATCGTTCTGTAATTGTAAAAAATAATGTAAAATATTTAAAAGAGTTTAAATATGCCATAACATGCTAAAATGGTTCAAGCAGTCGTATCTACTCATAATTAGATAATATGTAGTAAAAGTGTGAAATTATATTTCCTTTCAATGAAGCAATTGAGGTCAGCCTATCAAATGGAAGGAATTTCACTAAGTGTTGACCTAGACTCAACTTCTTATATTTCACTTAAAGTGTAAAAAAAAAAAAAGCTTTGGAAAAGAAAATGAGATGAATTACATGCAAGTAATCAATTTTTCTAAAAGAAATGAGTTGATCAACGAAAATCTTTCTCTTTCTTATTGTTACCAATGCTCAACATGCACAGGAGGTTGCCCTGTTGCCTTAAAAACAGCGGGGAAATACAACCCTCGGAAGATTATTGAACTCTCTCTGCTAGGTTTAGAACAGAGATTAATTGAGGGTCAAGACATAAATATATGGTTATGCAGCACTTGTCAAAACTGTGTGGAGTATTGTCCACAGAAAGTGTTATTGACTGAGATATTTAATACTGTTAAAAATCACTCCGCAGTGGAAGGATTAGCCCCTGAGGCATATTATTTACAAGGAAAAGCGATCTATGATTCAGGATTAGCTATTCCATATTCTTCAGCTATTTTACGTAGAAGGGAACAATTAGGCTTACCACTAATAAACACACCAAATGTAGAGGAGATTCAATCCCTACTAAAAGAAATAAAGTTTGATGTGAAAATAATTTCAAAAATATAATCCAGAGGGAATAAAGTGTCGAATAAATACTTTTTAGGATGTGTAATTCCTGCAAGATTTCCATTTATTGAAGCATCTACAAGAAAAATGTTTGATAGCTTAGGAATCGAAGTTTCTGATATCGATGGAGCAAGTTGTTGTCCTGATCCGACTGGACTTGAAGGTTTAGATCACGAAAGCTGGCTTCTTCTTGGTACAAGGAATATTAGTCTTTTTGAGCAAGAGGGTAGTGACATCATTAGTTTGTGCAATGGATGTACGGAGACACTCAAATGGGTTCAACATGAACTTAACGAAGATGAAGTAAAGAAACGAGAAATTAACAAAATTTTGAAAAAAATCGGAAAAGAGTATAAAGGTACAGCTAAAATAAAGCATTTTGCACAAGTCCTTCACGAAAATCTAGACCTAGTAAAGAAAAAAGTGACTAAACCTTTGGAGGGGTTTCGAGTTGCTGTACATTACGGTTGTCATTATATGAGACCTTCATCCATTATACAATGGGATGATCCATTTGAGCCACATTCTTTGGATGAGATCGTGAATGGATTGGGTGCTGAATCAATAGACTACAATTCGAAGTTAGGATGTTGTGGTAATCCTGTTGGAAAAGCTGATGAGAAATTGTCCTTTGCGATGTTAAAGGATAAATTAGATAATATCAATCAAACAAAAACTAATTGTATTTTAGTTGTATGCCCTGCGTGTTATCAACAATTTGATTTTGGACAGAAAACGGTAAATAAAGAATTTGGTACAGACTTTAGTTATCCAATTTTCTATCTTTCAGAATTAATTGGTCTATCTTTAGGTTTTAGTTATGACGAACTGGGGCTTAAATATCATCGAAATAATGTAAAACCATTATTGAGAAGTATTGGTTTTATGTCTTGAAGAATAAAAAATAATCAATTTCGTAATAGGGAAAACTTTAGATGGTAAAAAAGAATCATGCGACTTTAATTATTGGAGCGGGAATTGCTGGAATTCAAGCTGCATTAGATTTAGGAGATATGGGAATACAGGTTTATTTAATTGAAAAAAGACCATGTATTGGGGGAAGAATGGCCCAATTGGATAAAACTTTCCCTACGAATGACTGTTCAATTTGCATTTTAGCCCCGAAACTATCAGAGGCCGTACGCCATCCAAATATTGAACTTTATACCCTCTCTGAAGTAGTGGGATTGGAGGGAGAAGCTGGGAATTTTTCTGTGAAAATCCTTAAGCATCCGCGATACATTAAGGAGGATGCGTGCATAAACTGCGGTTTGTGTATAGATAAATGTCCAGTACGCGTAGATGATGATTTTAATGTAGGTTTAATAAAACGAAAGGCAATATATCTTGATTATTTGCAAGGAATTCCAGCCAAAATGGCAATAGATGACCGTTATTGCATATACTTGACTCGAGGGAAATGTGGGGTTTGTCAGAAAGTTTGTCCAAAAGAAGCGATTGATTTCGATCAAAAAGAAACAGCATTTGATTTAAGCGTGGGAGCCGTTATTGTAGCCACTGGCTACGACCCGTTTGATCCGACACCCCTTTATAATTTTGGGTATGGGCGAATCAAAAATGTGATTACTGCTATAGAAGCAGAGCGATTTGAATGTGCTTCTGGTCCCACAAATGGACATTTGGTGAGACCCTCGGATGGAAAACCTCCTAAAAAACTTGCATTCATTCAGTGTGTTGGATCAAGGAATAAGAATTACAACGATTACTGTTCATCAATTTGTTGTATGTATTCTACAAAGGAAGCTATGGTCGCTTACGAGCATAATAATGAACTTGAAATTAAGATTTTTTATATTGATATGCGGGCAGGAGGAAAGCATTTTCGGAAATACCAGAAACGTGGCGAAGAAGAATACAATATCACCTATATTAAAGGTAAAGTTGGGGAAATCCGTGAGGATGAGGATCAAAACCTAAATATAATTTATGAGGTAAGTAAAACCGGAGAGGTCAAATCTGAAAAGTTTGATATGGTTGTACTTGCAACGAGTATTATTCCCAAACGGGATGTTGATAAAGTCGCAAATGCTTTGGGGATTGAACGGGATAAATTTAATTTCATCAAGACACTTCCCAACGCTCCGATGATAACTACTAGAGAGGGTGTGTATGCTTGTGGCTGTTGTCACGAACCAATGGACATCCCAAATTCCGTTATAGAGGCGAGCGGTGCTGCAGCTCTAGCTTCGGAAGTGCTAAGAAGTTCAAGTGAATTTACAAGGCGAGATGATATATAAAAATGGAAGACGAAGATGTAAGGATTGGCATATTTGTCTGCCATTGTGGATCCAATATTGGAGGAGTTATGGATTGCAAAGCCATTGCAGAATATGCTGCTACTTTACCTAATGTGGTGTACGCGGAAGATAACTTATATACTTGTTCCGAGGTCGGTCTCAAACAAATTAAAGAAGCTATTAAAGATCACAATCTCAACCGAGTAATTGTCGCATCTTGTACACCCAGAACCCATGAAGCTCTCTTTCGGGACACCATTCGAGAAGCTGGATTGAATCCCTACCTTTTCGAGATGACGAACATAAGGGATCAATGCTCATGGGTTCATACGAAGGAACCTGAGAAAGCAACCAATAAGGCAAAAGATTTGCTCAAAATGGCAATAGGTAGGGCAAAGTTGCTTGAGCCCCTTGAAAAAATCGAAGTAGGAGTCACACCTGCCGCTGTGGTAATTGGTGGTGGCATCGCGGGAATAACAGCAGCAGCCAATCTTGCTAATCAAGGGTATAAAGTTTTCCTCTTAGAAAAAACCAATCAATTGGGTGGAATCATAAATCAATTATATAAGGTCTATCCTTCAAATGAATTAGCTTCCAATTTCATCCAGAAAAGGATAAATCACATCCAGAACCATCCCAACATCGAAGTATTGACCAATACAACAATTAAAAACGTTTCTGGATTTGTGGGCGAATTCAATTTGGAAATCGAAGTTGGAAGTTCATTAAAAAAGGTCAAAGCTGGCATAATTATAATCGCTACAGGTGCCCAGGTTCTCAAAACCCAAGATGTTCAAGAATTCAAGGGTGAAAATGTAATCAATCAAGCAGAATTGGAAGGGCGATTGAAGAATGGGACTTTTAGCGCTAAAAATGTTGTAATGATCCAATGTGCAGGTGCTAGGATTCCTGAGCGACCTTATTGTTCTAATATTTGTTGTATGACTGCCTTGAAGAATGCATTACTTATCAAGGAACAATCTCCAGACTCCGAAGTGACAATACTATATCAAGATATTCAAACTTTAGGGACAAAGTATGAGGAAACCTACCAAAAAGCCCGAGAATCGCGAGTAATGTTCGTAAAATACTCCCCCGAAAAAATTCCTATCATTAAAGATAAACATGTTCAGGTCTATGCTGAATTAATTGGTGATGAAATTTCGATTCCTCGCGATCTAATAGTGTTATCCACTCCAATTGTAGCAAATCCAGATTCAAATGAATTGGCTCAATTTTTCAAGGTGCCATTGGAAGAAAATCAATTCTATCTAGAAGCACACATGAAATTACGGCCTGTGGATTTCGCCACAGATGGTATTTATGTCTGTGGATGCGCAAAATGGCCTGTTGATATTCCAGAGACAATTTCACAAGCATATGCAGCCTCTTCACGGGCAAGTACAATTTTGTCTCATGAAACCTTTGAAGTTGAAGGTTCAACAGCAAAAATCTTGGATAAGAGGAAATGTGTTGGATGTGAAATTTGCATTAAAATTTGTCCTTTTGGGGCCATAACCAAAAACGAAGAAGATGAAGTGGAGATTATTCAGGTTCTTTGCCATGGTTGCGGGATATGTGGCGCATCCTGTCCCCATAAGGCTATTACCATAAGTCATTTCACGACCGAGCAAATTGTATCACAAATTCATTCGTTTGGAGGTTAATACGATAAGAATTTCAAAGAATAAAATGGGGCATCTGCTCATTGGCCTAACGAGTATGATAGTATATCAAACTTTAAGCGATAATACGATTGAATATCAAAAAGAAATATCATTTCCAGAAATCATCAGAGGAGAATAGTGATATGAATTTCGAACCAAAAATTTTAGGTTTCCTTTGTAATTGGTGTTCTTACGCGGGAGCAGACCTAGCGGGGGTGAGCAGGATACAATATCCTCCTAATATTAGGATAATCCGTGTTATGTGTAGTGGTCGTGTCGACCCAGAGTTCTTTTTTGAAGGATTCCTTAAGGGAATTGATGGTATTATCTTAACAGGTTGCCATCTTGGTGATTGCCACTACTTAGAAGGAAATTATGAAGCATTGATGAAATTCGATTTAGTTAAACGCCTTCTCAGTTTCATAAACTTTGGAAATCGCGTTCGATTGGAATGGGTGTCTGCTTCAGAAGGCAAGCGATTCGCAGAAGTGGTAACTGATTTCACTAATCATATTAAAGAAATAGGTCCTTCTCCAATAGGACTAGATAATCCAGATCCAATGTTGGTAGAAAAGTTAAAAGCGTTAAAAAACGCTGCGGGTAGTCAAAAACTCAGGGCATTAGTGGGGCGGGAGAGAAAAATCACGGAGCAAGAAAATGTCTACGGGGAAGTTGTATCTAAAGAGAAATTTATCGAGTTGTTGGATAAAGCAATAAAAGACGAATTCGAACGACAATGGATTTTATTAAAGCTCCAGAAAGAACCTAAATCCGTGAAAGATATAGCTAAAGAATTAGAGATCGACTCTAGTGAAGTTTTGAATCATATTGTATCATTAAGAGGACAAAATCTCGTTGTGTTGGAAAAAATTGAGGGGCTTTCTCCAATTTATGCAAAAATCGGGGAAAATTAAATGGAAAATGTCGGAGCAGTTTTAGTAGTAGGTGGGGGTATCGGAGGAACTCAGGCGGCATTAGATTTATCTATGTCTGGCTATAAAGTATATCTACTTGAGTCTTCTACTAGTATTGGAGGAGTAATGGCCCAATTAGACAAAACATTTCCTACGAATGATTGCTCTATGTGCATTCTCTCACCAAAATTAGTTGAAGCAGGTCGTGCTCGGAATATTGACCTGATTATTAATGCAAAAATAGAAAAAGTGGAAGGTGAGGCTGGAAATTTCCAAATAACAATTTTTAAGCGCTCTCTCTACATAAATGAAGAAAAATGTACTGGATGTGGGGTATGTGCTTCTGAATGCCCTGTTGAAGCTATAGACCTCTTCAATGAAGGATTAGGAAAGATAAAAGCTATTTCAGTCAAGTATCCCCAAGCTGTTCCTTTAGTGTTTGCAATTAATCACGAGAACTGTATTGGATGTGGAGTATGTGAAGGAGTTTGTAAAGCTGGAGCAGTTGAATACGACCAAGAAGATAGAATAATCGTTTTAAATGTTGGCGCAATCATTCTCGCTTTAGGTTATGATGAGTTCAATCCAACAGCTTTGAAACAATATGGCTATGGGAAATTCAAAAATGTTATTACCAGTATCGAGTTTGAGCGAATCCTAAGTGCGAGTGGGCCTTATGCAGGGAAAGTCCTGAGACCATCTGATGGAGATATACCAGAAAAGGTCGCATTTCTCCAATGTGTGGGATCCCGAGATTGCAATGTCGAGAAAGAATATTGTTCTTCCGTTTGTTGTATGTACACAGCTAAAGAAGCTGTGATTGCTAAGGAGCACCAGCAAGAGGTGAATCCAACTATTTTTTACATGGATATTCGGGCTTATGGCAAAGATTTTGATAAATACATAGATCGAGCGAGAGAGGAATACGGTGTACGCTATATCCAAAGTCGAATTTCATCAATCCAAGAGATTCACAACACAAAAGATTTGAAATTAGTGTATGAAAACATGAAAGGAGAGGTTGTGGAAGAGATTTTTAACATGGTTGTCTTAGCTGTGGGTTTGGATGCTCCCCGCGATGCTTTGGAGTTAGCTAAGGTAATGGGAATTTCCCTGAACAAATTCGGATTTGCCCAACCAGATCCTCTTACTCCAGTCAGAACCATTAAACAAGGTGTTTATGTTTGTGGTGCCTTTGCTTCCCCAAAAGACATCCCCGAAACTGTAACTGAAGCAAGCGCGGCTGCTGGTGAAGTGAATGTTCTCTTGTCAGATGCGAGAAACAAGTTAATTGTTAAAAAAGAGTATCCTGAAGAAATAGAAGTTCAAAATCAACCACCACGGCTTGGTGTGTTCATTTGTCATTGTGGGATTAATATTGGAGGTGTGGTTGATGTCCCAGCGGTAACAGAGTATGCTAGCAAGTTACCAAACGTGGTATTAGCCGATCAGAACTTGTACACGTGTTCAGCTGATACTCAAGAGATTATCAAAGACAAAATTTTGGAGAATGGGCTTAACCGAGTGGTCGTTGCCTCTTGTACACCCCGTACTCACGAACCAATGTTTCAAGAAACAATTAGGGAGGCTGGGCTGAATCCTTATCTCTTTCAAATGACCAATATTCGTGACCAAGATTCGTGGGTACATATGCATGAGCCTGAAGCGGCTACAGAGAAGGCGAAGGATCTGGTACGAATGGCCGTAGCGGCAGCACGAAACCTAGAACCTTTACAGCGTCAAAAAATCAAAATGACTAAGAAAGTGCTAGTGATTGGAGGTGGGGTCTCTGGATTAAATGCTGCTCTTGCTTTTGGGGAACAGGGGTTTGAAACCTATTTAGTTGAGCGTGAAAAAGAACTGGGTGGTTTTGCCAGGAATATTTTTACTACATTGGAAGGAAAAAATGTCCAAAAATATCTTACTGATATAGTCCACAAAGTGAAATCCAACGATAAAATTCAGATATTCACGGATACAACGATCAAGAGTATTGAAGGTTATGTTGGAAACTTCAGGACGACCGTGATGCACAATCCCAATGGGAATGAAAGCGAGCTCGAGCATGGGGTGGTAATTGTTGCAACAGGAGCAAAAGAATATCAACCTAAGGAGTACATGTTTGGTGAAGACCCGCGTGTAATCCTACAATCACGTTTTGAGAAATTAGTGCATACTGACCCAGATCAACTAAAACAGAAGAAGACCATAGTCATGATTCAATGTGTTGGGTCTAGGAATGCGGAACACCCCTATTGTAGTCGTGTCTGTTGCGTGGAAGCCATTAAAAACGCCTTAAAAATGAAAAAAACAAATCCTAGTGTGAATATAGTAATCATGTTTAGAGATATCCGTACCTATGGTTTCAAAGAATTATATTACCGAAAAGCAAGAGAGGCAGGAGTTGTTTTCATCCAATTTGAAAAGGAAAGTTATCCTGAGATTATATCTAAAAATGAATGCTTATCAGTAACTGTAAAAAACCCAAAACTTGGAATTATTTCCGTGGATGCTAATCTCGTTGTGTTAAGTACTGGAATCGTTGCATGGGAGGAAAATGAGGATCTTGCTAAGATGTTGAAAGTACCAATAAACGATGATAATTTCTTCCTAGAAGCACATGTAAAATTACGCCCTGTGGACTTCGCAACAGAGGGGGTATTTCTAGCAGGAATGGCACACGCTCCGAAATTTATTGAGAACTCAATTGCACAGGCTTTAGCAACTGTTTCAAGAGCTTGTATTTATCTCTCAAAAGACTCAATTGAAGCAGAAGGTAGTACCTCATTTGTTGATGAAGAAATTTGCGTGGGTTGTGGTGTTTGTTACGAAATCTGTTCCTATAATGCTATTTTCCTAAAAGAAGAAGATGGCAAAGCCTGTGTAAATGATGTTTTATGTAAGGGATGCGGACTTTGTGCCGCAAGTTGCCCTGAGAAAGCAATAACAATAAAACATTTCACAAATGATATGATATTAGCTCAAATTTCAGCATTAGGAGGGATATCTCAATGAGTATAGGAGCAGTCTTGATCGTCGGAGGAGGTATTGGGGGAACACAAGCTGCATTGGATTTAAATGAATCAGGATTTAAAGTTTACATAGCTGAAACCACTACGAGTATTGGAGGTGTGATGGCTCAGCTTGACAAAACTTTCCCAACGAATGACTGCGCAATGTGCATTGTATCTCCAAAATTGGTCGAAGCAGGACGTGCACAGAACATTGAATTAATGATTAATTGTGATATAGAAAAAATCGAGGGAGAGGCGGGTAATTTCCAAGTTACTCTTAATAAGCGAGCCCTTTTTGTGAATCAAGATAAATGTACTGGTTGCGCTATCTGTGCAACAAAATGCCCAGTAGAAGCCATTGATTTTTTCAATGAGGGTCTTGCAAAAGTAAAAGCTACTTCCATTAAATATCCACAAGCTGTGCCATTAGTATTTTCAATTGATAATAAGAAATGCATAGGATGTGGTATCTGTTTCAGAATGTGTAAAGCTAATGCAATTGAATACAACCAAAGGGATGAAAAGATTATACTAAACATTGGAGCTGTGATTCTAGCCCCAGGATTTGATGAATTCAATCCAACAATTTTGAAACAATATGGTTATGGAAAATTCAAAAATGTCATTACCAGTATCGAGTTTGAGCGAATCCTAAGTGCGAGTGGGCCTTATGGAGGGAATGTCCTAAGACCATCTGATGGGGATATTCCAGAAAAGGTGGCATTCTTACAATGCGTAGGATCAAGGGATTGTACAATTGAGAAGGAATATTGTTCATCAGTTTGTTGCATGTACACTGCAAAAGAAGCCGTAATTGCCAAGGAACACCAAAAAGAAGTGAATCCTACTATCTTTTACATGGATATTCGGGCTTATGGTAAAGATTTTGATAAATACATTGAACGGGCAAAAGAAGAATATGGAGTTCGTTACATCCAAAGTCGGATATCCTCGATTCAAGAGATTCCAGAGACTTGTGACCTAAAAATAACGTATGAAAACGAAAAGGGGGAAGTATTGGAAGAAATTTTCAATATGGTTGTGCTAGCAGTCGGATTAGATGCTCCCCAGGAGGCCCAAAAAATTGCACGACTAATGGATATTGAATTAAATAAATATGGTTTTGTTGCACCAAATAATTTTGCTCCTGTTGGAACAAATAAACAAGGTGTTTATGTTTGTGGTGCCTTTGCTTCCCCAAAAGACATCCCCGAAACCGTAACTGAAGCAAGCGCGGCTGCTGGTGAAGTGAATGTACTACTATCTAAAGCAAGGGGTCAATTAATCACTAAAAAAGAATATCCTGAAGAAATAGATGTCATTAATCTACCCCCTCGAATTGGTGTATTCATTTGTCATTGTGGGATTAACATTGGAGGTGTGGTTGATGTCCCAGCGGTAACAGAGTATGCTAGCAAGTTACCAAACGTGGTATTAGCCGATCAGAACTTGTACACGTGTTCAGCTGATACTCAAGAGATTATCAAAGACAAAATTTTGGAGAATGGGCTTAACCGAGTGGTCGTTGCCTCTTGTACACCCCGTACTCACGAACCAATGTTTCAAGAAACAATTAGGGAGGCTGGGCTGAATCCTTATCTCTTTCAAATGACCAATATTCGTGACCAAGATTCGTGGGTACATATGCATGAGCCTGAAGCGGCTACAGAGAAGGCGAAGGATCTGGTACGAATGGCCGTAGCGGCAGCACGAAACCTAGAACCTTTACAGCGTCAAAAAATCAAAATGACTAAGAAAGTGCTAGTGATTGGAGGTGGGGTCTCTGGATTAAATGCTGCTCTTGCTTTTGGGGAACAGGGGTTTGAAACCTATTTAGTTGAGCGTGAAAAAGAACTGGGTGGTTTTGCCAGGAATATTTTTACTACATTGGAAGGAAAAAATGTCCAAAAATATCTTACTGATATAGTCCACAAAGTGAAATCCAACGATAAAATTCAGATATTCACGGATACAACGATCAAGAGTATTGAAGGTTATGTTGGAAACTTCAGGACGACCGTGATGCACAATCCCAATGGGAATGAAAGCGAGCTCGAGCATGGGGTGGTAATTGTTGCAACAGGAGCAAAAGAATATCAACCTAAGGAGTACATGTTTGGTGAAGACCCGCGTGTAATCCTACAATCACGTTTTGAGAAATTAGTGCATACTGACCCAGATCAACTAAAACAGAAGAAGACCATAGTCATGATTCAATGTGTTGGGTCTAGGAATGCGGAACACCCCTATTGTAGTCGTGTCTGTTGTGTGGAAGCCATTAAAAACGCCTTGAAAATGAAATCATTGAATCCTGATATAAACATCGTAATTCTCTACAGAGACATTCGAACATATGGTTTCAAGGAGCTATATTATCAAGAAGCACGTCACAAAGGAATATTGTTTATCCAATTCAAAAAAGGAAAGGAACCGCGAGTAGAGGAAAATAATGGTAAATTAAGGGTTGTTGTGGATAATACAAGGTTAGGAGAAATTTTAATTGATACTGACCTTTTAGTTTTGAGCGTAGGAATAGTTGCACGAGAAGACAATAAAGAATTAGCAACAATGTTGAAAGTCCCTTTAAACGACGATCATTTTTACTTAGAAGCGCATGTGAAACTACGTCCTGTGGATTTTGCAACAGAGGGAGTATTTTTAGCAGGATTAGCTCATTCACCAAAGTATATCGAAAATTGCATCGCTCAATCCCTTGCAACGGTTTCAAGAGCATGTACTTTGTTAACACTTGATACAATAGAGTCTGAAGGCAAAATCTCAGTTGTTAATAGCATTCGGTGTATGGGATGTGGTCTGTGTGTATCTGTGTGCGCATATAATGCGATTTCAATCAATGAAGAGGATGGAAAAGCCTATATCAATGAGGCCTTATGTAAAGGTTGTGGTGCTTGTTCTGCCACATGTAGATGTTCTGCAATTGACGTATTAGGTTTCACAGACCAACAAATCAATAATATGATTTTCACCAAGGAGTATTAAAAGTACCAAAAAAAGGATGAAAAAATGACTAAAATTATCACCCAATCTAATTCAATAAACGAATCAAAAGATTGGGAACCAAAAATAATAGCCTTCTTATGTAATTGGTGTTCTTATGCTGGAGCAGATTTGGCTGGGGTAAGTCGAATTCAATATCCGCCTAACATACGTATAGTTAGAGTCCCCTGTTCCGGACGAATTAGTCCGTATTATATTTTAAAAAGTCTTCAAGTAGGATGGGACGCAGTGCTTGTATCTGGCTGTCATCCTGGTGATTGTCATTATTTAACAGGTAATTTAGTAGCTCGAAGAAGGTTTGCTGTATTGAAAGATTTATTGATTTTTATGGGAATTGAACCAGAACGGGTGAATTTTACTTGGGTTTCCGCAGCTGAAGGAGAAAGATTTGCAAAAATTATAGGAAAAGTTGTAGAGAAAGTGAAAATAGTCGGCCCCATAAGAAAGATGTTAAAAAAGCTGTGAAAGGTTTAATGGATACTATTTGTAAAAAAATCCATAGAAGAAAGTGTAAATTGAAAGGAAAGGCTTTGGGAAACAAGAATGGTTGATTTTGAAAGTGAAATGAAGCAACTCGCAAGAAAATTGTTGACTAGTAAGACAGTAGATAAAATAATTGGTTATCAGCAGTGTTCATCCACAAAGGAGACAATACCTCTTATTATTAATGATCCTACTTTGGTTGACAATTTAGTTTGGAATTCACTGTGTGACATCAATTTGGCAAGGTACGTGGATAGAGCTGATAAACAATCAAAAATTGGGATTATAGCCAAGGGTTGCGTGAGTAGAGCACTTATACAATTAATTTATGAGAAACAGATTAACAGGGATAATATTTACATTATTGGTTTGAATTGTGGAGGAATGGTTGACCAAAGGAGGATTAAAGAAGAAGTTGGAAATAAAGAAATCTTAGAATGGGAGGAAACTGAGAAAGAAATTGTTGTAAAAGGGAAGGGGTTTGAAAAGAGTTTTGCAAAAGATGAATATATGAATTATTTATGTAAAGTTTGTAAGTTTCCAGTTCCACCTATTTATGATGAATTGATTGGTGGGGATAAGCCAAAAGAGACCATAAACAAGAATTATGAGGACATCGAGGAATTTGAGGGTAAATCCCCTGATGAAAAATGGGAATATTTCTCTAATGAATTGAAAAATTGTATCAGATGTTATGCTTGTAGACAAGCGTGTCCTTTATGTTATTGCGAGGAATGCTTCTGTGACCAAAGTCAACCAGTTTGGTTTGGAAAATCAACAGAATTGTCTGACACTATAATTTTTCATCTTGTTAGGTCAATGCATCTTACAGGCCGTTGCGTTGCTTGTGGGGATTGTAATACTGTATGTCCTGTAGGTATAGATTTAATTCCTCTTACTAGAAAGTTAGAAAAAATCGTAAAAGAACGCTTCAATTTTACTGTTGGCTTGGATCTTGAAAAGGTTCCTCCACTTTCTGATTTTAGAATGGATGACCAAGAAGAATTTATGGTGGAAGAGGATTAGGAGGTGGGAATAATGCAATCTAAAATTATACTAAAAAATGAATTAAACCAAATCATAAAGAAATTAATGGATTATTACACCGTAATTGCTCCTCAAAAAGAGAAAGAATTTTTGAAATATGGAGAACTCGCTAATGTGGAGGATATAATCCTTGATTTTCCAGGACCAAGTAAAATCCCACCAAAAAGCATTTTATTTCCACAGAAAGAAATCCTCTTTACTTTTGAGTTAAAAAATAAGAATGTTAAATTATCTGATAGTAAGACCAGTACTCAAGAAAAACCGCAAATTCTATTCGGAATTAGGCCATGCGATACAAGAAGTCTTGCGTTACTCAAAATGTTTTTTGAATGGGGGAATTACAAAGATGTTTATTATTCTGAAAAATATAATAACTCCATTTTTATTTCCTACGCGTGTAACTCCCCTAGATCAACATGTTTCTGCACTTCAGTCAATGGTGGACCATTTAATAAGGACAACTCCGATTTGTTACTTGTGGATATCGGTAAAAAGTACGTCTTATCCAGTTTAACTGATAAGGGTGATTCGGTCTTAGAAGTACTTAGCGAATTAAAGGATGCAACCAACCAAGATCTCGAAAAGGTCAAGAGATTGGAACAAGAAGCTAAGAATTCAATGAAAAAAGTTCCAAATATTGACAAAATAAATGAAGATCTCGAAGGTATGTATGATAACGAAATTTGGGATACCCTTAGTGAAGTTTGTCTGGGGTGTGCAACTTGTACTTTCCTATGTCCCACTTGCCATTGTTTCGATGTGTTAGACGAACGTCTTGATGAACATCATGGTGCAAGGATTAGAATCTGGGACACTTGCCAATTCCCGTTATTCTCAAAGCATGGCTCGGGACACAATCCACGTGGTACGAAATCATCTAGATTCCGTCAACGTGTATTCCATAAGTTTAGCTATTATCCTATAAACTATGGTGTTCTTGGTTGTGTAGGATGTGGTCGATGCATAAACTATTGTCCAATGCATTCCGACATACGGGAGGAACTCACTAGGATCGAAGAAGTAAAGAAAAATCTTCATAAAAACAAAGAAGGGACATAAAAATAGCTTTAGTAAAGAATCCATATATTCCAAAATTAGCTATAATCAAGGAAATTACGCACGAAAATTTAATTAAGGATTTGAAAACATTCAGACTGGTTTTTCAAAACGAGGAGGAATTCAAATCCTTTAATTACATCCCAGGCCAATTTGCTGAGATTAGTCTCTTAGGAATTGGGGAATTTCCGATTGGTATTGCATCGTCTCCCACTGAAAAAGGATATTTGCTATTTACTGTTAAAAAAGTAGCACAAGTTACAAGCCATGTACACAATTGCACAGTAGACGATATTATAGGAATACGGGGTCCTTTTGGCAATGGGTGGCCTATCGAAACGATGAAAGGAAAAAATGTAGTAATCGTTGGAGGAGGATTTGCATTTTCAACTTTAAGATCGATGATCGAGTACATTATCGCTGATGAGAATCGAGCTCAATTCGGAAACATTACCGTCATTTATGGAGCTCGAAATTCCCCCGAACTCTTATACGAGAATGATTTAGAACGATGGTCAAAAAGAGACGATATGAAGTTAGTGTTAACGATTGACACTCCAGAAGAGGGATGGACAAAAAATGTTGGATATGTACCAACAATTCTCAAGGAAACAGCACCTTCATCAGAGAATGCTATAGCATTAGTCTGTGGCCCCCCAATAATGAACAAATTCTCAATCCCTGTGTTGACTGAGCTGGGATTCTCAGATGATTTGATCATTCTCTCGTTGGAAAATCGAATGAAATGCGGTATAGGGAAGTGTGGGCATTGTAACGTCGGGAACAAGTTAGTCTGCGTAGATGGTCCCGTTTTTTCGCAAGAGAAGCTGAAAAATATGCCCAAAGAATATTGAAACCATTAGATTGGCCAGTTCTGTAGAATTTTTGCGGATTCGATGAAAAATTCATCTTCATTTCCGATTTTCGATTCAGTAAATTATTGATTAAAGGAATTATTATCGAGAGATGAAGTTAAATTCTCTAGTTTCATGTCTTCTCATTTCTTTCAATTCTGAGATGCTAACAAATGGTATCAATAATCAAAACTGATATAGCAATTATAGGAGGTGGTCCTGCTGGTTATGTCGCGGCAATTCGTGCTTCTCAACTTCAAGCTAAGGTTGTACTGATTGAGAAAGGAGAATTAGGAGGTACATGTCTCAATAAGGGATGTATTCCAACGAAAGTATTAGTCGAATCAGCAGAAAGATATAGAGCTTTTAAGGAATCATCTAGATTCGGATTACAAGCAGAGAATGTGAGCTTTAATTACTCTCGAATTAATAAGAGAAAAACTCGGATAGTAAAACGCTTAGTTAAAGGGGTAGAATTTTTACTTAGAAAGAATCATATTCAGGTTTTAAAAGGTTATGGGAGTTTTATTGACCAGAATAGAATTTTTGTAAAGGGGAGCGATGAAAGTTATGAAGTTCATGCAATGAATGTCATTATTGCCACAGGAAGTAACCCCATGTTATTACCTATTCCAGGAATTGATGGTTCTAAGGTTCTCACTAGCGATGATCTTCTTGAATTGAGTATCATCCCCAAAAGTATGATTGTAATTGGAGGAGGGGTGATAGGAGCTGAATTTTCCCATATTTTTCATTCCTTTGGGTGTAAGATCACAATCTTAGAAATGCTTCCTGAATTGATTCCGATGGAAGATCCTGACCTAGGAAAAGAGCTTGAAGCATCATTTATAATTAGTGGGATAAAAGTTTATACAAATTCACGCGTAATTCGAATTTCTGACACTCCAGAGGAAAATAAGAAGGTTACTTTTATTGATTCTAGTGGAAATGAACAGGATATTGAAGCCGAATATGTATTAATAGCTATTGGACGAACATCAGTAATAAACGGATTGAATCTTGATTCTATCGGAGTAAAATATGATCAGGGGATATTTGTCAATGCTAAGATGAAAACTAATGTTCCCAATGTGTTTGCAGTTGGTGATGTTATACAAGGACAACCTTCGCCAATGCTAGCCTATACTGCATCCCATGAGGGTGAGGTAGCTGTGGAAAATGCACTTGGTTATGAGGTTGAAATGAATTACGAGGCCATCCCAAGTACGATTTTTACAAACCCTGAGGTAGCTTCAGTAGGTTTATCCGAGAATAGAGCTAAAGAAAAAGTGGATATACTCGTAGGGACTTTTCCATTTCAGGTAAATGGTAGAGCAATTATTTCAGGGCAAAATCGTGGATTAGTCAAAGTAATACTTGATGCAAACACTACTGAAATAATCGGTGTACATATCATTGGTCCTAGTGCTACAGATTTGATTGCGGAAGGAGTATTAGCAGTAGCTAATAGAATGAAAGCTGAAGATTTGATTAAAGTTGAACATGCACACCCTGTGTTCTATGAAACGATCAAAGAGGCAACGTTGGATGCCCTTGGTCGTGCTATTCATAAATAATCGATGTATGTAAGTTGTCATAGATAATCTTTTAATGTAGAATGGTATATTATAAGGGGTGTTTTGTATATCCTTGAAATCAACTTGGAAAAAAAAACTTTCTTATCTATTCAATATTGCACAAACATCATCTTAATTCAAATTCTGTTTACAAATCAGATGATATCGAACGATTTAAGGATTCTACACCCATGATTGAAATGCTTTAGGCTGGAAGAAAGCATTTTAAGTATTTAAACAAAAAAACCAAAAATAAAATCTTAGGAGGATTGGAAAAATGACAAATATATTGAGTCCATCAATTTCAGAACTTGTGAACTTAACTGGAAAAACAGCAATTGTAACAGGTGGTGCCATGGGTATCGGTCAAGCAATTTGTTACCGGTTAGCTGAGGCTGGAGCCGCTGTTATGGTTGTAGATATCAATCTTGATGCAGCAAAAGAAACTGCAAAAACAATCAGCGATAAAGGTGGAAAAGCAAAGGCTCTACTAGCAGATGCAAGTAGTCTTGATGATGCAAAGAAGGTAATTCAATCGACTGTTGATGAATTCGGAGGTATTGATATACTAGTTAATAATGCTGGTATTTATCCAATGTCTCCAGCACTTGATACAACTGAAACATTATGGGACAAGGTATTGGGATTAAATCTAAAAGGCGTATTTTTTTATAATCAAGCTGCTGCAAAAAGGATGATCGAGGCAGGAAAAGGTGGAAAGATCATTAGCGTTGCTTCAGGAGCGGGTTTAAAACCTTCAGGTATGAATCTTGTTCATTATGATACCTCAAAAGCTGGAGTTATCATGATGACAAAGTCTTTAGCTACAGAAATGGCACCTCACAAGATAAATGTTAATGCAATTGCACCTGGAGCAATTGATACTCCTGGATCTAAAGTTACTTTTGCAGCTATGAAAGAACAACTAATAGCATCTGGTATGTCACCAGAAGAGGCTGAGAAAATGACTGATTTCACCACACGAGTACCCCTCGGTCGTATGGGAATCCCTGACGATATAGCGAAAGGAATCCTCTTTTTAGCTTGTGATTTATCTGAATATATAACTGGTTTCACGCTTGTGGTTGATGGTGGGTCTCTACTAATGTAATTGACCAATTGTGTCATTATAGTAAGAGTTATCCTTGCTTCGATAGATGCTTATCATCCAACTGCAAATCTTGTTCATTATGATACCTCAAAAGGTGATATCCGCATGATGACAAAAACTTTAGCCTTAGAACTAGCGTCCCGCAAAATAACTGTAAATGCGGTTGCCCCTGGGGGAATTTCGACTCCAGGAACAGATGTTACTATAGAAGCAAAGAGAGAACAAATGGTAGCAGCTGGCATGTCACCAGAAGACTTTGAAGCAACATTTACTACTCGAATCCCCCTTAGCTGTATGGGGGTTCCTGATGACATAGTAAAAGTGATTCTCTTTTTAACTAGTGGTTTATCCGAATATATGACTGGTACTACTTTAGTGGCAGATGGTGGTTACCTACTCTCTTAGTTGATGTTTAGTCTATTCAAAACTAGTCAAATTAACTGGAAAAACTACAAATATTGCAGCTGGTGCCCTAGGTATCGGTCAAGAAATGTTCTACGACCTATCATCCTACCTATTACCACTTTTTTCTTTTTATTTACCAAAGCAATCTCTCCTCACCTAAAAATGCCATAATTGACGCCAAGAAACACCTTCAGTCAATATTAATGGGATTAGAATAATCAACGCTATAATAGCATCAATTAAACCAAATAATAGATACACTATTTCTAATCCCTGGCTGATTAAGGTTAGAATTACTATTGAAAAGTACCCCAGTCGAGTCACCACAGATCCGAATCCAATTATGACTAATTTCTGTGGATTTTGTGCAGCATAAACTAGAAAATATCCCACAATGATAAGAAAAAGAGCAGTAAATTGAATAAAAATCAGTTCTGGCTTTTGAACTTCAACGTATGATGAAAAAAATTCCCCGAAAAATAAGAGGAGTATTACCATTGAGATATTATACAATCCACCTATAAGAAATGATAATTTCAAAAACAAGTCATTGTTGATTCTTTTCAACATAATCACTTAATATCTCTCTAAATGTAGGAAATTATATTTAATAGCCTTCTTTCAATGATTGGCTCATTCACCTAATCGAGTAACGGTTAAACTAAACTTCAATTCAAAATTCTTTACAAAAATCAGAGCTACTTTCTACTATTTTTCCTCTTAACAATTTTGGGCCTGTTTTTCAATTTTGGCTTTTCAAGCTCAAAAATCATGTCTCGAATTTCCGCAGCCTTCTCAAATTCAAGGTTTTTTGCAGCTATCTGCATTTCTTGTCTCAACGCTTTAATATAATCTGGAAGGTCTTCTGCTGGGACCTTTTCCTGTTTAATGTCAGTAAATGACGTTTTTAGCTCAACAAGTGGAGATCGTACTTCTTTGATAATTGTTTGTGGAGTTATCCCCATTTTTTTATTGTATTCCAGTTGTTTGCGACGACGTCTCTTTGTTTCAGCAATAGAAATTTCCATAGATTCGGATATTTTGTCTGCATAAAAAACTACCCGCCCATTGACGTTTCGAGCCGCACGACCAATAGTTTGTATAAGTGATCTCTCATTTCTGAGAAATCCTTGTTTATCTGCATCTAGAATAGCAACCAAAGAAACTTCAGGTAAGTCCAATCCCTCTCTTAGAAGATTGATTCCTACAAGGACATCAAAATCCCCAAGTCTTAGTGAGCGTAAGATGTCCGTTCGTTCTAAGGTTTTAATCTCTGAATGTAGGTAACGGGCACGTATACCAATGTCATCAAGATAGTCAGCAAGATTCTCAGCCATTCGTTTTGTTAAGGTAGTTACTAGCGTACGTTCTCTTCGGCCTGTAGTTTTTTGAATTTCCTCTACAAGATCATCTATTGGATTATCTAATTTAATTTTTATCTCAATTTCTGGATCAACTAATCCCGTGGGTCGAATTATTTGCTCAATTATGCCATTTTTTCCACTTTTTTCCCAAGCATATGGACCTGGTGTAGCACTGACAAATATTGTTTGTCCCATTCGGGCTTCAAATTCCCTAAAAGTAAGGGGTCGATGATCATACGCAGAGGGAAGTCGAAATCCATAATCTATTAGATTCTTTTTCCGAGAAAGATCTCCTTCTCGCATCCCTCCGATTTGAGGAATAGTCATGTGTGATTCATCGATGATAAGGAGATAATCCTTCGGAAAAAATTCCATTAACGTTGAAGGGGGTTCTCCTTCTTCTCTATTATCAAAGTAACGAGAATAATTCTCTATTCCCGGGCAATGACCAATTTCTTCCATAAGTTCTAGATCATATAAAGTTCTTTGTTGAAGACGATGAGCTTCTATTATTTTGTTTTGATGTCTTAGTTCTTTTAATCGTTTTCTTAATTCTTTACGAATTTCTCCAAGGGCTGCTCTCAGTTCATCTTTAGGACGAACATAATGTTTAGCAGGAAAAATAATCGTACGATCAAGCTTAACTAGAGTTTTACCCGAAATTGGGTGAATGTGGGTTATACGTTCAATTTCATCTCCAAATAGTTCGATTCGTACTGCTATATAATCTTCATAAGCCGGCCAGACATCGATCGTATCCCCTCTGATTCTGATTTTCCCACGTAATAAATTATTTTGATCGCGTTCATATTGAATATCGATTAAATTGGAAAGAATCTTTTCCTTAGAGATTTTCATACCCTTTTGAACAAATAAACTCATATTTTTATAAGACTCGGGCGATCCAAGACCGTAAATACAGCTAACACTCGCTACTACAATTACATCGTCGCGTTCAAGGAGACTTCGGGTTGCTGAAGCCCTCATCTTCTCGATTTCCTCGTTGATATCGAAGTCCTTCTCTATATAGCGATCAGTGGTCGGAAGGTAGGCTTCAGGTTGGTAGTAGTCGTAATATGAAACAAAGTATTCTACAGCATTATGTGGGAAATATTCTGAAAACTCTTGATATAATTGCGCTGCCAAGGTCTTATTATGAGAGATTACTAGGGTTGGCTTCCGCACCTGTTCAATGACATTGGCAATAGTAAATGTATTATGAACGAAAATATTCCCATTACCTGCAAAAAAGTTTTCATTATCCTTTACAGAAATATCATAAACGTAACCATTTGCCGTTTTTACTCTTTCAATCTTATTAATCCTACGAAAATTAAAATTCAAAATGTTCTGAAATAATTCTTTTTTAGGATCTAGTTTTATTATCTTCTTGAAAAGATCTTTGGATGGATTTCTTTTATTTTGTTCGATTAGTGTTATATGAGACCTAGCACATCCTATTTGATTTGCCAGTTGTTTTTGTGTGAATTTAAGACCTTTTCTTAGCTTAATAATGTAATTAGAACATTTTGGAAAAACATCAACATTTGTATTACTTTTTTCTGTGATGTTTTTTATTAATTTCTTCTTTTTATGCTCCAAAGAAAAATAAATGGTGTTTTTAAACTTAATTAGATTCTCTCGACCAGATATGGTTAAAGAATAATATTCTTTTTCAATAGGATTATTGTTTGCTCCTTTGTAAAGCGATTTTTTCTTTCGAATACGTGAAACTATATCAAATCTTAGCAATAAATTTTTGATATCATAAATTAATTTTTCTGAAGCTGATGTATATACGACTCTATTTTTTTCGACACCCCCATCCCCATCAAATACTGCTCTTAAAAAGACTGTGAGATTTTCATTTGATAGATTGTAAAAGAAATTAGTTATTCTTTTTTCTTTGGCAGTTTTTCCGAGTGACTTAAAGAAGTTTGAAAAGGGTTTTGAAAAATAGACAATATCATTCTCGTTTCGTTGGTTATAATTCAAATTATAAGCGTTAAAAAATTCCTTACAAATATTTTGTAAGGTTTTTTCTGGATTAGATATTAAAATATATCGATCTGTACAATGACCTTCTGATATGTATAATCCTGCAAAAGTTAAAAAATTATTATTAATCGGTATTAAAGGATTTAGAGAATCATTTCCTTTAGTAATGATTTTAATATATTTATTGACATCTCTTAAGTTCAAACCTGATCTTGATAAGAGAATGTACATTTGTTCAATTGTTATTCCCCTTTCAGAAGTTTCATTTACTATTTGATCAAATTTCCAATTATAAGCTTTGAATTCTCCTTTTAGAAATTCCTTGATTATTTCTACATTTTTATATTGTTTTTTAATTAAATCACTGATATTTACTTTAGAATCTGAATTATATTCTAGTAAATTCAAAAATCTTAAGGGCTTTTTAGGTAATGGCATATTATTTGAAAGAGGTAAATAATCACCTATTTTGAGGCTCTCTGTAGCAACTAAATCAAGTTTACAGTTATATAAACGAAAACAATTATGATCTTTTGTAATTCTGATTGTAGAATTATCATCGAGAGTGATTTTATATATGAATTTTGCTTTATGTTTTGAAACTTCAGTAATTTCTTTTGTTTCAATTGAATAATCCTTGGAATTAAAAGATAAAGTAAAAAAACCATTTATTTTTTGATATAGAGTATCACTTAGTTTTTTGGGATTTGATAATTTTTCTTCTACAAATTTTCCAATTTTTATTCTAGTAATAGTTGAATTCTCATTAATTATAACAATTTGTTCATCATAATCAATACTTTTCCCGCTCCCAGTAACCCCTAAGAGAGTTTGATACTTTTTTCCATTTTCTATTCCCTGTACTAGTTGTTTAATCGCTGGTATTTGATCACCACGCGGCTGATAAGGGGAAATTATTTGAAATTCTGGCAGGATGCTTCTCTCCAATTTGAAGAAGATCTCATTACTTTCATTACATTGATAGATGATTTATTCATAAATGACAGTTTGTTGGCAATCTGAATTTATACTTAAAATAATACCCAATAACAGAAGTTTTCTTTCCTTCTTAATGAGCTTGTTAACATAATCCTTCAAAAAAAGGATTATCCTCTTATTAAATTCGATTTTTTATCACTTGAATGAATTAGTTTTTAAATGACTATACTTTTTTACCAATACGAAATCAAGAATAACCTTCCGAGATTATTGTTCAAGACGAGGTTAGAAAGTGTTTGATCGTGATATTCGGGTAACTGTGTTAGGGAATACGGGAGTAGGTAAAACTACGCTGATAGATCGGATGATAGGAACGGATGTCCATAAAATCATGAGTAAGAAAACACTTGAGATTAATATTGAGGAAAAGAAGATTAAATTACAAAGCTCTCAATCTCATCCCTGGTATTCACTCGAAAAACATCGAAGTTATCGAATCATAGCAATAGATAACCCAGGTGACTATAAACTGCGACGAAAATGGCGTGAGGCCATGCGAAAGTTTAAGACTGACGGGATGCTATTTCTACTTGATCCTGAACAATCAATTGAGGTTCAAAGGGTAGCAATGGAGGATAGCTACAATTACTTTTTGGATTCTCTTGATTTGAGGCCAGAAAGAGCAGATAGGAAAGCGAGGGATACAAAGTATATTTTTCACTTTGTAGTAAATAAATGTGATATCTTACTACCAAATGATAGTGATAAAAAAACCTTTGTAATGAATCCTCTTGTCAAAGAACAAGCAGTAGATTTTCTATCTCGGTTCGCTCCGACAATGGATGAGTTTAAAGAAACCTTTCCCCTTTCAAAGTTTGGAATTTCCTATCTCTCTGCATTATATAGTCCTTACAAGGCTTTGGATAAGTTATTTGAGATCCTAAAAGTATACATTTATCATATTTAGATATGTTTTAGGAATCTTTTTGGTACTTAATATTACTTCATTTCTACTAAAGAGGCGATTTTTTTGACTATTTCTGTTGAATCAAGTCTCATTGGGTTTATTTTTAGTACAATATGCCTTTTTCGCCTTTCTAAGTAAAAATATTCTTTCATTGCGTTAAGCATACGTATTTTTCGTATTATTGGAGCAAAAATATGAAAAGACAAATGTTGATGGTCAGAAACTTGTTGAGCTTGTGCGAGAAGGATTGTTAATAGATCCTTGTGAAGTTTGAAGAATCTAGGAAAATCTCGGGAAAAAGTACCAACTGTAGTACTTGCTTCTTCTTTCTCGGTTCGGTTGTGGATTGCAGAAATGAATTTTCGCTTAAAGGGAACGAAAACATTCTCATCAAAAGTTGATATTGTTGTTGTCATTGTTTCTTCAATGGTGGACGACATTCTATAAAATTCTTGATATATAGAATCAGGGAGCATCTTCAATTGATAAAAACCTGAATCAAATTGCCTCATCGTGAAAGGTAGGATTTCTCCAAAAATAAAATCCAATAACAGGTCATCTTTCCTTTTTCCAGCAAGTGAGAAACAAATTTCACTCATCCCTTTAGAAAGCTGATGAAATAGTTGAAATGAGTCAATATCAGCATAAGGTGGTAATTCCGTCATTATTCCTATCCCCTCTTGTGGTTGCAGTACTAAAAATTCTGTAGTCAAGTTAGTGATTTTGTATTGGATTTTATTATGAGAAATTTCGAGATATCCCCTTTTCGTGACAACAACTTGCTTTTTCCCTATAATTTCAAAAGGGGGGCACATGATAAAGAAATGCTTCGTACCAGTTAACAATAAGTCCACCTTATTTAATAGAATTGAAACACTAGTTACATACTTTTATTCTATTTGTATTTTTCTTTTCTTTTATTGAATTCAAATTAAATAATTAATTCATATTGCCACTATCTTTATTCTTAAGTTTGGTTCCTAACAAAGATAAAAATGACTATATTTCATCTTAAATTATAAGTAGTGCTGATAAAGGTAATAAAAATGACCAAGGATCTTCCTACGAAAGATTCTCATTTCAGTATAAATGAGCTACACACTAAGCAAGTCCACACTATGAGAATTCGTCACCCTAATACTCCTCAAATGGCAAAAATTCGCGAATTATTTGTCACTTTGAAAGATGCTGGCCGACTTGCTGATTGTGTGAACGAATGGTCAGAAGATGATAGTTGGGGTGGAGGATTTGGAAATACTAAATTTACAGCTGAAAGAATACTCAAAGAATGGTTTTCAACAAAATTAATAAGACGAATGGTCATTGATGAGGAAGGAATTGTCCAGGGGTACTGTACGGTTGACAATCATTGGACTGATGAAGATACAATGTATGTTCAGCTTTTAGGTGTTCGCCCTTCTCAACAGAAACGGGGTTTCGGAAAAAGTTTACTCTTAAAAGCTGTTGAAACCGCAATGAATCATGGTAAACGACGTTTAGATTTACATACCTGGGCTGGAAACTTACGTGCTGTTCCTGTTTATAAAAAAACGGGTTTTATGTGGTGTCCCAAGACATCCGTGTTGATGGAGAATTTCCTACCAGGGATTTTAAACACAGCTTTCTTCAATACATTCTTTCTCCAAAATGATTGGTACAAGTCACGGCTTTTTACTGTAATCCAAAAAGCTGATGATTTTGAGAAATTCGGTATGAAATCTTATTATTATTATTTTGTTCAAGATGATCAAAATTCTTTAACAGTATATGTGGATCGTCACGCGAAAGATATCTCAGGATTCTCTTATGTTGTTAATGGGGAAGAGCTATCTGTACAGCTGATTCCTAATTTGCATGAAGTATTTCTTGGTATTGATTTAACTACGGCCGAACTGAGGATAAACAATAAATGTAAGAGGCCTATTACGATTAAAGGCAGTTTTAATTTTTTCAAAGGTATTCAGGCCGTTTCTATTGAATCAATAGATGAAGTTATTGAAGCTTACACTAAAAAGCAGATCGTCATCAAAGTAGAACTAAATCCTGAGGTTGAAACATATATCTTAGATCAAGATCCTTGGAAACGAACCGATTGTCGTCTTTATGGTCTTTTTGAGATTGATAATAAAGAAATTCAATTAGCTGTAGGATGGGCGCCAAAAGAATCTTTCCAAGTTATATTGAGTGAACCCTCGGCCTATTTTGGGAGATATATAGAACGGATTGATGTCCCAGTTGGATTCCGGAATATGATGAATCGCCCTTTTAATGGACGAGTTGTAATTTCTGGAGAAGGGTTATCAGCTCCTCATGAAGTTAGAATTGATTCATTGGAATCTGGTGATGCTTTTGAAACCCAAGTAGAGGTTCAAAAACCTATAAAATCAACTGTTACAGCTTGGCAGTGGAATATCCAATTTTACCAACAGAAATCTGATGGAGAGTCAGCCTTACCTCCAATAATTCGGCATGTAAGTTGTTTTACTAAGGCAGGAGCAGTTGCTTATGTTAATCCTCACAAAGCTGCTATAATTGAAAACGAACAGTTACGATTTCAATTTGATTTGAAGGAAATTAATGAACTACAATATATAAATTCAAAAGATGTCGGTGAATTCCCTTTTAGGACATTTGGAATGAATATTGGAAAACCGTTTCCTGCTGAATCCTCAGAGTTTTGGCGTCTTGATCGTCCATATAAAATCATACAATATGACAATGGGGTTTCTTTTAAACAGGTTATGTTGAGTAAAGTCGAAAAACCAGGATTGCAAGCCACACGTTGGATCACTGTTGAAGGCGGAAAACCATTTATCTCCTGTTATTACAGAATGACAAATACCTCTGATTTTCCAATTGAAAATATCGCTATTCGTCATTGGAGTCCTTGGAGAACCCCCTCACTTTTAATTGGTAAATATATTTTACCACTGGAATCTGGATGGATTGTTTCAGATGATCCTGAATTCAATGATAATTTTGATTTTCCTCAAAATGCTGATGAATATGCAGAACCTTGGATAGCAAAAGAGAATCAGCTTGGCTTTGGGTGTGGTCTTATCTGGGATTCTTCTCAAGTTAAGTCAATTCAGGGTAATCCATTCAGTGGGCCACAGATAGACACTAAGACCTATACTCTACAACCAGGAGAAACAATCAATTTGGGACATATTACTTGGGTTTTTGGAAGATCTATAGCTAATTTGACTCGTAAAATTTGGTTAAACGAGTTCAATGGCAAGGAATTTTCCTTTATTGAGGATGGTAACATTGAACATAGTACTTCACTCCTTGAGGTTCGATGTGGTCAAAATTTGGCACTTCCAAAAGTTTCATATAATCCACTACCTAGTTTAAACTGGATAGACCTGGACTCAAACAATATCCCAATAGATATTTTATATCATGCTCGTCGTGAGACACCCATAGAAGTTAAAATTGAATTAAAGAGTTCCTTTTGGGAATCTCCTTTTCAATGGAAAACGAAACTTGAAAGTGGAATTAATAAACGGACTCAAAAAGAAATTAGGAAAGATAAACAATTTGACTTTCAAAGCATTCAGATTTTCACATTCAAAGGAGAAATTCATCTTCCCTATACTTCTCGGCCATTTTCTGGAGTAGTAATTCCATACAAGAGTTCAGGAAAGGTAACCCTTGAAAAAAAAGATGATAAATGGCTATTTTCAAACAATCTGTTGTCTTTTCAAACAAGTCCAACCCATGGTGCGAGTTTATACTCTGGGAGATTTAATGGTGGTGAAAATCTCTTCTTTTCACGTTTTCCTGTTCGAGAATCTTTCGTTTGGTACAAACGTTTTGTTGGTGGTTTTCATCCTTTTATTAAAATTTCTTACCATTGGGATTGGTTAGAGTTTCTTGACAACGTTTGGTCTAATCCTGTTCTTTTCAAAGAAGATAAATGGTTTGGATTGTCATATCAGCTTGACTCTCCTGAAAATGATTTCCGTTTGAAGAATATTAGCTGTAGAATTAATTACTATACTCGTTATGAGAGTCCTTTGCTTTGGGGTCAATTTTCATTCACGAATAATTCTGGAGTAACAGTATCAATAGATGCAGGTTTTTTCTTGTTCTTAAAACCAATCCAAGAGCTCAAAGTAAAGCGACATAACAAGATTTGGACGTATTCTAAAACTGAAAAGGAACGTAATTTACATACAATTCCACCAGATAATTGGGTAATCGCATCATTTGGAGAGAACAAAGAAAAAGTACTTATGGTTTCACCAAACCCTAAAATCACTTTACGTGGGGATTATATGAATGCTAATAATTATAGTGAGTTTGTATGTGTTAATAGTTATAAATTAGCCCCTGAAAGCACTAAAACAATTGATATTGGTTTAATTTTCAGTAATAAGGGGACAGTTGAAGACTTTCAAGCTATTTTTAGTCAAGGGCGTGAATTCATACGAAAATAAGCTTATAACATTAAAATCAGTCTTCTATGTTAGCTAAGGTTGGGATCTCACAATTTTTTGCCTTTTTTACCTCAATAATTTATAATATACTGATAATCTTTAGATAATTCACTTCCAAATGAATTAAGAAAAATACTAGAATCATTACTTAAACATATATTATATGGATTACATTTAAGCAAAGATGTAGTATGAAATAGTAATGAGTAGAATGCCAACTGAGGATTTTTCTCTCGAATCTGTCTTGAATACACTACCTCCTCAGCCTGGAATCTATCTCATGTTGAATGAAAAGGGTAAAGTCATCTATATTGGAGCCAGCTCAAATCTCAAAAAACGAGTGGCTTCATATTTTAGCAAGGATTTACCTGATCCAAAAACTAAACGATTAGTTTCAAAAATAAAATCAATAGATTACGAAATTCATAAATCTATTGAAGCTGCATTCTTACGCGAACGGGAATTAATTCAAATTCATTCACCTCGGTTTAATCTTGATTGGAAAGATGATAAACAATACCCTATGATCCAGATTACAGCCCCCTCAGACAAAGAACTTTTTTCTCGTTTATTTATTGTCCGAAGTATCACCAATCGTGGTGATTGGTACTTCGGAAGAAAAAAAGACGTTAAAGCTCTTCGTGCATCGGTTCGTTCTTTACGTAAGGTTTTTCCTATTGCAAATAAGAGTTATTGTTTTCGTACAAAAAAAGAATGTCTTGATTACTCCATTCAACGATGTACAGCTCCCTGTGTTGGTAAAATATCTAAAGATGAATATCAACAGATTGTAGATCAATTTATTTTATTTTTACAAGGGAAAAAAGAAGATCTATTGTATATTCTACATCAAAAGATGGATCAAGCTGCTGATGATTTAAACTTTGAATTTGCAGCGAAAGTTCGAGACCGTATTACTCAGATTGAAAGCATTATTGACTCTCAACAAGAATTTCCCCAACCCAGAGATAAGGATATCATTATTCTCTTAGAAAATTCCAATTATTATATGTTGGTAATCTTTTGGATTCGTGATAACAATGTTATAGATTACGAAGTAAAATTTTTGGGAATCCTTAAAGCTCTACCAAAAACAGAAATCATTAAGTCATTTATTACTCATTATTACTTAGAAACAGATTTCATTCCTGATATTATTGAAGTTTCAAGCAAATTAGATAATGAAATAGAGATTTTAGAAATCTGGTTATCTAAAAAACAGGGAAGCAGTGTTAAAATCAATATCAATCCAGAGATTTTAAATTCTGATATTCTCAGGAAAAACATTTACAGTTTACAATTGGAACTCAGTGAAAAAGTTCTGTCAATTCAAAAGAAAGAACAACTGAAAAAGGACGCCCTTGTTGAGCTTCAAAGTCATCTCAGCCTCTCGGGCTTACCACGACGTATAGAAACATTTGATATTTCAAATATTCAAGGAGCTTTCCCAGTTGGCGCTATGTCTGTATTTGAAGATGGACTGCCTTTAAAATCGCAATATCGTCGTTTTAAAATAAAATCAATTAAACCTGAACCTAATGATGTTGCTATGTTACAAGAAATGCTAAATCGAAGGCTTATGCATGATGATGATCGTTTTGCTTCCTCTTTACCAGATTTATTGTTGATTGATGGTGGAAAACCTCAGGTTAATGCTGCTTATAATGTATTACAGAAATATAATCAAAAAATCCAGGAAATTCCTGTCATTGGTTTAGCAAAAAAAGAAGAAAAAGTCTTCTTACCCAAGAAAAAGGATCCTCTTTCTATTCCCCAAGAAAGTGCAGCATTAAGATTACTTAAACAATGTCGGGATGAAGCCCATCGATTTGCGGTCACATATCATAAAAAAAGACGGTTGTTAGAGCCTAAATCACAATTAGATCAAATTGAAGGTGTTGGTGCTAAGCGTAGAAATTCATTACTTCAATATTTCGGAGATTTAAGCAGAATTCGTGAAGCTCCTGTTGAAGAATTAGCTCAGGTTGAAGGAATTAGTCGTGTAATAGCAGAAAGAATCTACTTATTTTTTAGAACTAAGAAACAGCAATAATTTGAGAATTAAATTCAATATACCAAAATTTAGAGAAAATGAATGTTTGACCTTTAAAGGACATATCTAGTTAATTGATGTTAGTTATTCGGGCTCCAAGTTGACATATTGTCTCCTTGATTGTTGTGTTAATTATAGTTCTTGGGATTTTTTTCTCGCTCTTGACATCTATTTTAATTTCCAAAGAAATCTCAGCTTTTTTTGATTCTAAGGGAACTATAACTCCCCGATAAAAAGCAGGGAGATATTTTGATTCAAGATCCTTTACCTCCACAGATAATGAATAGACCTCCTGAGGTTTAATCCAGATTTTAGAAGGTGTTTTGAATATTAATTCAGAAGGAGTAGTAGTTCCAAGGTCTTTTGGAATAATTACTTCCTGAATTTCAGGATTATTAGCTATTTGACTTGCAATTGTTTTTGCAATTTCCTTCCCAAGGAGAATTTCATTTGATGCAAATATGATCTGTATTGGGGCAAGCTCAACTGAAAAAAAGAATGTATTCGGTTGGATCTTGTTACCACTTATTATTGCTCTCCCAAAGGCTCCTTCTTTGACTCCCCAACAAATAGCTTGTTGAATTACCTCTGATGATGTAATTTTAGGTAAATTAGGATTAATTAAGAATTGTTCAAGAAGTAATTGCGTCGAAATACGTTGGCCAGAGGTAAAAAATTCTTCTAATAGCTTTCGATAGTGGAGAGTAGAAACAATGAATTCACGTGTAACCAATTCACGATGATACCATTTTGTAAGAGGTTCATAATTGAGCGTAGGAAGTCCTAGCGAAATCGTTCTTCTTCCATCGTTAAGAATCGAATAAGTTTTTCTAACGCTATAAGATATTGAATCCATAATTCTAACTTGTCGCTGTCTAATCTCTGAACTGAAATCATGTGTTTTTGAGTAAAATTTTTTTTCTAATTCATTTAAAGCAAGTTTTGTTTGCACAAGATTTTGTAAGTCCGTGAGATGAGAGTCATTTGGTATAGCATAAACGATTGTGTTTTTATATCGACGGAAAGTCCTCCCTTTATTTTCTAGCCAGTCTTCCAATGATTTTTTAGGAGTTGCTGGATGTATTAATACGATCTTTAGCTTTTGATTGTCAGGAATTTCATTTGAAGAATTTGGCCATATAATTGTTTTAAATTCTTTACCAACGTGCTTTATAATTTCCTTTTTCATTTCTTCTTCGAAACCCTCTTGAAATAAGTCTTTAATATCTTGAATTTTGCGATTTAGATTTGGTTCATGGCTGAAATAATAACGTCCATCTTCAAAATGCAAGTGATTGAGATTTCTAAGGAGATGATGAAGAATCTCAGAGATCAACGAGATATGAATGTGTGGATTCAAGACATTCAATTTAAGTTCAGAAAGAGCTAATCCTACTGGTTTTTCTTCAAGTGTGAATGAATTTAAAAAAATGGTTTGAGAAATCCCCAAGGCTAGATTATGCCATTCTGGGTACTTTTTATCTAGAAAATTAGCTTTAGAACCTGACCCAACTATATCTGAATAAATAATTGATTCAAATTGACCATTAATATGCTGTAAAAAATCATTTCTTAGAAAAGGCTCTTGAAGATTCACATTCATTGGGAGAATGAGGTCCAATTTCTCTTTGGAAGACCATAAGCTAGAAAGTGTGCGTGATAATATTCGTAGAATAGCTCTTGTACCCTGAAATGATGGAAAACTTCCCCACTTATCGTAAAGTACATCAATGAGTTCCGGATGGAAGGGGTATGAGTCTTTCATTCGTATAATAAAATTGGGCTCTAGGATCTTTTCAGGAAGGTTTTTTCGTTGTTTCTGATACATTTGCAAATATTTTAAGACAACTTCCTCAAGATTTTTATCTAGAAGCACTTTTTCAATTAACCTTTTTGTTACTAAAGGGTATATTTCTTCCTGCTCAATTGGTGTCTCAATTGTTTCCACACGTCCTAGGATATGGTTCAAACGATTTAATGTATCTAAAGATGTCTCTGAATGGTCCTCATATTTGTGAGATGGAAGTGTTATTATTAATAAACCTCGCGATAACGAATTTATTGCTTCAGTTAATTCTTGAAAGAACAACAAGGATTGAATTCCTAAATTAGATTCGTTTACTGATATTCCTTGAGCTTTAACAATATATTCTGCAATTTCATCAATGAGAAGTAGAAAAGGTTCATGTTTTGAAAGAAAATTTCTTAGTTTGTCCTTTCCAGGACTTATACAGTTGATATCATTGTCTGAGAATTCTTTATACCCTTCAATTCCTGCTATCTGGTACGCAATGTCACCCCAAAGTGTGTGGATACATATATCATGTTCTTTTCGCCCCTCTAAAGGATTTAAATTCGTTCCTATAAGTGTAACGACTTTAGTTTTTAAAGGCGGGAGATTTTTTGGCAGATACTCTTGAATTACAGTTCCATTTGTGGCATAATGATAAATAGCGATCAATGCATGAGTTTTCCCCCCTCCAAATGGCGTTTGTAGTTTAATTACTCCAGTGCCTTCTTCATTACAGAGTTTCATCTGAACAGATTGAAGAAGGTTAAGTAATCCTCTAGTTAGAAAGGTTTTTTGAAAGAATTTTAGAGGATTAGAGTAATCTATAGATGCTGATCCTAGTATAATGTTACTAAGATCAGCAACAAAAAAATCTTTTATTTGACCAGATTGAATCATTTTATGAGGAACAACAATATCATACCATGGTTTCATGACCTTTCATCTCTAACAAGATACATCGATTTATTATTTAGATTTGTTCACTCTTTGTTTTAGTCATCTTGTTTAGGAACAACTATGCAATGATTTTTGAAGAGTACCGATAATTATCTTTTAGGTATGGACTTTGAAGAAAATTACTAAGAAAATAGTGAAAGGTGCTACCAAAGAAGCATTGAACGTAACAACACGAGCAGTTAGTGGGGCTGCGGCTGATATTGCTAAAGAATCTATTAAAGAAGAACTGGAGAAGAGTGGAGTTACTGATATAGTTAAGGATAAGATTCACAAAACTACCAAGAAATTAACTGAAAAATAAGTTTCTTTCTTAAACATAATTCTCAAATAGACAATTGAAGGCAGTAAGATGAATTTAAAGAAAGTTGGTAATATCTCTTCTGAAAATGTAACCATGTATGGATCCTCGGGTACAACAATTCAATGGTTATGGTCTAAAGAGGAAGCACCTCATTTTGCTCTTAGAAGATTTGTAATTAGACCAGGAGGTGAAATTGGGCTACACAGTCATGTAGAAGAGCATGAGATTTTTATTCTCTCAGGAGAAGGGATTGTGTTCAACGATTCTGAGGAGTTTCATATCCAACCAGAAGATACTCTATTCGTCCCCTCAGATGAACCTCATGGTTATCGGAACATGGGTGAAAGCGATTTAGTTTTCCTGTGTATTATTCCAAATTTAAAAACAACTTAGATTAAAAAAATACCATACGGACGTAGGAGACCATGTCGAAAGAGATAAGAAAAGAATGGATGGCTACTTATCACGAAGGTGATTCACGATTACGAGAGAAACGTCATGGTATTTTACGACTGAATAATACAAAACAACGGATCGAGTTTGCAGTACAAACAGCAGAAAAATCTCCTTTAATAATTGTCAACTATCCTCTTAAGCATCTTCGAGATGTCATCATCATTGATAAACGTCAGAAAATGAAAAAACAACACTTTCTGAAATTAAAATTAGGTGAACCACCAAATGAGATGACTCCTCTCTTTTCTTTCAGTTTAGCTGATTTAAAATCTGTGAAGAATGAAATTCTAACATTTCAAGAAGAAATCCGAGCGTTAGAATCTGAGGATGTTGAACATTCAGAAGTAGATGTCATTCAAATGTTTGCTCAGTTGCTAATGACACCTGTTGAGCAATTTCAACAGTTTATAGGGGATGTGACTTCTCGATTACGCGCCCTAACTATTAAACCTGCGAAAACCGTAGTTTCAAAATTGGAACCAACATTTCCTTACCAAACCCGCGAGATAGAGCTTAATGAACGGAAAATTTGTTTTTATAGCACTTCTTATTCCCATAAAACCGTTTTATTATTACTTTCCCCCATTGGCGGGCGAATTGAGGATTACTATCCATTAATCTCATCGTTGCTTGGCCAATATCAAATATTTATCTTAGGACTTCGAGGATTTATTGAACCAATTTCCCAGGATATAGATTTTAAGTTAAAAGATTATATACAAGATATTAAAGATTTTATAGAATATATCGGCCCTGAAAAAGAAATTGTCCTTGGAGCTCATTCATTATTTTCTGCAATTATTTTAGAGGAGTTCTTGAACCCAAAGTATTCAAATATCAAAAAATTTGTATTAGTGTCAGGTGCCCATCGTGCTCCAGATAATTTCAGAAAGGGAGTTAAATTTTTACCTCCAACTCAAGTCTGGGGTTCATTTAGGGGACAAGTTAAGAAGATTGCTCCTAAAATACTTTATTCTAGAAATACCGAAAAGGAGATTATAAATTCATTTATTCAACACGCATTTAATGTACCAGATATAGTTTATTATGAAATATTTAAGGACTTTATACCAAAAGATTATACTAAAAAGCTCCAATCATTGGAAAAACCCCTTTTAATAATATGGGGCAAAAGTGATCAGCTTATTCCTGAAGACTTAAGAGAAGAACTGATTGAATGCGTTCCTAGTAACCTATTAACTCTCAAGGAAATCCCTGGAAGTCACATGGTAATTTTTGAAGAACCAGAGAAAGTAGCAGATGAAATTAACAGATTTATAACGAAAGAATGGAGTCAAATTAAAATTGAATGATAGTCATGTACATAAAGCATTTAAAATCCGGTTTCTTGATAAAACAGTCTGGAATGATATCAAGGTAGATTTGAAAGCAAAACTCCGTGAGAATGATATATTGTTTCAATATTCTGAAAAGACTCCAACTTTTCATGTTCTCTATAAAAGTGACATGATTGAAATACGAGTTACTTGGGAGGAGGAGATACTCCTTTTTAACTTATTAACGAAAAAGAGTATAAGCTCTGAGCAAATAAAAGCATGTCGAGAAATTTATGACTTACTCATTCTCTTCTCTGGCGAATTGGTAAGTGGAAATTCTCCATATAACTGGTAGTTTTGAACCTAAGTGCCATAGTCTTCTTCTAAGTGTTTGATGAATTCCTTGAGATGCTTATAAAACGGACGCAGCTTACCTTGTTCCCATTCTTGAGCAATTTTTCTGTACATTTCTCCATCTAGGTTAAGTTGAAGCCCTTTTCCAGTATCTTTTACAGATATTCCTGCAATTGTCATTATTTTCTCTCCAAAATAATCTCAGATAATAGAAAATATAATATAAAATTAAAAGATTTTTCAATCTTCTTTAATTCTATAGATTAATCATGATTGTGATTAATAAAACTGGGCTCTTGACAAGAAAGAGGTACTTCTCACTAAGTTCAATTTTTCTTCGGAAAAATCTAGCGGATTATCTGAAGTTGGATTTGAAATTAAAGACGATTGAAAAGGAAAAAAGAAAAGAGGTTATGAAAAAACTAGAATCCTGCTTTTTTAAGTAATTCTTCCCAGCGTTTATCCACTTCCGCTTGAAACTTTTCAATAAGGTCTGTTTTTTCAGTAGGTCTAAATAGGTGCCGCCATCGCCCTTCCTTCTTGAGAAATTCTACTAAAGGCACTTTCCTGGAGGGATCTTTAGCAATTCTTTCACTAGGGCGGCTGAGTGTGTATTCGCCCTCAATTACGGTGTATAAGGGGTGTAAACAAGTTTCCACAGCCATTTTAACATATTCAATTGATTTCGCTGGATCAAATCGCTGGCCTCGGTTGCAAGAAGCTTCAATGTGCATAAATGCAGGACCATCTACATCAAGTCCAGCTCGAACTTTTGCAATTAGGTCTGCTGGGTAGCCTGGGGCTGCTGTCGCTACAAAAGGAATTCGATGAGCTACCATGATATCAGTTATAGGTTTTCGAAATTGAGTTTTTCCTGGAATTACAGAGCCAGCAGGAGAAGTGGTTGTGGAAGCACTGAATGGAGTACCTCCAGATCGTTGGATTCCTGTGTTCATGTATGCTCCATTATCATACAATATGTAAAGAAGGTCATGACCTCTTTCAAAGGCTCCAGATATGGCTTGAATACCAATATCATAGGTGCCACCATCCCCACCAAAAACTACAATGTCAGTTTTTCCTGCAGTATAGGTACCTTTTCTTGTCATTGCTTTGATTGCTGCTTCAACACCACTAGCTACTGCTGCTGAGTTTTCAAATGCCACATGGAGCCATGGTACTTCCCAAGCGGAGAATGGGTATATAGTACTCGCCACTTCGAGGCATCCAGTCGAATTAAAAATCATAGTCGGCTTATTAAAGGCCATAGTTACTTGACGTGCCATTGATCCAGCAGCACAACCAGCACAGAGGCGATGGCCACCAGTGAAGTATGTAGGCTTATCTACTAGATCTTTTAATTTATATTTAGGAACATTGATTGTCATAATAGTGCCTCCTTTATTCACGTACCCCCCACCAGGAAATAGGTAAATTTTTACCTTCTTCAAAAGCTTTCTTAGCTCTATTATACATTCCGTGATAGCCACTAATGAGAGTGTCTCGGCCACCTAGTCCAATAGTGTATTCAGCTAGTAAAGGAGAAATCCCACTACCAAATAGGGCTGATTTAATGTCCTGACTAAGAATGGCACCAGGACCACCAAATGAGTGGGCTCGTTCAACTGAGATTAATCCTTTTAGGTCTCTGCAAAGGTCTACAATACGATCACCCCAAAAAGGGCGGTAAACTCGGATCTTGATTAGACCTACTTTTTCTCCTTTCGCTCGAAGCTCATCGATCGTTGTTCGAGCATTACCAGCTGAAGATCCCATAGTAATAAATGCATATTCCGCATCATCCATCAAATAGGATTCAATAGGCTCATATTTGCGTCCAGTTTGTTTTTCCCACTCGCTAAAAACCTCAAGGATGACTTTTCTCGCTTTTTCTTGAGCATCTTTGATTTGGGCGCGAGCTTCCATGTAATAGTCCTGTAAATGGAGAAGACCAATACTGAATGGATTTTCTGTGTCTAGTTTTAGATCTGCTTTTCTTTCACCCCCAATGAACCTCATTGCTTCTTCACGAGAGACCGCTTCAATTCCCTCAATGGCGTGAGATAGAATAAATCCATCAAGACCCACTGCTACTGGTAATAAGACCTCAGGATTTTCGCCAATCTTGAAAGCCATAATGGTTTGGTCATGAGCTTCTTGATTATCCTCACAGAAAAGACTAATCCAACCAGAGTCTCTTAAAAGCATTTGATCAGTCATTTCACCATGGATGTTTATGGGACCACTTAACGCTCGGTTGGCAAGTGCCATGACAATGGGTGTGCGAGAAGAAGCTGCGATAAAAACTATTTCGTACATAAGCATGAGTCCAGCGCTAGCAGTGCTAGTAAAAACACGGGCGCCAGCAGAACTAGCTCCCACGCACGCAGACATCGCACTGTGTTCTGATTCAACTGTGACAAATTCAGTGTCGACTTCACCATCAGCAACAAAATCAGCGAATCTTTCTACTATAATCGTTTGAGGTGTGATAGGATAAGCAGCAACCACATCAGGATTAACAGCTTTTGCCGCGAGTGCTACTGCATCATCACCAGTGACTGCGATTCTTGCCATTTAAATTTCCTCCATAACTATTGCTTTCTTTCCTTTTCTACCAGGACATTCATTCGCACAGACACCACACCCCTTACAATAGAAATAATCAAACTTTGGACGTTTTTTGCCGTCATCATCGGTTTCCATTTTGATTGCATTATCTGGACAATAAAAATAACATTCCAAACATGAAATGCAATTTTCGGCAATTAAGACTGGTCGCATTGAAGCCCAATCACCAGTACGGAAAAATTTTGCGCTCCCTGCTGGTGCGCTGCCAGCCATTGGAAGTTTTTTATACCCCCATTTTTCTTTTACCCATTGTTTGAATTCTTCATCTGACACATCTGTTGGAAGAGTAGGCATTAGATTTTAACCTCCGCAAAAGAACGGTTTACAGCATTAATGTTCTTCTTAGCTGGTTCTTCTCTGAATCTAGCCATAATAGCTTTCTTAATTGAGTCAAGTTTTATCACTCCTTCACTAGTAAGTTTAATCAAGGCTCCTAAAATGGCCGTATTGGTCTGCTTAATTCCAATCTCATCTGCTGCAATTTTAGTAGCATTTACTGTAGCATATTTCGCATCAGGGCGAGATTTCCTCAGGTTATTAACTCCTTCGGAATTAGGGTCATCTGTATTAATAATTACAAGCCCTCCTTCTTTTAGGCCTGCAGCCACATCCACTTGCCCTAATAGCGTGGGATCCTGTACAATAACGATGTCTGGTTCGTAGATCTCCGTCTTAACATAAAAACGTTCATTAGAGATACGTGCAAATGCTGCAATAGGTGCTCCTGAGCGTTCAGGTCCAAATGAAGGAAAGGCATGCACATATTTATCTTCAAGAAGGGCAGCTTCAGCAATCAGATAACTACTGGTCATAACTCCTTGACCCCCGCGTCCGTGGAGACGTATATCAATAATATCCGCTGTCAAAGAAATTACAACTCCTAGTTTTTTGTTCAATAATGTTAAAAATATATGCTAGGCTAATCCTCCTATTTTATGATTGTTTTTTAGTGGTGTTGCTTAACAATGGTAAAGATATTTACTCTCAAATAAAAGGTCATTTAGAAAGAAAAAAAAACATAAGCAAAAAATAAATTATAATGTATCAATATAGTCAATGATGCAAAAAAAATCAATTAATGTTGTATTAAGCTATTTCGTGCGAAATTGTCTCTGAGAGTGAGGTTATTCTCTCATGCGAAACGAATGGGTACTAAAAATCTGTTCTGCAGGGTCATATCAGGTAGGTAAAACCAGTCTTATTCGTCGATTCGCAGAAGGTAAGTTTATCCACGACTATCTACCGACCATCGGAGTAGATATTACGACTAAGAAGATAACTGTTGATGATCATCAGGTTAAAATCGTATTGGTAGATACAGCGGGGGAGGAATATTTTGGGAGAATTCGAAAGACTTATTTTGAAGGTGCTTTTGGCTGTATCATTTGTTACGACATTACGCGGCGTGAAACTTTCGAGGATCTTGATCGATGGATCTCTGATTTCCGTGGTGTGGTCGGGAAAGATGCAGCTATTTCGATCATTGGAAACAAGATTGATTTAGAAGACCTACGTTGCGTTACTAGCGAAGAAGGGAACAAGATTGCTCATCGCTATGGTGTGCCTTTCTATGAAACATCTGCAAAGTTAGGAGGGGAAGTGATTCCAGCTATTTATGAGGAGCTTGTACGGCGATATTTCATATATTTGCAAGAATAAGAGAAACTAAGTCTTTAAAATAATGAATTTTTAAGCATCTACTTATTGGTATTTTCTTATTTTATTCCTATGAATGTTTTTAAACTTAATTTCTAGTGAGACTAGAGTTTTGTTAATAATAAAGAAGTATTTGTTTATGGTGTCAGTACAGGAGTTTTTTTGTCACTACTTAAGATTGCATGAATTGGAAAAAATTCCATTCTTGAATTCTCATATGTCTCATTTCATAGACCTGATAGTTCAACTACAGCCGAATCAACCTACCCTGAAAGTATTTGATATTATAATACTGCTGGTACAAATGAAAATTCACCAGGTTTGTTTATTACCTCCATTTTCGACTCCATATATCTGGTTATTATCATCTTAGGAGTCATCGTTCACTTTCAACGATACTTTAGATGAAAATATTTTATAGAAATGTATTAAATATTACTATAAATTACTAAGAATAAATAAGCCAAAGAGAAAATTATAAATTTAAAATTACTTCAAAAAAGGTGTTTTTAACATTATAAAGTTGAGAGTGTTAAATGAGTGCCTCTAAAGATGGTTGGATATTAAAGATCTGTTCAGCAGGTTCTTATGGAGTTGGTAAGACCAGTCTTATTCGACGTTATGCAGAAAATAAGTTCTCTTCAAGTTATACGCCAACAATAGGTGTAGATATCACTACAAAACGAATTACTGTTGATAACCAGCGAATCAAGCTACTGCTGGTCGATACAGCTGGCCAGGAGTATTTTGGGAATCTCAGGAAAACGTATTTCCAAGGGGCTTTCGCTTGCATGTGCTGCTATGATATTACAAACAAAGACTCTTTTAAAGATCTTGATCGTTGGATTGCTGATTTTCGAGGTGTTGTCGGAAGAGAAGCAATCATAGCAATAATCGGAAATAAAACTGATCTTAAAGAATTACGTAATGTAACCACTCAGGAAGGAAGAAACTATGCTAATCAGTACGGAGTTCCATTCTACGAGGTTTCTGCTAAGATTGGAGGGGAAACCATTCCAGGAATATACAAGGATCTCGTTCTCCAATACCTTGAATCCTTAAAAGAAGAAAGCTAAGTGTTTCACTGGAAAAATTTATTTTTTTTCTGTCTCAGATTCTGTTTCTTCCTTTCCTTCCGACATTACCTCTTTTTCTACCCTTTCTATTAACTCAAATTCTTCTAATCCTTCATTTTTTTCTGTTTTTACTTCCGTAACCTCTTCCTCTATATCCTTTCTTGTCTCTACTTCTTCTAGGTCTTCTTTTACTTCAGTCTCTACACCCATGGTTTTTTCATCTTCCTCTACTTCTTTAGTTTCTTCTTCAACCTTTTCTTCTATTTCCTCCTCTAAGTCCTCTTCTTCCTCTTCATAATCACCCATTAGACGTTTTAATCGCCAGAGCATTTGAAGTTTAAGCCGACGACTTTCATTATCGAAACCAAAGTCATAGGCAAATTTTGGTGTTGAGGTGTAGACTATTGATCTTGCACGTTTTTCTCCTACAATATAACCCCTAGCTTCAAGGCTATGGCAAATTTCATTAATCTTTATAGGTCCAATCTTCTTAACGATTTTTTTAACCATTGCCAAAGAAATTGGCTGACGATAGGCAATCTCAGTCATAATTCGCCTTTCTTCTGACGTCATGAATCGTTCAGGAACCAGGGATTGGAAAAATTCATGATAAATTGGATTTAGTTGTAGAACCCAACGATCTTTGGAAATTTCTTCAATTACTATTGGTGAATTGTGCTTCCTACTTCTTGCAACCTTTCTCAAAGTGCGTTTAACGAGAGGTGACTCTTCTTGTAAACTTTCAATGAGTTCTGATGTATGTATGGGTCTTCCGACGGAAAATAAGGCGCCTTCAATTCGTTCTTCAAGACTAATCGGAATAAGCTCTGTTCCAATGGAACTTAATTGAGGAGTAACTAGTTCAGGTGTATCAGCCTGAACTTTTAAAAGTTCTGGGGATATAAAATCATAAATTGAAACTTGTGTTTCAACTATTGCCTCTGCAAAGGGAAGGAAGTCCAAAATTGGTTCTACAGTTTTCGGTTCCTCTGGAATTGGCTCAGTAATAATTTTTGGAATAGCTGCAAATCTTTCTTCGAAAGGAGTCTCAGAAGTAGAGAACTCTTCAATTACTTGAGCCTGAGCGTTCTCTGGAGTAACTTCAGGTGTTTCCTGAGTTTGAGGAGGTACTCTTACTTTAGATTCTAATTCCTCTTCAACAGCTTGTTCTTTCTTTTTATCCTTTTTTCGACGTCGAAAAAGACGGAACATGGTTTATCCTCATTCAAACTGGAGTTGACGCAGTGCGTAATCCTTTAACCCCATTCTTATGGCTATCTTTGTCTTATCTGGCTCTAAGGGAAGCTTAAACAATTGTAAGAAGTCTTCAGTGACATTAATGATATTTCTCTTTCCCTTTGGAGTAATTGTGATTAGATTCATTGTTCTCAATTCTTGTAAGTCATCCTTGACTCTTTTCCCAAGTATCTTTTGGAGCTTACTAGGGGTTACCTGTTCATCCAAAACAAATTCTTTGAAGGCAGTGAGGCTTAGAACCTTTAATAAATGGCGAGGAACTTCTGAACGCTGAATAAACGGCCAATGTAAATGAGCAGCTACTTCATCTCTCAGTCTCAATTGAACAACACCCTCCTCGAGGTTTACAATAGTATAAGCTCGCTTCTGGTCTATGTGATCGTCACGGATTTTTTCAATAAGTCGTTCCACTTCACCCTCACTCTTCTGAATCAGTTCTGCTAACTCTGCAAATCTCATTGGCCTGTCATATAAGTATAATGCAGCTTCAATCACATGTTTTTCTTTCAAAGCTCCAAGTTCCATAATCAAATCCGAACCCGAGGTTATTATAATTACTTTATTTGTATTGAAGAATTATGGCTTTATATTGATTTTTTAATGTGACTTCATCAACTTCTATATATTTTCTAGAAATTTTTAGTAAATTTCATTCAAAAGAAAAACTTAATTTATACAAACTACGTACGGAATTAAAAGGTACGAAATTCATTATAAAGCTTAAAAAATTTAATAGGAAGTGAGATAATGGCCAGTCTTGGATTAGAATCATTAGATTTAAATTTTCAGGAGTCGAAAGTATATATCACCCTCCTCGCGTTGGGACCTCTTTCTCTTGGTGAAATAATTAAAAACACTGAATTCACTTCAGCAGATACAATAAAATCACTTGAGAATTTACAGAATAAGGGATATGTCCATCAAATACCAGGTGTTGCAGATCGTTTTAATGCGATAATCCCTTTCAATGATCTAAAAGCCTCTACTAATACAACTATTTCACAGATGGAACATCTCGCCTCCCAACTTGATGACCATATAGCAAAGAAATTAGAGATTATTTTAACAAAAGTGCGTGAAGAATCTCAAAAGATAAGTGATGGTATAGAAACAGCTCGAACAGCGATTAATCAATCAGAAATGAAGGCTGAAGGTGATATTGAAGCAAGAATTGCAAGATACACTCTCGAAGTGGAACAGGGAACCGACCAGACAAAAAGTGACATTAAAAAAACATTTGAAACCAAACAAAGTGAACATCAAGCATTAATATCAAATTTAAAAGCACTATCAGATCAAAAAACAAATGAAATGAGTGCAAAATATCATGAAGTTAATCGACAATTCCTTGAGAAATATCAAGAGGGAATTGATCAATTAAAAGCCTCAGAGTCTCAACGAAACCAGTCTTTGACTAATATGAATGAAACATTGACTTCACAATTAAACGATTCTCTTACCCAAGGTATTCAGAATGTACATCAATCAATGGATGCAACTGGACAGACTTTATTCCAATCGATTGGTGAACGAAATGAAAAACTGAGTGCACACATTACAAATGTCTCTGCTGAGATAGCGAGTACAGTCACTACAGTCAGTGAGGATGGCCAAGGTAAAATTGTGTCATCTCTTGGCTCATGTAACGAGAGATTTCAGCAGCAGCTCGAAACAAGTAAAAAGGATGCAATAGAAGCTTTTTCTGCTACACGCGACGAAATTAAGTTAAAAACCGACAATAGTGCTCAAAACTTACAAGAGCAGCTGAACGAAACTTTGGTGATCACCCAGGATCATATTATTGAAATGTTACAGCAAGCACAGGAAATGTTATCAACAAAGGTAGCTGAGGCTAGAAATAAGGTGGAGACTTCTCTCGGGGAGTTCTCAGAGGCAGTCAAATTGGAAACAGATAATGATGTTCAGAAAATTATTGTTAATACAGAATCAACATTTGGGGGACTTACGCAAGATACACAGACCACTTACCAACAATCTGCTGAACAAATCGCTGCAGCATTCAATGGAATGATATCGGATGCGAAGGAGAAAACCGAGAAGACCAAAGGGGACGCATTACTTGAATTACAGGAGGTTGTTGAAACTCTAAAAACTGAAATCATTTCGCAGTTGGAGCAGTTTAAACAAACCTTATCACCCCAAACACAATATCTAAACGATGAGCTTGCCAAATTTAAGACAGAGCTTACAACATCACGAACCCAAGCAATAGAAACATTCAACAGTATGATGGAAGATTTTAAATCTTCTGTTAACACGAAACACCAAGAAATCGAAATGTTCGTTACTCAAGAGATCAATGTTTTGTTAGAAAATACTAATCAATTTGTCGGAGAACTAAATGAGCAAATAAAGAACTATGATACTAAATTTAATACTACTCTAATTGAATCAGCTGTTAAAGGTTCAGAAAAACTCATTGTTCAAATTCGAGAACTTCACGAAAAAGTGGTTAATGTTGTGAATGAAATGAGTAAAAATGCTACAGATCAACTTAGCGCGACCAGTCAGTTGATTGCAGGTAGTATTCAAGCTGAGATAACAACATTAGAAACAGAACTCACAGATTATTCTACAAAGTTTAAGGAAGTGACACAACAAAACGAGGAGGTGTTCAAGAACTATTTATTTTCACTAGAGAAGCTCTCATCTTTGGTAACAGATACAAAGCATCCTGAAGTTCAAACAGCACCAATTGTTTCTCGTGAAGCAGTATTAAATTATATACATCATATGTTTGCAAGGATGAAAGGAGGTATGACCCTATTAATTCCTCAAGTGAGCGATATCCCCATCGATATGATTCTCGAGACAAAGAATCATCAAAGAATTAACTTAGTCTCAGTTATAGATCCCAACACACATACTGATCTTTTGAAACGGCTATTTTCGAAACCCAATGTTCGTGTTAGAAGTGTAGATACTACAAAATTCGAGGACGTTGGAAAATATATTGCAGCTGATCGTGATGGTGAAGAGGTTATTATTGGTATTACAGAAGATCAGGGGGAAACAGTAGCAATCGCCAGTTATGCGGATTCCTTTGTTACATTGATGGGAAAGATAGTACTTGGGGATTACTTCCTAGCACGTTCAATTGAGATCACTCGTTCAGAGGTAGGAATGTAATTTTCGTTCTTTTTTCCTCTTTTTTCTTTTAGTTGAACAACTTATATTCATAAACTCTAGTAGAGAATTCAAGGGATAAGTCTCTGATTTACTTCTTCATCCCAAATTTAGTTACTTGTATATAAATCTCATAAGGGGGATTTAATTCCTGTTCTGCTGTGATGAGCTCATCTCGAAAAAGATAGAGACAAGAGATCAAAACACGAGCTCTAATAAGCCGTCTTTGTTCGTCAGATACACTTCCTTGCTCCATTTGTGTAACTACTTTAGAAAACTCCGCTTCTTTGTTTTTATCATTGAGTGCGATTTCTTTAATGATTTCGAGGGTATTCCTGACGATTTCTTCAATAGCAACTCTGTCTAAGTCGAGTTCATAATCAAAACTTTCGAAATCCGCTAGTTCCAGCTTTCTTCGTCGCCTCGTAACATCCCCCTTCATTTGTTTCTTCTCTGCTTTAATCTTTTCTAGCTTTTTCTTTTCATCTTCTTCTTGGAGGCCCAGTAGGAGCTCTGAATAAAAAGATTCGGGATTCGCAGATTCTGCCAATGCGAGAAGTTCTCGGGTTATATAGAAATGAAGGGGGATTTTAAATTGAAATGCTCGTCTCTTAGCTCGAATTGCCAGTTTTTCCTCTTGTTTTTTCTCATATTGTATTGCTAAACTTACCTTCTTCTTATGGATACGGGAGGCCGAATAAATAGCTTGCCCAAGGATACGAAAATCTAGTCCCTGCTTTTGTAATTTACGATGAAAATCTGGCAAGATTTCTTTCATACTAAAATCTCGGATATAAGCTACCCGCTCAGGGAAAAGATCTGGGGCGATTAAGTAGATATATGGCTCTTCTAAGAAGAATTGCCCACTATGGCTGAACAATCGTACGTAGTCCTCCTCCTCCTCCTCCTCCTCCTTTTCTGATGGTTCAATTTTCTCTAATTCGGCCATTTTAGAGCCTCAGATAAAGGTGATAACATTCGCACATTAGAATCCTTCAGCCCGCTCTAATTGTTTCTCTTCACTCATTTGTATTGAAAAGACCGAACTTAATCCCTTAACATTAGTACATCCATATAATCTATCTGCCCATGCCATTAAAATATCACGATGACTAATTACTAAGAATTGGGCTCTAGGGGTAGATTTAATAGATTTTTTTACTTCTTTACCATCAGGTTCGTCTTGGCCAACGCTTCGACTCATGCTATGGAGGAGTTTGGCAACCCTTCTAACGTTCATAGGGTCAAGTGCCGCGTCAATTTCGTCTAAGATATAGAAAGGTTGAGCATCTACTGTCTGGACAGCAAAAATAAAAGCTAGTGCAGTTAATGCTTTCTCACCCCCCGACATTGATTCGAGAGAGGCAACCTTCTTACCTGCAGGATGGGCCTCGATAAACATGCCCCCTTCGAAAATATCTTCCCCTTTCTTAGGATCTTTTTCTAGGATTAATCGAGCGTCTCCACCTGAGAGCTCGTGGAAAATCAAACCAAAATGTTTGTTCACAGATCGATAAACCTTCATAAAAACACTGTACTTTTCAGTTTCGATTTCTTCAATGAAGTCCAAGATAACCTGACGCTCTTCTATAAGAATGTCTCTTCGATCTAATAATTCAATATACCTGGCATTTTCTTCTTGAAATTCTTTTAAAGCTCTCATATTGACTGGTTCTAAGCGTTTCTTTTCATCAGATTTCTGATCGATTTCCTTCGTAATTTTGCTTTCATTTACTTCCTTTAACTCTTCAGCATCTGGAGGAAGAATCTCAATATTGTTTTCTAAAGCTTCATTTTGGAGGTTTTCGAGCTCAACAGTTAATCGTTCACGCTGTAGTTTGATTTCGGTTATTTTTTCTTCGAATTTAGCGATTTTTTCATTCAGCTTTTCTTTATCCTTAATGAGCTGCCCCTGATATTTCTTTTGAGTACCAAGATCTGACTTAACATCTTTCATCTCTTTAGAAACTTCTTCCTCATTTTCTAATATCTTTATCAATTGCTCTTCTAGCTGTAAACGTTGTTCCTCTAAAACTTGGAGTTCACCGGTTAAGTTAGCATTTTCTACTTCAACTGAATTGATTTCATTACTTGTTTCTGTAGATCTTTGTTCTTTCTCGCCTTTACTTGTCTCTAAAGCCTCAATCCGTGATTCAACTCCCGTTAACTTACCTTGTATCTTTCCGAGTTGTTGTTCGACTTGATTCATTTTTTCTAAGAGGGGACGCGTATCTGCAGCTTCAAGTCTTTCTTCTATTTCTTTTGTTTCCGTTGCGATTTTTTCAACGTTTTCCTCATAAAACTCCATTTCTTTTTGTTGCTCTTCTCTCGATTTTAGACGATCTTGAAGTTGTTTTTGAAGAGGTTCTAATTCCTGTTTGTTTTTCTCCATGTTATTTTGATAAAGACTGATTTCATTCTCTTGTTGTGTTAGTTGGATTGTGGCATCTCGAATTTGTTTTTCTAAATTATCAATAGATTGATTGATTACTTTCTCTAGGTCATGGAGTCTTTTTTTATTTTCTTGTTCCTCTTTCAATTGCCTGTTAATAATGTCCCGTTGCTCGTGAGTGGTGTTCATTTCAGTACGAAGTTCATCAACTGTTTCTTGAGCCGCAGCTAGGTGAAATCCACCATATATAATCCCATTAGAATAAAACACATCTCCCTCAACAGTTGATACCGTTTGTCCTCGTTTTCGCCATGTATTTGCTGCCTGTTTAAGATCATTAACTACTTCGTTTTGTTCACGAATCTTTTTGACAATATTAGAAAATTTATCAGTAGTTTTTAATTTAAACTTTTCAAGCGGGATAAAATTAGCTGCACCAACAGCATTATCTTTCAAAATTTGAATACAGTTTAAAGCTGAATCGATTGTATCCGTAATGATTGCATCAGAGAGATGTCCCACCTCTGTGGGTAGACTTTCCCCCTCACTTGACAAGTTCTGGAATTCTCCCAATATACCTTGAATTTCGTTATCATTTGTTTTAGTACTAATAAAAGAAACAGCTGGATTTTCTTTTCCTTCTTCTGACTTCATGAATGAAGATATTGTGTCTATTCGTGCTTTGAGTACGAGATATTTGTCATTAAGCTCTCGACTTTCTGTTTCAAGTGATTCAATTCTAGATTCTAAATTTAATTTTTTCTGATCAACTTCTCCTACTTTTGATCTAGCTTCCTCAATTTTTATATTATCTTCTTCTAAACTACGAGAAAGTTCTTGCGATTTGAGTTGTGAGGTTTGAATCTGCTCTTCCAACTCTTTTTGACGTCTTTCATATTCATTGACGTTATTTTGAAAAGCTGTAACCATATTTTGAGAAACTTCAAAGGAAACCTGAGTTTTTGTTAATCGATCATTTTCAACTTTGTATCTACGTTCTGCATCATCATATTCATTTTTTATTTCTTCATATTGACGATTTTTTTGTTCTAATTCTGTTTCAATCGATGTTCGTTGGTTTTGAGTTTCTTCAATTTTATTCTGTAATTCTTTTCTTGTTTCCTCTAATTTTTCCTTTGTTTTGATATCCTCTTCAGTTTTTCTTTTGATTTGATCAAGACGTTCTTTTAGTTGTTTGATTCTTTTTTCATTAGAGTCAATTGTTTTCTTGTTATATTCTGTTTTTTCCTCAATTTTTGTTTTCTCAATATTCTTCTCTTCAGCTGAACTTCGGATTTCAGAGAGAGAAGTCTCTAATCGAATTGTTTGATCTTCCAACGATCTGATCTTTTCTGTGATTTCCTCGATATTTCCATCAATCTGTTGACGGTTATTAACCATACTTTCTTGATCTGTTCGAATACTGGCAATTTCTTCATCAAATTTACTAGCATTTTGTTGATTATTGTGAAAAGAATATGATATCAAAAGAGCTTTTAACTGAAGGATCTCTTGATCAAGTTGAGTCCAGCGTTCTGCATCTTCTTTTTCTTTTCGTAATGATTCAACGCGTTTAGCAACTTCATTTACTAATAATTGAAGTTCATCCATTCTTCGTTGGGCTTCATCTAGCTCTATAAGAGCTGATCTCTTTTTTTCATCAAATTGTCCCACTCCTGCTAGGTTCTCCATCAATTCTCGACGTTGAATAGGATTCATCCCTACAATCTCTCCCACCTGACCTTGAGCGATGATGTTGTAAGAATTTATGACATCTATTCCAGCAATACGAAGTTTATCTAAGATATCTGTGCGGGTAGTTCGTTTTCCATTTAATCTGTAGGTTCCTGAACCATTCTTTTTTAATTCACGGCTGACAATTACTTCCTCTTCTTTGAGAGGAATCGCATAATCAGAATTATCGAATATGATCTCAACTGTAGCCTTTTCTGCTGGTTTGCGACCTCCAATCCCATTATAGATAAGTCCAACCATCTTTTCTGCTCGCATCGACTTCTTAGATAAGGCCCCTAAACAAAAGTTGACGCCATCTATGCTATTTGACTTCCCACTACCATTAGGTCCTACAATTACTGTAAATCCCTTGGCTAGAGGCATTCTGACAGTACCAGGTCCATATGACTTCCACCCAGTCATTCTTATCTCCTTAATATGTACCATTGGCTTTACCTCAATGTAAGTGAGAATTGGTAGTTGTTTTTTATATTGTTTTTCAATTTTACATTTTAAATAGCAGTATTTACTTTAAAAAAAGCATCTCAATGAGAAATTGAGGAGATGCTGGCGATTTATACTATTATGATTTAGTGATTAAAGCCATTCCTTTTAAATCTTCATAAGTTTCTGGAATTAGCTTCATTCTCCTCATTATAAAAGTATTCAAACATATTATCACAGAGGCTTAAGCTTCAAAATTGGCTTAGTAGAGGGATTATGTAACTTTATCGTTATTAAAGTAATCTCATGGATAGAGAGTAATTTGAACCGACATCTAAGGTTTATCTTAAATACAATAACATTGATGATGTGCACTTCTTGTCTTAATATATGAGAAATAATGATATTATTTTCACCTTATTTTTTAGCCTAATAACCGTTCAGAAAACATAGATCGCATTGATATCAAAGAAATTCCGATTAATTTGAATAAAGAAGAATTAATGAACTTTTCTGAAGGATGGCTAAAAAACGAAATTAGATCCAAAAAATGATCAGAGTAACATGAAGTGTCGCAAATGGATCAAGAAAAGTCTAAAAGAAAATATAATTTCCTCACAACTGAAAAATTAAGAGAGTCGCGATTCTTATCTCAAAAAATCAGGAATATCGTTGCTCTAGGCGTTTTTGGGATGGCTAACGCTATCATTATTGCATTTATTATTGCTTACTTCAATCTCTCCTATTTACAAGGATCCGATGCCTTTGGATTGGGTTTATCTCCAGAGCTTGCAGAGACTATCTTTAGTTATTCAATCGCTGCAGGTTCAATTGGATTTTTAGGAACCGTGATCATTGGGGGAGCTTTTTCTGATGATTATCGCTCAAAATATGGAGCTCGTGCGCCTTATATTTTGGGTGGATGTTTAATTGCCGGGATAATGCTCCTTCTCACTCCAATTTTTGCAGGGACAGTCGACGAGGACTTGATGGTAATTATTTTTCCAATGTGCTTTTTCCTAATATATGTAGGATTAGGATTAGCCTCCTCCCCTAATGGAGCCTTATTATCAGAGTTATTTACCAAGGAACAGCGAGGATGGGTGGGTTTGATTTTAGCTGGATTTACAATCTCGGGTAGTTTAATCGGATTAGTATTTTTCGATTTTTTTACAACACTTCTCTTAGATTTTGGCCAATCTCTACAGATTCCATTTCTAGCAGAATTTAGTTTATTCTTATTTCCTGCTTTAGTAATAATAATAAGTGGATTTCTAGTGTTTTTCTTAGTAGAAAAAGCAAATCCCCCATATCCACCCATTGACTCTCCTATTACCGATATTCTACAAACACCTCGGTATCTTTTAAATTTTTCTGGATCAGATTTTGGTAAGATGTTCTTTGTGCAATCATTTTGGGGTTTTGCAAGTGAGGCTGTTGCATTATATCTAATAATCCACTTAGTTGCTGCAGGGCTTCCAGAAGATGATGCCCCCATTGCATTACTAGTGACAGGTGTGGTTTCAGCTATTATGGCAATTCCAGCTGGGCTTTTCATTCAAAAGTTTGGGAAAGTGAAAACAGCTATCGTTGGTTCGTTGATTTATTCTGGATTCTGCTTTTTGCTTGCAGGTATTGAAATTGGGAATTATTCTAATATATTCATAATAATTATTGCCATTGGAGGTTTTGGAGCGGTTTTCATTGAATCTGTTCGTGCATCCTTACCTGCTGATCTTGTTCCTGAAGGAAAAGAAGCCCAATTCATGGGGATCAACAAATTTGGATCGCTCTGGACACAACCTTTTGTAGCAATTTTAGGTGGTTTTTTACTCACAGCTTTAGTTGATTGGGACTATTCTTTCACTGCTATCATGTTTATATTAGCTGGTTTTGCTTCCCTAATTGCAACATTTCTTTTGTTCCTCATTTCATACGAAAAGATGGTACGTAATGAGTACAAGAAGTTTTACAAACGCTATTTAATGGCCAAAGGCTTTTTTGAGGAAAAGATCAACGGGATTCTTGATGCTATTATCTAGGATCGCTAATCATCTAAAATTATTTAGATTATAAGCATTTACGATATTCTTTGGCGTTTTTTACCTTCAACAATAAGGATTCCTAAATGAGAAAATGGTGCTTCTATACCTTCACCAGATTTTGCAGAGCATAAATAATAACCTGAAAGATTATTTTTTTTTGCAAAATTGTTAGCAACCTCCGCTACTAGGTCTCTTGTTTCCATAGATACTGAGTCCAATTTATTTCCAAGTAAAACGATTGGAATGTCGGATTTATTGTGTTCTCGAATCATTCTTAACCATTCAGGCAATTCTGAGAGAGTTTGGATTCTTGATGTGTCAAAAGCCACCAATGCCCCAGATGATCCTTGACAATAACCTGGAAAGAGTGATCGAAACCGATCTTCTCCTGCGTAATCCCAGTATGCAACTCGTAAAATTGTTTCCCCAACTTCCTGATCTCTGACTAAAAAATTAATACCCACTGTACTGACCGCAGGAATAAAATTATTTGTTTCATATCGTTTTAATAGTGTGGTTTTGCCCACTCCTCCAGGGCCTGCTACCACAACTTTAACTGTAAGAGTACTTGCGTCAGCGATAAATCTTGTTTTCATTTGAAAAGAAACCTCTTAAATTCATGATTCAATTGTTATTTCTGCTGCTGTTGGATAATAAAGATAGCAATTCGTTGAAATACTCTTTGAGTGTTTTCTCCTGTTACCGCACTTGTTTTAACATATTCTACAATACTTGGATATCTATTCCTGAATGCATTGATCTTTAACGGAGATGTTGAGATTCCTAAGTCTGCTTTTGTAGACACCAGAAAGTTAACACTTTTCTTTTTTTTCGTTTGATGTGTTCTTTGTTCGTAGACTCTTATCCAGTCATGAAGAGCGTCTAACGTTTCCTCTCGCGATGGATCGAAAGCAAGAATCAAACCATCACAATCAGATGCATATTGGGGGAAGATTTTCCTGAAACTCGGCTCCCCTCCAAAATCAAATAGATGAATCACTACTGTTGATCCACTGTCCAAAGTTAATGTTTTAATTGTGAAATCAAAGCCAACAGTGGAGTATAAACCCTTCAAAGGGAACTGATTGTGAATAAACCTATGTACGAGGGTTGATTTGCCAACATGTTTCTCTCCTGCAATCACTATCTTAAGAGGTCTTTCCATCGTCACAGCTGTTCACATCACGTCTATTTTGATTCCATCCTCTGATTAAATACTTTCTTTCTAAGAAGAATCTTCCTATTTTGACTTCACCCCATTCATTTTGATGGGTTCAAGTTTCTCATTATTTATCTTCATTCGTAAAGTTCTCAACGGTGTTAGTTTCAACTGGCTTTTTGGATATATTATCAACATTTTTGGAAGATGTCTGGTTTTTTTGAAAGGTAGAACTTGGTATTTGAATTTCAGAAGTTTTGATGAGTAGTGCGATTTCTTCTGCTTGAACTGCGACCTTAGATAACAAAGAAAAGACTACCTCATATTTTTCATTAACTTTCCGATCAATAATTGCCAGAATTTCATCTTGAAATCCTTCTAATTGCTGTTGATAATTCTTAATACTCGTATTTTGCTCCTCCATTATTGTTTCGTATTCTTGAACATTTTTCTGGAGTCCTTCCACCAAATCGTCTCGAGTTTTCTGAGCCTCAGTTCTTAATTCATTTGCCAAATCAGCGATTGTTTGTTGAAGTTCTTTACCTATCTTTTTAGGTGTAAAACTGGCTGAAACTTCATCAAGGATCTGTGTATCTGATTCTTTCAAGGACTGTGCCATAATCGTCAATTCAGTTCGGATATTCTCGTTATAGCTTTCAACAATTCGTGAAAAATTATCAAAAAGAGCTTTTTGATCTTCCTTTGCTAAACTAATTAATTCTTTTAATTTATGTTTAAATTGACTTAAACTTACCCTCAGCTCCTCCAGAAGAGTAGCATGATTTTCTTTATGCTTTTCAAGCTGCTCTAATCCATCCCCTACTAATTCTATAGTTTTTGCTAAAGTATCAAACCGTTCTTGAGTTTTTTCAGCATGATCCTTTAATTCCGATTGAGTTGTTTCTTGATCTTGATTTAAATTGGAAATTCTTTCATTGATGCCCTCAATGGTTGTATTGAACTCTTCTTTTTGAATACGATGTTGAATTTCTGTATCTTGCTCCTTAAGGGCCTGTTGTTGGGATAAAATTAAATTTTTTTGATTACTCTGAATTTTTTCAATCTCAGTAAATTGGGTTGAGATTTCCTCAAATTTCTGTTCAATAGCTGAGGTCTGTTGTTCCAATTTTTCTTCTAGATTGCCGAATTGGGTCGAAACTTCTTCAAATTTCTGTTCTATAGCTGAGGTCTGTTGTTCCAATTTTTCTTCTAGATTACCGAATTGGGTCGAAACTTCTTCAAGATTTTGTTCTATATTTGAGATTTGTTGTTCAAATTTTCCCTCTAAACGACTAAATTGGTTTTCTGTTTCATCAAATCTTGTACCTAGGTTCAAATCCCAATCCTGTAATTTCTTTTCCCACTCCTCTATCTTTGAACTAGCTTGTTCTAAGTCGGTTGTGATCTTTTCGATCATTGCCTTATTTTGTTCTACAACTTTTGTCAAATCAATGATTCCTTGGGCAAGTTGTAGATCAATTTCATCTTGAGGGTTAGAGTTTTGAGTCAAAATTAATTTTCTCCTTCAAAATTGTCGTTGTATTGCTGAGTGCTATTCGAATATCTTCCAATCGGTTGACCAGTTTTGTTTCGATACCTTCTTGACGTATAAACTCTTCTATATTGATTTGTTTTTTGACTACAGGTAGGAAACGTTTCCAATGTGATGCTACTTCTTGAATATTTTTTGGTGCAGTAAGAATTACTATTTTCGTCTGATCATTCAGGAAGTCTACCAAAGCACCAACTTTCCTATCGTCTATTTTTACTTCCGAAACGCCAGCTTGGAGATCAGGGTACCTTTTGAGTACTAAAAGAGAATCAGCTCTTTGTTGGATTATAGGGAAGACTTCTTGGGGAGTTTGTAGAAATATCCCATTAACAGAAAATCCTTCTGCAAATTTCTGAAGTACTATTCTGAGACTCACTATAAATCCCAAGCTATTAGCAAAAATACTCAAATTTATCCAATTTTCTGAGTTTAATAGTAAATTTATTAATTTAAAAACTTTATTTGTTATTCTTACAATCCAAGTACTATTTGGTTTACATACTAATGGCTTAGTATTTTTGTCTTATTATTTAAAGAAAATTATAGAACAACAATTGAGAGAGTAAACTTAACAGAGCTTTTAATCCATTACAATCCCTTTAGTAAAAAAGAAGACTTTTGGTATTTAAATGAACATTACCCCCTATCGTCAGTGGACATAAAGATTATTGTTAAATTAATCAACAAAAAGTTCTATAAAAACTCACTTGGATGTAATATCTATGAATAAAAATACTCCTACAGAACATTTAACGGTGATTATTCCCACATTAAATGAAAGTAGTAATATTAGCAAAATGGTACCTGAATTACTATCATTATACCCTCAAGTTTCGATTATTATTTCTGATGACGGATCGACCGATGGAACCGATGAAATTATTCTGAATTGGAGCAAAAAAAATCCGAAAGTTCGTTTTTTGGATCGGAAAAATGAATCAGTCAAAGGCTTAACAATATCCCTTGTTGATGCATTGAAAACAACAACAACTGATTATTTTATCGTTATTGACTGTGATTTCCAACATCCTCCTGAACGAATTGCAGACGGACTTCAGTTACTGTCAGAAGGATATGAATTAGTTATTGGAACCCGTTCAAGTGTCGAAGGATGGGGTTTTCGTCGTAAGATGATTTCTTGGGGGGCACTTACTCTCGGGAAAATCTCATTGTTGATAAGACGGCGGCCACGCCCTAAAGACATAGTGAGTGGTTTCTTCGGGGGGAAAACTCAATTTATACTGGAGCTTATCGCTCAAAATCCCAAAACTATTTCCCCAAAAGGATACAAACTGCTGTTTGATCTACTTAAGGTAATGCCAAAGAAGACTTCAATTGGGGAATTTCCTTATGCTTTCCAAACACGAAAAGCGGGAGAATCAAAGATTAGCATGAAACATATCTTGGTTTACTTTAGGTCGCTTTTTTAAACTCTAACAAATTTTACTACAATTTTCAAGGATAAATTCTTTCCCAAAAGGAGTTCATGAAGACAATACTTGAGTAGTTAAAAGTAAAAAAAAAGAAAGAATTCAGTATTGCCTTGAGACACGTTGAGCTCGTTGTTGAGCTGCTGCTCGCAATCGACTTGTTGTAGTTCGACTTGTTTTTCGTTGTTTATCAACAAATCTCATGATATTTTCTCCAAGTAGAGAAAATGCAGCTTGAATGTTAACCCCCGTCTTGGCAGATGTTTCGATGAAGTAACAATCAAATCCTTCCGGTCTAGTCAGCTTTGTAAGACGATCTGTGAAAATCCTTCCTTGTTCTGGAGAAATTGTATCATCAGATAATTCACGCATGTCAATCTTATTAGCGACAACGACAATGGGTACTCGACCACGACCATTATTAGTCCACAGTTCGTTGATCCATTTAGGAGTGTTGAAGTAGGAATCAGGACGGGTCACATCATAGACTAATAATGCTCCTACACTGCCTTTGTAGTAGACTTCTCGAACCGCATCAAAGCGTTGTTGTCCTGCTAAATCCCATATTTGGTATCGGATGGGTTCACCTTTGACAGAATCATCTCTCATAGCGAAATCTGCGCCAATTGTCAGAAGATATTGGGCTTTGAAACCTTTACCAAGATATCGCTCTCGGATAGCAGTTTTACCGACTCCACCATCGCCAATTAATACGATCTTAAGAACAGTCACGAGCTATCTCTCTTCAATGTTTTTTCAAGCTTTCAAAGACAGGTGAAATATTTGTTGAATTTTAATATGCTTTACTCGAGAGTCTATCCGAAAGTTTTGAATTTAATCGTTCAAAAAGTCTCAGTTTTAATAGCTTTTCCACATTAAGAAAGCGATTTTCTTTTTCTTTTTCTGATTTGCTATATTGATTTCCCAATTTAATACCTAGCATAAACGATCTTCACATAAAAATTATTTCAAAGAACCAAATAATATCTTTTAGAAGAGAATATCCAGAATTTATTCCTCTAATTGTTTTGGGAACCTCAATTTTGTATTCTATCCCTCTATTGGGTTGTCCCTCCACTATTGCCATAATTTCACCCGTATTTGAAATCCTATGAGCAATCCCTGTTCTAACGTGTAATTTTGCAACAATATCTGGTGGGCCAGATATAGAAATATCTTTCCATGAGTCACTCCAATCTGTTGATCGAGCTTTTTCTTGAAATTCAATCTGGAGTTTAAATACTTCTGATGGGGATTGGCCAGTTAGAGTAGTGAATAAAGCACGGTCATTTTCAGGAAAAGTAACAATAATTTCTTGAGCAGCTCCCGAAAAGGTTAATATTTTAACTGAATTGGATTGATATTCAATCTTCTTAGCTTGATAGCTAATAGAGCTAAAAAGGGGTTTATATGGGCTTTCGACAACTTCTCCTAGATCGTGAACGGTATGTGACTTTATATTATCAGTTGAAGTCCAACTAAGGATGGGTTTTTCTGGTTTCGATATAATTTCCTCTTGGGCAGTGGTGGCTATCAATTTTGTATCTAGTTCTTTTTTCTCTACTACTTCATCTATTGTTAAAGTTGGTTTTTCTGGAAAAATGTGAACTTCGGGTTTTATTATTTTTCCGATACTTCGAGTTAGAAAGCCTTTCTCAGAAAGTGCACCAACAGTTCCAAGAAGTATGTTAAAAGCTTGAATGAAGCTATTAGAAGTCATTGTTTCCATGCGTACCTGAACAACAGGATTCTCGGGTAACCATCTAATAAAATATCCCTCTAAATCAAAGCTTTTCTGCATGAGGGCCCCTAAATCTGTTTGTGTCAATAAATGACGCGGAAAAAAGGCATCATTAGAAGAAATGATAAATTTTCGATCTATCTGGGGTATTCCTATTTCAATATCGCGAACGTTTCGATTCCATCGGTATTGGGGATCTAAAGAGAGGTTAATTGATCTTTCTCCTTTTTTAAACTTCTGAGGATCAATTTCTCCTCGTAAAATTAAATCACGATCAGTCTTTTTCGCTTCTTTTTCAGTAATAACTTTGACTTCAATGAGCTTAAATGGACCAGCGTTACGAGAATGAATGATTGGATCAGATGAAATCCCTCCATAATCAACAATGACAGTCGAAGGATATCTCCGGCTGAGATACCGGTAAACGTCCCGAGCGAAATCCTTTTCTTCTTTAATTGAAGAGTAAATCAGAAAGAAAAAGACATAAATAGCACCAAACAGGAGTAGGCCGATAAAAATTAATTCAAACATGTAAATATCACCTGAAGGGGGAAATGATCATTAATATTAGAAGAACCACTTCTATTAACCTTAATTAATACTCCAACTTAATTATATTGTATAAAGGGAAAAATCTTTTTTTCTGGAAATGATTTCTTCAATAATTTCTTTAATCAGACGTAAGTTAATTTATTGTACCAAAATAAGTTTATAAACTAGCAGACACATTGAACTACTGAATAATGTAGGAGTTCTGATTGAGGATGGAAAATCAATCAACATTAAAGGAAAACCTCCATGGAAAGTCTTCAACGGTTAATTTGATAAAATTAAGCATAATTTTGGTTTCAACTTTTTCTATATGTTTATACTTTCTATTTGTTTTCTATAATCCGACTGAATTCTTAAAAATTACACCAGGGTTCATTTTCATTATTATATGTTTTTTATGGGGGCCATTACTAATTGTAATTGGAGGATCTTCCTATATTGCCCGAATGTCAACTTTATCAAGAATACCTACTAGCAGCTCATTATACGATGCAATAGTGTTACCCACAATTCAATATGGGCCATTAAAAATAATTCTACCTGTGATTGATGAAGCAAACTTAGTTGAGGAGAAAGAAGATTAAGGAATAAGTCCTCTTTTAGATGTAAAGAAGAGAAATCATACAGTACGTCTTGTATCGTTTGTCCTTCATGGAAGAAAATAGATTTACATGATTTCAATTTTTGCCAAAATAGATACAATCCTCTTCCTGGAGTACGTATTACTAGAACTAGCAACATCTTACCTAGAAAAGAGTTGAGAATTGATGAAAACACGGAGAGAAAAGATTATCGAGCTTCTTTCAAAGCATGAAGAAATGACTTTGTTAGAATTAGCTGATTTAACAAATGTTCCTGTAAAAGTTATAGTTCAGGATTTAGATTCAGTCAGAAAAACAATTCGTTCCGAAAAAAAACGAATAGAAGTACGCCCTGCAATTTGTATGAATTGTAACTATACTTTTTCTGGTAGATCTCGAATATCTGATCCTCATAAGTGTCCTGAGTGTCATTCCGAGAGGATTTTACCACAAAAATTCCGAATTGCCTCTTCTTAACCTTATAACTGAAGTTAATGTCTTGAGGAAGTGTACACTCTAACCTTATCCTTTTTCTGGGCTTAAATCTAATCTGAAGTGGGTTGGTAGTTTCCCTTGTAAACCGTCTTATCATCGACTGCACTGATAAAAATCATCTGAGCAATAGCGACAGAAAGATGGATTTGAAAAGGGAGAGAAGTATGTAATAAAATCCGTCCATGATTGTCACCCACTCCCTGAAAACCTTTATCCCATATTCCAGAAAATACTGTTGCTCCCATCCGAATCAGAGTTGAACGAGGCGCAACAAATCCAATGGCATTTTTAGGAATCATGATTTCCTCCGCTACCTCAACAAGGTAAGATCCAGGGACTAAGTGCCAAAAATTATCATGAGGCATTAATTCAATGAGCTTTGGATATTGACGATTTTCTTTCGTAGAAGTCAACCTGACTTTCCTAGTTAATTGAAATAGTCGTCCAATTGATATATCAATACCATTAGGCTGGACATCTCCGTGTGGTATACATTTCTGCATTTCTGAGCCTGGCCAGACTGCTGGCCGTAAGTCTTTCCAGTTCATATTGTATTACGATCCTTATTATGTTGATAGTCTCTTACAATCCAATAATTGAAAGGATTATAAAGCAATTTTGGAAGCAAACAGAAATACATTAAAAGAAGAGATAAACTGCTGAAAAAAAAACTAAGGATAGTCATGAGCTATGGCAAATCGAAAGTGGCATTTAATAACTGCAATAATCATATTTCTTATTTATATCGTGATCTACTGGTTTGTTGATACGAATTATATATCAGAACTAATAGACATTTCACCATTATGGGTGGTTACCGCCTTTCTAATGACATTAGTTGGAGCTGAAGCTCCTGATTGGGATTTACTTCTGAACTGGATGCATCATCGGGATATAGCTACTCATAGCATATTCATTCCCCTATTTATTACTATCACATTTCTCATCCAGAAATTTATGGCTATTCCTGATGATCAGAGCCTTATATTAGCACTAGTTTTCACACCATTTTTACTAGGATTTGCTTCTCATTTATTACTAGATCTATTTCCAAATGTCGATCCTGAAAAGGAAGTAAAGGAAAAAGGAGTGACCCGTACAACTGCAATGTTAGTAGGTGGTTTTGTTTCTGGACTTACTGGAGTAGAGACCATCAAAGCACTTAAAGGGACATATCTCATCCATCTACCCTTTAAAATGCCTGTTAAAAGTGAAAAAGAAAGGGAGGCTTGGGAAATGAGGAGGACACTACCGTTACACGCGTCTAGATGGTGGTTGTTCTTTAATGGACTAATAACTGGTGTTTTAGGGGTTCTTCTACTTATAATACTGCAATGGGGATGAAATCCATTATCTCTTCTTTCTTGTCGATTTAAATAATGATAGCCGTCTTAGGATCCAAGGATTTTTTTGATTATTCCTAGAGCCCAGTCTAATTCCTCTTTTGTGATAACAAGAGGAGGAGCAAATCGAATAGTAAAGTCGTGGGTTTCTTTAGCTAATATTCCTTCCTCAATAAGTTTTTCTGTGAGTGGCCGTGCTTTTTCATGTAGTTCCACAGCTGTGAATAATCCCTTTCCTCTAACTTCTTTAATACGTGAATGGTTGATTTTCTTCAGTTCTTCAAGAAAATATGTACCTAATTCTGCTGATCGTTCAGCTAGCTTCTCCTCTACTAGAACATCTAGCGCAGCATCTCCAACTGCACAAGCTAAAGGAAAACCACCAAATGTAGAACCGTGAGATCCAGGAATAAAGACTCTCATAATTTCCTTTCGGGAAACGACAGCAGAAACGGGAAGTAATCCTCCTCCCAATGCTTTACCTAAAGTCATAACATCAGGAATAATCCCTTCATGTTGATGGCAAAACATTTTTCCAGTCCGACCGAATCCAGTCTGTATTTCATCAAGTACTAGGAGGACATTATTCTTAGAACAGATTTCTCGAACCTTCTTCAAATATCCTTCTGAGGGGACAATGACCCCTGCTTCTCCTTGGATGGGTTCAACTAAGAATGCAACGGTGTTAGGAGTAATTGCTTCCTCTAAAGCTACAGGATCATTGAAAGGAATAATTTTGAACCCAGGAGTGAAAGGACCAAAGTTTGTATTGGCAAGAGGATCAGTAGAAAAACCTACAATGGTTGTTGTCCTACCATGGAAATTGTTAGCACATACAATTATCTCTGCCTTGTCTTGCTCAACTTTTTTAACCTCATAACCCCAACGCCGAACCATCTTTATGGCAGTCTCAACAGCCTCGGCACCAGTGTTCATAGGAAGTGCCATGTCGAATCCTTCCCCACAAACATCAAGTAAATGCTTCAAATAAAGCCCCATCCGATCATTATGAAAGGCACGAGATGTTAATGCCACGCGATCAAGTTGATCAATCAGTGCCTTTACAATCTTAGGGTGTACATGGCCTTGATTAACGGCCGAATAAGCAGATAAGCAATCTAAGTACTTTTTTCCTTCAGGATCGTATACCCAGACACCTTGAGCTTTCGCTATAACAACAGGAATGGGATGATAATTATGAGCACCGTATTTAGAGTCAATTTTCATATATTCCTTTGAGCTAGTCAATTCTAGAACCTCACAAATTCACTAAACAAAGTATAACCTCTATTTATCATGTAATAACAAGAAGTAAATAAAATTTACTACAATTACAATTATATATGAAAAGAGATCAACACAATGTACTTATAATTCAATTATTCCGAAGGTATTCAAGTTGATAATATTATATATTATCGATTAATACTATTGAATTTTTATATTATTATTCTATTTTATATTCTGAATTAGGAGGTGTTCACAATCATGTCTACTCCTATTGAAAAGTTATTTTCATTACCAATAGAAAAAAATGAAATAGCTTTCATCTTTTTTGGTTATTCAAGTATCGTGTTTAGAACGACAGACAAAGCCATTGCCGTTGATATGTGTCAAATGTCTTTAGATAGCAATGATCAGATAAAAGCTTTAAAGAACCTTGACTTACAATTAAATACCCATACCCATAGAGATCATTTTGATGCTGAGACAACTTCAAAGATTTTCGAGGTATCTGGGGCTTTAATTATCGCGGATTCTCAGGTAGCCAGAGAATTAGAAACAAAGGTTCCTGCTGATAAAGTGAAAGCTTTAACATCAACTGAATCATTATCCATTGATAATCTTAGAATTACGGCTGTTAGTGGTGTCCATCCTGGGTCAATAACCCTTTTCAGGATGAAGTGGCCTGATTTTAGTGTTTTTCATGGGGGTGACTCCGGATATATTTCATTGGAGGATTATTCTGCAGATCTAGCTTTTCTTCCCACTGGTGCCCCTTCTCCGAGCTGTTCTCCAGAAAATGCACTCAAGATGACTTTGGATATCAGACCGAAAGCTGTTGTAACGATGCATGGTAACCAAAACGAAATGCAGAAGTTTAAGGCCTTGGCAATAAAAGAAATGCCTGACTTAAATGTGGTAATCCCTAAAAAGAAGGAACTGATGAAAATTACTCTGTAATAGGAGCTTCTTCAAAGAATTCTCCTGGGTTCAGAGTAATTAACATGCTTGAATGTGGTGATAACTAATAGAATGAGGGATCTCGTTCTTGTACACCCTTTGGGGGCTCAGCTTTCATTGTTTCTTCTGGAGGTAAGACCTCAATTAGCTCGTACTTATCTGTCCCTAATCCAAGTTCTTTCGCGAATTCAACAGCTAAATATGGACTCTTCATTCGCCCATGAAGGCGTTGGAATGGATGAAGGTTCACATTAGGGTCTAAATTAGCATGCTTAAAATGTGGGGGGATGTTTTTCTCAATAAGTCCTTCTTGTGCAATAAGATCAAGAGCTGCTGTTTCAATCGCTACTATGTCTCTACTGCCTAAGACTCCTAAATCATTTACAACACAAGGTTGTGCAAAACCCCAACAATCGCATAGAGCGGTAATTTCAAGTAGGAAACTTATGAAAAATATCTTATTATCGCTAAATGTATTCAAAACCTGTTTAGCAGCTATTGCTAACAATTCTTGAAAAGCTGAAAAATGCTCTTGCCGATATTCTAAACATCCAACCTCTTTATCCGCTTCTAAACACTCATCGCATTGATTACACATATCAAAGGGAAAAGTGAGTTTGTGCTTTTCTTCATCGTACTTTATTTGTTTGTAAGGGCATGAGAGAACCAATGTCTTAGCATGTTCAGGAGAGCATTTTTCAGGATCCCAATAAGGAATGTATTGTTCTACGCCATGGATCTTATTCCAACGGGTTTGCGCTGCATATCCCCCGACAGCGATGTTTTTTATGGCTCCTCCAAATCCACACGAGTTATGGCCTTTGATGTGACTCACATCAACTAGTACATCTGCATCATGTAAGACCCCAGCCATGTCCATTGTATCTACATTTTTGTAATCAACACGTTTCTCAACAGTATAACCATCTTTCACCCCACTAATAGGAATGATTGGACATCCACAGGTTTCTTGTGTATAGCCACGATCGACAGCATTATAAACTGCTGTTGGGTTATCAGTAATAAATGGCCATCCCCCAGCCTGTTTGATTGCTTTTACAATACGGCGAATAAAAAAAACTGGAACTGTTTGATAGACATCTTGGAACCCAAGGTGCATTTTGATAGCAACCTTATCGTGTTTTTCAATTGTTGATAAATCAAGTAATTCAACAATTTTGTCCACTTTCGCGGCGAAAGTAGCAAATTTCTGATTTGTGCCATGTTGTAAAGAACCGTAATAGACTTTAGCAGACATTTTTTTTCTTTCCTAATGTTTTTTGTCGTAATTCACTTTTTACTTTTTAAATTTGACTAATTTGGCATATTATGCGCAATAATTGTAGTTATAATTGATCTATGATTAAAATTGGATATTTAATTCCTTTTTAGAGGTTAAAAAGCTTATAATTAGACATTAAAATTCAGAATTTGATTTTGCTTAATTTTTTTCAGAGTAATCGAAGTATAGGTTTTATTTACCCCGGGAATTGTTGATATCTTTCTTTCAACAATATTGTGTAGATTTTCAATATTCTGGGCATTCCCTATACATAAAATATCATGGATCCCTGTGGTTATTTTAATTATATGTATTTCATCGATTTGTTTTAGTACAGTAAGTACATCATCCATTACGCTAGCGTTGATATCTAATTCACAAATAAATTCAATTGGATAGTTCACTTTTACAGGATCCACATCAATTGTGAATCTGGTTATTATGTCTTTGTCCTTTAGTTTTTTTACACGATCTGAAATAGTTTGTGCCGTGACTCCACACTCATTAGCTATATTCTCGTACGATTCTTTTCCATTCTTACTTAATACACGAATTATCGTCTCGTCAATATTATCTAATGTTGTAGTAACCATTTTACTGAACTCCCTGAATCGAATTAGGATAAATTAACTTAGCTAGATACGGATTGTCTATTTAATCTCCAAAGTAACCAGTAGCGATGTGCTATACTTGCAGGGAGGAGAGCTGGTAATAAGACCAAGAATCCTAATACAATAAAAGAGCTAGAAATTTGATTAATTTCCAGGAATTGAAGGAAAAAATAAATTCCAATTGCAAATAGAGTATACACACCAACGAAGACGATATAATCAGCTAAAGTATCAAAAGCGCCTTTAGCAAACCCAAAGAGTCCATTTATTACAAGTAAAAATAATTCAGCTATTCCTTGTATCATGAGAGATATGAATTCAAAAAAGCCACGAAAGATTGCTATTGCTGTTGTAGTTCCTCCTTTAATCACGGATCGTGCACCTGCAAATATAGCATCAAGTCCAAGGTATGCTCCAGGGATTGCAATAAGAATCGCATAGAGGAATAACAAAATTATAGCCAATATTTCATTGAAATCTGTAAATATAATTAACGCACCAATGAGTAATGCAAAGGGAGCTATAAGAATTGAAAAACTTACAAGTCCATCAATTCCAGGATTCATTTCCTTTTTATCAGGATTACGTGAGAAAAATTGAACTGTACGGTTTGCTTGCGTATAGGTCTTTGTTGGACGGGCACGACGAGTGAAGTGAACAACTGACTCGTTCTTTGGTCGTTCTGTAGGTTTTACTACAATATTTCCAACATCAAATTCTTTGAATTCATCTCTAGCTATTTTTCCTGCTTTTCTAATCTCTCTATCAATAATATGTCCAGCATCAACCGCTTTTTTCCCTAAAAATCTCCCTAACTTTTTTGTGGCACTTTCTTTTTTCTCGTTCATTGCGGTATTCATCCTCCAAGATTAAAATAAGTAACGATTTTTCTTGTTTTTAAGCATTCTTTTTGCGTTAGCTTAATTCTATTGTCGAACTAAAAAAATGAAAATAAGAAAAAAAGATTATAGGGGTGGAACTATACTTCAATCAATCGCTTTGAGAAAGAAAAATTTAAAATAATGAGAAGTACCATTTATCAGTTCAAACAGGCTTTTGATGGTTTTCCTAAATAATTCTTTTAATCCTGTGAAAAATGAACCTTTTTTAGTTTTTCAAAAGTTCTTAAAGTGAATCCACATGATCAGGATGTTAAAGAACAGTATATTGAGGCTAATCATCGTATCAGGAGTTATTATTAGTATTTTAGTAATAGAATACAAGAGTTTATGGCTTTTATCATTGAATGGTTCAACACTCAATTCCTTGGGTGCTTTTTATAGCTCAAAATCTAAAAGATTTTTGTGAACTAGAGTTATATAAGATGACAAGTCAAAAGAAAGTACAAAAATCACAAAAGAATATTTTATCTTTTGGTAGAGATATACGGAGCCAACAATTGGCGTTTTTTTCTAAAGCTCTAGTTGAATGGTTTGTACAGAACGGTCGTGATTTACCTTGGCGCCGTACTCGAGATCCTTACAAAATCCTTGTAAGTGAAATCATGCTTCAACAGACTAATGTAGAAATTGTCATTCCAATATACAAAAGATTCTTGCATAAGTTCCAAACTATTCAAGATTTAGCTCATTCTCCTCTCAAAGAGATTAAAGAAATCACTGATCAATTAGGATACAAACGAAGAGGTGAATACTTGCATGAGATTGCTAAGCAAATTACAGTTGAAAGAAATGGACAGTTTCCAAGTAACTTGGATGACCTTTTAACCCTCAAAGGTATTGGCCGCTATACTGCAGGCGCAATTCTTAGTTTTGCTTTTGAGAAGGAGGATAGAACTGCTGCGATTGTTGATGTAAATGTAGAACGTGTCCTGGGCCGTATTTTTGGTTTATGGAAGTGGGAAAAGAATGCAACGTTTGAGAAAGAGATTTGGAAGCTTTCTGAACTAATTATTTCCAAAGGGAATGTTTGGTCAATTAATCAGGGCATTTTAGATCTGGGGGCAATGATTTGCACAGCACAGAAGCCAAAATGTTCGTTATGCCCAATGACTGAGATATGTGAATATTACAAAATTGAGGTACCGAAGATAGTTCCACTGGATTCATTTTTTCCTATTGATCATCAGGAAAAAAACCAATAAAGAGAAAAATACCTTTTTCTAAATTGTCAGTATAATTATGAGGAGATGTTAAATTTAATAAATTTTCATAGTCAAATAATCACCTCAGATTTATTTAACCCTGTAAATGAAAACGTTTTTAAGAAAAAATCGGAGAATAAATCATTAGAACCTATGACTAAGACGGGTCTAGTCCCAACGGGTGCAAAACCTCGCTTTTCGCATTCGTCCCATTAATGGGAAATGGTCAGGCAAGCAAATAATTTTGGTCTAGACATCCCAACCGAATCATTGCAAGTCATGATTGAAAAAGGAGACATATTAACACGCACTCCTGAAAAGTTATCTGGCAGATGGACAGGATAGAGGGCATAGGGTTATGCCCCATATGATGGAGGCTAGCATCGGTAACGAGCTAGTTGATGACCTCATGTGAACACAAATGACTCCATTTGATAGCGTTTGTGATAACCTAATGAAATCAACTGATCTGTTATCAATTGAGAAAATTCAACCACAATTATTTGTGGATTTTTCTCAAAGTTCTAGCACTTTAGTGGAAACTCATATACATAACCAGCTCATCAACCAGCTTCCCCTTCAGGAAAGGATTTCTGCGGTTTTAGATGAGATTTCGTGGAATGAATGGCAAACTAAATTAGTTCAACTAGTTAAACCATTATCTAAAATATTAATTACTCTCCTTTATGATAAAATTCTACTCACATTGAAGAAGTTAGAAAATACACCAGAGTTAAACTCATTTCTAGAAAAAATCTCTTTATTAGCCCAGTCTGCATTGGAAGATTCTACGAAATTGAGTGAAGCTCGTAATCAATTTATCAATCAATTGGAAGATATTTGGAAATTAGCGAATAATTCTGAACCTAAAACGCCTATTTTGGATTACGAGGGATTTTCTCTAAATAAACTCCTTACTTTCATATTTATGGATTGGGATTTTTGCCTGGAAATCATTGATCTAATTCATAAAATTAACAGGGATATTAAAGGGGGAACCCAGCTATTATTACCATATATATTTGAAATAGGAATCCCAGAGCAACAAAAACAGCTGCAAGGGCAAGTTTTCACTCCATCACCTGTTGTAGATTTCATCTGTAAACAGAATTTGACAGACAAAACCACCAGAATTATCGATCCCGCATGTGGGACAGGATTATTTCTTTTAGGTGCTTTAAAAGTTCTAGTTGATTCCAAAACGATCCAATGCAATCAGATTGAGCTTATTGGCATTGAAATAGACCCTGTTTTAGCAGATATTGCAGATAGTGCAATCAATTACTTTCTTTTAATAAACCCAATCTCCATGATTGATTGGCAGGTTTATCGTACTGATTTTTTCAATTGTGACTCATCAACGTTGAGATTTTCAGTTAAAAACTCTGGAATGACTACATTATTAATGAATCCTCCCTATACTCGCCATGAAATGCTCACAACAGAATATAAAAAGTTCTTAAAAGAAAAAATGGAGTTTGATCTCCTAAAAATCAGGCAATCCCCCCCCTATAACAGAAGCTCATTCTCAGGAAGATCAGGTTTATACACTTATTTTTTAGTACATGCTACTAGCCTCTTGAAAGAGGATGATAATGTAGGACTAATTATTCCTAATTCTTGGTTAGATGTAGATTACGGCCAACACCTCCAACAATTCGTTTTAAAAAATTATTTAATTGAATCAATCATTAATTGTAGATTAAAAAAAGTCATTCCAACCGCAGATGTGAACACAGCTATCCTGAAGCTTAAACGTAAGAAAATGGATGCATATCATGAAAATAATAACCTAGTTAAATTTGTTTCAATTAACAATGTAAGAGACCTCGACCTACTGGTTAATAAAGAAGTTTCTCAGATCAAAAGTTCCTCATCAAGGATTCAAGTAGTTTCTGTGAAACAAAAAGCGCTTTTCTCGAAATCTAAATGGGGAATATATTTTCGTGCTCCACTAGACTACTTCAAATTATTAGAAAGACTTGATAAAAAACTAGTAATGTTGGGTGAAATAGCCCACGTCCGAAGGGGGTTTACAAGCGGAGCGAATGACTTTTTTTATGTTGGAAAACCAGGTGAGTCTAATACATTCTTTATATCGAATTGGGATTCAGAAACTGGCGATTTAATGTTATCTCTAAAAGCTGAGTTAGTAGTCAATCGATTTAAAGCCCAAGGATTTCAGCCAAGTGAACCGATGTTCGTCATTGAAAAAGATTATTGGATGCATCGTGTTAATGCTGGGCAAGAGGAATATACATGGGAATATTCTTTTAGAGAAAGTGATGGGTTTATTTGGGTTCCCAATTACTTAGTCAAATCCCCTCGTAGTCTTACAAGATATGAGATTCATGAAAAAGACCTAAAATATGTTGTTATTTTAATACCTCCTCATTCTTCAATTAATCAACTAAAGACAGGTATTAAGAAATACATTCGTTGGGGAGAAGAATGGATTCCTTCTGCAGGGAATAAATTCCACCAAAGGCCTACATGTAGTTCACGGAAAAACTGGTATAGCTTACCTTCAAATGAATATGAATCCTATAACATTCTTTGTCTCATGACTATAAATGACCGATTTCCATTTTTCTATAATCCACGTGATTTTTATTTTGATGCTCGTTTATATGGTATCCAATTTATTAAAGGCAAATTTCAACAGAATAACCTCTTATTTGCAAGTTATTTCTTGTATCTTAATTCTATTCTTACCACTTTACAATTAGAACTTTTGGGACGTAGTAATTTGGGTGAAGGCGGATTAGATATCAAAGTTTATGAATATGAGTTGCTTAAAATACCTAACTACGATTTTTTAGTCAAAACTTGCTCAAAAGATACAAATTGTGTCTTTTCACAGCTTTTGGATTATTCTCCGTACTCTATTCTCCAAGGAACTCCAAAAACAATAAAGCTTATTACTGATGATCACGCCATTTACTTGTTTTCACTTTCACAGACATTAATTAATAGTTTATCTAACGAATTAAAGAATCTAGTACAAATGCGTATTGAAAAAGCTAAATAATACTCTCATAACGAATTAAAGGAATCTCAAATGCTTTACAAACACTCTACTCTTGTCAAAAAGAAACAGCACGGACAGTTTTTCACCCATCCTACACTTGCACATCAGATAGTCTATGAAGTATGTGGATTGATTATTTCAGAGTGTTTCTGGAAACCATGGCATTCTCTTGAAGACTCTACTAATTATTCAGCTATCGCGGACCTACTTGATAGAGTGCTAACTTTACGCTTTGTAGATCCAGCAATGGGTGATGGAGTATTTTTAGTTGAAGTGATTCACTTCTTTGAAGAATTCTTAAGCGAATTATGGGAAAAAACTTGTTCTTCCTCCTATTTAGATTTTCTTTGTGCTTATTTTCAAAAAAAACTAGCACTAGATTTTAATTTGGTGGGAGAAAAAGATAATCTAACATTAGATGTTTGGAAATTTCATATTATAAGATCGATGATATACGGGGTGGATCTTGATCCAAAGATTGTACATCAAGCTCGTGATAAGATCATAAGAGAACTTTCTACACCTGAAATAACGAAATTAGCACGGATAGCAGTTCAATTTAACTTAAAAAATGGAAACTCATTAATTTCACCTATTCCTATGAATAACAAAACATTAAATAAGTTATTTTCTCAATATTCCTCAGAAATTAGCTTACTTCTTTCTCAACGAAATCAAATGCAAAAGATACATTGGAATGAGACATTTAATAAAAGTGTGGACAGAATATTAAAAGAAAATGAGAGAAATAAGGCTGAGTTAGCAAATAAACTGTTTAATCAGATAGCTGCAATACCATTTTTTTCTTTTTTAATTGAAGGCGAGAAAAAAGAATTGGTTTCATTTTTATGGGAACTAGAATTTCCTGAAGCTTTTTTTTCCGGAGAATATGGATTCAATGCAGTTATCGGTAATCCTCCGTGGGATAAATGGAAGCTTTATGATCGAGAGTGGTTAGGATCTACTGCGATTGGCAAAACAGATCATGCAGAACAAATCATGGTAATTCGGAAAAAAGATGCTGAATCTCATTCTAAATACGTTAAACTGAAAGAATATTATAAAAAGACCACAGAATATTTCAATAACTATTTTAAATGGCAACCAGGTGAAAAAAACTCGTTTAAGCTCTTTCTTGAACGTTTCTATGACCTCTGTGTATCTAACGGATTATTGGGTGTCATTCTTCCTGGTGGGCTTCTGGGAGAATATTATAGTCAACCTTTACGACGTGTTTTACTTACTAAACTGCAAATCCATTTAATCTTTGAAATAATCTCGAATATCGAGATGTTTCCTGACGCAGAACCTGGACTCAGTATTTTAATCATAATAGCTCAAAAAAGCACTTCAGGCGAAGTTTTCCCATTTATCAAAGGAATTTCATCAACAGACGCATTATCTAGAATTAGAGTAAAGAACCTATCTGAATTATCTGAGAACCTCATTTATTTTACGCCCAAAGATATTCTTAATACTTCTCCTGAATGTATTGTTCCAGCTGTACGAAATAAACACGAATTGAAAATAATTCAGAAGATGATCGAATTCCCTTCCCTTTCTTCAGAATTATGGGGATGTGAAACGTCACGAGGAGTAGATATGACAAACGATCGTGACTTACTAGTCACTAATGTTACTTCTTATCCCCTAATAGAAGGACGTCATTTGGTGCGTTTAGGATTTGATACTACCCATCCTCGCTATTGGATTAGATCATTTAATGAATATCAGAAGAAGATCTCATTTTGGGATCAGACAATCATTGTTTGGAAAAATTTCTCTGGAAATCATCGACGTAGACGCATGCGAATTGCCATTCTTCCACCAAGATCCGTTATTTCGAATAGTGTGATTTGTCTTTACAATCTTCCGGACATCACTAATGTTGAATTCTTTTTAGCTGGGATTATGTGTTCTATCCCTTTTGAGTTTAGAATACGTCAGCTTTGTTATGGGATAAATATCAATCAGTATATTATGGATAGTATGCCTGTTCCTCTTTTCGATCCAGATAAAGAACTTCACCAAAAAATGGTGGCTATTGTCAAGCATTTCATTCCACAAGGTAAGGAATGGGCAAGACGAAAAATGGAGGCATCCTCCTCTCTTGCAAAAGCTCGATTAGAAAAAGATTACCAAGATTCTATTATTACTATGGATGCTTTAGCTGCCTTGGTTTATGGACTGACTAAAAAAGAATTCATCGTAACTTTGGAAGCTCATCCTCTTTTAGAACAATGCTACCACAATAAAGCTTTGGAGTGTTTTAATTCATTATCAGCCATTTGTGATAATAAATCATGATTTAATATGTTAAATCCTTGTTTTGTAAATATTCTAACAGATAACTGTAAGAAGTTGTATTCACTTTTCCTTACATCTACGAATGAGAATTACTGTTGTGCCTAAGAAAAGTAAAACTGTGAAAAAATCTGGAAATGAACCTGATTCTGAAGCCGTTGTTGTGGTGGTGGTAGTTGATTCACTTTGAATAGAAGTGGTAGTAGAAGTAGTACTTGTAGGAATATTTGATTTTTGAATCGTAAAAGTATCATCTGAAAAATCCTCTGTATAAACAGAAGGATTTTCTGAACATGTGGCAACAACATTAATAAGACAGTTAGATCCAGCGGGAATAGCTGTTATGTCCTAATTATAATTGATGATTCCTCCTGATCACCGACAAATTTGTATTAGATGTTAAGTAATATCGAAATTTATAATTCTGGTTAATATATCATTGATATACTTCAAACAGTAATCAAATCCTCACTAATTTAGTTCAGTTCAATCACAATTAAGTTGTACATTAGTTTGATCTGGTATCACTGATAGATGACAAAAAATGAAAACAAATATAGCTTTTAATAACATAGAAATAAAAAAGCGGAAAGAAGAGGGTGTATTTTATACACCAGAATTTATAACAGATTTTATGTGTAAAAATTCGATCATTCCTTACCTATCAAAGAAAGGCGCAGAGAATATTAATGAACTGATCTCCGAGTATTATGAAGATATTGAAAAACTCGAAAGTAAATTAAGAAATATCAAAATATTGGATCCTGCATGCGGATGTGGAGCTTTTCTAATCAAAGCTTTTGATGTGTTATTGGAAATTACTAAAGAAATAAGATTAGTCAAAGATTTCAGAGGAATGCGTAAGAAAGATCAGAAAGCAGGAGATATGGATATATGGATAAATGAGGAAGAAGGGAAGCAGATAATCGAAAACAATCTCTATGGAGTAGATATTAATGAATCTTTAGTAAAAATTACAAAATTAGGCCTTCTTTCCAGGATTACAAAAAAAGATAGAAAATTAATGGATTTATCACAAAACATTATATGTGGTGATAGTTTATTAGAGGATGCCTCTTTAAAAAGTGATAAAGCTTTCAAATGGTCTTATTTTGAAGAAATATTAAATAAGGGAGGATTTGACATTATTATAGGAAATCCTCCGTATATTAACATTATTGAAGATTTAGAAAGTAGAAAATATTACAAAGAAAGATTTCCTGAAATATATACAGGTAAGAACGATATTTATTATTATTTTATCAGAAAAGCAATCGAATTAACTAAGAAGAATGGATATATTTCTTTGATTTCTCCAAGATATTTAATGGAGGCGTTTAATGCAAGGAAGTTGAGAGAGTATATCTTAAAAGAGACTGCTATTCAGAAAATTATTGATTTCTTAGATTTTAAGATATTTGCAGAAGCTAATGTTGATACTGCGATTTATATCTTAAAGAGAACAAACACAAAAAAAGAGATTATGGTTCATAAATTAGTTAAACAAATGACACCTCCTCTAAAATTAGAACCACCTTTTTTCAAGAATTTTTGTGTTGAACAAAATCAATTAACTGGAAAAAAATGGTATTTTATTGACCCTGAAATTCAATCTATCTTAGATAAAATTGATACTAAGTCCACTGGAAGATTAAAAGACTATTCTATTCTAAGCAAAGGTGTTCAGACTGGTAAGGATTCTGTATTTGTATTAACAAAGGATGAAATAGAAAAATATTCAATTGAGAAAAATATACTTAGAAATTGGGTTAAGAATAGTCAAATCAGACGATTTGGTTACATTGATCCTCAATTATATATCATAATATCAAATAGAAAAACAATCAAAAAGCTTTCAAGCCATCCAAATTTGGAGAAGTACCTCTTAAAATATAAAGAAGAGTTAATGAACCGAACTAGGGTAAATAAGTGGTTTCATTGGAGAAAAGGGGATGAAAGATTTACAATTGACTGGAATAAGCCAAAAATTGTGACACCATATAAATCAGCAAATAACAAGTTTACAATTGATGATAAAGGATGTTATTTTTCTCAAGACATTGTTCTAATTCTACCAACAGATGGTATTGATATCCGTTATTTACTATCGTATCTAAATTCAAGAATATGTGAATTCTATTTTAAGATAAAAGGTAAAAGATTGGGAGCTGTCTATGAATATTATCCAAGACAAATTGAAGATTTACCATTTATTAAGATCAAAACTAAAGAACAAAAAGCCTTTGTAAAGATTGTTGAAAGATTACTTGAATTAAATAAACTATTATCTGAAAATTATTTTAAAATTAAGAATAGGATAATGTCTGCTTTTAATATTGAAAATCTTAATAAAAATTTTTTAAAATTTAATGAAAAGAACATGATAAAATTCTTTAATGAGAAACTAGAAGAATCTAAGCTTTCGTCAATACAAAAAAATGAGATTAAAGAATATATTTTGAATAGATTTAATGAAATTAACTCATTAGAAGAAGAAATTAGCCAAGTAGAGGAAGAACTTAATCATCTGATTTATGAATTATATGATCTAAATCAAGAGGAAATTAGATTAATTGAGAAAACTTTCTAGATTTTTCAGTTATTTCAAGGATTTTCTTGATTCTTCTGAGCTATTTTCACGAGATTCACTGATCTTTTTTTTAATTTTCTCTATTCCTTGAAACAACCACTTTTGAGGTTTACTGGGTTCTTCCTCTTGAACAATAATGTCTCCTTGCTCAATTAATGTTATGAATACTGTTGTAATGTTTTCTGAAACCCAGTTGTCGAGTTCTTTTCGTGAGACGGAAGGAAACGCAGAATTTGACTGTAATGCTTGCTCAAACACCATCTGATGGATTTTACGGTGATGGTGCTCCTTCAAATCGAACCAGAGGTTACGAATTAATTTCCGCTCTTTTGTTCTTAATGCTTCAATTTCTAGAAGGATTTCCCAAACTTTAGAAGATACAACAACAGGTTCATTTGATCTGTTCATAGTCCTACCACAGATTTTATTAAAAGAGTATCAAAAGATCTTTTTATTTTAGTGTATTTGATTGAGAGTTCTGATTTAGGAATGTATTATTATTCTATCCTGAAAAGAAAGGAGCTAAAGGTTCAATACATATAATCCTTTTTACTCCTACGTAAAATAAATCTCTGAATTATTACAAGCCAAACAAAGCACACGATTCCCATTCCGATGAAAAGGAGAGAAATAAGGGTTTTGATCCATGCTGCATCTTCAAAACCTTGCGGAGAAGAGGGTAGTTGATCAGGGATAAAGAAAGGGAGAATAAGACCTGTAGCAATCATAACTAAAGCAATCGCCCCAGCAATAATTTCTGTCCTAAATCTTTCTAGTTGACGCGTAAAGAAGGACATTTCTTAAAATACCCCAAATTATTAGTATTTTCTTCCTCTTTGGTAATAGATGAAGCTTTAATAAAAGTTGTGAATTAATGAGAAATACTATAGTTTTATCATTCCTGAGCTTGAAGAATAAGTTAAGAAATCCCGTGTTATCCTTTTAGATAAATATTTTCCATAACCAGATAGGATATATCACTTCATCATTTTTTTTAGGTATGCTATTTCAAGTAAAAGACTCAAATAGATTTCTTGCAGGAACACTTCATATTCATCCAGAGATTTTAGACCTAATGTATCTAAAACCAAAAGATCTAATCTTTTACGGGGTTTGAATTTTTTTCCAACAAATTTCTCAAATTCTGGGAATTGAACCTTCAATAAATCATAATCCTGAATTCTTATTTCTGAAATTGGAATATTCATTGCCAATTGTTGCCATAAAGGAGGAAAAATTTCGTCCTTTATTTCATCAAATAACTGATAATAAGGGAATTTGTTTTCAGCGGTCCAAGTAAGAATATTAGGCAATTTCAATTCTTCAATGACATATTCATGTAGCTGCATCCAAGTGCCTCGTGTTTCGACCCTATTTAGGAAAATTTGGAGTATATTGATTATACTATTAAAATAAAGACAAAGAATTTTTGCTTCCTCTATTGAAAGATCTAGGATACTCCACATGACTCCAGGGGGAGCTCTTTTTTCTCTACTGAAGAAAGAAAACAGAAAAGTCCCTGAAGCACTGAGGTCAAATCGACGTGCAATCATAAGATTAGTAATTCGTTCTTCAACATAGAGTTTCCATTTTTTAAGCTTAGTAGAGGTTAATTTCTCGTTGATCATTCTTCCTTCAACAAGAAAATCTTTGAGTTGTGGGAATGAAGATATAATAACAAATTCTTTCTTGTTACTAGTATCGAGTCTGTTTTCTCCTGTCATTCGACGTAAATGGGGAATAAGGCAATCTTTTGGGATTTTGATTCTAAGGTTTGAGTTTCGATCGATAGCATATATATGTGTGTCAGTTTCACCGTTAAAGATCCAATTGTCCATTGAACGCAAATAATTAGGATTAAATTCATTTATAACCATAGTTTGGATTTTAAAACCTTTTGAAGTTTCGATTCCTCGCTTGAAACAAGCTTTTCTTGCTTTTAGAAACATATTAAATGAAATCATTGTTTTTTGGTCGGAAATTTGATTCCATGTTTTGAGAAGATCAGATTGATGTGTTGCAGCAATAGGTAGAAATAGGTTATTAGGAGAAAGCTCTTCTCTGGGAACAATCCTAATTTTCCAAGAATCTGAAATTCCTCCGTTCCATTCTTTCCCCAAAAAATCAGTACTTTCTTGATCTTTGACTATAATATAGATGATCCTCGTTGTACGCTGGTTTTTCGTGGCAATTAACAATACTTCGCGAAAAGCTGTATTTTCTGAAAAATTCGGTTTATCTTGCTGACAGATGATATATTGAATATCGTACTGTTCCATTAGCCATTTTCTTATTTTATATGTGGTATTGATTCTTAGAAAACTCGCAGGAATGATTGCAGCTATTTTTCCTCCAGATCTGAGAAACTTATCAGCTAGTAGAAGAAAATAACAATAATAACTTGTTCTCTTGTCAATTAGAAATGAATATTTATAAAAAACTTGTCTTAATTCATTTTTATATGATTTCCTGATTTTATTCAAATTTTCATGTCTAACAAAAGGAGGATTCATGATCACGAGGTCAACAAAGTCTAGGTGTAATTGTTTTGTAAATTTTATAGAGAAAATATTCTCTTTTTTTCCTGAAATCCGTCGAATCTTTGATTTGGGATCGACAAAAGCAGAATCACAGATGGCCAATCTATTCTGACGAATTCCCCATATAGGAGCTTGAAGGGCGAGATGAGTGGCCGAAAGATGGACTGCAAAAGGCATTATATCAAGTCCAGTGATATCTGAAGACAAAAAGCGCTTATGATCCTCGATAGTGAATTTTCCTTTCTTTAATATTAATAATTCTTTTTTACGCTTATAGGAAGAGACCAATAAGGCCCCACTACCACATGCAGGGTCAAGAATTGTTACAGAGGGATTATCAATTGCATAATAACTTAAAATATAAGCAGTCTTCATTCCAGAATAATAGGCTCCAATTTTTTTCCTAAGAGAAGGGGGAATTAAACTATTAAAAATCAGTACTAAGATTTCATATTGAAGTAATTCTGGTTTTAATCCCATAATAATTTTAATTATATCTTTCAAAAATTTGAAAGAGTAAGCATCCAGATTTTTTAATAAATTCTGTTTAAAAATCGGATCAGAAGTGACTTCCAAAGCTTTCTCAAAATAGTTCGCTAATACTTCTGAATTCTTAAGAGAATTCGTATTAATTTTAGGGAGATCTGCTCGTTTTTCACTCAGAACGAGATAGAAAGTAATTTGAGCGATCAATAAATACGCAGCACTTGTTTTTAAGGCATTATTTCTCTCCTTCTCACTCTCAATTGGGGTTCCAAGTTCACTACTAAACAAACTATAACTTATAAGCTGCGAGGGGAGTTTTAAGGATAAACTATTGATTATATTTCTGAAGATTTGAGGCAAATCATCCGGATTACTCTTCAAAGTACCCTTAAGTGAAATCAACATATTATATCCTTTATCTTCATTCTTTTTTCCAATTATTATGTGATTTCCGACAATAATCCTTTATCTTTGTTTTTTGGAGTTTCTTCAGCTCTTTAGAGGAAATGAAAAGGTGTTAAAACTGAAGTTTATAAAGGCACTTTATAAAGATATATCTTCCTTATAAAAGGTTAGAGGTATCATGTAGCTTTTTAAATCGAAATGTGTCACTTTATAACACTTGATTCAGTAGAGGGGCTTTCTCCAAATAAGTTAATCTTGTATTTCATTAACATCAAGAGGATAATATCACCAAAATATCGTGAATTGAATAAAAGAACCTGTTTAATTCTCCGAAAATTGATCTTTAAAGAATTCAGCATTACTGTTTCAATTTATTTATTTAATTACTAGAGTAGATCATATGTCAAATCAAGGTCGAACGAAGACTTTTTATCAAGGCTACCGATCTTGGTTTCAACCATTTCGTTATAATGAACGAGAGAAGATACCTATTTTTGTATTGGATTATGAAACTCATAGTCAATGGGAAGATACACATGATTACACATCTCAATACGAAGATAGAGAGTATAGTAAAACGAAATTGATTAATGGGATCCAAATCTACTTTTTAGATGAAGACTATAAAAAGAGGAAAGCATTTTTAAGACATGAACCCTACTATTACCTATTACTTGAGGATGGATTATCACAGAAAGAAATCAATAAAGTAATGGCTCAGATTAGACAAGTTGAAGACAAACAAGTAATTAACGTAGAGAAAGGCGATTATTACGATGCAGCTGATCTTACATTTTTAAAAAGAAAGACATTTCTAAAAGTAACTGCAGATCGACCCAGGTCCGTGCCGAATCTACGTGTAAAAAGTGAAGAAATAACTGGAGTACAGGAATGGCGAGAAGCGGATGTATTGTTTCATCATCGATGTGCAATAGATCATGATGTTCGAGTTGGAGCTTGGTACCTAGCTGAAATAAACCGAGGAGAAATCATTAATCTTTCTCCATTGCATAATAAAACACCTCCTCAACTAAAAATTCTAGCATTTGACATTGAAACAGATTTTGAACAAACACGTGATCCTAATCCTAATAAAGACGAAATTTCAATGATTTCACTTTTTACAGGTACTGAAAACAAATTACTTATTAACGCTGGAGTTGTCGAGACAAAGGATGTCAAAAATTTTGATATACTTCTTCGTCAAAAGGATGATGCTACCTATCCTAAACCATGGGTCGATTGGAAATACTCCAAAACACCAAAGGAAGTTATAGATGTAATTGAGAAATTTCCAATAGAAGTAATCATAGTAAAGACTGAAAAAGAACTACTACAATTATTCTATCAATTTATCGATGATTATAGACCAGATGTTATCACAGATTTTTTTGGGGGCCGTTTTGATATTCCTTTTCTTGCCATTCGTTCAGAAAAGCATAAAATTTCTTTTGAAAAAGAAACTGGATTTGAAATTAAATTTAGGCTCACAAGAAATCTGAGTCGAAAAGATTTACACCAGTATTATTCCTCAGCAAACATTGATCATGTTGCAGGAGCAGGCATCATTCATTTGGATGCTTATCTATTTAATGAGAAATATAGTTATCTCCCCAAAAAAGATCTTGGTTTAAAACCAAGTGTGGAGAAAAAACTGAAAATAATTCCTATCGGGAGAGAAGCTCTGTTAAACATTAAATCAGATCCAGTTTCAGCTGTTGCTTATTCTGGTAGCGATGGTTACATAACGTGGAAATATGTTCGAGAAATAGTCCTTGATTTTTTCATTTCAATGGGACAAATATTTCCAGTTCCAGCATCAGAATTATTAACACGGCGAGCAGGATCATTAGATGACCTTTTAATTGATGCAGAAGATTATAAACATCAGATAATAGGGAGAAGGAGAGTTGGGCAGAATGATATTGTTTCTTTTTCTCCAGGTATTGTCATTGAATCGTTAGCATACACAGGGGGTTTAGTTGAAGCTAAAAGACCAGGAATATGGCGAAGTGATCTCAATTATAGTTTTAAAGTTAATAAAATCTCGCTAAGAAATCTTAAGGAAGTTATTAGACGAGTAATTGAAAAAGAAAGCAATATTCTAGCTAAGAAAGTGATTAAAGAAGAATTTGAAAAACATCTTTTAGCTGAATTGGGGGAAGTTAAAGTGGAATACGCTGAAGATCCAGTACAGTTCTTAAAAGAGGTGGAGGTAGAACTCTTAAGAAATGGAATCCCACATCAGGAACTTAAACGACAACTAGATTCTATCAGGAATATCTTGGAGGAAATATCTTCATATCAACCCATAAATGTTGAAGAGGTTACTACGGATATTCTAGCACAAATAGAAAAATTATCTTCTTTAGATGGGATAACCCAGCTTAAGGGAGTCCACGTTGACGTTACTTCCATGTATCCTTCCCAAATTCGCCAATATAAGTTACAACCTTCAGGAATTGTATCTCTTACTAAGTGTAGAATGTGTGAATTATATGAACCTGATGATAGATGTTTCGTTGAAGGTGATTGGGTAATTAAACTTTCAGCGAATCGCCCATGTCGTTTTAAAGATAAAGGAGCAAAGAAATGTGCATCTTCAGTTTGTAACGCACAGAATGAAGCGAAATGTAAGAAGTATGATCCAATTCAAAATGGTATCACTCGTTCCCGTGAAATATTTACTTTTGATGGAAAAAAGACAGAAGCTTATATTCTTATAAATGGCTCGAAACTTGAAAAAGTTCCAGTAAGTCGTACGTATCTCGGAGCGAGTATCTTAAAAGATCCATTTGTTACCCTTCAACAGTGGCTTCGTAACTCAGTAGAAGCAACCCAGCTCACAACCAAGCTAGCTGAGAATCATTTTGATATTTTTGAGGATACACAAGAAAATATTCAGCTCCCGAGTAATTCATTTCTGAGTCTAGATGTCAGAACTAAGAAAATGACTATATTATTATCTGTTCATTCACGTGTCTGTCAAAAGGCTTATAATTTTGTTGCTAGGATTATGGATGATTTCTTTAACACCCGAGTTCGGCATAAAATCGAAGCTAAACGGCTATCACAAATTATTTCTCAAAAATATAAAAATCAGTTCGTCCCCCCAAAATTATTGCGTCAACAAAAATTCCACGAAAGTACCCAGATTGGTATGAAAGTTCCTTTAAACAGTATCTATGGGCTTCTTGGCATGAAAGGAGGTGTTAGGAATGCGAGTATGCCATGCGCTGGGATTACAACGAAATTATCAGCTGATCTGATATTTTGGGCTGCGAATCAATTAGATCAAATAGGCTTAGTAACAGAGTTGGATAGTTTAGACTACAATGAACGATTGATTCTAAAAGATCCCAATGATCTCATCAGAGTTCTTTCAATTGGAGAGTTAACGGATCACTGTATTTCAGTAAATCAAATACATTCTTCTGATAAAGTGAGGAATGTCGATTACATTGTTGTACCTAAAGGATGGCAAGCTTTATCTGTTACAGATAGGGGAATAACCGAATGGAAACCAATCTTAAAATGTGTACGCCAAAAAACCTCAAGAAAATTAACCAAAATAAAAACCCCATTTGGTTCTGTAAAAACAACTGAATCTCATAGTGTTTTTCATAATTTACAGGATAGAATTGAACCCATTGAAGTAAAAAAGTTAAAATCTGAATATATCACTCATATAAGTAAAATTCCACCAATAGAAAAAAAGGTCTTATTTATCGATTTTACCAAATTCAAACCTCCAGAACTCGATTTATATGTATTTGTACCTGTGAAAGATAATGTTAAAAGCAATTACCCAATTTCGAATATTAGGTACGATAGAAATTCGAAGAATAAAAGGACAGATTATTACAAAATTCAATTTAAAGATTTTAACGGAAATATTACGCCTGATACTATTGTTGGAACAGAGAAAGGCTACAAATATCCTGCTCGGATTAAATTAGATGAAAATATTGCAGAATTGTGTGGATGGTTTGTAGCAGAAGGTAGTTCAGGTGTTTATAAAGATAAAATTAGTGTTGGTATCTCTCAGAAGGATGAAAAACGATTAAACCACATTAAAAAAATAATTGAAGATGTCGCTATTCACTTATTGACGCCTTTCAAGATTAAACCTTCTCTTTCTGACTCTAGATCCAATACAAAAAGACTTGCAATGGATAATATATTCTTCTACCATCTTTTCGAAATCCTTGGGTGTGGTCACGATGCTTTCGAAAAAAGAATACCTAAATTAATCTTATCTTCCTCAAATAAATTAAAGAAAGCTTTCTTGCGAGGATACTTTGGTGGAGATGGGGACTTTCAAGGAAAAAGAAAAACATTTTGGACATCGAGTGATGGTTTAAGAGATGATTTATTTGTACTCGGCAAACAACTAGGATATATCATAAGTATTCAAGAGACAATATCAAGTTCTTCTGGAAATACAAGTCACATAATAAATTATATGGATAAAGACAATTGGAAAGCGGGTAGTAGATCACATTACGATCATCTGGAATTAAATGATACAATTGGAATACAAAATAGATCTTTGAGTCAAGAGAACAAAACATCAAATCATGTCTACGATTTGTCTGTTTTAGATAATAATAATTTTGTAGCCGCCAATGGTGGGATTGTATGCCATAATACTGATGGTATTTGGCTGTGGGTTCCTAAATTATTTCCATTAGAATTTTCTGTAACAATTACCAACTCATATAGAGAAGATAAATTTAAGGTCTTCAAAGTCAGTCTTATAGATAAAATTCTCAATGAAAAAGTAGCAACATTTTCAAAAAACGATAATTACTGGATAAATAATGGAGAAACAATTATACGGTCAAGTAAAAGCCTCATTCAATTTGAGCAAGATGGGCCTTATGATTTCCAATTTGTGATGGGGAAGAAGAAATATATTGTTTACAATTATAATCAGAAAAACCAAACATGGATAGAAAAGGAATTAACAGGGTTAGAATCAAAACGAGCGGACTTCTCAAAACTGCAAAAATATTTTCAAGAGAGAATCATTAATACTTTTTTAGATCAGTACAACCCAGATGATCCCATTACAATTGATCAGCTATATGAGAATGCGAATAGAGAAGCAGATCTAATTCGTACTGAGATGATTAATGGCCGGATGGATTCTAGTTATTTTGTCAAACCAAAGGCAATCAACAAACCGTTGAGAGCTTATAAATCAAAATTACCTCAAGTTTCTGCAGCATACATTTTGAAAGATCTTGGATATTCCGTGGATCCAGGTACCAGGATTCAGATGCTTAATATCAAAGGAAATCATGTTATACCTAGACAACTATTGGATTTTGATTTTAAAACAATAAAAAGGGTTCTAGTGAAACACGCTATCGCTAGTCTTAGTTTTATGTTAGGTGAACTCAGTACGAAAGATGATTTACAAAAATTAATTGATGTTAATCAATATATTGAAGATATTTTTGGACCTGGACGAATTTACGATCGGATGATTCGATATCCAAAGGAATTTCAGCAATTAACACCACAAACTCAAAGGAAATTAGACTTAAATGAACTGAGAACAGTACAGCGGCAAAAAGTGAGAGATTACGATCTAAAGTTACCAAAAAAGAGTTTCAAGAAAAAACGAAGAACTATGAGAGTTAAAATAAAAAATGAAAAACAAGCTATTAATATCAAGACGTTTAAGCAAAAAAAGTTAGGAACTCAGAGCTTAGATAATCTTTTTCAAAATGACAAGCAAGTAAATCAGCCTGAATCTGTTCCTATAGTTAAAAGAGTAAGTGATAAGAAAATTACTAGCTCTAAAAGTGATATTGAAGCTAAAGTATACCATCCGCCCTCTCAAGCCGTATTAATAACGACACCTAAGGGAACAGAAGGAAAAGCTCAGCTGATTTCTTCAGAAGAGATTCAAGAATTAGAAACAAACGAGATTTTCACAAATGGCAATAATGAATTAGAATTAGATACCCCAAAAGAAGAGCTTATGGTATGTTCGGAATGTGGAGCTTTAGTAAATCCGTTGGAAATCACGAGTGAGGGGTGTACCTTTTGTGGAGGACAACGTCTTAGATAATAATTCACTTGACAATTAACCTTTTTCTTCAATTTATTTCAGCTACCGCAAAAATAGGGTTTTTAAATATAATAGGTAAAATTCATACACCCGAGTGTAAAAATAACAGGATAGAAATTCTTACAAGAAAACTACCATTGCTTTTTAAAGACCATATTTATGCAGAGGTTGATATTTATTTGACAGAACAGTATTCATTACAGAAATATAAGTCACTAGAAAGTTTTGCACTAGATCAAACAGAACAATTTTTCAAACCGAGGACTTTTCTTGATTTAGTATTCTTACTTTTACTAATTTTCTGGTGGATATCAGCTTTTTTTTTCTCACAAACTGGAGTATTTCGTGCCACTATATTCACTGGTCTAATAGTTCTATTTGTATTTACACCATTATACATTTATCTTAAGGGAGATGATAAATCAGCAGCTTCTCCTATGAATCGTGCGGGGAAGATACTAATTTTTTATATTATCATTCTAATTTCTACCCCAAGTAGTACAATATCAAATATATGGGGTTCAACTATTCCAATTTCTTATGGTGAGCTTGAACGAGCTCTCGTGTGTATTCTCATTCCTTTTACAATATTATTGAATAATTTTTCTCTTAAAATGCTTAAAATGGGTTATTTGTTTTATATTCAAAGGATTCTTCAAGGTTTTTGGTTAGCAAGTTTGATTTTTTACATATTTAAGGGGATTCAGCTATACCATCCTATTGATATATTTCCAATAGATTTCGATTTTCTACTATTTATTACATTCTTTATGTTTTTAGGCGGTAGTTTATTTCCAGTAGCTCCCAAACAATTAAGCTTAAGTACAACTGATCTTTTTAATCAGTATCAAGCTTTAAAATCACCAACGGAAAGAATTCGTGACGCTTTACTAGCTGGAGCTTTCTGTTTGTTAATCGTTCTTCTTTTAAAATGGGTTGATTCAGCTTATATTGAACTGTTTCAATATACTGCATTTTTAAGCTTATTAATCGGATTCATCTTGATTTTCACACCAAAAAAACAAGATAGTCGATTTGGATCTCTCATGAGTGCTATTTCTAGTCAAGGTCAGGTTATTGATCCCTCTAGTAGTCTCGGGAATCGAGTCCAGAATTTTGCTAAAACAATTCAAGAAACCGAGTTCAGGAAGTCGGAACGAGTTTACACAATTCCAACTGATCAGATGAAGCTTGTGAGTAAGGGAAAAACATCAGTGAGAGCTAGTAAAGGAGCTATCGCTGTTCCAACAGTTACCGAAAAAGGAACTGCATTAGTTCTAATGGGTAAATCTGAAATGGAAACACAGACTGAAGATCAAGAAGCTTCATCTAAAAAAGAAATTAAGGGAACTACCACAATTTGGCTAAAACCGGAAGAATGGAACAAAATAAAACTACAGTTAAATCCTAAAGAAATGAGCGAGCTGACCGAATTCGATCTGAAAACAGCTGGTATTAATACTACAACAGAAATCTTTGAAAAAACTAGAAAGGCACTGAATGATTTGAAATCATGGCGCGGACCACAAGGGATTTTTTCATCAGTTTTAGATTCAACACCATCTAAGTATTCAATAACAGAAACAGAAGATTATTCTTTAGTGAGGTTACCTGGGGTCTATGTTTTCGAATCTAACATGTTAGAATTGGTCAATGTTTTGGGAGGTCTTGTCAAAGTTATCGAAGTCAAGGGAGTCGGCCAATACGTCCAAGTTCTTGGAGGATTTGTAACAGTTCTAGAAACAACTGATTATTCTTTTGTGCAAACTCCTTTTGTTTCCGTTATTGAAACACCAGTTGGGGAAAAAGTCCGAGTTTTTGGAATAGATATTCAGGAGGGGGATCCAATTGATTTAGAAGAAATGAGAACGAAAATAATTCAAGATAAACAGAACTTCGATCAGTTATTTACCAAACGAGTAGAATCTCTTTTTAAAGAAGATCCTCAGTTATTATTAACTGATTCAAAAGGAGAAAAGACGGGGTTCATTGTAGGGGAAGATGAACTATTGAGTGATGTCCCAACGAGAGGTAAAGGTCTAAAAGCTATGAAAGGATTAAAGGGACTAAAGAGTCTCAAAGGAATAGAAGGATATGATTCAAAACATAGACATAGGCATAAGCATTCTCCTCGGGCTCCTTCTCCTCCTCTTCCTCCTCCTCCTCCTCGAAAAAGGAAGAAAATTACTGTACGTTTTCCATCAGACCTCAATAGCGAGGAAATACCAGTTGATCATCCACAACTTCAAGAAATAGAAGAAGCATTAACTCGAATTGAAGAATCTATTAATGCTACTGATGAAAAATTTCTGAATAACGAGATTTCCGAAAAAAAGCATACAGAGATAATTAATCGGTTAAACGTAAGAAAGGAGAAATTACAGAGAAAGAAGGAGGAACTTAACGATAATTTGAAACCAAAGCTGGTTTGAATGATTTTATGAAGAAAAATGAATCCTTTTAGATTGAAAACATTATTAAAATTATTCTTTGATGTCAGGAGATTTAAGGGATTGCAGTGTCATATTTAAGCTCTCAATCATAGAATCTAATTTGAATTTGGACTCAGCAAGTAATAATAAATCCTTCTTTAACGATAAGCGTGAGACACGAGTGGTAACCACTTTATTAACTTCATTGTGATTACTTTTCGGATTATTTTCGACCCATTCTATCAATAGCGAAACAGAATGAGCGAATAACGACATCGCATGATTTTCGTCCTTTTCCTTCAGAATAATAATCGCAGCATTATGATAAGCAGTACTTGCTCTCCGTAAACTAATCAATGCATTCATTAATGCCTTTTTCTTTTGATCTAACACAATTTCTGTGGAAGGAAGTGTTGACATTCCTTTGGTTCCGGCGAGAAATAGCTCTGCAGCTTTTTCAAAATCTTCCATTTTAAAAAGAGTATTTGCATACTGAATTTGAATAGGAATAAGATCAGATATAGGAGTACTTGATTTAGATAGACACTGAAGAGCGTAATCAAATGAGTCAAGAGCGATAGAACATGTGTTCATTTTTTCCTCTATTTTCCCCTTTTCAAATGAAATCAGCCCTAAAAGTCTGTTTTCTCGAATAGTGATCTCTTCTTTTTTTAGTAAGGATAATGCACGGGAAAGTAGCTCATAAGACCTTTCCCTATCTCTGATCATTCGAGCTCCGTCATATAATGACTTAGCTGCGGAAATATGATCTCCAGCTTCAATAAAAAGTTTTGTTGCCTTTTCTAAAAGATTTACACCTTTTTCTTTATTTCCTAGTGAGAAGTAAGCGCTCACTGCTAAGATTAAAGATGTCGCTGCTTTTTTGGAGTTTTTCTCTGTTTGTTGCAATAATCGAGAGGCTTCCTCTCTTTTCTTGGCTGATCTTCCGATTAATCCAATAGTATAAGTAGGATTTTCTCCCCTCTCTTTTTCAGCTTGAAACATTAACCTACTCGCAAAAGTCGATAGATAATCAGCTGCTGTCTGTTTATCCGATACTAAGTTGACCGCTTTATCAAAGCATACATTAGCTTCTTCATATCGAGACTGTTCATGGAGAACAATACCCATATCATAATTCAGCGATGCGTTTAACGAAGGATCTTTTATCCATAGGGTCGCAGCTTGAATGAGTTCAATGGCTTTATCATATTCCTGTAAATGATAGGCGCATTTACCTGCAAAATATGAGGCTTCGCCAGCCTTTTCAAATAATCGAATACGAGAGTAACAATTCGTAGCTTTCTCGAAAGCTTCCCCTGCTTCTCTATAGCTGTTTCCAGTTAAAAAAATTCTACCAACCAAAGCAAAAGCATGTCCTGCTCCTTTATCATCAACGTTTTCTAGTCGGTTTGCAACTCGTAAAGCAGTCCATAATTGATTTCTGTCCTTGAGATTTTCCCATGCTTCTTTTGCTGTTTCAAGATCTTGTAAAGCTCGAGGAATGGCATAATCAGAATTTACTTCGAAGGAAATTGCGTCAAACTTCTCTTCTTTTTCTAAAGTATGAAGTGATTCAGCAATTTTATCCCAAATTTTTTGGGCTGAAAAATCAGCAATCTCTTGTTTTAGGATATCTAGATATTCAAAAATGTTGTTATTCAGATGAGAACTTAAGATTTCAGCTGTAGCTTGATCTGTCAAAAATGCTAAAAAGAAAGGGCGTTCTTTTCCCCGTAAACTAGTATCTAGCCATGAATCAAAAGCTACCCTAGCTATGACACCCTTGCCTAAGCTTAATAAAGGAATAGAGAATTCTGTTCTTTGTGAATGACCATGTTGCCCAAATACTGTCACAGATGCAAGATAAATTTGCAAAGCGACAGATTCCGGGTCATTTAAAGCGGCATGCGGGAAAAGAGAAATTATAGATGGACCTGATATGTCATCCCACCGAACAGCCAGGATAGTGAGGTCCATTCTTGGTTGTTCTATAAAATCTTGCATATTAGTCGTTTAAGTCAGCTCCTTTAATTTTTCTTTTAAACGACGCAAGTCGACCATTTTTTTCTCTGATGTTGTTGTCTTCTCAACTAGTTGAAGTTTTTCTTCTTTGGGAAATTCGATCGTAGGTGCCAAAGGGGTGAATGACTCGGATCCATTTATCCTTAAAACTAGGATAGTTCTAACTTCGTCAGAGCATAATTTCCAAGTTAGAATTTGATGAGTTTTTTCGTTCTTTATGAAGGGGGTCAAATGGAGTGGATCTATCAACGTTAGATTGAAATCTGAAGGAATTCGATCAGTTATAGTAATGTCGTTTGTTGTAAAATTCTCAACAGAATAGAACCATAGGTACTCACATTGGTTTGTATCTACAACTGGTTGTGATATTTTTTCAACTTTAACAGAACCAATATTACACTCATATTCATCAATGTAATGTCTGGTTAGAGGTTTCTCACGAAATTCGTAAAACACGGAAAAATTGTCGCCTGGTAGTAATGTACTAAAAATCCATCTGAATAAGGTGCTATCGTGGGTTGGAATTGTCACAGGTTTGATTTTTTTATTTGAATTTGAATTTTTTACTATTAGTTCACGGGGAATGATATCCTCCACCAAGATTTCGTGAAAAACTTTTCCTGATGTATTTACAAAATCCAAGTTAGCCTCTAAATCTTGTTGAACGGACTGGTAAATAGTAACTACAGAAACTTTACTTTCTTTTCTCAAAATAATAGAGCGTTCAACTCGCTTTCTCAAGATATATTCAACAGAAATCTTTTCACCAGGCTCTATCCTATCTTTTTTCCAAGTGAAAATCAATCCATCATTTGTACGCTTTTTTTCATCTAATTCAAAGTCCGTTATAATATTAACTACTTGAAAGCTGAATGGAATAGTATTAATTATTTCGATGTCAATCAACTCATCCTCAAATTCATTTGTGATTTCTGTTGTTGCTGTGTAATCTAAATCAAGATTATCACTGCTTTTTAAAAATTCAGATGGAATTAATTTTTCTTTAATCTCAGAATCAGGAGGATATCTGTTTGTAAATGTGTCAACAACATCATTTAAGCTTTCACTAGGTTCTACTGGACTTAAGGTAAACTGAGGTTCAATAACTTGTGACTCACCAGATGTATTCTTTACAAATGCATTTGTTTGGATTTCCTGATTAATTTTCTCTCTTGTTGCTTGTGAAACGGCCGCAAGGACGGCGTAGGAACCCAAAGTTGATGGTTGTTCCTTCTCGAGTTGAGGGATCATGAATTCTTGCTTTTTTGGTTGAGTGTCATCATCAATCGAGAAAAAATCATTGTTAAGGGGGATGATCTCCTCTTCCTCTTCAATTGGTAGAATATCAACATCTGGAAGGGCTTCAACTACCTTTGTTGACTTTTCCTCTTCCTCAATTTTTGCTTTCTTCTGTCTTTCTAATGTATCTAAAGCAATTCTATATTGATGCATTGATGAGGAAAATCCATATTCCTTACCTTTTTCAAGCAAGATTTCAGCTGTATCTATATCATCAATCATTAAATGCCTCATTATTGCTTTTCCATAACAAGATGCCGCTCTTTCTTTATTATCTAAATCAAGAAAAAAGTCTCCAGCTAAAGTGAGATATTGACCAGCTTTTTTCCGATCTCCCAGTTTGTCATAGCATTTTGCTGCTTCTTCAAAAATTGTTGCTGAAACATCGAGAGAATGTTTAGAAGCTTCTGTAGCCTCACGTACTAGCTCTTCGCAGTCTGATTGTTGCATTAGAGTCACTCCATGAGTTATTTTACAACTTTATATTTAGAAGTAATGGTTAACACTTCTGACACGCGAGGATTGTAATCTTCTAGAGGATTTCGGTCATCATACTTAATAGATTGGAATGTCCTTGAAAAAATCACCCAAGAAACACGTTTATTTTGACTTTTAGCGAAACGAGACAGTCTTTCAAACGCGTCTTCACCTTTGATACCAAAGGATTGTTCGCATAGCACACGTATCTCATCAAGAATATTTGGAGTGCGGTTTCTAGAGAAAAGACTCAATTTTTCTAGAAGATTCGCTTCTTTAGGATTAATTTTCTTCTTTTTCAGCAATTCAATTATAAAAGACGGATCTTGTAAGGATTGACTAGCTTCAGCGAAGGTTAAATTAATAAAAGGCACTCTTTAAATCCTCAGAATAGTTCGCAGATAAAAATCAGGCATGACTAAGACCCATAAAATTTCTAGGAATTAAATACTTAACGAAACAATGAAGTTTAATACTTAACCATAAGTTCTTTATAAAGAAAGTTTCAAAGGGTTCGCTTGAGACTTTCAATTGCCAAATTTTCAAACATGCCTTGAAGAATTACGTTTAATCCTTCAGAGCGAGTCTCGCTTAATCATTGATCTTCCAGATGGTTTTCAACGAGCAGCAGTATTAATCCCTTTCATCTGGCGCGAGAAGGGTTGGTCTATTATTTTCACCCGCCGAACTGCAAATGTGCCTTATCATAAAAATGAAATATCTTTCCCAGGAGGGAGGTATGAGGCTGATTTTGATGAGGATTTAATCCAAACAGCTTTACGAGAAGTAGATGAGGAGCTGGGAATTCAAAAGGTAAAAGTCCTAGGATTAATTGATGATCTTTTAACAATAAGTAAATTTGTTGTTACACCAGTAGTAGGCATTATTGAAGATACTAAGGAAGTTGATGCTGAAGAGATACCTACACAAGAAATCGAATATATTTTAAACCCCCTGATTTATGATTTGACCAATCCAGAGATTTTTTCAATTAAGGAAATGAAATATCAGGATAATTTTATTTTCAAAGTTCCATTTTTTAATTATACAGAAAATGAGGTTATCTGGGGTGCAACAGCTCGGATTCTTGTAAATCTTTTGAAGAAACTTAACCAATTATCGCTTGATTGCAGGTTAAAGTTGATGAAACGCTATTTATGGGAAGGAAATGGCAAAATTAATAATGGATTAGATTATGTAGATAATTTGAAACTTATAAAAAGGAATAGTTAATCAAATAAAATATGAGAATAAACAATTTTAGCTGTTTATTCACTTTCCCCTTGTACCTCATCATAAATCTCTTTTACAGTGTCATAAGTGACTTTCAATTTCCTTTCAGAGATTTTATCGATAATTTTGTCTATAATTGTCCCTTTTGCTCCCATGGAAGCAGCTAGATTCCGTGCGTGTAATTTCATGTGTCCAGCTTGGATACCAACAGTAGCTAAAGCCCGTAAAGCACCAAAGTTTTGTGCCAAGCCGACAGCAGCCATAATTTCTGCAAGCTTTAGAGCTCCTCCTGGAACGCTCAATCCTAAAATCTTGAATGAAATTTGAGCTAATGGATGAATGCGAGCAACACCTCCTACTAGACCAATAGCAAGTGGTAGCTCAATTGTACCTACCAAATCTCCATTTCCATCTTTTTCCCATGTCGTCAATGAGGAATATTTACCAGTAACTTTAACTGCTGCATAAGTATGAGCGCCTGCCTCTATAGCCCTCCAATCTTGAGCAGTGGCAATTGCAACCGCATCTATACCATTCATAATACCTTTATTGTGGGTACTACATCGATAAGGATCCGCTTCTGCAAAAGCATATGCGTTGAGAATACCATTGACAACTTCTTCACCTTTCATATTTTCTGTTTCCAATTCATTAGCATTGAACACTGCTCTTGCTCTTACTAATCGTCTATCAGCTAGGTTCGATATAATTCTTAAAAGAGCTTGACCACCAATGATCTTTTCTAATAGTGGAGCGACTGCTTCATTCATTGTATTGACAGCGTTTGCGCCCATTGCATCTCGAACATCCACTAATAGTTCAGTAATGACCATAGCTCCTTTCATTGTGTTTGTTAATACTTTCACGTTTATTCCTTGACAACCTCCTCCAAATTTCACCAATATAGGATCCTGTTTGTTGGCTAGTTCGACGATCTCCTGTTCATGTTCTAGAATTTTCTCACGAGCATTGTATGGATCAGGTACATTAATCATCTGAATTTGACCAATCATAATTGGGGGTGTTGTACTTGTAAAAAATCCGCCACTTACACGAGCTATTTTTGCAGAATTTGAGGCTGCTGCCACTACTGAAGCTTCTTCAATGGCCATAGGTACCAAATAATCCGTTCCATTGATAGCAAAATTGGTAGCGATACCTAAAGGAACCTGCATAACTGCAATAGTATTTTCAATGTAATGTCCTTGTCCAGCCTTATCTAGAATGTCAGTAGAACCCTTTATATAATCTAAATCCTCTTGATTTAAATTACAAAGTTTCTGAATAATGTTTTGTCTTTCTTCGACACTTTTTTTGAAGAAACCTGCAATTCGAGAATTGATCTTGCTTTCATCATCCATTTTAAAGCATCCTATATACTTTCTTATTCATGAGAATCGTTTTTGAACCTAGGTTAATAAAGACTTAAAATTTCTTTAGTCTATATCTTATAAAGAGAATTAGGCTCTCTCTCCGAATATACATTACCTATTTCCTTCTCTTCTAGTTTAGCTTGGAAATCATAAAATATATCGAGTTAAGCACGGAGTAGAGTTTACATAGGATAATATTCAGGAGATAGAATAGATATTATTCTTATGATTCTAAGTTTATACTAAGAAAAGTATTTGCAGGGCATGTAAAATAAATGGAATTACCTGCAGGTATGGGTATATATAGATCATCTAATTCTATAATTGATGTACCTTCTTGGAGGTAAATGGCAAAAATTGGCTTTTTTGACTTACAAGTTGTTGTTTTATTATCATTTGGAAGAGAATATAAAGCAATTCTGCCCTCTGTAGCTGCTGTTGATGTATGAAGAGTTGATAAGATAAGATCTCGATTCGTGGCCTTGAATAAAATCTTAGCCTTGGATTCAGTTACAGCAGCGATTTCTTCCTCACAATAATATTCAATCTTAGATTCTTTAATTACTGGCGAGGGTGGTGGTTTTGCTACTGGTTCAGGAGAGACAGTTGATTTCGATTCAGCTTTGATTGGAGTCCTTGTTTTTACAGAATCTACTTTCTTTAAAGTAGCGGGATGAGTAACAATTTCTGTTGGCATTGGTTCGGGTAGATCAGTAGATATAGAGGGTGGAGAAACCTCTAAAAGAGTATTGGCGCTAATTTCTTTTCCCCCAAGACTTTCAATAAATTCCCAAAACGCACTAGTTTCATTTCCTTGGTCTTCTGTCGATACTCTATGAGTAAGTCCTCGTTCCATTCTCATTTGGCGAGCAATTTGGGAACTAATGAATCGTTTTCGAACCGAAGAATTTGAACCTGTCCAAATAAAAATCTGTCGTTTATCCTCATCTAGAAAAATGACAACCTCTGTTTCCTTCAGATCTTTTTCAGGGCTTGTGAATTTAATTGGTATATATTCCCCATCTGGACTTGGGATAAATGCATGTACACTCTGTTCACTCATTTTTTTGCCTCTTAATTAACTAAAAAAATCCTCTCTCTTTAATGTTTTAAATTATATGGTCATTTCACAATGAAAAATTAACTTTGAAAGAATCTCATTTGTTTTTAAAATCACAAAAACATTAAAGAATCTCATTTTTAAATATATATTTAATTATAAAAGCTAGAAAATTAGATTTATGATGAAACATTGTAGTTAAAATCTTATAATCTGCGATTAAGATGGATAACCGGAGAGTAATAAAAAAGTTTATATTATCCAGTTAAAAGGAACAATCTGGCTGGTACTGAGAGGTATTCAAACTATTTGATTTATAAGCTTTTGCGGAGGTACCAAAGTGGCTATAACTTCGGATCTAATAGTCCGATTAGCTAAGGAGCAGCCTGCAAAGCTGTATTACGTGTGTTCGAATCACACCCTCCGCTGTTTCTTTTTATATGATTCGAAAAGCCTATTCTAGATAAAATTTCTTGGCAAGGAGTTATAATCAATGTCTGCCACTCTTTTCGATGTTGTTGTACTTGATACGAATTTTTTCATTTCTCTAATGAATGCTGGGGTCTCAAATATCTTATTACCTAATTTACAGAAAATCGCGGCATCTGTTGGAATGCTAGTAATGGTTCCCGAAGAACTCCCGAAAACAGACATACCAGGAAGGTTTCGGGAGTTACGGAGAACAATACCTAGATATATTCAGATGGAACGTGTTAATCGAGCATCTAAACTTTGGAATCAGACTGCGAGGTATGCGGTTCAAGAGCGAATGGTTCGAGTTAAAGATGACCCAGCTGATATTGATGTTGTGATCTTAGCAAAAAAGTTCACACTTAAGAATAACAATAAAGTAGCTCTAGTCTCTGACGATGAAGGCGTTGCCCGAATTATTAAGGAAAATCGTGTGTTCAAAGGAATTGATCATCTTTCTTGTGGTTCTTTTGTTTCTATCCTTGCTGCAGCTGTATCTGATCCTGAAATGCGAGAAATACTCGATCAAACCGTTGAAAGAGTATTTCGTGCTTCTTGGAGTTATAAGAAAAAAACACGACGGTATATTGATATAGCTATGTTGATAGATGATTTAACTGATACAGCACGGTTTGTGCGGTCTGCTGCACAAGTTGGAATTGAAACTTCGATTATAGAGGTCGAAGGAGAGGCAGCTGCTTCTCCGCAAGAAGTTGAAATTATAACACCTGAAGATGCTTTGATTATTGCCCAGCAATTAGTGATTAAGGCAAGGGGAACAAGAGAGAGCTTTAATATTCAGGATGCAGAAGTTGTTCTTATAGAAATCTTGACCAAAAGTTCTGAACTTGTGTATTCAATTGATGATCTTGAACAGCGCGTGATTGTTGAACGTCTACTCCGTTCTGAGCTATTTGAACATCATAGTTGGCTTCTAGAGTTCAATTTAACACGAAATCAAATTATTGAAGCTTTGGTTCACGCAGAAGCCTGTCGTGTTTACATGAATTTTATTTCTGTGGGTAAAGAAGCAATTGAAAACTTGATTTCACTGCAGGGATTATTATATCTGTTATTAGGCCAATATATTCAAGCTCTTAGATTATTTGAATCAGTTTCCTCAAAAGAGCAGGAAATGTCTCCAACACAGCTACTTGGTCTTACAGTTTCGTTAATTGCAACCAAAAGACCAAATAATGCTATACTTTTGCTTAAACAAAACCCAGATCTTTTGGATGGTATAATATCTTCTCTACATACTTATGCTAATGATTTGTATTCACATGATCAACGTGAGCTTGCAATTGAAGTCTTAAAAACAATCGTGAAGAATTTCAGCGACCGAGAGGAGGTTTATCGTTCAATCAAACGTTTGTTCATTTTGACCAGACTACGTTCGGATCTTATAGAACTGGATTTAAAAGTCTTAAGAATATTTAAACAGAAGTTAAAGGAAAAGGGGAAAGATTTATCGAAAAGAGGTGTCCCTGCAGCTTGGCAAAAAATGCTTCCTCTTGAAATATCCGCTTCCGAAAATGAGGGCTTAGTAGAACAGTTTAAAGGCTTTTACCATATTCTTGATTTATCCTTAGATCATGAACGTAATGAATTACGCGTTATTGCTTGGAATGAGAGCAATAATTCGACATGGGAGCTCGTTTTTGATGAGGCATATGAACCTGCTTTGGAAGAAAGCGTGAAAATTAGAATAACATCTGGAACAATTACTAACATCCAACAGGCTGGAAAAAGGGAAATGTATAGGGGTACATTAGTATTTGAAGATCCTGCGATACAACCAGAATTAATAAAACCATGGTAAAGGGAGATTTTGATAATTTGTCCCTCTCGTTAATTGAAACTCAATTCGATGAATAGATTATACCATTGTAAAATTAGCTTAATGCCAGAGTTCTTGGAGTTCTTTTCGTAGTGAAAAAATCGGATCTTTTTCTAAAAATCTCTTAAGTTGTTTCGAAACGGGGGCTGCGAATTTATGACAATCCATGATCAAGTAAGATATAAATTCTGGTTGGATTATTTCGAAATATCTGTTCCATACAGTTAAATTAGGTTTTGAAATCTTTGTTATTTCTTTAGGATCTCTATGAGGAATTATGGGGTGCCAATCACTATTGCTGTCAATCATCTCTCTTAAACAGACTTTAGAAGGTGAGGCAGCTATTATTACTTCCTTTGATTTCGTGTGAAAAAGATGGGCAATTGTTGCTGAACCAATCTTGTTAAGTACTTGGCCATTTGAATGAATCATATCTGCTCCTAGAACAGCGACTTCGGCCTGTCGTGAAAATTCATTAACCGCGAAATCTATGCCTAGATGAATTTTTTCGAAACCTGCATTCGCTAACGAGAGAGCTGTTCGCTCACCTTCTTTTAAAGGTCTGGATTCTAATATGAAAATCTCTTTATCATGATATCCACCCCCAGCTAACTGTAATAATGCGGTAGTCACGGTTGATGAATGAGAAAAGGTTAAAATAGTATATTTATCCTGTAAGATCTTAGTGAGTGTTTCAATAGTGTTTTTTTCACCAATTCTCATTTGTTCTCGTCGTGTGGCAAATATTAACTCTATTGCTGCTTTAGAATCTTCTTTTTGTAGCCCACCAGATTTGATAAACTGTGTGAGCTTTAGATAAATTGGTAAAAGTGCATTCTCAATCGTTGCCATGGGATGAGTATCTAGTAGTTGTTGGATTGCAGTCTTTAGAATAGAACTGTTAAGTTTATTACCTAAATTAAGACATTCACGCTTCAAAATAAGTAGAGTAGCTTCTGAAATCTTGGCTGCACCACTCTGTTTGTCATTGTGAACAAATTCTACCTCTTTAAGAAATGTTTTGGATAACACATTAGCCCCAGCACTGTACTAAGTAAAAATTTTAATTAAAAATAAGAAAGAATTCATTTCAGAGATCTGAATTTTTGTTTGATCAAGATCTCTACAATAATTATAATTTCTTTCCTATTTTTAATCGGACATAAGCACTTTGTTATTTTTGACTGATAACTATTTTAGTCTGATTCTCGTATTTTCAATAATCTCATTCAACCGAGACTTGTCATCAAATTAATGTTCGAGTATGTACCAAAGTGAAATCTTTTGCCAATTTTCCTAATTCTTGTGCTTTTTTAACATTTAGATGATAAGGTGAATGGTGGTCACCTAAATTAGTTGCTTCAATATATGCATGGGTTGCATTTCTCAAGAAATTATAGAGATTATCATTCATTCCAGTGTCTCCAGTGAAAACTAACCATTTTTCTTCATTCTTAAAAATAGCGAATCCTAATGCTGGTATTTCAGATAAGATTCCATGTGAGAGAGTGGATCCCATATGTTTCATTTGATAAGCAACCACTCTTATTTCATCTGAAATATAAATTTGATCCTTATGCTTAAGGTCACATGATTTCAGTTTAAAAGGAGTAGTGTCATGATAGGAAGAGATAAATAAATTAATAAGACCTTCAATCTCTTTAGAACCTTTAGGATAATAAATCTCAACTGGTGAGGATTGTCCAACCATTCGCAAAAAGCCTAGTAATGAAAATAATCCCCCACAATGATCGTAATGTCCATGAGTGAGAAATATATGTAATGGGAAGGACAATGGAAAGGATATTTCTTCTTTTAAGAGATCTCGGATGATACCGTCACCAATATCTAGTAAAATCATCATCTTCTGTGGTTCTAGAACTAAAATCTGGGTAGCTATTCCAGCACTAGAGTATAAAACTTTATGATCCATTTTAGAACCCTAATCAGGGAATGAATCCCAATTAAGAAGCTTTTCAATTAATTGACATCGAAGAAGCACTTCATTTTGAATGCCTGTTTTTCCACCAAAAAGATCAGTCATATTTTGTATATGTATAATACTCATTAGAACCATCAATGCTAAGTGGAAATTCAGAGGGATATAATTACCACGATAATATTTTGACAAAGAAGTTCGTTCATGAGCTAGGACTTCACTATATCCAGATAAAAATGACTTTACGTTCATTCGGAGTTTTGTTAAGGATTTATCAATACGATATTGATCAACAGCTTCAACAGCAAAAAAATTGCAGATATCTTCTAATCGATCATGTTCTTTAGATGTGTCTAAGTATTCAGGGTCAATAATGTGAGTTTGAATCATTGGGATTTGACCGATTCGAACATCAAAGATTAAGTTCCCAGGATGAAAGTCTCCAAAGCTTATTGATCCAGATAAATGAGAAGCCTCTTCTGCTCGAGCCCCTACTTCATCAAAAAGATTTTTCAGCTGGTATTTTGGGTCTTTTGCTATTGGTAGGTTCTCTAAACTCCTTGACAATAACAGTTTATATTTGTCAAACCAACAACGATCTGATTCTGAACCATGAAATGCCGCAAGACCACGTCCAGCAAATCGGTATTTTTGAGGTCGAGGGATCTTTGATTCCCGAAAAACGTCTCCCTGGATTCCCTCCATTACTATCACACTTCTAGAAAAGAAAATGACTGAGGCTGATGAAATTCCAAAATGTGAGTATTTTTTTTGTGATAGACGATTTTCAAGGATATTGATTCGTTTGACAACTTCCAATGCAAGTTCTTGTTTATCATAGATTTTAACGGCAATACTGGCTTCATCTGATCCTAAATTGCTTTCAAGTTGAACCTTAACGATATGAATTCCTGTAGTGCCCAACTTCCTCTCTACTGTTATATTACGGACTTCAATGGTTTTAGGTGTCTGATGATAAGACTTTTCAAGTGCCTTGACGAAATAATCAGAAAATCCTTCGATAATTCGCATTAAAACTACTTTTAAGCGATCTTGATGGGAATCGTTCATGTTAGTTTTCATACATTCACAGAACTAATAAATATATTTCAATCGTTAATAAAAAAATTACTTGACTATATCTACATTATTCTAAATAATAATGATATTAAACGGTGAAAAAATAACAATGATACTATCTTACCAAGATATTCTAGCAGCAATTGAAGCTCGTGAGATAATAATAACTCCTTATGATGAATCAGCAGTGGGGCCTTGTAGTATTGATTTAAAATTAGGTGATACCTTTTTAGTATTCCACCATGGTAGGTTGTTCCGTCCAAACGATCGAAAGGCTATTTTGAAAAACTCAGAGGTTTTTCGGATTGAAAATGATGAATCATTCCTTTTATCGCCCAATCAGTTTGTTCTCGCCTCCACTCTTGAGAAGATTTCAATATCAAAGAAGTATGCTGCCACTCTCCAAGGTAAATCCTCAATTGCTAGATTAGGGATCGTAGTACAAGCTGCTGGACTAGTTAATCCAGGAACAGGTCTGAAGGATCCCACAACCCTCACACTAGAGATCGCCCACCAAGCTAATTCACCAGTTGAGTTAGTTCCAGGGATGCCAATAATTCAAATAATATTTCATCAATTAACTTCTGAATCAGATGTTGGATATGATGATAGAGAGAGAAGTATGTATATTGGTCTAGATGCAGAGCCTAGGGTTTGAAAAAAGAATATATAGAGAGGATTTGAGCGCATTGGCTCGAATTATTAATGAAGTTGTTATTTACATCACTATTAGGAATCAATATTTAAGTTTTAGATTTATTAATGAATAGATAAAAAATGAAAACTAGAGATATAATTAAAACAAGAAAAATAAGAGGATAGGGAAATTCTGGAGTATTTGTCGGTGATTTGATGAAATCCCTTTTTGCCTCAGCGAGCCAGGTTACTGAATTGAAAATCAGAATACGATTTTGTGTTTTATCTCCAGGGTAAGGGTAACTGGAAAATCCGATATTATCGAAAATTAGATCCGATCCAAAAAGCAGGACTCTTCCTCCACTAGGGTCTTCATAGGATGCAAGAGTAGGATTTCCATTACATTTTGCAATGACTTGGGTATTATTTCCCTCAGCTTGGATATAATTACCCCAAAATGGGAAAGAGGGGATATCTGTAGTAAAAACCTGAGGATTAACAATGTCACTTAAGTAAATGTTTCCTGAAAATTCGCTTGTTATTTGGAGGTCAAAAGATTCAAGAAGCTTATTTAATCCTGTAATATTGAAATATGCTTCATTATTAGCAGGTAGTACCAATACTCCTCCACCCATTTCAACAAAATGTGAAATAGCTTTTGTAATATTTTCTGATGGAGAAAAATATTCAGGATTTGGATTTACAACCCAATCCATGAACTTATCAGTAGAGTTAGTAAATGGATTTGCCAAGATCAACACATCATACTTCAGAAGTTCATTGAGAGTTAGTTTTCCTTTTACATGAGGGACAATACTGTAATTGTGTTCATAAGCTAGGAATTGTGTGAATGCTGAATACATATTAATTGTACTGGAAGTATCGCCTTCAATCTCATAAGCAGAAGTTGGATAACCATGTTTAGCTATTCGATTAAAACTCTCATCAAACAAAATCTGAACATTGGTTTCACGAATTTCGAATTCTACTATTAATTGAGCATTACTTATATTGATAAATCCTGAAACGCGTTGAGATTTCGTTGATGCTGGTATAGTAAAATCTATGGGAACTAGGGTTGAATGATTTATGAAATAGAAAGAACTAGAAGTACTAACGAAATCAGATAAAGTTTCTGAAATAGTAATACTGGTATTACATTTCCTACTGCTGATTACCGTAAGATTAAACGTTACTAAGCTACCGTTAAATAAGATTTTATAGGGGTCAAAAGGTAATTTTTGAGGATGAAGATACACTAGATCAGGCGTACCATCTATTTTTTCCGTTGAATTTAAAATCTCTAAAGATCGATTAATACTGATAAAGCCCGCACCTTCCTCCCAGACTGGTCTTCCAAGTGTTTTCGAACCAGCAAGGAGAGCTGCTTTAATAGTTGCAGATGTATAGGAAATGCCTTCATCTTTAAGATAACCAATGATTAAAGCTGCCGCACCAGCAACTATTGGGGCTGCAAATGATGTTCCTTGCCCATCAGCTACATTGATGCCAGGAGCGGTAATATCAGGTTTCATAGAATAATCAACCTTTGGTCCTCGTGATGCAAAATCCCCAATATATGTTCCTGCAATATCACTGGCAGTTGCAGCAATACATTGAAGTGCAGTTGAAGGGTTATTCAATGTCCCTCTGTCGCCAAGTGAAGTCCCAGAATTACCTACAGAAACACTAAATACGATGTTATATATAATCGAGACATAATTAATAACCTCCTCTCTTAATCCATCTGGTAAATTGTGATACTGGCCAAGAGAAATGTTAATCACATCAACAGAGTTGTTGATAAGATAATCAATGGCTTCAAGCAATCCTGCAGTAGTTTCTTCGTTCTTACCTCCACCTGCGCCTCTAATATTAGGTTCAATAACTTTTGCACTATAAATTTCAGCCTCAGGAGCTATTCCAGTAGTAGTTCCCGCAGCGACACTGGCAACCTTAGTTCCATGCCCCATATTATCTTCTGGATCTGAAATATTTTGAGAGTACCCGTTCTTTATGCTTACAAACGATTTACGGCCTTTTATACGCGTTCCAAATGTTCCTGAAAGAATGTCTATTCCTGTATCAATGATACCTATCTTTACTCCTTGACCTTTAATACCTAAATCGTGTAAAAAACTCGCACCAGTTGTCTCCTTAAATTTTGCATTTTTACTAATAGAAATGGCGTTCTCCTCTAAAATATTACTAACAGAACTCTTTAGAATTTGGTTAATCTCTATTCGATAGATTTCTTTGTGATATTGTCTGAAAAAATCTTGTTTAATTAAGGAATTATTAAATTTAATATGAACGATGGGAAAACAAATGTATCTTTTAATAATTAAAGGTTCGTAAGATCCTAGATTCGGGATTTTACGATAGAACATTATCAAAAGATCAAGAGAATGGTCATAATTTTTTAGACTATCAAACATTGAATTTTCTAATCTATTATCATTCAAAGCTAAATTAGGAGGATATTTTTGTGACAATAGGGGAATGAAAACGTTCATTACGAGGATTAGGAGACAAAATTGTGAAAATCTAGATTTGTGAAGCATATCTTTCATTCCATGAACACAAAAGGTTTCAAAGCCAGCTAAGTACCGTTGCAACATTCTTGAGAGATGACTCTTCTAATTGAAGAATCTGAAGACCTTTTCCAACTTCAACCATGAAATCTTTAGTACCTGCTCCTATCCATGGTCCAGAGTTCATAAATTTTAGAGATACTTCATGTCGTTGTTCTAGAGTTTCTGCTCCTCTGATTATATCGTCACCATGAATTGTAATTTGATTTAAACCTTCTATTCCTGATGTTTCTAGGGAAATTTTTATTTTAAGGTGAGTGAGAGCAAAAGACGGTTGTGTTTCGTCTCGGGTTTTAGTTAATGATCGGATTACTCTAGCACGAATAGGTTTTTGATTTACTTTATCTGGTTCATTGGTAACAAACGGTAATATTTCGTTTTTTAAAACCTCTATTGCTAAGTTCTGTGGTTCAATGAGAATTGTTTTCGCATGAGGTAAATAGATGAACCGAAATACTCTTCTGAGTGTTGCTGATCGGGAAGAAAACTCGACTAGGATTAAAATGGCATGTTCACTAAAATCTTTGATTGAATAAATGCCTTTAACCTTGGTATAATTTTCTGGTAGATATTTATCAACATCAAAGTTTCTTTTATGTTTATAAAGATTAGACAAAGGTTTGGGTTTAGAGATTTGAAAGACTTTCCACCAGACATTCGAGACATCGAGTACCTCTGAAAGTTTTCTTAGTTGTTTAAGCTTAGAATCCTTCATATTTTTGACAAGTTTTATGGTTGTATCTCGATTCTCGCTAGAAAGGAGTCCATTTGGCTTTAACTCGACTGTAGTATGTTCCCACTTATCTATCAATCGTTTAAAGTAGTTTGTAGGAAGATGTGTTAAATACGCATAATCGGCCTCAGTGACCACAAAACCCACTCCTATTGTTTAATTTCATTAAACAAAACCTACTTTTATATTTCATCGAAAAAACTTTGGGCTAGGGTCTTAAAAGCCTCATCGACTTGAATATTTTCTTTAGCTGAGGCTGAAATATGTTCTTTTGCGTTTATTTCTTTTGCGAGTTGGATCCCTTCCTCTTCCTCTATCATTCGATAATCTTCGAGATCAGATTTGTTACCAACTAAAATTGTTTGGATTGCGGATTTCGTCTTGTCTGATTGGCCACAAAATTCCATTAATTCTTTATACCAAGGATCTTTTATATTCTCCAATGTTTCAGCGCGAGTGACATCGTAAACAAACATTGCTAAATGGGCACCCTTGAAGAACATATGTCGAATGGCGGCAAATCGTGCTTGGCCACCAATATCATTGATTGATAGGGTTACTGTTCGACCATCATCCAATTGAATTTGTTTTGAAGAGATGTCTAGCCCAACTGTCAGTTGGTAGGAATGTCGAAAGCGTGCGTGAACGAACTGCGAAATTAATGAAGTCTTACCTACTCCTGGATCACCAAGAAGCACTAATTTAAGCACTAATTTTTGTTTCATACGAATTTCAATCCCTGAACCTGCTTTGTAACTGGATATTTCTATCTCATCCGTTTTTACTATTATTTCTTTATTATGAATAAATAATGCGTGTTGATTTTTTTTACTTTCGAAATTCCAATCTTTTTTCTGTAACTAAAGTGGATGTTGTTCAATTGGTCGATCAACATTTTGAGTATTGTCATTTTATTTCTATGATAGTGACTCCTTCTGTATTCAGCAGTCTATATTTCAATCAAATTTTGTTTTCAAGTGTCTTAAATGCCGTGTTTGCCAAACCTTATTAACGAAAGGTGGCGAAAAAGCAAATCGGAAAACCAGTGACATCCATCTGAAGGTGTCAATTAATGGACGAATTCTTGATTTCCGTCGGGTTTCAGGATACAAAGTCATTATAGGAATACCAATAATTTTTACATTTAATAACCAGGCAACTAGTAAAATTTCTGTTTCTAAATCGAATTTATTCCTTTTAAGGCCATATTGAAGTATATGATGCAACGTTTTAGTCTGATAACACCTAAAACCGCACTGTAAGTCAAGTAGATTCCAATCTAACCAATAATTAGACCAGTTTGATGTTAATTTGTTTGAAATCCAATTTATTGCAGGCATTTGATTGTAATCACGCATTCCTATAATGATTTCAGCTTCTGAGTATTTCTCAATAGTTTGGAAAAACCGAGGGATATCTCGAGCATCATGTTGTCCATCAGCATCCAAAGTTATTATCCATTTTACATTAGGGAATCTTTGAACGATAATAGCAAAAGAACTTCGTAAAATGTGTCCTTTTCCTTTATTATTACTGTTTCTGATAATTCTGATGCCTAATTCGTGTGCTATCTTAGAAGTTTTATCTGTAGATCCGTCATCAGCAAGAATTATTTCATCACGGGAGAAAAATTCATCAAGCTGTTGAATTACTCCAGGTAAAGTATCTTCTTCGTTAAACGCTGGTAAAATAACCAGGAAGTCACCTTTTTTCAAAATTAGACTCTCAATAAATTAAAATTTAGCTTTGGAATTATTTTTCATTCTTTTTACATATATATTATCATAAAAAATCGATAGAAATACGTAATTCTAGTTATTAAAACAAAGCTAAAATTCCAAATATCTTCAATCGTGCCTTATGTTGTATATATCATACTAATCAGCTGAAAAAGATCGTAATTAAACTTTTTTATTACGTAAAACCACGGTAATATCATTAAAAAGAGAATCATAATGAAAATAACTCAAATTTCACAGTTTCAATCATCAAAGAAAATTGAAATGAATGAATTATTTTCATCATTCGTAATAATTTTCAGAATAATTAAAAAGTTCAAAAAATTTCGAATAAATGGGTTTCGTTACAAAATTTCTTTGTGGATATTTTTGTTTTCATTGAAATTGGTTACCACACCATCCTATTAAAATCTAATCAACTTTTAAGTTGAAATATATGTGAATATCAACGAAAAGTCAAGTTATTCAGATGATAAAGGTAGAATTCGCATGCGTGCTGAAAAATCAGTTTCTAAACTTGTTCGAGAGATTCTTGAACAAGATCCGTCTCTTGTTCATGAACTTCAACAGCGAAAAACCGCTCAACGAGAAATTGCGAAAAAAATAAAATCTCAACTAATGGATGATGGAAATTTCACTTCTAAGGATCCTGTGAAATTAGAGGGAAATGTTGCAGTTGCGATTACTCGTTATCTTAAAAAATTACGCACACAGCAAGAAGAAATGTTAGGTGTAAAGCTAGTTCAAAATATTCTAAAAAAAGGTACTACAGAAGTCATGGATGGATTAAAACACTACAAGATAAATTTTCGTGAGGATACAGATATCCATAAGATTATGGATTTAATTATCAAACAAATAGAACGTGAAGATATTTTTTCAGTGTATCTAAACCGTCAATGCATCGAATTATATGTTAAAAAGATGACTGAGCAGGCTTTTCTAAACGAAATATCAGAGTTCAAAGTTGTCGATACTCTTAAGCTTCAAGATTCTCTTAGTCTACTTAAACTAATGCTGCCTAACCAAGCTCAAGAAATTCCTGGTATTTTAGCACATGTTTCTTCCTTACTTGCAGATCAAGCTATATCATTATACGATACAATGGTTCAACATACTGATCATTTGAGCATTATTTTTGTGATAAACGAGCAACACGCTTCAAAAGCAAGAGATATTCTTTTAAAATTAAATAATGAAAATATGAGGGCATGAGGAGGGAAATAAGGGATTGCCATCAAAGAAGATAGTAATACTTGGTGCTCCTGGTTCAGGGAAAGGAACACAAGCAAAATTCATAATGGAAAACCTTAACATACCTCAAATTAGTACTGGTGATCTCTTACGAGCTGCAATTAAGAATCGGTCAGACCTAGGTTTGAAGGCAGAAAAATTCATGAATAAAGGAAAATTGGTCCCTGATACTATAGTATTAGAACTTCTTAAGGAAAGACTTGATCAAAATGATTGCAAACAAGGATTTATTTTAGATGGATATCCTCGTAATTTGACTCAAGCCCAAGATCTCAAAAAAATTACTGATATTGATTTGGTCATTAATTTAGATGTAAACTATAACTTGTTAATCGAACGAATTACGGGTCGCCGAACCTGTAAACAATGTGAAGCAATTTATCATATAAAATACAACCCCTCAAAAGAGAACGGAATATGTGACAAATGCTCAGGGGAATTATACCAAAGAGAGGATGACACTGAGGAGATTGTGAAACAGAGGATTAATACTTATGAAATTGAGACTAGACCTCTTATTGAGTTTTACAAACAACAAAAGATTCTAGATACCCTATTAAGTGATGGATCTATAACTGAGATGAAGCAGAAGATTTCAAAGCTTTTAGCAACAAAATTTCATCTCTAGCATTCTTTGTTAAAGAGTATTCAATTGTATAGGGTTAATTTTTGATTTATTTTATAAGTTCTAAATAAAAATCAACTATTGGCTTAAAAATACTAATAGAATTTTGTTTTAGAAAAGCTGATCAATTTGAGTAACAAGTTTGACCATCACTGAAACGTTAACTTCTCTAGGGTCACCATTCACCAAAAATATGATCTTTTCGCCCCTATCAGGATTTGATTGAAGTAGGAAGGAGCAGATCTCGGCATCTGCGGGGTTTTCGGCAAAAAAGATTAATTTTCGACTTTTACGTATCAATCCTTTAGTAGCAATAATGTCTGGTTCTGAACCTCTTTCTGTAAGATTTGTAAAATTTAGTTCAACCGCCCAACCTGCTCTTTGTAAACGTCCAACAACTTCTGTACGAACATTTTCATCCTGAAAGGTTACTGGAGGTGTAAAATCAATTTCTTGATGAAAATTCTCAATTGGTTGAGTTATTGGTTCTTCAAAGGCCGTATATTCAACTTCTGTAGGTTCATGTGGCGGTATTGATGTAATAGAAGAAGTTAAAGTTGTAGACTCTTGAGGTAACTGATGTGCTCTAAATAACCTCTCTAAAGCCATTGCCTTTTCTTGGTCATGTTCATATGTAGGTTTGGGAGTAATTATACTCTCTGAATCTTGAGGTAATTCAACTGATTTAGTTTCTTGTGTTTCAGTATAAAGTGGTTCTTGTCTAATCAATAGCGGAGGGGTTTCCTCTGAAGAGTCAAATAACTCTTGAAGCACTTCTATGGAAGGGGATTTTAATTCAGTTACTGCTGATGATTCAGGAGCTGAAATTTCTAACTTAGGTATTTGCAAGCTAACTACATCTTCCTGTTTTATAGGGGATTCTTGAGAGGGTATTTTTACTTCTGGTAATAATTCTTCAATAGGAAGATCAAGAGCTTTGCGAGAAAAACGTAGATCAGCTTGTATTAATCCTCTTTTACGAGATATTTCAAGGAGTTCTCTAATTTCTAGGATTTTTTTGCTTAGTTCAAGTTTTAATTCCCCCATTTGTTGCTTTGAAACTTGATTTATGTAATATTCGGCTTCAGAGTAATGTTCTCCTTCTAATGCGTGGATTGTCAGGAGAAGAATGGATTTAATGATGTATTCTTCAGTATTAGTATCAATTTTGAATTGAATTATCTTTTTAAGCGACTTATTTCGCTGCCAAATTTTTCCCAGTCTTTCTAAAATCATGGCTTTTTCATATTGTGCTTTGATTATCCAAAAAGAATTTTCAGTAAAGGTATATTTTTCAATACAGAGATCTAGACATGCAATTGCTTTCTCTAGATAACTTCTTTGGAGATAGTTCACTGCAATTTCATAAGATACCAATGCTTGAAAACGAGCAATTTCCATTTGAGTATTGGTGTCCTTGATAATACCTGCTTTATCAAAAGCTGTTTGTAAAATATCCAGAGTAAATTCTTTCATTTCTTCTTGATAGTAAAGATAAGCTGAATTTCTATAAAGATTAATAGCAACATGAGCCTCGTCTTCTAAATCCGCAGCAATCCTAAATAATTTTGCAGAAGAGATATTATTTCCAATTTTACTGTAAGAAAATGCTAAATTACGAGCCACTATTGAAATAGCTTCTAAATTAACCTCCGCTACCTTACTTCTAGCCATTGTAAGAGCGTTCTTTAAAATAATGATAGAACACTCAAATAATTTAATTTTCTGAAATTCAATCCCTAATCCTAGCAAAACAGAAGAATAGGCCAATGGGTTTACTGGTGTCATAGGGAAAAATTCAGTTGCAGTATTGATGTGTTCAAGCGCTGCTTCTGGATGTCCTTTCTTACCGAGAGCTAAAGCCAAATAGGAGTAAGAAATTCCGATAATGCTATTAAGTGAAAGCTTATGTGCAATTTGAGCAGCTCGTTCGAAAGAGTGTACCGTAAGATCGAGGTTGTTTTCTAATAGAGCTTGTCTACCTTGTTTTATTATTCGATTAAGTTCTTCTCTAAGCTCAGTCATATTATTCTATCCAAATTTATGATAGTGTTCCTAAACTTAAGTTTAACTCATCTTTGATTGATAAAAGCAAACTTAAAAAAATAAAGACAAACTCCTCCATTTAGACCAATCTTAGGAGTTTTACGGCTGAATCCTCCTGTGAGAAGAAAATTTTCCAGTGATTCGAGAGAAAGTCCGAGACATCAGAGTACGGTGAAACCAATGAGAATTTTTCACTATATAATTGCATTAAATTTCATAATGCTGCTTGTTATGAATATCTATGCTGTTTTTATAATAACCAACATTTCTTTATCAAATGAAATCTCAGATCAATTGCCTCTGAATAGAGACAAAATGAGCAGTATGGCGTCATATCATACTCCTCAACCGAAAATTGATTCTGAAGTCATCTCAGGGAAGACCACTCTTTCAACAGATAAAGAAAGTTATGCTCCTGGTGAATGGGCAACAATAACCGCTGAAAGCACCACTGATGAAATGAATGGGTCACTTGAATGGCAATTGGAATCTCCTATTGGTGAGGTTGCTTTTGATTTCTACAGTATTTTCCAAGATATCTTTGAAGATCGCTTTTTCAATGACCCAGCTATTCCAGATTGGACAAATGAAGGTTTCTATTCTATTGAGGCAACTTCAGGTTATTTGAATTTAACTGAGGTTGCTGATACTGATAAAAATGATACTGAAGTCTTTTACAATACTACAGAGCTGAACCCTGATAGATATGTGATTTCTTTCGATTATTTTTCTCAAGGTCAAAATCTACTTCTAAATCCTAGTTTTGAAGGGGGAATTACTCCTGATTGGTTTTTCAACAGTTCATACGTCCAATCTGTTGATGATCCCAAAAATGCCTCAGAAGGAAGTTACTATTTAGATGTCAATGGCACTGAAGGTTATTTATTAGAACAAAATGTAAGTATTATAGGTGGAAACATAAAACGTAAGTTTATAGTCTCTGTAAAAGCTACTGGAACTACAAACGACAACCATTGGCGACTGGAGCTTCAAGCTTATAATTCAACAGGTTATCAGCTTGGAAGTGATAAAATATCAGATTACTCTCTGGATGCCAGCTCCGATGAAAAAGGATATGTCACTACAGCTATGATTTGGGAAATACCTGAAAATACCACGAAACTACGTTTTAGATTCCGAGGTCGAGATTCCGGGGTTGATGACCTGTATACTGGTTGGGTGGATGATTGTTATCTTTATGAAGTCCCACCAATACTTAAATTTTCTTATTATGGTGCAGATAACACATGGAAGGAAAGATCACTTGATGCTGAAACGTATGAATGGCAAAATGCTAGTTATGAGGTAGAGATGGGAAAAAACCTTTCTAAAACCTTTAGATTCAAACTACCAGATGATAACACTTTCAAAAATAACGCAACTTCATTTTGGTTAATAGATAATTTCGCAGTTAATCTGGTTGCAGATCCGAAACATGACCCAATAACAAATTCAGAGGCAAAATTTGGTGGGAAAATCAATTCTACTTGGTTTCATAGAGGTGTTCGGGAAGAACTAACTAGTTCTTATAATGTTGAAGTTGAAGATCCTGAAAATGCTACTAGCCCATCTGAATGTAAAGCCACAATAAAAGTTCTGCTACCAATCCATCAGGTATATTTTGGATCATGGATATTTGTATTTAAAATCCACCAAGTGGATGTGGAAGCGGAATACCTTGATACTAAGGCGATTAACATCTCCTTTATAATTGAAGAACCAATGAATTATGTTGTACAAGATATTTATCTTCTTCGTGGATACACTAACAAGACAATAGGTAATGATTCTGTCTTTACTGAATATTTCGAACAAGAAACCAATATTCAAGCAATTTCACCTGGAGACAATGTAACACTTTTAGGATTTCTTGAAGCCAATTCGACTAAAGGCGAATGGTATAGTTTGAATTATTTACAAATTGGTTCTTCTAACGTAGAATACAATTGGTATAGTAATTGGCAATCTCGAGAAAACATCACATGGGGGTCATTTGGATTTATTCCCTTTGACAAGAATGGAAAAACGATTTTAGATGGTAATTTCTCTTCTCCTTATGACAACCACAGTACCATGGCTCTAAATTTTAAAATCCCCAACCGAGGAATCTATGGGAATTTATCAGCTAATCTTACCATTACTCTTATTGGAGACAATATAAAACCCGATGGTGTGGGTGGAGAGCCATTGAGCCTGACAATCCAGTTAAATCTGCCTCCTGTTAAGTTTAAAATAGACATTGTTGAGGAAAATTTACCAGCAACAAGTTACTATCTAACAGATTATTTGGGTGGAAATATTACTCTAAAATTCTTAAATTATAACGATACTTTAGAAACAGTTTTTTCAAATCGCACAATCTCATCAAATATTTCTATTCCAGTGAAAGATTTAGAACTGACTATCTTTTTAGATAATTGGGATAAAACACCCGACAAAAAAGAAATTTCACAGCGCTTTCATTACCATTTTATTGGAAAAACAGTAATATGGTTAGATCCTGTGAACCCCAGCCTTCTTGCTGGAACATATGCTTTTAGAATTCGATGGAACACTCCGTATAAATTTGGAGTACAGGATCAAGAGGAATTAGATATATCTCATTTAATAGAGATTAAGGGTTCTCTTGTAGTCATTCTATCAAAAGAATTCCCTGAAATTCAACAAGGAGGACAAAAAACAATCAATTTTTCAGTTCGCCTTGACAACGAGACAGGTAAAAGAATTGGTGGATTAGATCTACTAGGTATTGTACTTAATAATCAAACCAATGGGAATCTAGTTATCTATGAAGAAGAAGGCGTATACAAGATAGATTTGGATGTCGCTCTTGAAGTCCAGCCAAACAACTACACAATTGAAATCTTCGTTGTTGGACGAGTTGATGCAATAGGTGAATTAACTTATCGGGTCACAGAACGCCCAGAGGCCCCAAGAGAAGAGGAAACACCTTTAGATGTAGTTATTAGCGTTGGTGGATTTCTCATATTCATTCTTGTAAGCATTGGGGTCATTGGCGCGATGTATTGGGCAAATAAATCTTGGAAATAGTTCTAATTTCTTCAATTCCTCGATTTCCTCTTGAAACGGATAAGAAGATAATTAAATTGAATTAGGTAATCTCTGTATAAAGATTTGCCAGCTTTTTCACGGATGTGTTGATATCATGGTTTATCAAAACCTCTTCACCATTTGATTGTAAAGATTTCACCAGATTTTTATCCGACGCCAAGCGATAGATTTGTTTTGAGAAATCCCCCACTGATTTCCCTTTTAGACAATTCACATCAGATGTTAACCAGTTAAATACTGGATGATCACGAACAACAGGCACCTTACCATAAGCAATGCTTTCAAGAAGAGCAATTCCTTGGTTTTCTTCTCTACTGACATAAAGAAATACATCAGCCGCGTTCCAAAGTGCTTCTAGTGTCATTCGTGAGACATAACCAGTAAAACGGATATTTGCAGTTTTTCTCGCGAGTCTTAACTTTTCACGTAGGAAAGATGAATGAGCTATTGTTCCAAGGGCCAAATATTTTCCTATCCAGAAGAATTGATGTTCTGGACATGAAATAGCTACATTAGTAAATATATCAGGTGCTTTACGATAAATACATATCCCAACTGTGATAACTAGAAACTGTTCTTCAGAAATCCCAAGTATTTCACGTGTTTTTCTTCTTAAGGTTGGATTCTTACGATTTTTCGTGAGATCAATCCCATTAGAAATCACTCGAATTCGTGAGGGATTGTAACCATATCGAAGAAGAATATCACGATTGTAATCGCTTACTGCAACAAGATAATCAGCATAGGAATAAAATTTTGTTAAATATGGAATCAGAGCAAAGTCAATTCGATTTGAAAAAATAAAACTATTACGGAAATCCTCGATAGTAGTGTGGCCAGTCATTACAATCTGGTATTTTTTTTCCTTTCGTTTGAGAATTTTAGCTTTCCACAAGGATTGCGGAAGGGAAGTTTGAAAATGGTAGATATCATATGGGTGGTTTTTTCCATTCAAATCAGTGTTTATCCCATGTTCTGTTAATTTATTAGCCAACCTGGTCGCTGAACTATATACACCACTACCAATTAGACTTCTCTCTAAGTCAAGAATGAAATTAACTTTCATGAGAAACAACACTTACTTCCAAAAGTCAGTATCAAGGCAATTGGAAAAACTTTTTTCTTTTTTGACTTCTTTCTATTAATTGCAATAGAAGCCTTTTTCGGTTAGTTGGCTTTTACTGAGTCTTGCAGAAAATAAAAGAGAAAGAAATGATGATCGACATACCAATAGTTAACCTTTCTTTTAATCCTCTTATCACTCTCCGCCGAGCTAAATTATCTGATCTTGATTTTATAAAAGAGGTTTCTCATACAGAAATGGACAGTATTTATCCAGGGAATTGGGAAAGTTGGTTTGAAGACATAAACAAGTTTATTATTGATACTCCTAATCATCATCATAAAATCTTTGTAATTGAATTCCAAAGGAATTCCGTGGGTTATCTTTGGTTCAATGAAGAGGTGAATTCCTTATGGATTACGGCTATTGTTCTCCATTCAAAATTTCAACGGAGAAATATTGGACAGAAGGTCATGAATTATTTAATTAATGAAAGCCGTAAGGAGGGAAAAGAATTCATTGAATTAGGAGTTCAAAATAATAATAAAAAAGCACTTCAATTCTATTACAAACTAGGTTTTGAACACTTTGACTATGTAAAGGTAGTAAATACTGACTTAATTAGGTTAAAACTTAATTAATTTAAATAAAACGGCCAATGAACGGTCAAGAACATAATAGGTTTAAAGAAGAATGTTACAAATCGTTTTATCACTAATAATATCATCGATAATAACTGTGGGACCTGCTTCTAAGTAAATTGTCAATATAGGAAATCCCTCAGCTGTTTCTAGGTTAACCCGATCAATATTCTTGGTTTTTAGAATTTCAGTTGCCTTAAAAACCGTCTCTTCTAAGTTACTTCCCTCAATGTCAAATTGTCTATACCCTTGGTTGAAAGGAGTAGCTATAAAGAATTTATCAGATTTATATCGTGGAATGTTCTTGACAGTTGATAAAATGTTACTTAAACTATATTTTAGTAAGTCTGCTTGATCTTCAGTCCAAACTTTTGCCATACATACTCACATCGAATATAATTTATTGAAATTAATGAAATCATTAATGGTTATTAATATAAAACTTTGCTAAGTTAGATATGATTCTAGAAAAAGAGGGAAATTAGAAAAAATAAAGCTACTCTAAAATCATTGGAGCACCAATAAAAGCGAAATCTTTAGAAACAATTGCAATTTCACGTCGTAGCCCATTAAGATATACTTCATTGGACCATTTCTCTGGAAATATCTGTAATAGATTAGGGGAGATTTTCCTAATACCAGGGATGGTCTCTTCATAGATCTTATTAGATGACTCTAGAGAGATTTCATTAACTATACTACCACCCGCAAATTCAGAAATAAGGATTCGCATAGGAGCAGTTGGCGAATCAAATTCCTCATAACTTTCCGTTGTTTTCCTTAGCATGACTAGCGGTTCCTTGAAGGGAAAAACCAGCTGAGCTAAAATAACACCTCTACCAAAAGCCCTACGGGTGTAACCAGTCGATTCCTCTTGTATTCTTAAAGTGCTAAAAGAGAATTCTTGTAAATAATCGCTCACAATCATGAAATCATATGGTGGAGGAAAAACAAAAGGTTCAGTATTAAAATGATTATCGAGCCATTTTTCCTCTGGAATAACAATACCAGTAATATATCGGGTATCTGTAGTGATTGTTTGTTTACTTACAGAGAATTTAGTCCAATAGATTCCCGCTCCATAAATTAAAATGTATGAACTATCATCATAGATTAAACGTGAAAAATCAACAGGAATAAAAATCACACTAGCATTATTCATGGATTGAACTGTTTGATTTTTGTAAACCCATTTTTTATTTGTCATATCAGCGAAGGAAATCCAATCAGAGATCACAATTAATGATTTTAACCGACCTAAAGGGTGTCTTGCCAAACCTACGGGTCTTTTTCTCATTTAGCCAAACCTCTTGTGCATCAAACCTATACAAATTTCTCTGGTTAAATACCTTAGCGTTATTAGTTTATAATTCTGAGTATTCAACTATTTCATAGATTTTCTATAAATGAGTCCTCATGACTTTACTCATGAAATATTACCCGATACTTTTACTGAAAAAAAAGGTGGAAATAGAAAACTTTAGAGAGGTTAAATTGTACTCTTTCAAACACCTTGGATGATTGGTAATTTAAACAACTGTGTCGTAATGATATTAAACACGTATATGAGGAAGAGTGTAATAACGCCTATCCAGATACTAGCATTCCACTTTTCTATTTCGCCTCGTTCGGGAATCAAGACGTATTTAATCAGAAATACGATGGCTAGGTAAACTAGGACTGGAATTAATTGAGCTGCAGCTCCTGAGAAAATATTGGTAAGATCCAACTGTCCCATAGCACCAATAACTGCTCCTATTACTATTGCTACAAGCAATACAATCACTACAGCAACTAATAATAACCGAAGAATATATCCAGTTTCGGTTTCTTTTTTACCTGCAATCAGTCTAGTACCAATATATAGGATAATAGCCACTAGGATAATTGCAACAATCAATAGAACAAGAGTTGTTAATTCATTTAATTGTGCCTGTTGTTGAAAAATCATGAATATCACCTTATATCATTCAAACAAGAAAATAGAGTAATTAAATAACACTTTTTATATTACTGATAAAAATTTCATTGTTCCCTATAAGCATGACTAGAATTAAGTCGAATTATGGATTTTCTTCGTCAAGTGGAATGCTTTCTCTAAAAGTGATACAAAGCCTGTAGCTGAACATTTTTGAGCGGTTTCAAATGCTTTATCAGCATATTCAGAAACAATTTCCGGGTTTTCCAATAATTTCTTAATAGCTTGAGCCAAGGCGTCTGAATCTCCAGGAGGAACGAGAATGCCATTCTCATCATCTTTAATGTAATCCAAAACTCCTCCTCTAGCGACTCCTATCACTGGAAGTCGTTGACTCATTGCTTCAATCACTGTAAGACCTTGGGTTTCAGTATCACTTGGAGTAACCATAAATTCTCCCATTCTATATATGTATGGCAATTTTGTATGACTAATGAACCCAGTAAAAGCACAATTCCTTAGATTAAGACTTGAAGCTTGTTTTGAATACATCTTAAGATCTGGCCCATCTCCTACAATCAATAGAAATGCATCAGAATATAGCTTTTCAACCTGTTTAAAGGCTTTTAACATTACCTCTATTTTTTTTTCGTATGAAATCCTTCCACAGTAAAGAATAATTCGATTGTTTGGTTTAATTCCAAACTTTTCATTCATTTGAGTTTGGAATTTCTCTTCCTCTAGTGTGTTTCGATTAATCTTGAAAAAAACGCTTGAAATCATGTTTGGTAATGCATATACAGGAGGTCGAACTCCATTGGATTTCAAGGCTTGTTGAAGCGTCTTTGAAGGAGTGATTACTACATCTGAATATTTGTAAAACCATCGGATATAAATCCAAGCAAAACGTCGAAACCAAGGGGTGAATTTTTCTGCTTGAAATCCGCCAATCATATGTCCTGAGTACTCAACCAAGTCCGTATGATAAGTATTTAACAACGGGAGGTCATAAAATACACGAGCGGTTAAAACGGCCCCATATCCTAAGGAAAAAGGACTATGGCAATGAATAAAATCAAGCTTTTCTCTTCTAATAGCTTTGGTAAATAATAAAGTTGGAAAGGCAAGACTATATCCAGGGTACGCAGGGAATGGAAAACTTTTCAATTCATAGATTGGGATACCATCTATCTTAAAGGGTTTGGTCTGTTTCAGTTTTGGTACAAAAACAATGAAATCATGCTTGTTGCGCAAGCTTTGAATTTCGTTTATAATACTGATGACGACACCGTTGAGATTTGGAACCCAGCTGTCAGAAAAAATACCAATTCTCACGATATCAGACCCAAGTTAAGCTATTTTTGAGGCAAAATACAAACTAGTTGCTTTATTACAAAATAAAAGAGGATGACAAAAGTCTTATGGTAATGTTCTAGATCAGAATGTTTCCTTATAAATGAAGATATTTGATTATATCACCTGATATAGCTATCTTTTCAAGCTCCTGTATTAACTTTTCAGGGATCTCATCGGATTTAGGGGAGCAAGCAGCAGCCATCCTATGACCCCCTCCTCCAAAAGCTTTCGCAACAGTGGAAACATCATAATTCGGCTGTTCAGCTTTTGAAACCCTAAAACTAACTCGAACAGGTTCTTGGGTTGATTTTGAATAAATTAAAGCTATAACGGCAACTTTTCGCTTAAAAAGTGGTTGAAACACTTCTTTTGATAGTTTACTGTGAAGAACTTGACGAGTGTCCAAAATCAAGATGCGGGGTAACGTTGGAAAATTTTCAAGAAAATTCCTAATTTTGTTGTGAGTCTCATAATATGTGGATTGAACTCTATTATAATTCTCTTGAAGCCATTGAGTAGTAAGGATTTGCTTTCCATACTCCGATAATAACTCGCTGATTTTACGTAGAATATCTAGATTGTCACTATTCATACTCAAAACAATATCTAACTTATGGTATTCAGCAGGTAATTGAGCGATATCTGCAAGATGTCCAAGCTGTTTAATTTCCGCCGCAATTGGATCACTATTAAACTGTAATAATGTATAAACTAGATCAGTTGCGGAAGCTGCATTGGGATCCACTATATCTTCTTTTGATAAGCGGTTTGTCTCTATTAAATTTTCGTAGTTTGACTTGTGATGGTCGATATTGATGGATGTCCCGATTTTTGGTAAATCACAGGTATAATCAACGGAAAAATTACGATTAGATAACTCTTTAGCCTTTTTTACTGTAGCAAATGTTATTTCAATCTCAGATCCAAATTTACGAAGAAATAGAGCAGCACAACAGATGCCATCGAAATCTGTGTGAGTTACAATTCTCACAGTTCCTTCCCACATTTGAAGCAATATTTTGATTCATTGGAATACCGTTTAGTCCCACACTGAGCACAAGTTTCAAGAGTTTCTAATCCTATATGTTGAGAGTCACTTTTTTGTCTTTTTAGTTCAAGAGCTACCCTTTGTTCAATGGGTGATCTTCTTTGAGGTTGTCGTGAGGCTAATAGGTAATATACTATGCCTAAGAGAATAAAACCACCAATGATAAATAAAAAAAATAAGTTCTGGGAAGAAGTATCCGAAACATCTAACACAAAAACACCATTGGTTGGAGCTTTCCCTGGAACTCTCAAGTTAAACCAAATTATGGCCTGACCAGCAGCCAACGGCTTCCAAGAAGCAACATAGATATTCGCTGATTTTTTAAACATAATTTGAGTGAAGGATCCATTAGCTTCCATAATAGTGCCATTAAAATGAGATTCCGTAAAAGCTGGGTCATCAATAGTTATCTGAATCGTGGTTGATCCTCCTGTTGAGGGAGAAGAAGTGAGAATAATGTCCAATGAGACCTGTTGATCTTGAATCATCCAACGAAAAATCCGTGAAATTACTTCCAAATTATCTCTTTCTAGATTAAGAATTCCTAGATCATCAAAAGGAAATATACCACCAAAAACTACAACTTTTCCTTTGGAATCTGGATCTTCCCAATATCCAGCTATTGGATATTCCTGACTAGTATTATTCTTGGTCGCTGTGGCAAGAATATGTCCTCCTTTTTCAGGTGATATTTTAATAGAAGTGCCAATATAGTCAAAGCTCCAATCTTTTTCCTCAAATATTGGGTCAGAAATACTCGTCGTAGCCCATAAAAACCGAGAAAGGTTTGTAGAATCATTCTCAATTCTTAATCCATATGTTTCTATTAGTTTGTTTATTGCGGTTTGATTTGATAGAATCTCAGTTCCTTGATATTTTTGGGAAGGATATGAAAGAACTAGAAGTGAATGTCCCTCTGAAATCCATTCTTGGATGAGGGTGATTTCTTGATCTGTTATTCCAAACTCAATATCAGCTAACACGAGTATATGCTGGTTCTTTAAATCTTGTCGTGTTATCCTGCCAGAAATATTTTCAGTTGCGATTAATGGGCCTATAGTTTCAATTAGACTATTAGGACGGATGGCACCTTTTGTATTCATCCCATAATACCATTCTAAGAAGTATTGCAGTTGGTTGAATCTTCCTGTCGGTCCGTCAGGAATGAAAGAATCATTGTCGTACCCTTGATAGAATAGGATATTACCACTTGGATACCTGTTCTCGATTGTAAGTGAAAGATTGGAAGAATAGATTTTTTTTCCATTTGAAAACTGAAAAGTTATAATTCCCTCTCGTCTTGCCATACTCAAGTCTTCAGGTATTGTTAATGATAAATCAATATAATTCAATCCTGTGGTAATATTTCGGGGGAGATCTCCCACAGATATATCAAATGGAAATTTGCTGTTGTTTACACTGGGAAATGTTTGATTCATAGTGATTTCAGTCAAATTACTATCAATCGTCGAATAGAGGCTAATACGGTAAGTACGATTCACTCCATTTACAGCATGGCCAAAATAGAGAAAATCAGATGATAACCCTCGTGGAGCAAAAGTGAATAGTGGATTTGGATTACTGGCGTTGATGTAAATTGTGTTTAACAGCTTATAAGCTTTAGAAATATCTAAAAAGCCATTTCCTTGGCGTATTGGAGAAGTTGAATTCATAAAAAGGGCTGTTTCAAGCAAAGCTGCCTTCAAAGCTGTAGGAGATGCTTTTGGAAAAGCTTCTTTCAAAAGGGCAAGAGCTCCAGTGACGAATGGAGCAGCAAAAGATGTACCAGTTTTATTACAAAGTTGCCCTTTATGGTCATAACCAATGATTTCTACCCCTGGTGCTACTATATCTGGCCCCATAGCTCCTGAGGGTCGTGGGCCATTGGAAGAACTGAAGTGTATGGTTGTTTGATTGTAAGCCATTCCAACTGCTATTGTTTCAGAGAAAATCGCGGGAGATGACATACTAGCAGAGTAAGGCCCCATATTTCCTGCAGAAATAACGGTAGTTATGTTAAAATCACTTAAATTAGTGATTAGTGATGAATTCAAAGCTTCAAGTTGGGTTGTACCAAGTGAAGCGTGAATTATAGATGCATTATTAATAAGAGCTAGTTTAAAGCCTTCTTCAATCCATTCTGATTTTGTAAATTCCGAATCACTGACTTTAATACTTATTAGAGTAGCATTTGGAGCAATTTTAGAAATAATTGATCCTACAAACGTTCCATGACCATTATCATCATTAACTTGTGTGGAATTAGAAATAGCTGTGAATTTGGTAATATCATTTGTAATCCAGCCAACCTCGTTAATTCCTGAATCTAAAATAGCAATAGTGACGTTCTCACCAGTAAGTTCTTTATCAATTATTGTTTGAGGATTGACAAGGTCATAAATTGCTTGGAAAGCTTCATTTGTATCGTTAATTCTTTGAATTTTGGGAGAGAATTTATTTCTTGAACCTGAAAATTGGTTTGGATCAAATACATCAGGAAGGATGGAATTGAATCTTCTAGGGGAGAAGGAGGTGTCGATAACTGGCTGTGATCGAAAAATAAATGTTGAGTAGAAATTGTTGCTGCTTAAAAAAATCAAATGAAGAATAAAAAAAATAACAAAACCATTTCTTCTGAATGTTTGCAAAATACGCATCAAATTTTCATCCGTTTTCCAGCTATAAAGGATTTATCTTAATAGTGTAAATATATTGGCAATTGAATCTATTTCTGTTGTTGGTAAAATTGCTTTTTTCAAGTGATTATCGGAAATCCCTGTTCTCACTAATATTGTATCAATCCCAGCGTTATTTCCTGCTAAAATGTCAGTAGATAGACGATCACCAATGTAAACTGCCTCTAAGGGGTCATCACACCCCATTTCATCTAGAGTTAAGTCGATTAAGAAGCGATTAGGCTTACCAATTATTATATCGGGTTCTCTTCCACAAGCATTTGCAAGTGCTGCAATTCCAGCCCCAGCTCCAGGAACCATCTTATCTTCTAGCGGATAGCTATTATCAGGGTTTGTTCCAACAAAAAAACCAGTGTCTTTCAGAATAACCTGCATAGCATCGGCTAGTTTTTGCCAGGTCAAGTGACGATCCCATCCGATACATACACCTTGAAGTTGAGGTTCATACTTCTCTGTGACATAGATATTCTGAAGTTCTAGTTCCTCTCGTAATCCTTTTTCGCCAATCATAAAGACTCGATTATATTTTTTCTTTCTCAAATATATTGCAGTTCCATAAGCAGAATTTATGACCGTGTATTTATCAGGGATAATTCCAAACGACTCAAATTTATGTTTAAATCCTTGTCGAGACAAGCTGGAGTTATTAGTTACAAACCCTAACTTATAGCCCATCTGTTCTAGTGTCTCTAAAGCTATTTTGGCTCCCTCAATTATTTGTTCACCTTTCCAAACCACACCATCGCAATCCATAAGTATATATCGCTTATTTCTCAGTATTATCCCCAATTTCTTTCAAATCCTCAAAATAGATATTGATGTATAATCATTTTTCTAGAGTCATTTGTTTTTTTTTGGGATTTTATATTAGAGAAATTGAGTGAAGAAGGATCTTGACTGTAATTTGTCTTTCAAGTCTTTATGATCTCCTAAGAGCTTATTAAGGAATGAGTTGGCCTTTTCGGGTTGACTAAGTAGTAACCATGAGTTGAGTAATAGTTCTAAATCATCCAATCGATTTTTGGGATCCTTTATGACAATTGGTTTGAGTAGTTCAATCACTTTCTTAAAATTTCTCAAATCATAAGCCAGTTTAGCTGCTAGCCGATTTCCAGGAATATTGTTAGGATCAGCAGTAGCCACGTCATCTGCTAGAGCGAAAGCTGATATAAAATCCTTTTCTTGTATTGCTAGAAGAGCTAATTGTAATTTACTCTCATGGAATTCAGGATCCAATTCTAAAGTCCTTTTGAAGCTCTCTTTGGCTAAGTGAGTATCTTTTAATTTTAGCAGAGTGAGGCCCAAATAGAAAGGGACAACAGGATTATATTTATCAAGCCGCGTAGCATCCTCTAATGCGCGTTTTGCGCGGTCAGGACGGTTTAGTTCTAAAAATAATTCCGAAAGTAGTAATAAGATCTCTGTAGTAGTTTTACCATATTTTTTTGCCTGATAAAGAGCCTCTATTGCTTCCTTTTTCCGATCTAAATTTTTTAGGACTCGTGCCATATTTATAAAAAGGTTTTGAGGTGGTTTTTCAGGACGAAATAAAGGTATGGCTTTTTGATATGCATCTAAGGCCTTTTGCCATTCTTTATTAGCATGATATGCAACTCCTAGTCCATATTGAACATTTGGGAACGTAGGAAAACGAGAAAACAATTCTTCATAAATTAGAATGGCTTTTTCAAAGTCTTTCTTATCTAGCAAGGTTTGAGCTAAGAGAAGCCCTGGATCAGGATGATTAGCAGAATGAATAGCTTTTTTAAGAACTCGTTCTGCTTTTTGATCCTCATTTTGGCTACTCCAGATAAAAGCTAGTTCAATAGGGATTTGATGTGAATTAGGGAATTTTTTATGAGTTGCTTCAAGAACTTTGATCGCTTTCTTAAGATCATCTTGTTTTCGGAGAGTTCGACTAAGTAAAATTGGAATTTCAAGATCATTTTTGTCTAAATGCATAGCTTCTTCAAAGCTTTTTTTCGCTTTGTGGTAGTGTCCCAATCGAAATTCCGTTAAACCTTTTTTAATCCATATTTCAGCATTCTTCTTTTCTAAACTGACTGCTTCAGTGAAAGCTTTTTGTGCTTCCGAATAAAGTTTGAGTTTGGTTAATGTAATACCATAATTTGCCCATACTTTTGCATTTTGCTGTATTTTTTCGTCAGTTAACGCTGCTTCGAACTTCCTACGAGCTTTTGACCATTTTTTTCTGTTTAATGCAAAGATTGCAGATCTTATCAGTTTTTTAGGATCTTTCGTTTCCTTAATTCGTGGAGTCACTTCAGTTCCTTCGAGCTTTTCAGCCTCAAAAATGCATAAAAAATCGTTCGAAAAAAAAGAGTATTCATATAGGGGGAGGAGATGTTTTAAGAATAAATTTTAGAGTCTATATATATTGTTTCCTCTTATTTTTATCATTTCTGGTGTTTCTAGGTTGATTATTGAATTAAGTCGGATTTAAATCTAATTTTAGTTTGATACAATATAAACGTATCAACTTGATTTTTTAGGGGTGATTATATGTGAAAAGAAATACAAACCGAGAAGAAGAAAACTAATGGCTTGAAAGTAAAGAGAAAAAGTGACAAAAACAAACGCTAAAGACGGTAATCTATCTAAATCAAACAAAAAAACCATGAGAAAAAATAAAATACATATTGATAAGGAAACAATGCACCCCTTGGTATTAAAATGTGTAAAAGAGCCTCTTTTGTAAATAAAAGAAGAAGATCGTTGGCGTTGGTATTAATGTTCAATTTACTTAATCTATAATTGAGGCTTATTATAATATAAAGATTATTTTTTACTCATAATTTGCTTTAGCAGTGGATCTTACCAACTGATCTATTCTCAAGGTATCTAAGGAATAACCTTAAATCGAGTTTTCTCCAAGCGTGTTTGATATGGAGACTAAATCATTGTTATCATATGAACATACATTAGAATTGCCAACTTCAGTCGCTTTTTATAATCGTCCTTTATGGACATAAAATAGCGAACGCTAAAGATGAATAGATTACATAATAGTTTAATAAATATTGAATGTCACGAATGATAACAGAAAGTCGTTTATAATCAATAGAAGGTAATAATTGTGCGTAAAATCCCTTTTATCCAAACAAGTGTATTCACAGATGATCGTTTTCAATTCTCAGGTAATCAACTGGCTACATTTTGGAATTTATCCGAAAAAGAGTTGTCAACAGATGAGATGCAAGGAATTACAAGAGAGATGAATTTCTCGGAAACAACATTTGTTTTCCCCACAAAAGAGCATAAATGTATCCGAAAGGTTCGTATTTTCACCCCAGGTCGCGAAATCCCTTTTGCTGGACATCCTACACTAGGTACAGCTTTTGTGCTAAGGAATCAGGGAATAATCGATTCAGCGAAAACAAAAGCTTTCCTGGAATTGGGAATTGGCCCAATTGCTGTTGAATTTCATGATAGTCTCGTTAAAATGCGCCAAGCTAAACCTGAATTCTTAGAAGAATTTCAAGATACTATAACTATGGCAAAGATTATAGGGATTTCATCAGAATTAATCTCACAAAATTACCCAATGCAATTTGTTTCTACAGGATTCCCATTCCTAATTGTCCCTCTTACATCCCTAGAAGCAATTCAGTCGATTAATTTAGATATAAAATTATTGATCAAAACATTGGAGGGATTTCCTTCTCAAGAGCTGTTAGTTTTCACACCCAACACATTTTATGTTGATTCCCATGTACATGTTAGAATGTTTGCCCCTTCTGCAGGAGTTCCAGAAGATCCTGCCACAGGAAGTGCTGCAGGGCCATTAGGAGGGTATTTAGAAGAATATCAGGTTTTATCTAATCATCCGAGAGGGACAACGTTTGTTATAGAACAAGGATATGAGATTAATAGACCTAGTAAATTGGTAGTCCAATGTGAGTATATGGAAAATGAAATATCAGAGGTAATCGTTGGTGGTGAAGTAAAACTAACTGTCGAGGGGAAATTCTATCTCTAGGATCTATCTATCACGGATTGCAGGAGACTCAAAAGATCCTCCACATCTTCTTTACTGACAAATCTATCCTGTGACCGATGAAGCATGGCATTTCTTCTTAATCGTATTCGTTTTAAGTCCTTATTTTCCCTTATCGTTAGTAATTGTTCTCTTAATAGAGAATTAACAATCGACGGCCAAGTTTGATCTTCCTTTGGATATACGTTACGTTTCCACAAGACATCCCTAAAAAGAGTCTCTGTTGATCTCCATAAGAATAAAAAGGTTGAGATATGTTCATCTGTTGATAATTCGTCCCACTTCTCTAATTTCTTTGTTGCATAAAACAAGTCTAGTTTTAGTGATTCAGCTTCTTCTTCAGAGGATCCTAGCTCTTCTATTGCATCTGTTATTGAGTGACTTAGAAAGAACTGCATTTCTAGTTCTTCCTGTTTTTCTTTTGAAAGATCTAGGTTATTCAGCATTGAGGAGTATTGTTCTAGTACCAGAGCTCGAGCAACTTCTCTTCTCATGTAATCTCTGAGTTCTTCTTTGATGTGTCCCTCAATGAAATCAAAATATATTTTTGACACAAGATCCCAGTTTGCTGCCAATTTAGTGCCAATTTTGTCTGCAAGAGGGAACCTTCTAATAGAATTTAACTCAATTTGTCTTGTTTTTACTTTTATATCCTGATCAAGTGCTGGTAAAGACAAATTATAGCTTGTTTTACAGATTAGAGTTGCAAGATTTTTCCGTGAGTGGAATCCCAGTATTAATGAAAAAATCACAAATAAAGCGAAGAGTATTCCAAAAAAAGCCACATTTAATGGATTTATAATCTGATCTATATAGAGAAAATCCAAGTTTATTGAATTAAAATGAAGATAGATAATTGTTCCAAGATTTATAATATTCATTAATCCATAACAGATTGAAAAAAGGAATAACGTTTCTCTGAAAGTTAACATTTTCTCATCAGGGATTGTTTCATCTCTAGTAAAATAAGAATCAATGTAACCCCTACGAAATAAAGTTTTTAATCTTGGGAGTAGTTCAATGTGTATATTTCTCTGTAGTTCCTTTTTAGTTTTCGCATCTAAGTCAATTTTCTTTAATAAAAAGATATTATTCATGTTTTGTCTTAATGATTGCGAATATTTTTCTGCAGCTCTACTGACTCTCACTATCAGGTAAGGTGAATAAATATAGAAAATATAAGCTGGAAATACCAGAAGAATAGTTGGAAGAATCAGGAATAGTTCAAATCTATTTGCCATAAAGAATAGATAAGCTTCGATTAAACTTATCTCATAAATTAAAGGGAAAATAATTCCTAAAACGAATCTATTTTCTCGTAAGGTCATAGTAAATCAGCTTTATTGAACAATATATTCAGTTTTTAAAGTAAAAAACTCTCTTTTATAATAACTATTCTTGGTTTTACATTTTTTATAGAGATTTTTATCTTATAATGTTAAAAAGGAGGTAAAAAGACAAGGAAAAAAAAAGAGATGGTACCATGAAAGATGATAAAGGTACCTATTTTGTTGCTGCCAACTTAATGTCAGATTCTTTTACTGTCTTTCGACCAGAGTGACGGGCAATCTCAACCGCATATTTGGCGATAGTCGTCCCGTAGTTTGTGAGAACCTCATTTAAGCGATCGATCGCGTCAGCAGATACACGGTGTGCACCAGCGGTTCTTATAAGTTTCTCAACTCTGGCTCTTGCAAAACCGGCCATTTTTTATACACCTTTTCTCCTAGATAACAGTTGTGAGTTCTTGTTTAAGCTCACTGTAGTTAAAGAAAATCACCTAGTTTATAAATCTTACTCTACTTTTGTCATCTAGTTCCTTGTACTCCTCGCGATAATACTATGTAAATAAGTCATATTAAGATTGATGAAAAAAAGAGGGAGGTATAATGTTTTAATCAACGCTCATATTGTTCATTTTAAGCTTAGTAAAGTCTCTTTTGTTCAGTTTATTACGGATAAAAGGGCTCTATCTGAAAGAAATAGTTAAAGCTAGGGAACAGTATCGTTCTATAAACTTATGAATATTCAAAAAACGGAATTTAGACACATCTTCAAAGAACAGGAAGTATAACTATATAAAAAAGGGGGAAAAAGAGGAAAATATCCTCAAACAGCCGTTAGATTGTTAGATTCCTTATTTTGTTGCTGCGAGTTTAATGTCGGATTCTTTTACAGTCTTACGGCCAGAGTGTTGAGCGATCTCAACAGCATATTTAGCAACAGTGGTGCCATAGTCAGTTAATATTTCATTCAGGCGTTCAATTGCCCCAGCTGACACTCTATGTGCACCAGCAGTTCTAATAAGTTTTTCAATTCTTGCTCTCGCAAAACCAGCCATTTTAAATTTCACCTTTTCTTGTAAGATAGTCATCGTGAGTTTGTATTTCAACTCACACATATTTGCCAAAATTTTTCTCCTTTATAAATCTTACTCTACCACAGTCGTTTTTTGTTCGTACTCCTGACTTTAGTTCAAGTATGGTAGGTCACATTATTATAGACCTCTTGGTAGCGCGAATAAATAATGAAGACTAAGACAGATAAGGGATAAGAGGAGAAAATTCATTTCTCCCCTTATGACGCTATTTGATATAACTTAGGTATAAAACTCCTTCTTTTTGCGATTAAGCCAAGGTGAAAATTTAATATTAAATAATCATAATGGTTGAAAATATAAGAGAGAAACTATCTATCTAGGTGCTTCATTTTGATATTCAATATAAAAGATTTAAAAAAAGAAGAACTTCCTATTTCTTAGCCTTTCCTTGGTTTGCTACTTTTTGAATTGCTTTTTTGACTTCTTCTGGATCCCCTAGATAATAGTGTTCAATTGGTTGAATATGATTATCTAGCTCGTAAATCAAAGGAATTCCAGTTGGGATATTAAGCTTTAAAATCGCATCATTTGGAACCTCATCTAAATACTTTACCAAAGCACGAAGGCTATTTCCATGAGCAGAAATCAAAACTCTTTTTCCAGATTTAATTGAAGGTAATATAACTTCGTGCCAATAAGGAAGAACTCTGGCAACAGTATCTTTCAGACATTCTGTTAATGGTATCTCTTGTTCATTTAGATTATTGTATTTTGGATCATTACCAGGATAACGTTTATCATTCATCTTTAGAGCGGGAGGAGGGGTATCATAGCTCCTTCTCCATATTAAGACTTGCTTTTCACCATGTTTTGCAACAGTTTCAGCTTTATTAAGTCCTTGAAGAGCCCCATAATGTCTTTCATTTAATCTCCAAGAGCGAGAAACTGGGATCCACATCAAGTCCATTTCGTCCAAGACAATCCACAAAGTTCGGATAGCTCTTTTAAGAACTGAGGTGTAAGCAATGTCGAAGATATATCCTTTTTCATTAAGGACTTGACCTGCATTTCTAGCTTCCTCAATACCTTTTGCTGATAGATCAACATCAGTCCAACCAGAAAAAAGACCACTTTTATTCCAAGTAGATTCCCCGTGACGAAGAAGCACAACTTTATACATTTAAACACCCATTTTTTTAACACTATATTGATTAATGCAATGAATATACCCTTATTATACGTGAAATATTGTATTTTATTTTAGAATAAACCTGTTGGTGGAAAAAATTATTTCACAATTTGATAGAATATTCCCTTATTCCCTTTTTCTTCCTTTTTCACAAAGCCATCAATTACTAATTGATTAAGATAAATTGTTTCAGTAATTTTTTTCCGATGACTAATTCGAGCTATGTGACCTGCTGTAACTGGTTTCTCAAATCTTCTTAAGATACTATAGGTACGTCTAAATCGTCTCGGGATGGGGATAAATCTCTCATGAGCTTTTATTTCCGAGGCGATTTCTCTTGAGATTCCTGCTTGTCTAGAGTCCAAGATTAAATTGATAGCCTCCTTAACTGTAATGATCTTTGTATCGTTTTTCCAAGAGCGTTCAATGCCAGTAAGTAGGTCGTTAATTTGCATATGACTGTTTTTAATAACTTCAAGGGCACTAGGAGTAATCTGGAAATCCAGGGCTTTCAATTTATCTAGGAAATCACTTTCAGACATTATAGACACTCTAAGTCAAAAATACTTTTACAAACAAGCAAATATATATTCATCTCTCTCAAAAGCTTTTCGCTTTAAAACACTATTCAGAGAGCTTAATGGACTTTTAACAATGATTTGATAAAATTTTTAAATTAAAGTACAAAATATAACAATGAAATGAAAGAATTCAATGAAACTCGTAAGACATGCATATATCGGGATAATCAAAGGTGTACTTACTGGCAAAACGAAACACAATGCCATTTTTTAGCATGTCCTCTTTATTCTTACAAGATATCTGAAACAACTAAGAAAGGAGTTAAAAAACGTATTACAGATTCTGTCGTCTTTGATATTGATGATTTTGATAGAAACAGGACTACAACTTTAGACTTGATACAAGAAGTGCGAACCAACGAGTTAAGACATCTAGATCGAAAAAAACAGAAAACTCAAGGAGGATCTATAGTTAAGAAGCCAGTTCAACGTATGAGGTGTATTGTATGCGGGGAACTCATAGATGATGACAAATTTTCGACTATTCGTGACCCAAGTGGTGTGATAATCTATATCCATTCTAAAGGTAAATGTCAAGCTCGAAAAGAACAGTTTCTAATGATACGAGAAGAATGGTTGAAGACCCATACTTCAGATGATTGATGTTTAAATTGTTTCTGATTCAGTGGGTGGTTCTTTCTTTCTAGTGTAGTATCTTTGTCCGATTAGATGTGTTGTAATAAGCAAGAAAAAGCTGATAATAAGTAAGGCCAAGCTAAAGAGCTTTGGAAAAGGTTCTTTGAGAGCAAAAAATAATATTACGGAACATATTGTGCTCATAAGGCTTAAGAGGAAAAAAAGAATAAGAAGAAAAGGCGTATCCTCTTTAGGAAGTATTTTCACAACTAGTAACACCACCAAAATTCGGGTTGAATCTTACATATTATGTAAACCAATTCTTGATTATCTCATTTTACTCCCCTGTATTTAGAGTTTATCCTCAATAGAAAAAAAATGAAATGAACATACTTGATATAATTTCAATTATCAACTCCAACAGGTTTTTTCGATTTTCTGATTAATTCTTAGAGTCTGCCTCAGAAAACCATTTTAAGAAAGACAGGAAGTTCTCTGTGTACACGAAAATTGAAGTGAGAATCACGATGTCAATCAAGAGTAAAGATTTTGTGCTGTTAAAATTTCCACACTCTCCTGCTATTTCTCCAGATGGTAAAAAATTGGTGTTTGCAGTTAAAAAGGTGAATCAGAAGAAAAATCAATATAAAAGCCCAATTTACCTTAAAATCGCCGAAAAGAACGGATATAAGCAGCTAACTGCAGGAACTCATGTAGATACGGCCCCCCAATTTTCCCCATCAGGTGAATACCTTGCTTTTCTTTCATCTCGAGCTGAAAAAGGAACACAAGTATTCATAATGCCTATTGATGGTGGGGAAGCCTTTCAGGTAACTGAATTTCCACAAGGAGTTCTGAGTTTTAGCTGGAGTCACGATAGTAAATTAATCCATGTAATTGCCCGAGTAAATGAAGAAGAGTTAAGACTCGTTTTGGATCCCAAGAAAGAAAAGGTTCCATCTTTTGTGCTAGAACCCGTGGAATTTAAGGTCTATAAATCTAGAAAAAAAGAGCTTAAGGAGATAAGGACTGATCCAAGAGTTATTTCTGATGGTTACTGCAGGGAAGGGACATCTTACTTGGATGGTCGGTTTAATCAACCTTTTATTGTAAATATATCCAAATTTAACACTGAATTCACGCAAGAAATTCCCAAAAAAGTCATTCATATAGGAGAACATGGATTCCATTTTAATTTGGGGACTTTTTCCCTTGATAATCGGACAATTTTCTTAGCTAAGTATGCAGAAGATCCTAGTGTTACATTAGAACAAGAGATTCTAAAAGTTAACATTTCAGATCCTTCAGAAAAAATATTTATTGGACGGGTATTTGGTAGGGGGATAGAAAATCTTCAATTATCTCCAGATGGAAGATATCTCTCTTTTCATGCGATAAGAAAAGAGAAAATCGTGTATGATGATAGTCAAATCTTTCTATTTGATGTGAAAAAGCAAGAGGTTGGCAATTTTGTCTGCATTACAGAAAATTATAATCGATCAGCGATTCAATCATGTTGGTTAAATGAAAGCACCTTATTATTCTTAAGTCCAAGTAATGGAAAAATAAACATCCATAAGATAGATATTAATACAAAGAAAACAGAGACTGTTGTCAAGGGAGACAGAAACATTAATAGCTTTGCAATTTCAAAAAACGGAAGCCGTATTGCTTATGAAGTATCTCATGTTTCATTTCCAAGTGATATTTTTTGGTGTAAGGCTGATGGATCGGCTGAAGAGAGAGTAACTGAAGCAAACGAGGAATATCTAAAGACCCATGTTCCTGCAAAAGTAGAAGAGTTTAGTTTTGAAAAAGACGGAGTTAATTTTCAAGGGTGGCTCTTGTTATCAGCAGATTATAATCCTACTGAAAAAATACCCGTTGTTCTTGAAATTCATGGAGGGCCAGCTGTTATGTGGACTCCACATGAGAAGACCCTTTGGCATGAATGGAATATACTTGTATCAAAAGGTTATGCAGTTGTTTTCTGTAATCCAAGAGGATCTGATGGATATGGTATTGATTTCCGAGCTGCTATATATAAAAATTGGGGAGAAATCGCTGCAAACGATATATTAAAAGCGTTAGACACTGCCTTAGCAAAATATTCATTTTTAGATTCAAATAGAGTTGCAGTCACTGGCGGGAGCTACGGAGGTTACATGACCTCATGGCTTGTCACCCAAACCAACCAGTTTAAAGCAGCAATCAGTCAACGTGGTGTTTATGAATTTGTAGCTTTTAGTACAACCACGGATATTCCAGCTTGGTTTGAAAAACAGTACGAAGGCGAAATTATTGACCGTTTTGCAGATATCTGGAAAGATTCTCCAGTTGCTCATATTAGGAACTTGCAAACTCCACTTTTAATAATTCATTCTGAGAATGATTTTCGAGTTCCTATTGTTAATGCTGAACAACTATTTTGGTTGGGAAAAAGATATGGAAAAACTTTAGAATTAATCCGTTATCCTCGAGATGGCCATGAGCTCTCCCGAAGTGGCGAACCGAGGCATGTAATTGACCGCATAAACAGAATCGTAGATTGGATTCAAAAATACAACAAATAATAAAGATGTTATTAAAATGGCTGTGAAATTTTGGAGGCGTCCTCTTTCTGGCCGTTCCGCAGTACATGCATGCAATGGCATGGTAGCTTCTTCTCAACCACTCGCTTCTCAAACTGGTATTCATATACTCCAATCAGGTGGAAATGCCTGTGATGCGATCGTGGCTATGGCAGCTGTATTAAATGTTGTTGAACCGTTTTCAACAGGTATTGGTGGAGATGCTTTTGCACTCTTGTATATTCCAGGTGAAAAATCACCAAAAGCAATTAATGGATCAGGATATTCCCCTGAAAGTTTATCTTACAATTATCTTGTAGAAGAATTAGCTTTAGTTCAAATGCCAATAACAGGAGTAATACCTATTACTGTACCTGGTGCAATCAGTGCGTGGGAAATGATTCACAAATCTTATGGAATTCTTCCTTGGGAAGAAATTATCCAACCAGCAATAACATACGCTCAGAAAGGCTTTCCAGTTAGTCCTGTTATCGCTCAGGTTTGGAATGAGCTAGTCCCTAAACTCCTTACTCATAATGGTGCGACTAAAAACTATTTAATCAATGGTGAAAGAGCTCCTGTTGCAGGTGAGATATTTAAACAGAAAGCGCTTGCATCAACTCTGAAAATTATTGCAAAACAAGGTGCAGAAGCCTTCTATAGAGGCGAACTGGCAAATAGAACAGTAAAATTTCTCCAAAATCAGGGTGGTTTTATAAAAATATCTGACTTAGAAAATTATAAGGCTGAATGGACAACACCTATCTCTCAAGAAATCTATAATAACATAATATGGGAACACGGTCCAAATGGTCAAGGATTAACAACCCTTCTAATTCTCAATATTGTCGAGGAATTAGACATTGCTAGATATCCCCATAATTCAGTAGCTTATCTCCATCATTTTATTGAATCCAAAAAGATCGCTTTTGCAGATGCCTTTGCACAAATTGCAGATCCAAGATTCATGACAATTTCTCCTTCAAAATTACTTTCTGAAGAATATACTCAGATTCGTGCCAGTCAGATTAATCCTAGACGAGCAATGAACCCAATAACCCCTCCTCTTGAAGTAGGAGAAGATACTGTTTATTTAACCGCAGCTGATAAAGACGGGATGACGATTTCATTCATCAATTCTCTTTATTATGGTTTTGGTTCTGGGATTGTAGATCCACAAACAGGTATTGCATTTCAGAATCGAGGAGCAGGATTTTCATTAGTAAAAGGTCACCCTAATCAATACTTACCAAAAAAACGTCCATTTCATACTATTATCCCAGCAATGGTAACTTCGCCTGAAGGTGAACTAGAATATTCCTTTGGGGTGATGGGGGGTCATCATCAACCTCAAGGTCAAGCACAGGTTTTTCTTAACCTAATTCTGTATGAAATGGATCCACAAGAAGCTATTAGTTGTCCAAGGTTTCATCACGATCAGATATCGAATGCAGTAGCTTTAGAAGATCCTATTGGAGTTAATGTTAGGGCAAAATTGCGAAAACTTGGCCACACGATAGTTGATTCTGTGGGAACTAACTTTGGAGGTGGACAGATTATTCGATACGACTCTTCAAAGAAATGTTATGTTGGTGGATCTGATCCACGTAAAGATGGACAAGCAAATGGATACTAGGATTAATTGAACTTATGAAAGATGTCATGATATAAAACAATCAGTATTCATTCTTATTGGCTTTAAGAAAGTGGTTATGATGAAAAATGATTCGATTCTATCCAAATTATTAAAACAAGCAAGAAAGGAACTATATTCTTGGGCAACAAATGACCTAACCTGTCAATTGGCAAAAGAAGTTATGTCAATTGGACTAGCAAAAATAAAATTATTTTTTAAGGAGTTAGGTCTCGATTCAAGTGCGATTGTTGTATTTGGCCCTGATGGGAGTGTTACCAGAAATAAAGCCAGATTCAATGAGGGTGTTGGTTATGGATGCGTAGTCGCTACTAAAAATTATATTTTTCCTAGCTTACTCCACCCGAACGGTTGTGGTTTTGGATTATACCAAATTGATAATATGCCATCATTACCTGAGTTGCTGAGAAAGTTAAATAAACTGAAGAAAGAAGGTGTGCCTATTGGGAATCAACAAGGGAAGTGGGATGTCTGGAAATCAAACCACTTTATTGACATTCTCAGGTTGGATGGAGTAAGTCCAAATTATTCCCAATACGACGAATGGTTGTCTCAAGGCAATTATGTTCTTATACATTCATCTCAACAAGTTCAAACTGAACGTTTAAGGTGTTGGAATAAGGGCGAATTCACAACGGTTGATACTCCTCTTGGAATTATTGAAGGGCTTACTGATGAATCTTTAAAGGAGTATCTTAGATTCTTCCAGAGTGTAGAATCATATAGTAAAAAAAAGCGGGCCTCCATTGCAACTGAACTTTTTGGGGAGAACAATGTTAGCTGCATATCTAATCCTACTCATCAGGGATATTATCAAGAAAACGACTATTATGTTATGAGACTTGGCCTCTACAATTCCCTTGATCGAACTGGGGAGAAAAACATACCTATTTTTCCTTTAGCTTTTAATGGTTATTCCTTTATCTATCTTTATGAGGGCCTACCAAACATTAATGAACAACATTGGACAAATAAACAGTATCAACAAGCTAAAAATATGAGACAAGTCGATTTCTTGAAGCAGGTAAACCTACTTCCACATGGTGGTGGTTATTCATTAAATTATCCTTTTTCTATAGTTCGATCAGTTGTATTCGATGGTATTATCTATTTTGAGTTATTTGACGCACCAATGGAAAGTAAACTACTAGTCCAAAATATCGAAGCATTGGAATATGGTTATCGTGGTCCAACTGAAATCTTACCCTTAGTCGATCGTTTTGAGTTAGGAAAAAGAGTAGCTCGCTTTGTACCAACCCAGGTGATCAAATTTTAAAATCTAGTTTCACTAAAAAGGCTCGAATCATACGGATAATATTTCTAATCACTAGGTACTATATTCATACAGTAAAAATTGATTTATATCAACTTTATTCAAATTAAATTCATATTAATATGAAAAAGAAGTCACTACATTGAATTATATATGAGTCTTTTAGCAGCCTTTTTAACCAACAATGCTAGAGATTACTTGCAATGGAGGAAAAAACACCAAAAGTAAATCCTCGAAAAAAACTCCTCGGGGATCGCGAGGATTTATCTTTTCCTGGGCGAAAATCATTATTAGAAAATATTCAACGACGCTTCGCTGTAAAGGGAGATGTTTGGATTCATCATGCTTATAACGTCCCAGAAGAAGATCCTCTTGTCATCGATAGCGAAACAAAGAACATTCAATACCAAGATAAGATAATAGTACCAGCTATCATTCATACTCTCGTGGATAAGGTGGGAGGAATGAGAACTACAAGTATTGCAGCAATAAGTAGAATGAAAAGCCCTGAGTTACTCCTTTTACAAGATCCAGCTAGTATGAATTTGGCAGTAATCTATAAAGAGAAGCTCTGGATAACTGAAATTCTATTAAAGGAGGCTGATTTTCTTTATCCTTTTCCTGTTGAGCGAACCCATGCTTTAACAGACAATGATCGAACATTAGTTGATGTGGTACAAGAAGATATCTCAATTGAGATCAATGGACATCGTACTAAAGGGGGTATTGTTCAGGAAAAGACCTTTATGCCCCTTGATTCTTATTACCACCCAATCTTGGGAGGCAAGGATCCTGCAGCTCGGTTTAAGGCAACACTTCCAAGACTTCCTGATGCAGCGGAACTTATCCTTATGATTTCTGATGCAATTTCGAGTTCAGCAAAGATGTATTTAGGTACTGTGAATGTGCGACTTGATGAAGATCGCTTCGCATTAGAATATCCGCAGGATGTTAATGTGGCAGGTTTGAAAATATATAGAAAATATTTAGATGTAATAGAAATCCGATCTCCTTCGAATCCCCCTAATATAGAACTCCAACATGTTAGTTTTCGAGTTTTTCGCACGGAAATATCTCGTTCAATGAAAAGCCTCATAAAAATGCTTCATATAAACTAGCACAAGGTTAAATCAAGCTATTCATTTTCTTCGCCATATTCCAATACTAGCTTTTTTGCTTCCTCAAGCCAAATACGTGTAAGTTGAAGTTCTTCTAACTCTTTCTGTTTTTTAATCAATAATGGTTTTCTCGTATCGTACTCTGCTCTGTTAATTCGTCCTAAGACAAAGTCTCGTTCAAGTTGTTCGATTTCGGCTGTAACAATACCATCCATAGATTGGAAAAATGTAATAATAGAGGTGTTTATGATCTCAATCAATTCGATACCTGGATCAGATAAATAATAAACGTAGTGCGGTTTCGGAAATGGTTCAACAGATCGTTCGCAAAAATAATTTGAGAGAAGCAGTTTTAAGTGTTTTTCAACTGCGGGTCTTGAGATACCTAATTTTTTGGCGAGTTTTTGAGGATTTTGGGGGTTTGAAGAAAGTAATTTGAGTATTTTTTGCCTTGTGGGGTCGGCAAGAATCTTGAGAAGAGATTCTATTCTCTGCTGCAGCGCCTCGCTCATTTGTTTATCCTCACAAGGTTTTTATATATCCCTAATGTCATTTACTACTGATTTTAAGAGTACTTTTAAAAAAACACTGATTATGGCATCGAATTGCTAGAAAATATTATTCTTACTATGTTTAAACCCTCTGGTTAATTATAATAACTCGGTAGTTACGTTCTTAAACCTTGGTTTTTAGAATATTATTTAACTAGTCGCAGATCTGATTCATTTAGAATTTGATTATTATAAAAATTTCTCAATAAAATTCAAGAATCCTGTAAAAAAGTGGTATTAATGTCTAATAGAGAGATAAAAGACCTAAAAATCTTGATAAGATCATTGGATATTCGTCTTAAGAATGAGGAGATTTCTCAAGAGGAATATGACAATTTGAAAGCAAAATATGAAGCTCAATTGAACGAAGAGATCAATCTTGCCAAAGAAAAGAGTTTTCTAAGGAACTTGTCCTACATCAGTATCTCTGGCTCTGGAAAGGTAACCGATTCACATATCAAAATCTCTGGCTCAGGACGAATTGATGGTTGGAGGGGAGGATCTATTTCCATTGCTGGTTCCGGAAAAATTTCTGATGATGAGATTAAGGTCAGTGGATCTGCATCGTTGCCAGGAGATTTGGAAACACACACTTTAAAGGCTTCAGGTTCAATTAAGGCTGATGGTCCTCTTGAAACTACCATTTTTATTAGTTCAGGATCATGTGAGATTGGTGGTTATTTAGTTGCACACGAAAAATTAACTATCTCAGGGTCAGGTGAGATTGAAGGAGACATCAATGGAGGTCATGTTATATCAAGTGGGTCGTTAAAAGTAGCAGGTACAATCTTATGCGTCACTGCTGAGCTTAATGGATCATATAATATTAAAAATAATGTGGAATGCCAAGAATCATTTTCTTCTGAGTTGAACTCTAAGTGTACCATTGGAGGGGATTTACTTTGCAATGGAGACGTTCAAATTGAGCAAGGTAGTGGTCGTGGTCAGCTCCAAGTTGAACAGATTCTTGCCGAAGGTGATGTTTACCTTGAAGGGGTTATTACTCATTATGTTAGTGGCAAGACAGTTAAGCTTGGCCCTAACTGCAAAGTTGAAAAAGTTGAAGAAAAAAGCTAAATTAGATGCTTAGAAATAAGCTGAATGGTCAATCCATTGAGCTCAAACTACCCTTTTTCATCTAATCAATCCACTCCCTTTATTTTATGGTGTTACACTGGTGGGGGTCATTTTTTTGAAGAAATCTTTGAACAAATTAGGAAAGTGAATCACGAATCTATTTCTATCACTTTTGTTTTTTCCAACGCTGGAGCTCTCGTAGCAAATAGATACGGATTTTTCTGGAATTTAATACATTCAGACGTGAGAAAAGAATATCTTCATTTTATTTTTGAGAACAGTGTGGCAAAATATAATATCGAAAATATGCTTAAAAAAGCTGATTTTTCTTATTCAATAATTTCAAAAGATCCTAGTTTTTCAGTTGCGGTGAGTCTTGCCAACAGCGGGACCAAATGCATCATTGCATGTCCTTTGACCGCTAATACGGCAGCAAAATTAGCCTTGGGGATAACAGATTCCTTCATCTCCAATTTAGTGTCTAGTGGGTTAAAATCAGGAAAAAGAGTGGGAATTTTGCCGACAGATGTTATACCACAGAAAATTAAGACAAAATTGCCAGTACGGATAATTAAGTCAGTTTCTTCTAATCACATTAATGTTTCTGTATGTAAATTCAACGCCATAAAAGAACTAGACAATAAAAGGATCCAATTTCACCCTCAATTTTGCGTGGGTTGTCAGGAATGTGTGAAAAAATATCCTGATGTGTTTTCTTACGGAGATGAGATTGAAGTAATGATCCGTGATATTGACTCGAGGAATATTCAGAATTTAAGCTCGGAGCTAACTGTTCTGCAGAAACCTAGAGAGATATATCCTTTTATAAAGCAATTCTTCAAATAAAATGAGAGTGTTATCTATTATCTCGATGTTTGAGCTTTGTATGTTTCAATATATCCTTTGATTGTACGACCTAATTGTGTGAAAGCTTCCGTTACGTTTAAACCAGACTTAGCTGATGTATTGAGATAAGAAATCTCAAAAGAAACATCAGATATTTCTTTCTGTGATTTTTCAACAAAACTTGTTAATTCTTCCTGATTTATTGCATTGGATAAATCACTTTTGTTTCCTAAGATTATATAAGGAATCTCACGGCCTACATTTGTAAAAAGTTCCCTTTTCCAGTTTACGAGATTATAAAGAGATTCAGGTCGAGTTCGATCAAAAACTAATATTGCTCCATGTGATCCTTTATAATAGAGAGCTCTCACAGCTTCAAATCGTTGTTGTCCAGCTAAATCCCAAATTTGGAATTTATATTGCATCCCATCGATTTCGAGGTTTTGGACGGCGAAATCAGCTCCAATCGTTAAAATATAGCCACTTTGGAATCCTTTTCCTAGAAAGCGTTCTCTTAATGACGTTTTACCGACCCCCCCATCTCCCAACAGACAAATCTTATATAGAGGCACATTGTTACCCTCAGGTGAAGAAAATGTTGTCTAAATTATTTTAAGCGTTGAATAATTAGGCATCGTCGATTATTTAGATTAGTAAATCCATGTATTGGGGTTTAATCTTGTATGTTAAATAAAAGAGGTTAATGTATAATAATATTATTCAATAGTAGTAATTGATTTATTGTCCATCTTCTTGCCCAAAATAAAAAAGAATCACTTTTTTTATTTTTATTATTTTAGAAGGAAGAGTTAAGATCGAGTAATGATTAAGAGGATTAAAAGGAGTTATTGATTACAGGGTGAATTTTTTTATCATGTCTAGCTTCAAGTTGTATAATTTTTCTGTTAAACTAACTTTATAGACGTGGGGATTCAATAATCGTTTGAATGTTGAATCTAAACAACGTAATTGTTTCTTACAATAGTCTTGAGCCACTCTCCAACTGCCATAATTTTCGTTTGTTTTAATTCTACCATTTTTCAACAAAATTTCATGTAGAGGTTCAACTCGAATCTCTTCGGGTAATTGATATTTTTTTAAATGTTCAATTGGATGATGAACCCAATCAGCAGAACGAGGTTTGGTCTCATTATAAAGGCCGATCACGTCAACTAAAAATTTACCAGTATTATCACTAATTCTCCAAATTTTTTTAATCCCAGGGTTTATGGTTTTTGTTACATTTTCACTCACTTTAATTCTAGGTTCCTTATTTAACGCAACTAGTTTATAAACTCCTCCTAACGCGCTCTGATGTCCCCCAGTAATTAATTTTGTCCCCACACCATATGTGAGGTGTGAAATCGTTTCTGTGCAAATCATCTTTTCTTCTTCATTTTTATTACCTCTCTCTTTGATTTGATGAACAATTGAATCAATTGTATACTCATCAAGTTCATTGGAAAGGACGATGCTAACATTGGGGAATCCTGCTTTTGTAAACTCGCGATAGACTTCAACAGAAAGATATGCTAAGTCACCTGAATCGATTCTAATACCTAATATTTTCTTACCACTTTTTTGTAGTAATTCAGCGACTTTAATAGCATTAGGAAGGCCCGATTTCAACACATCATAAGTATCAATTAAAAGTAGGCATTTATTTGGGAAAACCTCTGCATAAGACTTAAAGGACTCCAATTCAGTGCTGAATGCTTGAACCCATGAATGAGCTTGGGTTCCTATTATTGGACAGTCCCAAATTTTCCCTCCCTGTACAAATGATGTTCCAACGCATCCACCAATTAATGATGCACGAACACCGATAAAAGCACTATCTCCTTGGGCTCTTCTTAATCCAAATTCAATGATTTTTCCTCCCCTTGCTGCATTAACTATTCGGGCTGCTTTTGTAGCGATCAACGTTGAATAATTAATAATATTGAGTAATGCAGTTTCTACCAACTGTGTTTCGATTATTGGGCCTGTGACAGATATTATTGGAGTATAAGGAAATATTATTGAACCTTCCTTCACTCCCTCAACTTTTCCTGTGAACCGAAGTTCTAATAAATACTCCAAAAACTCTTCTGTAAACATTTTCTGTTCTCTTAAATAGTTAATATCACTTTCTGAGAATTTAAAGTTGGAGAGATATTCTAGGGCAAGAGGAATACCACATGCAACAGTATAACCTCCGTTAAAAGCATTTGACCTAAAAAAAAGGTCAAAAGTTGCGTTTTTTTTGATATTCAAATCGTAATACCCTTGACTCATTGTCAATTCATATAAATCTGTAAATAAAGCCCGATCTTTTTCGTAGAACATCTATTATCATCACTAGACTAAGCAAAATATTGATTTTTTAATTTTCCATTATCAATAAATAAAAATCAAAAATGTGATAGAAAGATGGTAAAATTATAAAGTTTATTATTACAGAAATCATTTGAACTGTTAGAGTATAAAGTGTCATAATCCATCTGAATGTATAAAATAGAATGATTCCATATAAAGGTGAGACCCAGAATGCAGATTGAAGGTGTTGAACTAGCTGGTTTTATTATGATCACAAGTAAAGACGCTTTACTTGTGATTGATATGCAGAATGATTTTGTACCAGGTGGAGCATTACCTGTGGCTGATGGTAATCAAATCATTCCTGGTATTAATATTTTAACAGATAAATTTCATCAAACTGAAAATCCAATAATTTTCACCCAAGATTGGCATCCTGTAAATCATCACTCCTTTGCTAGTGCTCATCCTGGGAAAAAACCTTATGATCCTTTAGAAGCGCCTGGTATAGGACCAATATTATGGCCAGATCATTGTGTTCAAGGGACTCATGGAGCCAATTTTGTCCCAGGATTACAGGCTGTCAATGCAACTCTAATTTTACGAAAAGGTTTCCATAAAACTATTGATTCCTATTCTGCTTTTTTAGAAAATGATAAAACTACTGAGACAGGTTTATCTACTTTTTTACACACTTTAGGTATTGAACGGATTGTTTTATGTGGATTAGCATTAGATTATTGTGTCTATTTTACAGCTCTTGATGCAAAAAATTATGGATTTGAAGTTATAGTTATTATTGATCTAACAAAGGCTGTAAATGCACCTGAGGACAGTGTATCAAATGCTTTCGAAAATATGACAAAAAAAGGCATAATCTTTACTACTTCAGATAAAATTCTTAGTTGAAGAGCGGATGTGCTTCTGAACTAAGTAGATTAAGAGAATAATAGCTACTGAGATAGTAATTCCTAATGTTCCATACTCTCCTGTACCCAGTTCGATATAGAAATTATGTCCTATTAACAAAATTCCCCATGAAATCGATAGGACAATCCATGCGAGAACAAAAGTAGAACCAAACTGGCTTTGAAAAGTTTTCAGAAGCTTTTGTCGTTCCATACTATTGGAGGGATAATTTGCGTATTCTTGATTGAGTTGGTGATATTTATATGAAATAAACCAGATTTCATAGAACATCCATGATAGTATAACACCAAGAGTAAGTAAGTATGGGTTTTCAATCCAAAAGAAAATTCCACAAGAGAAAAAAACAGTAACAAAAGGTCTAAATCCTAATCTTAAGGTTAAAATCCCAAAGATTGCTATTAATCCAAGAATTGTTAGTAAAACAGTTGAAACAAAGAATAACATATAATAAATGGATAGATTGGAGAAAAATAATATGAAAATAAACCAAAAAATTGGGATAAATGAGAAAATGAGAAAGCCTAGTGTCAGAGTAATTTGAAGACTCCAAATAATCTGCTGCATTTTCATTTTATACGTCTCATCTTGATTGATTCATATTTGGGGCCCTGGGGGTACCAATGAATTTGCGTAATTCCCCATTGAGCTATCTTTTTTAATGTAATCCCTTGATCGAGAGATAAGAGAGCATTTGCAATCTGGGATAGATGTGAAGAATCGGGTTCTCCTTCATCCTCACTTTCAAGCCGAGGTAGAATTAATATAATTTCATAATTTCTTTTAACTAATTCATGTAAAAATTCTACAATAATGCGATTATAAAGCGGACTAATGAAAAAAACTTGAGAAAAAGGCGGTAATGTAGGTAGGAGTCTTTTAGTTAAGCGTAGATATAGTGTTTCCTCATAAGGAGGATATGATCCCTCAACATCGATAAGAAACTCGTTAATTCTGAGAAGCTGGCGTTTACCTGGTGCTACAGGAATCTCATGGATGAATTCTCCAACACCAATAAATCCAATTTTATTCCGTTGGGAAATAAGGTACTCTGCTGTGGCTAAAGCAGCTTTTACACCTTCTTCGAGTACACGAATTGTTGACTCAGTATGATCTAAAATTACATACACACAGGCTGATTGATCTAGAGCATATTCATTAGTTGCTAGTCTGTTAAATTTGGCTGTAACTCTCCAATTTATAGCTTTAACTTCGTCACCCTCTTGGTAATCGCGCACTCCCTGAAAATCAAAGTCTCGGCCTTTGTAGATTAGACTAGGGATGTAACCTGTTTCTGGTAACAAACGATGACGATAAATAGGTAAATATTTCAATTTGATCAGGGCTGGGACCACATCAAATGAGTTAAAGACTGGATATTCATTCGATTCAGAATGAAAATGGAAGAAGTCAGATCCAGTTAATTGCACCGACCCAAGATTGTAACGCCCTCGGTGATGACCTTGAATTGCGTAAGATAATGTCATTTTTTCTCCCTCATTAAACTCTAGGAGCCAATGATTCGACCCCTCATTTATTGTACACTCCTCGGGTATTAAATCAAGTATTTCAAGGATAGGTATTCGCTTTCCTTTGTTTTCAACGGTTAATTTTACATAAATAAGCTCACCTTTTTCCTCGGTTTTGTTTCGGGAGATCGATCGGGTTATAACAAGATTCTTTAGGTCAATTTCTTCGGGAGTGAGCGAAAAAAAGAAAATAATTAGAATTGGAAGGATTATTGCGGCAACCAGCCAATACTGAAATATAATAGCTAATATTAAGAGTATAAATGTTAAATTTAGAAGAACTTGAAATTTATACTTATATTTCAGAAAAAATCCTCCAGAGATGGGATGTTATGATCTAATTGTTTGTTCTTATTCACGACGAGGTGCCTTGATTTGATCCAAAATTTTCTTGATGAGGAGTTCTGATGAGGTTCCTGATAACCAAGAGCTAATCTCAAGAATCAAGCGATGTGCCAATGCAATAGGAGCAAGTTCTTTGGTATCTTGTGGAATTACATAGTCTCGCCCGTTTAAAGCCGCGTTTGCGCGTGATAAAGCCATTAAATCTAATGATCCTCTTGGAGACGATCCTACTTTTACTTGAGGGAGATCACGAGTCTTTTGTACAATTTCAACAATGTATTCATTGATTTCATCAGAGACATGAACACTTTCAACTGAACGTTGCATATCCCAAAATGTTTTCCTATCTATCACTTGAGAAACATCAAAGGCTTTTTTCTTCCGAAAAATCCGATTCGTAAGAATAGTCCTTTCTGCTTCTTTTGAAGGATAACCAATCTTGATCATTGCAAGAAATCTATCAATTTGAGCTTCGGGTAATGCAAAGGTTCCTTCAAGTTCCAATGGATTTTGAGTAGCAACAACCAAAAAGGGTTTCTCTTTCGCTAAAAAATAAGTTATTCCTCCAACAGTCACCTGATATTCACCCATGGCTTCCAATAAAGCACTTTGAGTTTTTGGGGTTGCTCGATTAATCTCATCTGCTAGAATTATATCTGCAAAAACGGGTCCTGCTTTAAATTCAAAATCATTTTTCTTTTGATTGTAAATCTCCGATCCAACAATATCTTGGGGTAACAGATCAGGAGTGAACTGTATTCTATTAAATTCACACCCAAGTGCTGTTGCAAATGATCGACAAATCATTGTTTTTGCTAGACCAGGATAATCCTCGAAAAGAATATGGCCATCTGCTAGAAAAGCCAACATAACATGACGGAGAGTTTTACTTTTACCTATAATATGCTTATTAATTTCATCTAAAACCTTCACACAAAATTCTGCAGTTTCCTCAATGTTCATGATAACCGTTACTCCATTATGGAAATCAATGGGATTCCAAGCACTTGTTGAACTTCTTCTATAATTATGAGTAATTTCTGATAGAAAATTTCAGAAGAATCTTTCTTGCGAAAAATCCTAGAATATAATGTACCAGAATGAGTTTTGAGGGCCATTTCGTCACTGTAATGGCGATACCAACCGTTTGGATCTTTGATAAGTAGAATAAGATTTTCACTACACTTTATTTTATCTTCTTCTCCAGTAAGTTTCATATAATCCCGTATTAACTGTGATAACATCAATATTACTTGTTTGTGTCTTCTTGAATAATTACTTGATATGAGACGAATTAATTCATTATATGAGTTGCTATTAGGTCTAGGAGGGTCGATATATCTTGTTTTTGCTTTTTTAAAGTCATAATCGGATTTTTTGATCTGCCCTTGGCTGTAAGAATTTATGGTTCGATAAGTAAAAATGATTACTACTATTAAAATGATAATGTAAAATATATTCATTCTATCTCCTCTGGTTCTTTACATTCATTGAGGTCAGACGATAAATCTGAAGAGAAAATGATTTTTGAAGCTAAAGATTTAGCTTGGTCAACTTTTTGATCTGTAATGCTATGATTTGAGAACTTTGCTTCTTCAAACAAGTTTGTAAGGTCGTCAATTAAAGGGGGTGGACTTAAGGTTTTTGTGACAACATCTACATGGAATTCCGTAGGAGTAAGACTTGGTGAATTATTAGCTCCACGTTCTTCTAGACTAGTTGATGCTTGATAATAGCACTCTAATACTGTTCTCATTCTATAATCCCTTTCTTGGCTGATAACTGGGCTTTTATCAGTGTCCACTAAAGCAATTCTCTTCATTATGGATTTTCGTCTGGATAATAATATTAAGAATAAAGGTAAAAGAATTATTACAATTAGAAAAAGACTTCTCAGCTCTAGTAAAAAGTTTAGAAAGAAGTTAAAATCAGGTTGACCTGATTCTATTGTCTGTGGGGGTGGTAAAACTGGCCCAGTAGTTTTTTGTGTTGCCATTGTAGTCGTGATAGGAGTGGAGGTGTTAATTTCTGGTAAGACGGGAGATTCTTCTTCAGGTAGTGTGGTAATCCCCAATAATGCGATTATGAAACACGATATCAACGTGACTCCTATGAATATGATTAGTGGGAGAGGAGAAAATTGTCGATTCGATTTGTTGCTAAAAAACAGATATATTCCTGTAAATAACGGTAAAAATAATCCGATGATTTCAAATAAAGAAATATTCAGTGTCATAAATGGTTTAATCATGTTGTTACTAGATAATTGCCCTAATGCGATTTGTGCAAAGGTTAAAGACAATAACAGAAAACATAGAATAACAAATTCCTTTTGTTGTAAGAAGTTAAAATCTTTTGTATTCACTTTGATACCTACAATTATGTATTTGCTTATTATTGTTCATTTCAAGTTTGTTTATTACTTTTTTCTCTTGATGCAAGTTTTCTTGATTTTTAACGACTTTTTACTAATTATTCTCTAGTTTTAGCCTCAATTTTCCCTATTTGATTTAAATTTAATTCCTATGAACAAATTTTTATAGCAGGATTTTTCTAAACCTTAACCTAACATAGACTTGTTGACATTTGGTCTTCATTCAATGTTCTTCATCAAGTAAAAGACCTTCTTTCTGCTGATAATCGAGTTTAATGATTAAGATATAATCTACTAAATCAAATCTTAATAGGAAAGGAAGATGAGATTCAAAAATGTTTCTTTATTGGATCGATAAACATCGTTTGGCTGGATCTAGCGAACCACTTGCAGAAGATTTTCCTTTTCTCAATACAATTGAATGGGGTGGGATGGTTTGTCTTCAGGAGACTCCAACTTCAGAAGAATTAGCCAGTCTATTAGCAGTACCTTATCTACATCTCCCAATTAAGAATTTTTCAATTCCAACTGAGACTGATCTCGAATCCATTCTAGAGTTTTTCCATGAGAGTCAGAAGGAAAACCCAAACATCCCTGTGTTGATTCACAGTACAGAGGGACATGGACGCGCTGGTACAATACTCGGAGCTTTATTGGTAGTTATTGACCGTATCAACCCAGAGGATGCTATCAAACATGTAAGAAAGGTAAATCCCTTAGCAATCGAAACTGAAGAGCAAGAGGAGTTTATAAAAAGCCTCTAAAACTTTCAATAGACAAATCTACTCTAGCAGATTTCCTTTAATTAAGAGAAAGAATAAATATTTTTCTGCCAATACCTTTAGGTAGCGTTATAGTCCTCATAGCTGGTATTTGGAATCTTGTAAAATCTTAAATCAAGTTATTAAGAGAGTTTGGAAATGATGTTGCTTTTACCTGACGCAGATGAAGTTTTTAACACATTCTTGACTAATAATAGTTCAAAAGAATTGAAGAAATCATTCGGTATTGAAAAAGAAGCAATTACTGCAGCTGAATGTGTAAAGGAAGTAGAAAAATCAGCCTTTCTTTTTTTTCATTCGCAATTTTCAAGAAAGAAAAAGACTTCGATAGAGAAAGAACTAAAACCTGAAAAGATTGATGTATTGAAGTTAAACGATATAACTTTTTTTTCATTTTCCTCTGAAGGTGTTGATGCTAATGTTTGGAAAGGGAAAGATTTTGTACCTATGTTAAAGAATCTTAAGGAAATTCGCTGTAGAGAATGTAATGGAAAAGGTTTTAAGAGTTGTAACCGCTGTAATGACTCCCGATTTATTACTTGTGAGGAATGTAACGGTAAAGAAAGAAGTTGTGATAAATGTAAGGGTTCAGGGAAAATTATTTTTGATTTAGATGTTAAAGAAGTAAATAAAAGAGGGGATGAAAAAAGGAAAACAGAAAAAAAGACATACCAATGTACTTCATGTTTTGGAACAGGTAAAATCGTGTGTAAAAAATGCGGTGGAAGTGGTAAGATTGTATGTTATGAATGTAAGGGGAATCCAATAGTTTGCCCTGAGTGTAAAGGATTTGGGAAATTATATGAACTCCATGATAGTCATGTCCCTATAATATATATTCCTAGTAGAAGTAAGAATTCTTATTCATTTATGGTGAAGAAAGACAAATGGATGTTGAAAGAAAAGGATTATAATCAAAAGCTAGAAGATGCAGAATCTTATTCCATATCTGACCCAAAAAAACTGAATGACAAAGATCTTAAAGAATTATTTGGGGTTATTTCTTTAGATAAAGACCTAAAAAAGTGCATTGATGAAACGAAGAAAACTTTTGAGAATTTATCCAAAGATTATGATAGTGGTAAATCCTCTGAAGAGCCATTAAAACCTATTTCATTAGTATTCCTTCTTCGACTTGTAATAGAAACTCCTAAGAAAAAGAAATTTGATATATATGCTTTGGGGACAAAGAAGAAGTATAGTATCATGACAAACAGGTTTTAAGATTAGGAGACCATTTTGAGAATTAGATAGTTATTCACATCAAGCTTTAAAGGAAACTATTTGTTTATTTGAGTAATTTTCTTCAAAAACTTGATAAGGACTGATTCTACCTCTAAAACCTCTGAAATTAAAACCCGCTCATTTGCGTTATGAATGGCCTTTGGATCACCAGGACCATATATGACAAAGGGTATTGATTGTGGTGCTTGAGTGACGAGAACAGCGGCGTCAGTTCCATAGTTCAAACCGATCGGTGTCTGATTATTACTCACATCCATAAAATGTTGTGTAAATTTATTTTCTTGAGAATTAGATATAGGTAGCATAATCTGATTTATTTCGGTTTCAAATAGAGCAGGGCTTGATTTTTCAATCTCTTTTATTTTGTAAGTGATTTCATTAGCAAAATTAGTTATATTTATAGGTGGAACTAATCGAAAATCACATTGAATTTCAGCGTTTTCAGGGACAACGTTTGCACTTTCACCCCCCTTAATTTTACCAATATTCAGAGTACTTTGGCCTAAAATAGGATGGAAAACCAGAGGAATGGCGCTTTTCAATAATGGAAAAAGCTTTACCAATTCTTCAATAGCGTTAATTCCTTTTTCTGGAGTTGAACCATGAGCAGATTTCCCATAAGATCGAATAGTCATCCATAAAACTCCTTTTTCTGCGATTCCGACTTTCAAGTTTGTGGGTTCTGCCACAATGAGAAATTCCGCATTATCCATGACTCCTAGCTTCATTGCAGCTTTAGCTCCGCCAAGGCCCACCTCTTCATCAGATGTTCCAAGAAATACTATTTGATAATTCAGTTTATCTACATTAACGGTATTATTTAAGGATTTAAGTGCTCCTAAACAAGCTGAAACCCCCCCCTTCATATCAGCTGAACCACGACCATAAATATATCCCTCTGTTTCTTTCGCGCTAAAGGGATCATAATTCCAGTTATTTAAATCACCAGTTGGGACAGTATCTAAATGTCCACACATTACTATTGATTTCGTTGCCTTTCCAATAGTTAAGATAATATTTGCTTGATTTTCCTGATACCATTGGGTTCTAACTGTGATGTCATTTCCCTCTGCCCATTCTTGTATGTATTCAATGTTAAGACGTGTATTTCCAGGAGGATTCTCAGAATTTAAGCGAATTAAACTTTTTAGAATTGTTAAACAATCCGACACAATTCACCCTCCTGAAGAGGAGTTTGTATCGGCTACTAAATCTAGACTTTCATATTGCTTTTGGTCTATTTCAGCAAAAATTGCTCCTTTATATCCACAATTTCGGCATAAATAATATGGAGGAGATAACAATCCTAAGAAACTATTGGGGATTACCTCAAGATTATTTGTAAGACAGATGGGACATACCTTTACAACATCTTTTGGTGATCCTCGGCGAATAAATTTACGAATATCGCTAAATGATCTTAAGAATTGTCGCATTTCTATTCATCAAAGGTTGAAAAGATATAATATTTCTATTTTTCGTGTGGGATTGTAGGAATTTTGATGTTCAAAGTGTTTGTTCTTAAAATTGGAAACTTATTTTAATTCCTTTTTCGTGTAAAGTGTGTGACAAGAAAGAATATTTACTTAAATTTTCACTTCCAAATAGTAGCTTATCATTTGGTATTCATCTAATGGAACTCGTAAAAGGAAACACTCAAGTCTTCTATACTACATATGCCAAGACTATATCAAACATTAATTAATAGCTGTTGATCAGAATGACAAAAAGGATTGATTATAATTTCCTAGCAAAAATCCTCCTCCTTGGCGAATTTCGTGTAGGAAAATCGTCGATGGTCTTACGTTATGTTGAAGATCGATTTCCAGGGGATTACATGGCAACAATAGGTGCTAACTTCTTGGTTAAGACTGTAAATCTTCCTTTTGAGGGTAAAGAGTACAAAGTCGGGCTCCAGATATGGGATATCGGCGGACACGCTCGGTCGTCTCAAGTTGGTCGTGTCTTCTTTCAAGGGGTATCAGGTGCTCTTCTGGTGTATGATCTTACCAGAAAAGAGACACTTGAAAAATTACCGCTATGGATAGAACAATTGACAAAGTTTTCACCTGATGTCAGAATGTATCTTGTAGGAAATAAGAATGATCTAATTGATGAGAGACAAATTTCGTTTAAGGAGGGGGAACAAGCCAAAGACCGCCTCCAGATGGTCAATTTTTTTGAAACTAGCGCCAAAACTGGGGATCATATACAAGAAACATTTGAAGATCTAGCAGGACTACTCGTGTATACTAATCGTGACAAAATTGTAACTACGGAGACAGACTAAAAAAAAACCAATAATGCTATTTTACGATAATTGATATTTTCTATTGTTTCCTCGGTTTCTATACAGCCATTTTCATCATTAGATCTTCAAGAGAGCTGATTTTCTCCAGCTGAGTCTTATATAGATTAACTTCTTCTGAAGAAATCTCATTATTACCCATTAAAAATTCAAGGATGTCTAGAAACATGTCCTTTGCATATGAAAAATTCGAGTTTGCTTCAGGAAGGGAGGTGAAAGCAAATGTTAATTTATCAGAAAGGGTGGCATCTTCAACTTTTAATGCGTTTCGAACTGTTTGAACATAAATCTGATCCTCGGAAATACCTCGTGCAATTTCGATTCTTTTCTTTGCTTCACGTGAGGCATCGTGTGAGAGCTCTGGGACAAACAGTTTTTTAAAAAATCGGATGAATCTATTCATTGCTTTTGGCTCGGATATACTTGATAATTGAATGTGTCTAGTACTGACTTAGTTTTCATTCTATACTTACTTTATAAAAATGAAGCTTCTTAACAAATCCTTTTTAAATCATCTTTACCTTTTGATTTTTACTAATTTATATAGATATAAATCTGTTATTATATTTTTGTCGAAAGCTCTATATCGAAAGATTAGAGGTCTAAAATTTGACTGAACCACGCCCGAGCCATTCTGAAGCGATTGCTGGAGTAAAAATCAAAAGATTTTTAACTATGGCTGTAATGAAACTGTCACAGGAACTAATCGATCGGTCGGACACATTAGAAACTAGAAAGTCAATAGAAACTATGATTAACGACCTAGTGAAATCTAGCTTCACTTTAACTTCCTCTGATAACACACTAACTCAAGCTAAATTATTCTTAGCTTCATTAGGTTTTTCTCCTTGTGAAATTGAGTGGGCAGAAGATGTACGTCTAGGAAGAGTTCTTCTAGGTAGGGGTCGTATTTGGAGAGCTACAACAGAAAAAGATGCAGAATTAATTAAACTTCTTTTATTAGCGATTGTTAAAGGTCTTGGATATTCATTTGTAGAATCTAATGTAAAAGTTTCTTTCATTGAAAATGAGCTTCTTCCCCCTCGCTTTGCTTATGAGCTGCAGTTTAGAGCTTCTGAGGATGTTTTTGCGGAATCAGTCCAGCCAACTGCCGAAGAAAAAAAGGAGGTTCTACTCTCTGCAGGATCCTTACTTAATCCGATTCTCGGTAGAGGCATTAGTATTCAGGATGCAACCCGTTTCTTACTGGAGGGAACACGAACTGTTGTAGAAGAATATGAACCAGCAATTCTAGAACGTAAAGATATTGAAGATTATCCTCTGAAGTTAATTGAAGTTTTTTATCTTAAGTTACAGGAGGATGAGCGTCTCGAAGAACTTGCCCATCAAATTGGTGTTCTAATGGTCAGAAGTATAAGACAAACATTCCACGGGATAGAGAGGCACCAAATTCTAAAAGGAATTGGTTTATTACCTCCAGATGAGATCGATGAATTGCTTTTTTATGGTGATGTTGATATCTGTGGAAAGGATCGGGGGAAAAATATTTCTTTCTGTAGGTTCTTAGGTCATATTTGGAGTGGGTATGCCTCTGAAGTACTTGGAAAGAAGTTTCGGATGACCGAGGATCCATTATGCGCTACCAAGACAGGAACTAAATGCATATTTACACTAGAAGGAATTTAATTTTAATAAAATACTACTTATTTTTCCTGATAGTGGAGATTACTCATAATCAACTAGATGTGTGATGTCCTTATTAAAAACTTTAAAAGGGAGAAAAGTAACATTTAGAAAGCAAACATAAAAACCACTCTTCCGTCATGTTCTCATGAAAAAAATTACTATCCAATTATTAAAGTGATCAAACGAGATAATTTATCAATATTCTAGGAATGGTGAGTCTCTAGTGGTTAGTTTTTGTGAAAAATGTGGCGCACTCCTAATTCCTCAACGAAATAAAGATGATACTATCACCTTGGTTTGTAGAGTATGTAAAACAGAATCGAAAGACAAATTTAAAGAATCTTCTTATCAAATCTCAAGTAGGATCACTCATGATGAAAAAGAAAAGATGACAGTGGTTGAAGAAGAATTTGATATTCGACCAAGTATTAAAGTAGCGTGTCCCCGTTGTAATCATTACGAAGCTCGGTATTGGGAAGCAGAGAATAGAAGGAAGGAGGAATGGGAAACCACAACTTACTATAAATGCACAAAATGTGGATGGGTTTGGTCGGAATAAAGGTAATCCATTCTTCTTTCAATATTTGGAAGTTATTCTACATAGTGAACTCCCATCCACAATGAAAATCACGCTCCATTGGATCTGGGGGACATGCGATAACATTTGTCTTTATTCTATTATCAATGGTACTGGCAAAACCACTATATTCAACGATTCCTACCTCTTTGCAAGGAAATAATGGAAGATTTTTTCTTTCTCTCGCTGATTGAACTCGACATGTTTTCATTTTTAGAATTAACTTGTTTGAGGAGACTCGCTTAACTTCTTGGGTGTTTATAGATGAATATAAGCGTAGATCCAAAGCTTTTTCTAATCCTTCTAACCCTGAATTTTGAGGAATGTCAAATTCATTCATTATTCGTTTTGCTTCAACTACAGTAAAATGCTTCCATCCTTCTTTGTCAATCTGGATTGCCTCAGCAAGTCCATGTCTTTTTTCGGCTGCTAAAAACCAACATCCGTCATGAGCTAACCAGTTTTTAGCGTACATTCTGATTATTTTAATTAAATCTTGTTTTTCTAGTTCTTCGAGGTTCATGTTGTTACTCTCCATGAATTGAGGATAATTTCTTATCTAGGAATTTTTCGATCATTTCCTTGAGTTCTTCTATAGAATACCCTTCATTCCGTAAAGTAAGGTCAAAATTTTTCTTATCTCGAAACGATATACCATAAATTTCTTCTAAGCGTTCTCCGTCAGTTCTATCTCGAGATTTAATTCTCTGAATGAGTTCATCTTCATTCATACCATACTCAGACCTATTTACATCATGAGAAATACGATTAGCTATTACTTGAGCGACTACTTCTAACCAAATGGTTATTCCATGGGTTCCAATTGCATAGGGGGCCATTCGTCCGATAAAAATACCCCCTTCCAAAAGTGCAGTTTTTAAAGCATATTTTTCAATTTCAATGTCTACTTTTCTGGCGAACTCTTGGTTTTGGGTTTTTTGAATGTGTTTCATAAATTCATCTAGGTTTCTTTCTTTCCATCCTGATTCAATGGCTATTTTCCGTACAAAATCGCCAGCGCCAGTGATTTTTAAAGAAATGTTAAATTTTTTCTCAAAGTATTGATGGACAAAACGAGCAACTGTATCTTTTCCTGTTCCTGAAAATCCTCCAATAGCAATTATAGGTGTTGTTCGTTGTTTAATCTTTGTTGAGAATTCTTGAAAGAGATATTTCTCGAATTCACATAGGTGGGGGATAAACGTGCCCATAAATTGAACCAGCTTGCTAGTAATTGGTTATCATAATTGTAATATACTCTGGGGTTTTAGTCTGGACATTATTTAATACTATTTTCAGATCTCATGAATATAGATAGATAAAAGAGCTATCTGTTTAAGGATTCAAATATGATTTGTTTGAGAGGGTTAAATCACCCTCCAAGTTCTATAACTATCACGAAGGGGATATCTATAGACTTGTCAAGAAAGATATCCAGAGAAAAACCTATCTATATGCAAACTTCATCACTTAAGAGGTCTTTTTCAGGTTGTTTCAGTTTGATATTGAGCTACCCATGTAGGGATAGTTAAGGAGGAGTGTGTTAACTGATAGTAGGCATCACCAACCAGAAGGATGGCATTTGCAAGGAGTATCTTCCTTTGATTTAGGGCCAATGAGGGGATTTTTGGTAGAACTTGACGAAGTATTTTTTGAAATATAAACTTCTTCATAGGGAGTTTAATCTTTTTCCTTAAAGCTAAGGTCTGAATAGCAGTATAATGAAAAACTCCTTTGATCAGTCCACAGAATTCCTTTTCCGTCTGGACTTGGGGGATGAGATTCAGGAGGGTATCATGCAATCCTTCGCCTAATTCTTGCTGAAACTGGTTTATTGGTAGTCTTCTTTGCTTTTGGGACTTCTGTAAATCACAAAACAGTTTTGTACACTGCCAAACAGTTTTGTAGGCAAATTTTTTGTCATATTGGTCTTTTTCAAAGTATGTTTGGATCCGATTACGTCATAAAGCCATTTATCTAGAAGCTAAGTGTAGCCATCTCAAACGTTTCTATGCTTATCCCATCTGGATTCTTTTTGAATCCTATTGGCCCATTGGGGAGTTGTTATATCAAACATTAAAGCGGTTAATGCCCTCTGTTGACCAAATCATTACTAGTTCAGATGATCTACTCGAATATCTACGAGAGTATCTTAGTAAAAACAAGATTTCAAAGGATGGAAGATTTGGTTCTTCCCTTCCTCTCTCCTCACATCATACTCTACAACCCACTTTCGGGAATTTTAGACAAAAGACTCCTCATAACTTTTCAACACAAAATTATGGTTCTTATATTATGCCTGAAAGTAATTATGATAGACAACAAACCTCACATCTACGAAATTCCTCTTTCACCAATTCCAGGAGTGTATGTAATACTTATTCACATAAGCTGAAAAAAATTTCATCGAGAGATCTGGAGTATTTGAAATATGACCGACGAGTTAGATTTTTTCTCCAACTTCTATGAGTGTTCGTTCCAGCTGGTACCAATTTCTAAAGGAACAGATTTACTTGAGGATATTTTTGAGCAAATTGAGGTACAGGTAAAAACTATCAATCAATTACTACATTGGAAGCGTAAACACCTATTATTTCCTAAACCAACATTAAGTACTGATCAAATCTTTGTTTTCTGGGTACATCCCTCTATAGTAGACAAAGCCTTACGATTAACAAGAGTAAGAGGAGGATTCAAAATATGTCAAATTGATCGTAAAAGACCTGATTCCTCCACTTACAAGGGTAAAAAACAAAACTCACGACCCCGTCGGATTTTATTGGACGTTGGTTGTGATGATCCTTTATTTGTCCAGAAATTAATTCATATGGGGTTAGAAGTGGAATTAGTCTGGCGTCATGCTGCGAATCTTATGAACTATGAAATTATTGAAATTTGTACAGCACAATACATTGATTTGTTTGTGACACGCAACGAACAAATACTGACTCCTACAGAAGAATGGCTCACTTATCTTATGCCTCATAGAATAAGGTTATTCTTCCCACCTTCGAAGTTATTGAAGACTCCAGAGGTTTTAGCTCAGGCTATTTATGACCGAGCTCATGCAAAACGGAAGCGAAAACGACCAAAACCCCACCAGTTACAACTCGTATATTTTAACAACTTAGAACAGAAATCCTCGGAGAATATTCAATCAAAGTGAAGTTTTGCAGTTGATGGTCACTCGTACAGAACAGATCTGGGTAAAACCGAATAGAAACTTCTCTTGGCTTTGTCATTTATCAAAGAACCTCTACAATGAAGGAAATTACCTGATCCGTCAGGAATTTTTCAATAATGATAAATGGATTCGGTATAATTCCTTGTATCACCTGCTTAAAACTTCTGATAATTATCACCAACTTCCAGCTCAAACAGCGCAACAAGTACTGAAAATTCTTGATAGGAGCTGGAAATCCTTTTTCATAACCATCAAAGCGTGGAAGAATGACAATTCAAAATTTAACGGAAGACCAAAACCTCCTGGATACAAATCGAAGAATGGAGAGTTTATACTGGTTTTTACGAACCAACAGGTGAAAATAAAGGATTACATCCTTCTTTTCCCAAAAAAAGTGAGTTTTCGACTAAAAACCAGACTTTACGACAAAGCAGACATCAGAGAGGTACGAATTATCCCAAAAGGGTTGGGGTATATGGTAGAAATTGTCTATAAGAAAGAAGTTCATCCTAAACCCTTGAGTAAGGATAATATCATTACAATTGATTTAGGGGTGCGCAACATCATAACTACTGTCAATAATAATGGCTTAAAACCATTTATTATCAAAGGTGGGGTTGTTAAATCCATTAATCAATATTATAACAAAAAACGAGCCCGAATTCAATCAACCTATGACCGTCAAGGAATAAAAACAGGGAAAGTCATACAAAAATTAACTATTAAACGCAATAAGAAAATAAACAACCATTTTCATAAGATCAGTAAGAAAATAATTGAGTACTGTGTACTACATGACATCGGAACAATGGTGATTGGATACAATCCCGATTGGAAACAAAACTGCCACCTAGGTAAAAAAAAATACCCAGAATTTTGTCACCATTCCTTACTACAAGCTAATTCAACAACTAAACTATAAAGCCACAGAACATGGAATAACGGTCATTAAACAAGAAGAAAGGTATTCGAGTAAATGTTCTTTCTTGGATAACGAGTCCATCGAACATCATAACCAATATCTAGGCCGAAGAATAACTAGAGGGTTATTCAAATCTCAACAAGACATTATCATTAATGCGGACGTGAATGGGGCGTATAACATTCTGAAAAAAGCATTCCTGAACGCTGTTAATGCTGACAGGATAGAGGCTGTTGGGTTACATCCTACACGATGGAGGTTAGCTGCGGCAACGGGCTAGTTGATGACCTCGTGTGAATAAAATTGAATAATATATTTTCATCAATTTTGATAACTTGATTTGTTTGAATTAATATGTTTAAATGGGAAGAGAATGAGGAAAGAATTGACAAGTCTTAATTCGCTGCTTAACGCTTTACAGGATACCATATACTTTGAACGAGGTATCTTATAATATTAAGCCAAATGAAAAATTTAAACACAATTTAACGGCGGTCAGTGTAAAATTAGGAATTCCTTTAATTGAAATTTTGACTAAAATTTCAGTGAGTACTAGTTTTGACGCTGTTTTTAAGTCGATAACAGAATTAATTATTGATGAGATTCCTTTTATTTCAAAGGTTTTCTTTTATCTTGTAGATCATGAAATTGAAATTATTCAGTGTATAGGGGATATATAATCTGATTAAAACGAAATTATATTCTTTATAGTAAAATAAACTTTGGATATTAAGGATTTGACTGGATTCTATCCTTAATTTCTCAAGCATACTTAATTAAATTCTCACCATTTATCTTCAATAATTATGACTCAATTGGTTTATAAAACTTATTTAGCCAATTTGCACTTATTAAACAGATAATCCCGATGAACATTATTACCAAGAGGTATATATTGAGGACAGGCGGATACCAAGTACTTGCAAAAAAGGTTCCAACTATCCATGGTTCTTGAATCATTATTACGATCATGAGTAACCATTCCATAACAATTGAAATAATGGTTAACATGGATAACCACCAAAGGATGGAAAAATTCTCTTTCTTCAAGAACTCAACTATCGCAAGAATTAGTACTAGAATTCCTAGCAGAACCATACTCCAACCTGGGATTGCGAGATAATCAATTTGGTCTTTAATATGAAAATTCTCAAAATAATATCTTATATATCCAGATTCATGAATGTAGTACGAGTCAAAGAAATAAGAAAATTTGAGAGTATATGAATAATCCCCCCCTCCCCAATGCCATTCACTCCGTTCGAAAAAAGGAATTATTTTAGCTGCAGGGATTATCACACATGTGATAAAAAATCCGATAAATAGTAAGAAGCGAAATAGAGGCCCTGTTTTTTGGTCCAGAGTCAGTTGAAAAAACATTGGATTTCTCCCTAACCATCACTTACTGTATGTGAATTCATCTTATATGTAGTTATTAAATTTTATACTGAAGACCCTAATAAGTTTTACGTATATCTTTCTGTTCACGAATCCAGTTTTCTGATCAGATAATCAGATACAGTCCTGATTTAGAAACTATCTATAATTCTCATGGAATTTAGTTAAAATTCTCTATTTTTTAGTTTATATTCTGGAGATATTTCTCCAATTAGTTAAAGTGACAAGGTTTCATTGTAATAAAAGTATGAAATCATAAATGTGGATGTGAATGGGGCGTATAACATTCTGAAAAAAGCATTCCTGAACGCTGTTAATGCTGACAGGATAGAGGCTGTTGTTACATCCTACACGATGGAGGTTAGCTGCGGCAACGGGCTAGTTGATGACCTCGCGTGAATAAAATTAAATAATATATTTTCATCAATTTTGATAACTTGATGTGTTTGAATTAATATGTTTAAATGGGAAGAGAGTTAGTGAAGAATTGACATGTCATATTCCGCTGCTTAACACTTTACAGGATGCCGTACACTTTGGATGAGGTATCTCACAGTATAAAACCAAGTGGAAAATTTAAGCGTAATTTATCAGCGGTCAGTGTCAAATTAGGAATTCCCTTAATTAAAATTTTGACCAAAATATCAGTGAGTACTAGTTTTGATGCTGTTTTTAAATCGATAACAGAATTAATTATTGGTGAGATTCCTTTTGTTTCAAAGGTATACTTTTACCTTGTGGATCATGAAATTGAGATTATTCAGTGTATAGGGGAAGTGGATACCAATTTAAAATTCATATCTGGCAATGAAAATAGATCTGGGATCGAAATTATTCAAGATTTTCATCGAGGTATCTTGGGAAAGACTGTACAAACAAAAAAACTTACATCCTCATATTCAGCCACTTCAAGTCAATCCCAAATAGATAATCTTGACAAAAACGAAATTTGTATCCCTATAAAGTTCGAGAATGAAATCATTGGCATATTACACATAAAAAGGCAGAATATGCAAAGATTCACTGATGAGGATCAAGAAAAATTAATTTTTATCTCTAACGCGCTTGGAGGTTTTATTAAGTCGAAGCTTTTAACCTATCAGCTTCAACGATCTAAAAATAATATTCTGAAAGCAAAAATTGACTTAGAAGAATTAAATGAATTTCAGGAAGAAATTTTTAGATCAATAGATGAGGGTTTGATTCTAGAAGATGAGAATTTTCGAATCCTCTACCTGAATCCTAAGGCTGAAGATGAATTAGGATATACTACTGAAGAGTTGAAAAATAAAAGTTATGCGACAATAGTTAGTGATAATGCAATCTTTAAAGTGCACACTGAAACCAAGAAACAAAAAATGGGGATCCGTAGTTCATATCGAGCAGAATTACTTAAGAAAGATGAGACAACACTTCCAGTTTTAATTCAAGCTGCACCGTTTTATAGGGAAGGGCATTTTAAAGGAGTAATGCTTGCATTTACAAATCTGAGTCCTATTATAAAAATAGAAGAAGAAATCTTGGAATTAAAAGAGTATCATCAAGCAATTTTGAATAACTTACCAATTGGTATAATTGGTATTAATATAGATAAACGAATTGGGTATATCAATAATTATCTACAACAATTGATTGGGGTAATAGTGCTAGGAGATCATATGAATGATATTTTTTTAAAGCATTTCAAAGGTCTTGCTTCAACATCAATATTACACCTCATGGAGGAGAGTTTCGACGAAAGAAGTAGTTTTCATTCAAATGAAATCCCATTAACTATAAAAAAGAAAAAGATCATAGTAAATATCTCATTTACACCTTTATTTGGCTATTCAGATGAATTTATTGGAGCAGCGTTAGTGATTGAAGATGATACTGCGATTTATACTCTTATTGATAGATTAAAAGAAACAACCAAAGCATTAGAAGACAGACAAGACCGACTTATACGTGAGACTCAACAAAAGACTGAGTTTCAACATAAACTCATCAAGCGAACTAAGGCATTAAGACAAAAACATATTGAAATGGAAAGTTTTGTATACTCTATTAGTCATGACTTGAAGGCTCCTATTGTTTCCATCCAAGGATATATCCAAGCTCTCTTGGAGGATCTCGGAAATTCCCTAAATTCAGAGATAAATTTCTATATTGATAGAATCAAGAAGAATACTGACTATGCTAAACGGTTAATTCTAGATATTTTAGAATACAGTAGACTGGGTCAGGATACAATTGCCATTCAAGAAGTTTTATCCTTAGAAATCATCCATAGTGCAGTTAATGCAATAAAATCCAAAGTAGGGTTCGAGAATTTCGAAATTAACATTAACCCAGCAATTTATCCTAAAATTAAGTGTCAACCTGAAAGAATTCATCAAGTGTTTGTAAATCTGATAGATAATGCCCTAAAATACAAAGATAATACAAAAGAGAAATCTCATCTAGATATATTCCTTGAAGAAGAGGAAGGTTTTTATATTTTCGTATTTCAAGATAATGGAATAGGAATTCCAGATAATCAACGTGATAGAATCTTTATTATGTTCGAACGAGGTCATGAGTACTCATCAGACATAATTGAAGGAAGTGGAATTGGATTAGCATTCTCTAAAAAAATAATTGAGATCCATAATGGTCGTATTACTGTTGATAGCCAAGTCGGAATTGGATCTACTTTTCGAGTTTGGCTTCCAAAACGACCTAGTTTCCAAAAAGATAGGTTATTTTAACATTTTTTATAATTTATTTACGATTATAAATTAAATAGCTCTGGAATAATAAAGTATATAAGAAAATAATACGTAGATTGGTATGTTCTTACAGAAATGAGGGCCTTATTGTGGAAAATGAGTTGAATTTTTCAGTCTTTGTTCAGGAGCATCTTAAAGGCAGGTCGTCAACTGAACGCGAAGCACTCGCGTTAGCTATAGGGTTTAATCCTCAGTTAGAGAGAAAATTTAAGCTAAAACAGTTGAAAGACGCTGGAAAGAGCCAGGACTTGATAATAAAACGGGCTGCTCTAACTGGACTAGCATTTTCATCAGTCCAAGATTCTAAAGGAGGAAAAGAGCAGAAAAAAACGTTAAAAGACTCTCTAAATGATCCCTTAACAACAATAAAGATGACTGCAGCAATAGCTATAGGAATAAATAGTTTCTTCTCTAACAATAAAAAAATCCAAAAAAAAAGCTATAATGAATTTAAGAAAAAGATCAAAAAAGCTGATCATTTTGTAAAGCAAGGATATGCAGTTGGTTTAGGCCTTCTGGCGAAATTTCAAGATACGCAGAAAGATAGTCTTAAAGCAATTTTAGAAGCTTACAATCCAGGAGAAATGGGGAGTCCAGACAATTATTTAGTGGGACTCACACTGGCAGCTATCAACGCTGAAAGAGCAGAAGAGGGGTTTGACTTTATTTCTGAATCAATCATTCCCAACTTATCAAACAAGGAGAGTCGCAGAATTGCAATGATGTGTGCTGCTTTCTTGCTTCCGTTGATCTCTGATCCAGGAATTAGAGTGGGAAAACTTGAAAAAATAATAAAAAGAGGTATAGAGTTCCATTCGAAGTTCGGAACAGATTCAGCACTAATTCTAACCTATTTATCACTTCTTAATGATGAGAAACAGAAAGAAAATTTCCACATTCGCTTATTAGGACTTAAGGATCTAGATCCTGATTATGAACAGATTTTCAACATTCTCAAGGAGAATAAAACAATCACAGATGTTTTAAAGGCGTTATTACAGTGTAATACTTTAGATATTAAAGCAGCAGGGATTACTGCGAGTTATTTTCTGGAAACTGAAAAGTCTCTTGCTGATTTAGGGGCATTCATTGAAGAAGGACTTCAACAACGGGGTTCTGGTTACTTTGATCGGTTTCTTGTGTTGTTAAGAGCATTCTCCTTCATTCTCATGCGTAGAGAGTATAATCGGGCAAAAGAGTTTGAAGCTTTTTTCTATTCAAACGATCAACGGATAAAACGCTTTGCTGGCCTTTCTTATGCTTGTCTTCAAGCTTTGCAAGAAAACTTTCAAGATGTCTATACTAGATTAGAAAATGAGATAGATGAACATGTCCGTTGGGGATTACTTGTTGGTATTTCTATCTATGAAAGTATTGGTAGAGATATATTAGAGGACGAATTGATTATTGGACTCTTATTGTTGTGTCTTGGTTTTATTGATGTGAGCACAATATTATTGCTTTCTCAAGCTATGATTTCAAAATTTTATTAATAAATTATAGCTATAACCTAAGTCGCCAACGGTAATAATTAACCATATAACGAAAAGCTTGAACCATTCTAGCGGGGCTAGGGAAGATAGGATAGTCTTGTGACTCAAGAAATTGTATTGATGGCGAATTATGAGCTGTCAATAAAGTCGTTATCAGAATAGGTTTATTGTAACTTCGCGAGAGCTTGATAACTTCTTTAAAAAGATCTACTTCTAAATCAGAGATAAGATCAAGTTGATCTTTGTTCTCATCAAGAATGAAAGGGGATTTTTTCGCTAGATTTGCTAAATAAGCTATTCCTCCAACTCCCAAGAGAAATATAGCTTCAACCATAGGCATTTCATCAAAGATAATTTGGATAATTTCTTTAACATCGTTTAAGTTTAGTGAAGCAACGGTATCAATCGGATTTCCTTTCGACCAATATGGTGGGAGTAGCTGATCAATTTTCTTGTACGCATTTTCATTTAATGGAACTAGATTTATTCCCTGTCTTGAGCATTCGTCCGCTGCCATTACCCCCCAACCACCACCCCTTGTTAAAATAACAACTTTACCTCGTGGAAACTTCATTTCGGCCCATAGAGAAAAAACTAACACAAGGTCAAACATTTCGTCAAGGGAATCAACAAGTATCGCTCCTGCATTTTCTAGAATATTTCGAAAGACTTGGTCATCGCCAGTAATTGCTCCCGTATGCGAAAGGGCAGCACGACTACCAGCTGTTGTTCCTCCTGCTTTTAATATAATGACTGGCTTGTTCTTTGATATTTCTTTCACTAATTTCACAAATCGCCTCGGATTTTGTACCCCTTCGACATAAAAGCCAATAACTTTGGTTTGCGAGTCATATCTACCAAAATATTCTAAGTAATCAGCCATTGTTAGATCGGCCATATTACCAGCAGAGACATAGACATTAAGGCCGATTCCTCTTCTTGAAGCTACAGTTAATCCAATGGTACCAATATTTCCTGATTGGGATACAAAGGCCATTCCCCCTTGTTTCAAGCCCGTAACTGGCCACATAACAGCTGTTAAATTCACACGAGTTGAAACTACACCCATTCCATTAGGACCAATAATTCGAATGCTGTTCTGTTGAGCGTATGCAACTATTTTCTCCTCTAATTTACGCCCCTCTTCTCCTGATTCTCTAAAACCAGCAGAAATGATAACTACATGATGTACATTTCTCTGTTTTGCCTGTTCAAGAATCGATAGGACAGATTTTGCGGGGATAATTATAATAACAAGGTCAAGTTGTACTTCTTTTGGAATGTCAAGAATTGATGGATAGGATTTATATCCTAGGATCTCTTCTCTCTTAGGATTAACAGGAAAAAATTGCCCAGTATAGTTATTCTGGACGATATTATGTGCAACAATAAACCCCCAACTTGAAATCTTGTCGCTAGCACCAACTAGGGCGATCGCTTGAGGTTCAAAGATTGGATTCAAATTCAGATCCTTGTCTAGATCCATATACATCATCCAACTGCTGGTTCATCATGGAAAAAGGCAGGTTTAAGGAAAAAATTCTGAAATAATAAAGATTCTTTTAAGATTCAGGGGAAGGCTTTTATGGTTATGAAATACTCACTTTTCAACAGGTGGACTTAAGTGCGGTTCTTGAAAACTGAAGAGCTAGAAGAAAGTTGGAAATCCCTCATCTATCCTCCTAAGCAATTAGGAGACGTGACTCTTGATCTAACAGTAAAAAAAATCCTTAGATTTAAAAATCAAGGAGTTCTAGATTTTGGGGGTAGTGAATATCATCCTGCAGACCTAGAACCACTATTACCAAAAATCGAAGATGATCCAAAGTATGGTTGGTGGAATCTCTCCAAAGGAGGTTATTTTGTAGAGTATAATGAGACTCTTCCCAAAACTAACAATTTAGTGTTGATTTATCCTCATCAGCGTCTTCTTATGACAGGATGTTTTCAAATACCTTTTATCTTCAGATACTCTGATGATTCTAAAGCGATTCAGGGATTATTGGTTGTTAATAAAGAGGGGGTTCGAATTAAAGAGAATGCTCGGATATCTACAGCAATCACAATCTTAATAGATTAAAAGAACCTCCTAATCTCGGTAAGACCTCCTCTACTAAAGTAGCAATAGTACTGGAAGAGAAAAAAGGTCACTATTCGTTAAATTCATCAATTTCTGGAATTTTCGTTCGAGCAATGCGGTCAAAAAACTCTAACTCATTGAAATAACGGGTTGGCATAATTTGACCTCTCTTAAGCTTGAAGTAAATTTTCTGGCCTTGAAAGAAGTCATCACTTAGAACAATCAAGCCAGATTCCTTATTATGAGACGAATTAAAGTCAGTTAAGTGTGTTGGAGACCACATTAGGGGTTTCGAATTAAGAATAATGTAACCTTTTGAGGGTATAATCTCGAAACCTAATAGCAAATCTTTCATAATCCATAATGGTATGGCAAACTGCTTATTTTCGAAAGATCCGAGGAGAGCAAGCTCAACTCTATCGGAATTAGAATCATTTGGATCATATTTTCGAAGAATGAAACTAATTTCGCCATCTTGAAGAAAAACCTTTAGAAAGTTCCAGAAACAATTTTTACTCTGGATTCGATATATTTTTGCTGGAAGTTCAAAAAGATTGGCAAATGATGCCCCAAAATCGCCAATCTCGAACTCCACAATCCATTCTCGTTGTTCTAAATCCAGATAATCATTAATTGATTGTTGTTTCAGCTTTTTCTTCATCATATTTTCTCACTTTCACTATTCACTCTCAGAGTCCCTTTATATACACCCTAAAATTTTTGGAGGAAATTCTGAAAAGTACATTAAACTAATTAAATTGAGGATTAAAAAATGGACTTTGAGCTTTATGAAAAAGTTGCGCTAGTAGCTGCTTCCAGTACAGGACTAGGAAAAGCAGTTGCCATAGGATTGGCAGAAGAGGGTGCTAATGTTATTATCTGTTCAAGAGATCCAAATAAACTAAAATTGGTACAACAAGAAATTCAAGAAAAGGAGAGAAGATGTCTTGCTATTCCTACAGATCTAACTAATTATTCCCAGGTGCGAGACCTAGTGACTAAGAGTATAGAATATTTTGGGAAGATTGACATTTTGGTTACTAACTGTGGCGGTCCTCCCTCTGGGGGTTTTTTGGATTTTCAAATAGAAGATTGGAACTTGGCAATTGATTTAAACCTTATGTCTACGATTTATTTATGCAAAGAAGTTATTCCATACATGATAAACCAAAATCGTGGACGAATCATTATGATAACTAGTGTTTCTGTAAAGCAACCTATACAAGGGCTTATTCTTTCAAATGTTGCCCGAGCGGGAGTTGCTGGATTAGCAAAGAGTTTAAGTAATGAATTTGGAAGAAATAATATACTTGTGAATATAGTTTGTCCAGGATACACGCAAACACAACGCGTTAATCAACTTGCTATAGATTTATCTGTTGAACAGGGATTGAAACCAGAAGAAATGATCCAAAAATGGGCAAAACTGAATGCTTTAGGACGGATAGCAACCCCCGAAGAATTTGCGAATGTAGTTGTATTTCTCGCGTCTGAAAGAGCCAGTCACTTAACAGGAACAGCTATTCAGATCGATGGAGGACTTGTAAAATCCCTCTTATGAAAGAAAATGGGGCTATTTAAATTTGGCTTTTCTTTTCTCCAAAAATGCAGAGACTCCTTCTTCCATATCCTCGTGAGAGAAACAAAGTGAGAAAATATTTGCTTCCATTTGTATAGCATCAAGTAAAGCCATTTCTGCTCCACGATCGATAGCTTCCTTTGCTTGTGATAAGGCAAAACTTGGACCGCGAGCTAGTTTTTGAGCTAATTCAGCCACTGTTGAATCTAGGTCTTCTGGGCTAACTACTTTATTTACAAGGCCAATGGCGAAAGCTCTATCAGAGTCAATGTTGTTTCCAAGGAAAATCATTTCTTTAGCCACGGTCTTACCAACTAATCGAGGAAGGCGTTGTGTTCCACCAGCACCAGGAATAATACCCAATTTTATCTCTGGTTGACCAAATAATGCTTTAGATGAAGCAATTCTTAAGTCACATGCCATGGCTAATTCACAACCCCCTCCTAAGCAAAAGCCATTAATGGCTGCGATCACAGGAATCTCAAGAAGTTCAATATTGTTTAAAGCTCGTTGCAATCTTAATGAAAATGATTTAATTTGAGCAGCTGTTTTTCCTCGAAATTCATTTATGTCAGCACCAGCAATAAAAGCTCTTCCTGATCCTTTAAAAACTAGAACTCGAACCTTTTCAGTCTTTACCTTTTCAATAGCTTGATTTATTTCTTCTATAGTCTCTGTGTTGAGAGCATTAAGGGCTTTCTCTCGAATAAAGGTAACAGTAGCGATTCCTTCAGTCACTTCATAAGTTAGATTTTTATACATGATTTTTCCCTATAACTGATTTTGAGTGGTACCAAGCGCTTAAACATAAATGTTCAAATATTTTTGCATAAATAATCAGGATTCAGCAAACATTTAGTTATATTCTAATCATTATTAAGAAACTGATAAAATCTACCTAAATTGAGTGGAAAAAATGACTTTATATGAATTCGAAGGAAAACAGCCGAGAATTGCAAGAACTGCGTTTATTTTTCCATCGGCAGACATTAACTAGATAGTATCTGTTAACTGTAAATTATAGGAAAAGTAACTATAGGGGAAAATTGTTTCATTGGCCCCAACGCTGTTCTACGCGGAGATTGGGGATACATTGAAATTGGAAACGGTTCCAATATACAGGATACCTGTGTTATTCACTCAATCCCAGACGAAGGGACTATTTTAGGTGAAGACTGTCATATTGGGCACGGTGCTGTTGTTCATCAAGCGGAATTAGGAAAACATGTATTAGTAGGTAAAAATGCTGTAATAATGAACCGAGCGAAGATTGGAGACGATTGTATAATCGGTAGCGGTTGTGTTGTCCCCCAAAACAAAATAGTTGAAGCTAATAGTCTTGTACTTGGTGTTCCAGGCAAAGTTATAGGAAAAGTTTCAGAAAATCAGAAGAATTATAGCTTAAACGCAACTAAACTTTATCAAACGTTACCTAAACGCTATCACGCAAGCTTAAAGCTCCTTAAAAATCATTGATAAGGAGAAAAACTAAAATTGCGTTAACGGACGATAAACTGAAAATTATTAAGATAATTCATAAGCCATAACAAATCAAGAAGAAAAAAAAGAAAAATACCATATATAAAACTTAGTTCGTTTATAGCGCGTTAGAAAGACTTAATTTGTAAGTGCGTGCTAAATTATGGGGTTTGAAATTTATTCAGGAAGTGTCTCCTTTCTTGAAATTTATTTAGGAAGCGAAAATCAAGAGGTTGATAAGAATGATCACAAAAACGAAGATAGTTTGCACAATTGGCCCAGCATCAGAGAAACCAGATGTTTTTAAGAAATTATTTGAAGCAGGAATGGACGTTTGTCGTCTTAATTTCAGTCATGGGTCTTATTCAGATCATCGAGCTCGTTTTGAACTTATTAAAGATATTAGTGACGATCTTGCGGTTTTAGTTGATTTGTGTGGACCAAAAATTCGAACTGGAGAAGTGAAAGAAGGAACTGTAATTAAAACAGGACAAGAATTCAAGATTTCTGCAGACATCAATGTAGAAGGCAATTCAAAGATCTGTACAACTAATTATCCACCTCTTATAGAGGATGCACAGGTAGGACATCATCTGGCGATCGATGATGGGTTACTACTACTGAAAGTTACAAAAAAGACAAAAACTGAGCTAGTTTGCACAGTATTGAACGGTGGCCCTTTGAAATCGAGAAAGGGAATTAATGCTCCAGATGTACCATTATCATTGTATTTCCCTCTAGAAAAGGACTTGCAAGATATCCGTTATGTTATACGAAAATTAGATGTTGATTTCTTCGCAGCATCTTTTGTACGAAGAAAAGAAGACATTCTGAAAATAAGAGAAATATTAGATGAGGTACATTCCCCTATCGGTATTATTAGTAAAATTGAGCATCGTGATGCAATAGACAATTTTGATGAAATACTTGAAGTATCAGATGGAATTATGGTGGCTAGAGGGGATTTAGGGATAGAGATTCCTACAGAACAGGTGCCTATTGTACAAAAGGATCTGATTTCTAAATGTAATCGCATTGGTAAGCCCGTTATTGTAGCCACTCAGATGTTAGAATCAATGATTAACAATCCACGTCCAACACGAGCTGAAGCATCAGATGTAAGTAATGCAATTTTAGATGGCGCTGACGCGGTCATGTTATCTGGAGAAACTGCTGTAGGGAAATTTCCAGTTGAAGCAGTTCAATATATGGAGCGAATAGCTAAAGCTGCAGAAGATCATGGATTTAGCCGTCCAATTGGTTATGGTATCAAACAGCCCTCTATAACCGAAGTATTTGGACGGGGAGTCTATATAATAAGTAAGGAAGACCATTTGAATATCAAAGCTATTCTTACAAATACAAGAAGAGGTTCAACAGCAAGACTTGTAGCAAAATATAGGCCAAAAACTCCTATCATAGCAGGCACTCCCTATCCATCAACCAAGCGTCAATTAAATCTTGTTTGGGGAGTATATCCAATACAAGTTGAAGTAACGAATTCATCGAATAAACTAAAATACTTATTAGCCAAAGAAGCGCACGAGAGAGGCATCTTGAACCCTGAAGATCAGGTACTTATCATTGGTGGCAGTCTCTTAGGTTTTCCAGCAGCAACAAACCTAATTCAAACGATGAAAGTGGACGATATTCTCCTTTTCGGACAACAACTCAGACAACCATTGATGGGATAAGCAAAAGGATCGGAAGATTCAATTGAGTAAACGAAATATCATTCATGCTGCAAAAGAACTAAGGAATGTCGCTACTGAATACTACCAGAAATTAGATTATGCAGCGAAAGATCCTTCAAAAAAAGTTGCTTGGTGTTCGAGTGTTGGGCCAGCAGAGCTCTTATTGGCCTTTGATTTTAGAGTCTATTATCCTGAAAACCATACAGCAATGCTTGGCGCTAGCCGAACTGCAAATGAGTACATACCTACTGCTGTCGCGCTGGGGTATTCACCAGAAATATGTTCATACCTCACAAGCGACATTGGTGCATTCCTAATGAAAAAGACGGCGTTAACTAAGGCATATGGCGTTGAAGAAGTCCCAAAACCAGACGTACTCGTATATAATACCAATCAATGTAGAGATATTCAAGAATGGTTTGCGTTTTATGCTCGTTATTATAAGGTACCGTTGTTAGGGATTCACTCTCCAAAAAATATTGAGGAAGTCGATCAGAGCCAGTTTATTTACGTAAAAGAACAATTGAAACAAATGAGCGAATCACTTGAAAAAATATCGGGAAATAGCTTTGAAAAGAAGAAATTAGAAACCTCAGTTAGACTATCGCTTGAAACATCTGTTTTATGGACAGAAATTCTAGAAACAGCGGCAAATATTCCGTCTCCTCTTACATTCTTCGATGGATGTATTCATATGCTTCCAGCTGTTGTCCTACGAGGTGAGCAAATATCCATCGATTATTATAAGCTATTATTACGAGAACTTGAAGAACGAGTTAGTAATAAAATTGCAGCAGTCGAAGACGAAAAATATCGATTATATTGGGAAGGAATGCCAATTTGGGGGAAGTTGAGAGCCTTATCAGAGCAATTCATGGAATTAAAAGCATGTGTTGTTGCTTCTACATATTGCAACAGCTGGATATTCAATGATTTCAATCCTCAAGAACCCTTTGCAAGTATGGCTAAAGCTTATACGTCCTTATTTATCAATCGATCAGAAGAAATCAAAGAAAGATATTTACATGAAATGGTTAAAAAATACCAAATCGATGGTGTAATTTTTCATAACGCTCGAACGTGTCCTCATAACTCTAATACTAGTTATGGTTTACCAAAACGGATTGAAGAACAAACCAAGGTACCAAACTTAGTGATTGATGCAGATCTCAATGACTTAAATGTTTATAGCGAAGAACAGACGAAGACAAATATTGAAGCCTTCATTGAACAGTTAGCTGGTATATAACAGGGTAATTATCAATATGTAGGTATTAGCAATTATTGAATCTAATAAATTATGGTAATCTGGGAGATAAACTGCCTAAATATATTTTCGTTTAAACTTTCTTATTAGAACTAGAATTGATAATAATATCAACGCCTCAATTATCCAATACCCAGATGCTGGTTTCTTAGTTTCTGTTGTAATTTCCTCACTTACAATTGAAATTTCTACTGTATCACTCGCAACATTGCCAGAAGTGTCAAAAATTTGAACTTCTATGATGAAGATACCCTCCGACCAGCCAGTTACTGTCAAACTTATCTCATGACTACTACTCGTCCATTCATCTGCTCTTATTTTTTCACCATCTAATTTTATTATAATGCTTTCTGGATGCAGATCATAGATCTGCCAAGTTATCACAGCATTTGGATCACCTTTAGCAAATCCACAGTCAGCTATATGCTGTATTATTGGTGTTGTAATATCAACTACTGTTACAACAGTTGAGCTGCTGTGAGAAAGTCCAAACTCATCATTTACAGTTAATATATAGCTGTAAGCTCCCAATTCTAATCCATCTATTGAAATTGTTACATTTCCCACATCATACGAACCACTTTCTAACAATGTATTGTTTCGATATATTGAATATATTGAGGGATTAGCCTCTAAAATTTCCCAAGTAAGATAATTTCCTGTTGAACCCTCAGAATAAACGATATTTGGTGGTGATCTAATGTATGGAGGAGTAAAATCGGTCACTTCTACTGGTACTGTATAATCATCAGTATTTCCAGTCTCATCACTGACAACCAACTTATAATTAACCGTACCTGGTGTATAAATATCAATCTGTACAAATACAATTAGATAGTCATTTGTTAATGAACCAGTTTCTATTAATGTGTTATCTTGATAGAGATAATATGTATCTGGATAGGTCTCTGTGATAATAAATTCAAACCAATCTGCTGTGTATAGGGGTTCGTATTGAATTGCTTCTATTGGCCAGATATAAGGTGATAATATATCATTGATAGTAACATCAACAGATGATTCTGCGAAATTTCCGCTGAAATCAAAGAAAAACCCAGTAAAAGTATAAGTTCCTGGAGATAATCCCAAAATTGGCACATCAATTGTATTATTTCCTTGTAACCAACTCCCTTTATCTACTATTTCACCATCCTGATAGATTTCAAAATAACCAGGTTGAGGGTCGTTATCCTGAATTTCCCAAAATGGTGCTTGTAATTGTGATATATTATGTTCATATAAACTGGAATCCTTAGCCATTCTGATAATATTGGGAATATCTAGATCATAGAGTGTAAGGATTGTATTAGTTTCAAGAGAATGGTTTGATAGGTCATAAACAATTATTGAGATGTTATTTTCACCAATTTTTAAATTTAAGTCATCCACATTGAACTGAATCAGCTCATTTGATGCCCAACTACCTTCTTGTATAATGTCGGAATCCAACCACAGTTCATATCTATCGGGAAAAGCATCTGAAGAATTTATTGAAATAAATTCGCCCTGAGAATGAATCGCTGAAGATTGAAAGCCTTGATGTAATACTGGACTGGAAAGATCGTCAGGACTAACATTAACAATGATAGTTGAAGAAGCACTATTGGATCCCATATCTTGGACAAAAAGTGTGAAGTTATGGACTCCCACACCAAGTTTTTCAGGTTCGATAATACATTTGGTTCGGAAGGTTTCAGATTCATCAATTTCTTGTTCTATAAAGTATTCTTTTAATGGAATTTTTGTTCCATTATGAAAAATACTAGCATTCAGTAAATATTCTTCCGAACAATTCCACGTGATTAGCTGTTGCTGTACATAATTCCTTGGCAGATTCAAAGTATCGATGAGTGGAGTGAGAGTAGGGTCACTAGTGTCTGGTGTTGTTATAGTCACCCATGCTTGTACACCTGAAATTTTTCCCGTAGTGTCATTGAAAGTAATGGTTACATTATAGAATCCTTCAGCTGTTATTAATGAGTTTGAACCCGTTACAGGAACCTGAATGGGTACCCCTTTGTACCATTTATCTGAAAATTTCAGGCTTTCATTTATATAGATCTCATATGAATCATGAAAATCATCAAAAGCCACCCAAGAAGGTCCTAAACTCAATGGAGAGTACGGATAAATCAATTCATCTGAGGAATAAAATGGTCTGACGTATTGAACACTTGGGGGGGTCTCATCGGGATCTAGGATAGTTAGAGTAACGTCCCCTACATGGAACACTTCAGTACCACCACTTTCTTCAGATATTGCTTTAATCCGAAACATATATTCTCGAGGATCAACAATACTAGGATCAGGAATACTCAAGGTAACGGTAATTATTTCGTAGTCTAAAGATTCCAGATGTGTAACTCTGTCTGGAAATGTTAAGTATCCATCCCAACCTTCTGAAACTAATGTGAAGTTATCTCTAGCATTGCCTGTATTATTCAGGATCATGGTGAAATTATAGGCGTAGTTAGCATGAAGTGTTTCTTCGATTGGTGTTATAGATGATTTCAGGTCATATACAGTTGTAAAATTTAAAAATAGGACATATTTCTGAATTATTGTAGGATCTCGTAAGCTCCTAGCTTGTATGTGTAAAGAATAAATTCCTGGAGATGGAAACACATCGCCAAGTAAGAAATTAAATCCATATTGACCATTAAAATATTGACCTGAACCTGATGCATACGGGTCAAGAATGTAAACACTATCCCATGTCTTATTAATAGTATCAGTGTATAAAGTAGCATTTATGAAGAATGTATCGTTCATATTTCCTGCATTACTACCAAAATAATTGATGGGAATAAAATCTCCGTCTTGCACAAGTATAACCTCAGAAAGATTATGATCGAGATTAAAGAACATGTCAGTGTATTCTGGAACTGTAACTGTAACTTCTTCTGTTGTTGAGGGATTTGGTAAATCTAAATACGTTTTCGCGTTGCTAGTTGCGGTAATAGTAAAATTTTGATCTCCTGGAGGCACCTCAAAATATTTAGGAGCTTGTACAATCAATGTAGCATTAGTTGGTGTGGAACCAATTTCATATCTAGGATTTCTGCGCAGGAAGAAGGCAGAATAACCTTTAGGTAATCCAGAAATTTCCAGTTCGACAGTATCAGACCTTCCTCCATTTTGTAGCCTTATTTCATATATCTGATCATATTCATTAAGAGTTGTAAGAGTTCCCTGTCCTTGATCGGGAAATATGTTTGTAATACTCATATTAAAGTCATAGGCATCACTAGATGTGTATGAAAAATCAGAAGTAGAGTAAGAAAATTGTGTTGGAATGTTTATACTACCTAAGCTCAATGGTAGAAGATCTATCTCAAATTCACCAAAAATGTCCTCTAGAGGGAGCTTAAATCCCTTAAATTCAAGATTTTTCAGACCGATAAAAAAGGTTGGTGTTAGAATCACTTTACTAGCGTGATATTTCAATTTTGATACCACTAATTTTAGAAACAGTTCTTCTGTATCAGGAACTCTGAATTTCATTGATTTAGTTTCGCCAGTAGACGTCCAAGCTGTTTCTTTAGTAAATTCAGTGTCACCAGTGGATGCTGTTAATTTTCCCTGAACTTTATCACCTTTAACTGTAAGACTGCCAAGACCAATGCCTGCTCTTAAGAATTTAGCCATTTCTTTCATTATAATATTTTTTGATATATTTAACAGATTAATCTTGCCTGGGAGACTCATTGTAACGGTTTCTCCAGATAATGGAGTTTTGTAACTTTCATGTTCATTAATATCAACTCCTACTCCCTGACCATAAATTCCTACCCACTTCCAATCCAATTCGGGAACTGTTATTCTAAATTTTATCCCAAAGATTTTGACTGTTTTCCTTTTCCATCTAAGCACTGGAATGTTTATTTGTACTTCAAAACCAAATCCTATTTGAATAGTACATTGAAATTCATCATAACCAGATAGATTTATAGGATCTACTGTACACTTGAGATCGTATTGTGCACCTTTTATTACTTCTTTTGGATGTTCTATTGTCACGTTTATTGGAAAGCTAAAATGAAATTTAACATTAAAAATCGCATACGCATAAAATCGAATTAGTCCAAGACTAATTATAATTTCCTTTCTAAAACCAGGTAATTCAAAGTTAAGACCAATATTAACCGTTTCAGAACGAGTATAAACACTTGGTACAAAATCTTCGGTTTTGGATCTAATTGGCACAATTATATCATTAGTTTCTGATAATTCTGCTTCTACCAGTTCCACACGAGGTTTTCCTGTAAATCTTGTTTCTTCAATTATTTCACGTCCATCTTCATATGTTTTTTTGCAAAATTCATAATTTGAACCACTTTGTCTATACACTTCATTATTGCCTATCCATTTTCCATTAGAACTAGGATAGACTGCTGAATTAACCCAATCTTCAAAGTACGAAGACTTGAAGGCGTCAGTTATGTTCGTTAAATCATCTGAAGGAAGGTGTAATGAAAAATTCTTAGGATTCCAGGTTTCTGATAAATAATTATAAGTATCATTAGAGATGTGTTCTTCATCAAAATATTCTTGGAGTATAGATTTTTCTTTTGAATAACTTTTTCTCACAGGATTTTCAATAATATTATTTGAAAAGGAAAGAAGGATTGTTAAAATTAAAATACAACCGAAAATTCTTGTTTTATAGTAGCAAATTTGATTAAATCTCATTTTATAAACCTCCTTCTGGCTTTAGCAGTACGAATCACTGAAAAATAGACCAGTAACAAAATAACAACACTAAAAATATCAAACCCTGGAGAAGATCGGCTTTCAGTAATAGTGATCGTGATATCATCGAAGGCTAAGTTTCCAAATGTATCGTACACAATACATCGAAAATCATACGAACCTACTGTGAGGTTTGAGAAAATAAATGTGATTGATTGTCCATCCCAAATTTCATTAGCGATTTCTTCACCATTAATGATTAATATTATCACAAAATGGGAAGGATTAGGATCAGATGCTTCCCATATTATTTCTATATCCTCTCCTTCGGAAATTGAAACATCAGGTGGATTATCAATTGTGGGTGGTGTAATATCACCAATTACTGTCACAGTAACAGTTTTTGAAGCAGTATTTGCATAAAGATCCCATGCAGTAAGGTTTACAGTGTATAATCCTACTGATAATTCATCAAGTGAGATATTAACTTGCTGATTTGGCTTTTTCCATTGAGTTTTCAAGATCTGATGGTTGTTTAGAAGAATTTTATAATAAGAGGGATGTTCATCATATAAATGAAACTGTAGGGAATTCCCAGTGGAACCCAAATTGAATTCTTGGTCTGGAGGTTGTGATATTTCAGGAGCAGTCATATCTAATTCGCTCATAGGGACAACCATTACTATAGCAATACTAGAAGCACTATTTCCTGATAAGTCCCACAATGTTAAATTAAATAGCCAAATACCTACTGATAATGAATCAAAAGAGTACCGTATCAACCCTGATTCCCAGTAACTAGATTGGAAAATTACAGTTCCATTTTTAAGAATCAAATAATACCCCGGGTGTTCATCACTTACTTCCCAAATGATTATGCCTCTAGCCCCCTCTCCAATATTTTGTTTCGCAGGTTGATTAACTATCGGTGATTTTTCATCAGGTAATGGGGGAATTACTGTAAGAAGTACAATTGTTGAATTGTTGTTCCCTTTAAGATCCCAAACCGTTAAATTAATATACCAGAGGCCGATAGTGAGACCATCCACACAAACAGTAATATTACCTCCATGCCAAGGAGCATACACTACTTCTTTATCGTTAAAAAGTATTTTATAGGCATAAGGATGATCATCGTGACAGATCCATGTCAAATAATGTCCTTCAGTTCCTTCTTCATATTCTAAGAGTTCAGGAGTAACAATAAATGGTGGTTCAGAATCAGGTACTCGGGGGTACACTGTGATATTAACGATATCGAATATTGAGTTACCTGTCTCATCGAAGAGCGTACATTTGTATTCTGTTATTCCTACAGGAAGACCATCAAGAGAGATAATAATTTCATTCCCAAACCATGCTTGATCATATATTATCGTTTCATTTTGTGTAACAATGGCCCACCATGGAGATCGATTATCTGATCCTGACCACATAATTGAATAACCAATACTTCCCTTCTCAAGAATAAGATCTTCTGGATGGGATATTGTAGGAGGGTCTACATCTGGAGTTGGAGGGTAAACGGTCACCCATACTTCACTTGAAGCTGTTAAACCAGATCCATCCGTCACAACACAAGTGAAATTATGTAATCCAGGATCCAACCAATCTAACCAGATAAAAACGGTATTTGTCCATTCTCCTTCTTTATATATAGTACCATTTCGATACACAGTATAACTGGAGGGATAAGCATCAGAACCAGTCCATAACAACGATTCCCCAGTATCCCCATAAAATATTGATTGATTAGAGGGGGGATTTATCACAGGGGGAATAACATCAAGAACAGATACCTTTACTGAATCATTATCTTCATTCCAATCGAGATCATAGACAAAACAATTGAAGGTATAAGTCCCCCATTTTAATCCATCAACATTAATTTCAATGGGATTGCCATCCCAGCCACCACCAACATAGAATTCATTACCTAAGGTGACATTAAAATAGTTAGGATTATAATCACTGGCAATCCATATGATAGTATTGCCTGTAGAGGATTCTTCATAATCGACATCATTAGGATTATCAATGATGGGAGAAGTTGTATCATTTACAGTTACTATGACGGTATCGCTAGAATGAGTATAAAAGTAATCATAGACATTACAAACATAGGTATAACTACCCCGAGCTAATCCATTAATATCAATAAAAATCTCGGCACCGTCCCAAGTATCACCTACCACCAATTCTCCATTTCTCGTGATATTATAATAAGTTGGAGTGATATCAGAGGGAGACCAAGTGATATTATTGGCTGTTGAACCCTGTTCATAAGAAATATCATTCGGGTGGTCTATATTGGGGGGAGAAGTGTCAATTAATAGAGAATTGGGGGAAGTAAATAATCCTAAATCTCCAGTAGAATCAATAGCTGCAATTCTCCAATACCATATACCATCACTCAAAGATATGGAAGGCATATAACTGGGTACACTGGTGGTTTCATTTATGAGGACAGGAGGGAGAAATGAAGAATCTGAATCTAATTGAAAAATATAATCTGTGGCATCTGCATAACTTTCCCACTCAAAAAAGGGTAAATTATAATTTATCGTTGTTTCATCCACAGGAGATAATGAAATGGGAGGATTAAATACAAATTTATAACTGAATGAAATTAAAGACATTGTTGGTCCTTTAAATGGATCAGATGTTGTAAAAATCGCTCTCCATCTAAGTTTAGAACCAAGATAAAGAAATGTATGAGGAATACCTACCGTTACTTCCTCCCAATGTGTACCAGCATCAGCAGAGAGGAAAAATGAAATAGAAGTACCAATGGGAATGATTGCTTCATCTCCCATAGGTTCGATAGTACATTCTACAAAAGTTGCATTATCTGGAGAATAAATGGTGGTAGATTGACAAGTACCAGTAGGTAGGTATTGACGATGTTTATTTTTCTTAACTTCAATTATCTGCATATTATTTTGATCAGCAATAAAAGCAAAATCACCATCTATTGCTATTTCAAATGCATACCCAGGAGTATCATAAGCCTCCACAAGGGTTGGACTATAAGGATTGGTAATATTTATAATAAACATACCACTATCGTAATTTCCAATGTAGGCATAATCACCATCAACTGTGACTTGTTGAGCACCATCTGGGGTGTTATATGATCCTATATACACGGGGTCATTAGCTGGATCTTGAACACGAAAGACTTGTAATCCAGTATACCAATCAGCTACATACGCATAATCACCAACCACTCTAATATCCCGAATCGCGCTAGATGTTAATAACGAGCCAATCAATTCTGGATTAGTTGGATCCGTTATGTTTACCACTCTAATTCCAACAATGTCATCTACAACATACGCATAATTCCCTGCAATATCTAAGCTAAATGCATAATCAATATCAGTATAAGAACCCACTAAAACAGGATTGTTAAGATCTGTGATATTTATTACTTGCAATCCTCCTTCATAATCCGCTAGATACGCATAATTTCCAGAAACTACAACATCTTGAGCGATGTTTGCCGTTAGACATGAACTCCTTAAAATAGGATTGGTAGGATCTGAAATGTCGATAATTTGTAACCCTTCTTGCCTGCTTGCGGCAAGTAAGTGGTTTCCATGTTTTGTTAATTTCATGGGGCTACTTGACGTATCACAAGATCCAATAACTATAGGATTCACTGGATTTTCAATATTTAACACCTTAATGCTAGTAGAAGAATCACTACAGACATAGGCATAATCACCATCTACTACAATTGATTTAAAGAGTCCTGATGTACCCCCATCAGTTCCAATAAAAGAGGGTGGAACAGGATCACTAATTTTTACAATTTGTAATCCAAGATCTGTATCAGTAATGTAAGCGCAATTACCTTCTATTGCTAAATCAGTTACAGGTGTCCATACATCAGAATACATATCAACTACTATTGGATTTACTGGATCTGAAATTTCTACAACTGACATTCCAGATGACGCTATAGTAGTATATGCATAATTACCTTTAATTTCTACAGCCCAAGCAGTTCCTATATCACAAGATCCAACCAGTATTGGATTGGAAGGGTTAGAGATATCCGCCACTTGTAATTTATCATCATCTGCTATAAAAGCATAATCACCAGCTACTGCGACATCTCTAGCTGAAGAAGTACTACATGTACCAGCTAATATTGGATTTCTAGGATTGGCAATATTTATTATTTGTAAACCAACGTTGAGTTTAACTAGATAAGCATAATCACCAGCAACTTCAATCCCTCCAGAATTTCCAGCGGTGTTATATGCACTAATCAAAGACGGATTTGCAGCATCAGTAATATTTATTATCTGGATTCCACCTCCATCATAACCTGTAACAAATACTATATTTCCATCAACGAAGACATCATAAGCAGTACCAGGGGTGTCATAAGTGCTGATAATTGTTGGAGAAGCAACAATATCAACAATTTGTAGCCCCTGATCTCCATCTGCAATGAATGCATGGTGACCAGATACTGCTACATTTTGAGCAAATCCAGATGTATTGCATGTCCAAGTTAGAACTGGAGTTGACGGATCTGTAATATTAAGAATTTGAAGTCCCTGATTTCCATCAGCGATATAGGCATAATTTCCATCTATAGCCACACCATTCGTATCTCCAGGAAGGTTATATTGAGCTATTAATTCAGGATGCCTTGGAGGAAGCTTTATCACACCTGATGGAGACCCCCATCCTACTGTACTGGTGTTTGCTGAATCTTCATATATAGTTGTAGTGAAATTCTCTGTAAACGTACCTGAATACCCTTTTACGGGTTTTATTCTTAATGGGGATGTAAATGGTATTAAAACTAATGTCATAAATAATATACCAAGTAAAACTCTACCCCTCAAATATACTTTCATTTTCTTATCAGAATTTAAGTCCTTATTCAAATTTCTCAACCAATAATCTCATTTTAAGAAAAATCCGATTTTTCCTCTTTATTCAATTACAACACTCAAAAATTTTTCTCATATTTATGATTTTGCATTGTAAAACGCATCTACTGTGTAAAAAAACGGTTTTTTTCAAAATCATTCAAACAAAAATAATATTACAGGCGTTAATTCTTGTTTATTGATTCTAAAGATTAAAACTTCCAATTATACGAGATAACCAAACTTTAAATGGCAGGAATTCATCTATTTTCTGAGATCTGTTAAGAACTTAGAGAAATGATCAATCAAAAGCATGACTTTAGAGAAAGTAGAAAGTTAAGTAAATTCACTATTGTCTATGAAAATATATAAGGGAGAATGGCTTCTAAAAAAAGAGGAAATCTTCCAAAAAAGAAAGAAACTTGGTACAAACCAAGACTTCAGGGAAGTTTTTTCTCCATTTATTCATCCATATCTCTGACTTCTATGGGGATTGAGGGATCGACAATCCCTAAGAAGAATATTATTAAAATACCAGCACTACAACTCGCCTCAATGTTTTCTGGATCAACCTCATAAGGTGAATTCCTGAATCTTGCTTTTTTATCATAGAAAATTGTAGAAATCACTCCTAATTGTTTAAGTATCAAAAATTCCTTATCTGTTATCAAGTGGTACTCATTTGAAATTGAAAGAAATGGAGAAAAGAACTTGTCTCACATGCCTCTGTTTGCTGGAATAGATGTTGGTTCATCATTCACAAAAGTGGTGGTAATCGATCAATCAAAAAATATTTATGGAACAGATATTCGTTTTTCTGGAACAAATTTGCGTAATACTGCTGAACAAAGTCTGTATACAGCTCTACAAAATAACAATCTAGAATCTAGGATCAAGGGAATAGTAGCGACTGGATACGGAAGAAGAAATGTTCAAATTGATGAACAAACTATTTCTACAATCACTGAGATCAGTTGTAATGCCAAGGCTGCCCAGTTTTATTATCCAAATAAAGAATTATCAATTATTGATATTGGTGGACAAGATACAAAGATCATCAAAACAAAAGATGGAAAGCGAACAAATTTTAAAATGAACCGAAAATGTGCTGCTGGTACTGGGATGTTCTTAGAAGAACTCGCGCTGAAATTGAGGATTCAACCAAACGATCTTAATATTTTAGCAAGTGAATCTTCAAATCCAACATCAATCAGCAGTTACTGTACAGTGTTTGCAGCGACTGAGATTCTCAGTCGAATCAGAGAAGGCGAGACTATGGAAGATTTGGTTCGAGGCGCTTTTCATTCTGTTGTCAAACGTGTCATGGAAATTGATGTCCTTGAAAATGAGGTTGTTTTAACTGGAGGGGTGATAGCTCACAATTCTATCATTGTTGATATTTTTGAAGAAGAGCTAGGTAGATCTGTATCTGTACCCCCTTCCCCTCAGCTATTTGTCGCCGTAGGTGCTGCATTATATGCTTTGGAAGAAGGTACATCTGTTTAGAGGTTGGATTATTGTTAACTACAGTTATCGATGAACAAAAAAGATCTCTGAAGAGCTTGATATGTACAAAGATCAGATTAAAAGTAATACTCCAATCCAAGAAAGACTTCAAGCATTAAAATTAGAAGTATATTTAAAGGAAGCAAAAAAAATAGTTGATATATCCAGGGAAGGAAAATTCACTTAATTGCCTAGATAATAATTGAGGATTTCGGAACTTAATTCTGAAGTCTTAAATATTCCGTAAAGGGTAGACATATAAAAATATTAATTCATTTTTCTCTCTGCATACATTTTTCATATATTAGAAGTAAGGTGAAAGAAAAATATGGCCTATAAAATGGATAGAGAACGAATTGATCCGACTCACGTAATGGTATCAACCACTGATGGAGTTCCAGGCTTTGAAATTGTCCAATATCTTGGAATCGCATTTGGAATCACAGTTAGAGCAAGAGGCCTTGGTGGTCGATGTATTGGAGGATGTGAAGCTTGTTTCGGTGGAGAAGTCACAGCGTATACACAAAGTGCTGTAGAAGCTCGGAATGACGCTATATTTCGATTATGTACAGATGTAGCGGAGCGGGGGGGGAATGGCGTTATTGGAGTGAAGTTTGATTCATCAAGATCAGGGCAAGATGCCTCAATGACAGACATAGTTGCTTATGGCACTGCAGTTCGTGTACGGCCAAAAGGATAAGGATCTGTAGGTTGATACTATCAAATAACGCGTTTATAAAGATGTTACCAAAGAATAATCGTTTCTATCTCTATAAACGTTATCTGCAGATTTTACTCCCTTTTCATTTTGCACATCATCCTTTATGCTCTGATTATCGTCAAGAAGTATTTCATATCGGTAGTTGGTTCATCTGTAGAGGATGTATATGGACATATAGTTCAGCGTTGATTACACTATTAGTGACTTCACTGATAGATCCATTTAGTAACTTTTCGTTATTTGAAGTCTTCTTGATTGTTTTAGGAGTTATTAGTCCCGCTTGGATTGGATTAGTTCATTCCTTTCATAGTCGTATGATCAAAGATGTTATTAGAATCTCTCTGGGTGTTGGGTGGGGAATAGCATTGGCTGAACTTTGGTTAGTCAAGCTTTGGATTGATAAGATCATAATATTTCTGTTTATAATTATGTTTTTAGTAGTTTTTCAAAGAATGAAGCGTTTACAATCAAGTAAAAACGAGATGAAGCTGTGTAAAGATTGTTCAGAATTGACTGAAAATGCTTGTTTAGATTTCAAAAAACAGTTTGAGGCAGAACGTCTCTACAGTCGTGAAATTAGCGATTTGTTGCAACAGAAATTAAACTGGGATGACATCAAGAATGCATTACCACAACCCACAAGTCCTCAGAGTGAAAGTAAAAATTCCTATCTGGATATAGAATGAAACAATCACAATTACGTAAGCCTTGGGGGAATATATCTCTTTTTTGATTATAATTAGAGTTAGTGTCAAAAACTTATTATTAATAAATAGAAAATAATCCTCTGTTCTTGTTAAATGAATTTTCATTCCACAACGTTAAAATGATTCTTATATAACGGATGAAAAGCTTGAGGGTTACATTTTGACAGATAAAGATTATAAAGTTGCTATAATAGGAGCAGGTCCATCAGGTGGTATTCTTGGTTCTTTTCTCGCGAAAAAGGGCATTGATGTGACATTAGTAGACATTTGGAAGGCGCACGTGGAAGCAATCAGAGATTATGGGCTCCAAATTATTGGGGCTGCTACAATCACTGCTCAATTTGATTCTGATCACTTAAAACTATCTGTTTCTGAATTAAAAGATACTGATGTGAATCTTGTTATTATCTCAGTAAAAACCCCCTATTTAGAACGAGTAGTTCAAGATCTTAAGCTGGTTATTTCTGATGATACCGATGTGGTTAGTCACCAAAATGGATTTGGAACAGAAAAGGTACTCGCGGACGCATTTGGTGAAGAACGAGCGTTTCGGGATGTGATTAATTATGCTGGGAATGTGTTAAGACCTGGTATTATTGATATGACTTTTTTTAATCCTCCAAACTATGTTGGAGCATTTTCACCTAGAAACCAGGACAAAGCTCGTGTAATAGCAGAATTAATATCCTCACCTGACTTTGCAACAGAAGCTGTAGAGGATATTCAGCCTGAAGTGTGGAAGAAGGTTATCTTAAATGCAGCTCTTGCACCAGTGTGCGCAATCACTGGTCAAACAATGAGAGAGGCAATGGAATTCGAAGACACGAATAATGTGGCCAGCCAAATTATCAAAGAGGGAATTGCTGTAACTGAAGCTCTGGGAATTTCTTTTGGAGCCAATTTCCATGATATTTGCATGGGTTATCTCTCTAAAGGCGGCCATCATAAGCCAAGTATGTTGATAGACATTGAGAATCGAAGCCCAACTGAAATAGCATTCATAAATGGTAAAATTGTTGAGCTTGGAAAACAATACAATATTCCTGTCCCCTATAATGAAGCTACTGTAACTTATATACGTGCTTTGGAGTCGAAATATTAATTTCTTACGACCATTCTCCTCTATTTAGTGTTTACTTAACTTTTGAAAGTTAGAGTTGTAGATTGTCAACTTTGTCCTATTGATATTATTGTTTACAATTAATACTTTCTATGATCTCCTATATGTTTATAGTTTAAAGATAACGAATAAAAGTAAGAAACAGATTATCAGAGGTAAGATGAATGAAGCTTGGTGAATTCACAGAAGAACAGATTATTGCACTAGCTCGAAAGGCATACGAGGAAGGAGATGCAGGTTTTGAAATAGTGGAAGAGAAATGTGCCCTTCTTGTAATTGATATGGAAGATGAGTTTGTTAAACCTCATTGGACACCTTTTTGGGTTCCAGAAGCCACCCTCCAGGTGGAGAAAATAAAAACATTAATAACACATTGTAGGGATAAAAATATTCCAGTTATTTTTACTGCTTCTGCATATACCCATTTTCGACTTGATCGTCCAGCTACTGGAGATTTGATGCCTAATAGGTATCCAGAATTGGGGGTAGAGGATCCTTCTATATTCAGAGATGGACGTATTGTACAAGAGTTGGCACCTCTAGCAGAGGAGATAGTAATTTACAAACCCTCCTATGGAGCTTTTTATGAAACTCCATTAGAAACAATTCTTCGAAACTTGAAGAAAGATACCATCATTATTTGTGGAACTCTTACAAATTATTGCTGTGGCATGACTGCACGACAGGGGTACGAAAGGGGTTTTAAAGTCGTTGTAGGAAGTGATGTAACTTCAACTAATGATAAAACATTACACGAAGCAGAACTAAAAGTACTCAGAGCAGGATTTGCTCGAGTTCTCACTTCGGATGATATTATCAAAGTATTGAGTTAAATCAAGCCTTTCTTTTATATCTTAGAATAATACTTATATTTTCTAGTTGCATTAAAAATACCTAGTGAGAGATAGTACGAATGAAAGTCAGTTTTCGAGAAACCAAGAGTATTATCACAAAAAGTAATATCCCCTCGATTGATTATGTTATTAATCCTTACATTGGATGTCAGCATGGGTGTGTTTATTGCTATGCTGAATTTATGATTAGATTTACTGGTCATAAAGGTGATAGATGGGGAGAATTTTTAGATGTAAAGGAGTTTAATATTGATAAGATAAAGCCTGAGAAATATCAAGGAAAGAGGATTTTACTCAGTTCTGTAACTGATCCTTATATACCTTTAGAGAAGAAGTATCAAAATACTCGCCAAATTCTAGAAAGACTTGTTGGGACTGATGCAGTAATCTCTATTCTTACAAAATCAAAATTGGTTGTTAGAGATATTGATTTATTTAAAAAATTTAAAAATATTCAAGTTGGAATCTCAATAAGCACATTAGATGCAACTTTTGCGAGAAAAATTGAGCGGGGAGCATCGAAACCTTTGGATCGTTTAGAAGCCATCAGAACCGTCTCTGAAGCAGGGATAAGAACGTATACTTTCATTTCTCCATTTTTCCCAGAGATTACTGATTATAAATCGATAATTGAAGAATCTGTAAAATATACTCATAATTATATGTTTGAGAATCTGAACTTCAGACCCCATAATGTCCCGCGGATTATGAATGTTATCAAAGATAATTATCCCAAATTAATCCCTAAATACCAAGAAATTCGTAAAGATAGAACCTACTGGGATATTATAGAAACAGAGATCAGGGAATATTGTGAAAAAAGGGGTCTCGATTATTCAATTGAATTTCATCATGGGGGATTCTCCAAAAGTTAAGCCTCGCCATCTAACAATTCATAATTTCACTAGAAAGACTAAAAATCCAGATAAAATACAAGTGATTGCTAATAAGGTAGTTATATTATCAGGAAAGACTATACCAATTCCAAGCGATACAATAACAATCAATAAGACTAGAAATAGTGCACGATTACGACCAGTTTGACGAAAAAGAAAGAAAACTAGTGGCAAACCAACCAGCGTTATCCCAATTGGAAGAATGAGATCGATATATTCAGGAACGAGCAATGCAGTTCCAAAAGTGAGAATAACGAGCGCTAGTGAAATGAAAAGGGAATAATCTTGTTCTGAAGCTCTGGAAATTAGATATACAATCAATAAACCAAGGATCATGATCACGACTGGTAATATAATAGATGCTTCCTCAGGGGAAATCAAATCAGGGATTATTGCACTCACTCCTAAAAGAATGTAAAAGATACTAAAGACAATAGGCAGGAGACGAATCAATCTAGATAATTTAGAACGCTTCACCTTGAAAGAGAAAACTTCATGATCTAGATCTTCCTTTGTCATATCATTTTTAGGTTGAATCCTTGATTTCACAGCGAAACTTTGAGTACAAGCTACACAAAAAACAGCCCCGTCTTCAATTTGTTTCCCACATTTCTCACAATTACCCATTTGTTAGTCACCCTTTAACAAGGAAACGTATAAAAAGAATCAAATCCTTTAACCTTTATTCTCTTTCGGAAATAAGTAAATATATGAATAAATACCAGGATGGATAGCACAGACTGTAAGGAATAGAATTTGTTGTTGTCAATCGCAGCAAATCTCCTTCTAAAGGTGTGAAATTTCAATGATAAATAAAAAATTAATGATTTTTCTCGTTAATGTCTCTCTAATTACATTAACTATCAATTTTATGCCATTTGATATTACTGAGTCGTCCGAGGCAGCTAATTCGGGAGAGAATTTAACGTATAGGCAAGAAGTACTGTGGAATAAGACCTATGGAGAAAAAAATAATGAAGAAGCATCTGCCGTCCTTCAAACAACTGACGGAGGTTATATCCTTGTAGGTAGAACTGATGGTCTTGGTGTTGATTATCGGGGAATTGTTGTGAAAACTGACATAAATGGCCTAGAACAGTGGACTAAGAATTATCTGGGTTTTATTCGTGCTCTCATCCAGACCCCAGATGGAGGTTACGCGTTTGTAGGCGAAAAATGGTCTTTTGATTTTTTCTATTTCAGTAAAAATGATATGTGGCTCATCAAAACCGATAGTAATGGAGCAGTAGAGTGGAATCAGAGTTATGGAGGGAATTTTAATGAGGCTGCGTATGGACTAATTCAAAGTGCAGATGGTGGGTATATCCTTGCTGGGTACACTGATTCATATGGCGCAGGAGAAAAAGATATGTGGTTGATCAAAACAGATGCCAATGGAACACTGCAGTGGGATCAAAGTTATGGAGGAAACATGAACGAGGAAGCGTTCGGGCTCATCCAAACTGTAGATGGCGGATATGCCCTCGCTGGGTACACTGAGTCATACGGAAATGGGAAAAAAGATGTGTGGTTGATCAAAACAGATGTCAATGGAACTATACAATGGAATCAGACATATGGAGGAACTGAGAATGAAGAAGTTTACACACTCGTTCAGACTGTTGATGGAGATTTTCTCCTTGCTGGTTATACTGAATCATATGGTGTTGGTGAAGAGGACATATGGTTGGTAAAAACGGATCAGAGTGGAGCTAGGCACTGGGATAAAACTTTTGGGTCCTATTGGAGTGATAAAGCTCAAGCTCTTATCCAAACTACAGATGGCAACTTTGCCCTTGCAGGTAGTATCTATTGGGATCCTAGATGTGAACATCCATGTCACTTTAACATGTTTCTAGCAAAGATTGACATAACTGGGAACGAACAGTGGAATCAGAGTTATGGAGGAGTGAATGGTGATAAAGCATATGGATTACTACAAACTTCTGATGAGAACTTCCTCCTTGCTGGGTACACTGAATCATATGGCGCGGGAGGATGGGATATGTGGTTAGTAAAGACAATAAAAAGAAGATATGAGGAAACAACAACTACAACTAGTTGGGATACAGCGGAGATTGGGATTTTTCCCTCATTAATTGCTTCGGTAATTCTAATCAAACTATATAAAAGGAGAAAACAAACCAAGAGAATCGTTGGTTACCATTGATCAATCCTTTGTTTCTAAAAGCTTTAAAGTTCTTTTATTATCAAATGAAATCTTCAAACATTACATGGGCGGTAACTGGGAGTTTAAGTATGGCATTACAAGGGATTCCTGTTGTCCCTCACGACATTGACATTCAAACTGACGAAAAAGGAGCATATTCAATTCAGAAACTTTTCAAAAAATATATAAAAAAACCAGTCACTTTCTGTGGGGATAAAACAATAAAATCACATTTTGGAAGCATTAAGCTTTTTGATATAGTATTAGAGATCATGGGAGGAGTCCAAAAACAGCTTGTAAATGGATCTTGGGAACCACCAGTTGATATACAACCTCATCGTCGCTTTATCAAGCTAAAAGGCATGAATTTACCAGTATTATCTTTGGAGTATGAGGAACAGGCATATAGAAAGCTAGGACGAATTGAAAGAGCAGATCTATTGAAAAAGTATTTAGAGAAAGATTATCAGGAATAATCATATCATTAAGAAATTTAAGTTTTGTTGGTTTCTATTAATACCAAGATAATCACTTCGTAACTCATCTCTCTCCTCTTTTTTAGTCTTATAAAGACATTTCTCTGTTTTTTACCTCTTCTTAGTCACTTCTATATCTCGTGTGTATATCACTCTGAATTTGTTACAATCAGCTTTAAAACATTCTGCACAGCCTTCCATTTCCCCTGGAACTACAGGTTCAACGCGTACTTCTTGATTCAATGATTTATACAATTCTACGTATTCGTTCACTCGATGTGTTTCGATTGTAAACTTTCTCTCCCATCCCTCTTTCTCTAACCTTGATTGTTCTGTGTTTTTCTCGTTTTTCAAGTTTATTCTCTTTTTCCTACAGATTTTTTTGGTTAAAATAGATCATCATCTAAGTCTTCATTACCTTCTGGCATTCTCCCAAATTCATGCATGAATTGTTGGAGTAATTCACTTTCTTTCTTTGTGTACATCGGATCCTCTTCATAACCAAAGTATTGTGCTTTTTCATTAGTGTTCAGCTGTTCTTCTAATGCTTGACGTAGATTGGGAGTTCCTTGGATGAATATAATTTGCTTACTTTCATCAAGCAGCTGAAAAGCACCTTCAATCTCTGGAATTTTATGAATATTCTCAAGAGTAAATTCTAGCCATTTTTCAGGGGGTAAGGTTACAGATGAGAGATGTAACCGTAAGTCACATCTAAGACATCGCTTTGCTTCTTCCATAGCCATTTTTTCATTCAAGCCTAGTTCTATTTCTTTAAAACTGGTTATACGGTCTGTGAGGGGTACACGTGGCATTTGAACTCTGGATCTATCAGAGAAATCCTCTTCCCGACCAAGCCAAGGATTTGGAGTATCTGGCTCAATTAGTGCTTCATCGATATTACCATTACCACCCAAGTATCTATCTATGGAAATAGCCGCTTTTCGTCCCATTTCAATTGCTTCAACAACTGATAAGGGGCCCTTTATTACTTCTCCTCCCGCAAAAATTCCTTTTACATTAGTAGAAAGGTCACTATCATTCGCACTGATTAGACCTGATGGAGAAATTTGAACTGACGTTTCTGCTTCTAAAAGAGATAAGTCAGGATTCTGGCCTATGGCCATTATTACCATGTCAGTTTCAATATTCTTCCGGGTTGCTTCATCAAATCTTGGATTAAACCTGCCATTCTCATCAAAAACATCTGTGCATCGAACTAATTCTATTTTTTCAACTTGATCTTTCGCGCCAACGATTTTCTTGGGACCCCATGAGCAGTGAAGAGTAATATTCTCATCAATTACCTCTTGGATCTCCCATTCATGAGCAGGCATTTCTTCTCGTGATTCAAGACATGCTATCTGGACTTCCTTAGCACCTATTCTAAGTGCAGTCAATGCAACATCCATTGCGACTCCACCACCTCCAATTACAAGAACTCTATTTTCTATTTGCACTTTTTTTCCTTGGGTTACATCGTTTAAGAATTCTAATCCCCAAAGAACTCCCCTAAGTTCCACTCCTTCAATTTTAAGTTTTTTAGCTTGTTGTGCCCCAATAGATATAAAAATTGCTTCATAATGTTGTTGTAAATCCTCAATAGTTAATTCTTTTCCTATTATGATGTTGGTCTTGAATTCAACTCCTGCATCTCTTATATATTTAAGGTCATTTTCAAATATTTCTCGTGGTAATCGATATTCTGGAATTCCCTGTCTTAACATGCCTCCTATCTCTGAGTTCTCTTCGAAAATAACAGTTGAATGGCCATTTCTGGCCAAGTAATAAGCTGTTGTAAGCCCTGTGGGGCCAGAACCGATGATAGCTACTTTTTTTCCAGTAGTAGGAGAAGTAGTGACTTTCGACTCCCATACTTTTGTGTCTCGTTCAATAGCAAAACGTTTGAGCGCACATATGGCAATTGGATCATTAAGCTGACCTCGGCGGCATTCTGTTTCGCAAATATGAAAACATACCCTTCCAAGGACGGAGGGAAGAGGAGTTTTCTCACGAATGACTGCAGCAGCTTCACCAAATTTACCTTCCGCAATCAATCGAATATACCGTGGAACATCCGTCCCTAAAGGACAAGTATTACGACAAGGAACGAGCGAATTTTCACGTTCAGCCCAGAGAATCTCTTTGTCAGAGAGAGCTCCTGTGGGGCAAACTTCAACACATGCCCCACAAAATTTACATCCTGATTCCTTAAGTGTCGCTTTGACGCTTCCTACTATTGTTTCACCATTTGAAAAGATAAATCCAAGAGCATTCACCCCTCGGACATCCTGACAAACTCTTACACATCGTGTACATCCTATACACAGTTCGTAATTTCGTATAAATAGAGGTTCATCATCAAGTATTTGAATTCCTTGAGGTTTATAGCGTGGAGTGTCGTCTCTTATCCCAACATATTCTGCTACTTTTTGTAATTCACACCTTCCTAACTCTGGACAACATCGTTCTTCTACAGGAACATTTGTGGAACATGGTTCACGACTACAACCCTCTTGTTGAGCGCAAGTTAAACAAGCATGCGGATGTTTTGCGAGAATTTTCATCATTCGTTCTTGTCTGAAATCGTGAATCTCTGGCAAATCAGTCCAAATTATCATATTTTCTTGTATTATTGTATTACATGCTGTTACAAATTCTTCAGTACCTTCTATTTTAACAACACAAAGTTGACAACCTTCGTGTGTTTGTAAAGTTGATGAAATATCGTTCTTATATTCTACATCGCCTCGATATATAGATTCAACCGGTTTTAAATTTTGTGATGATGTTAAATTTGGATGTGAGCAGAGTCTTGGAATATAAATATCAGATACTTCAGCAGCCTCTAATACTGTTATTCCTTTCTTTACATTAATCTTAGTACCATTGATGCTTATAGATATCGTTTCCATCCTTAAACTCTCCTAATAGATGAGTATCTGAAGAATCTATTCAGAATAAGTTGATAAAAAACACAAATTACCATATTATGATAGTTGTCCTCATAGAATAAAATTAACTCACCAAGAGTGGGTTAAAGCTCTAGGTTCACAAACTTGAACACATGGTAATTCTCTTGGTTCACCAGTTGGTTTACATGGAGCGCACGAATATTTAATCTTTTTACGATGTTCTTCGGTGACTCTTGCAACAAGTTCTTCTGCTAAAGGATCTAATTCGTTTTCTATAACTTCGAGAACTCCCTCAGGGCAAGTCTCGACACATTTTCCACAGCCATCACACAGATCTGTATCTATCGTGATGAAATATTCTCCTGAACCATCTTTATATCCATAATTTGCTTTCATTTCTTATTCTTTCCATATTATGACCTTAAGTTGAATGAAATTCTAGCCTGCTTTCTTACGAGCCTTTTCTACCAAAGCCTTTCCAAATAAGGCGCCCCCAATCGCTCCTGCAAGTTGAGGATCAACATTGGGTTCAGGAGCAGTTATTTCTAATTCTTTTTCGATACGAGAAACCACGCCAATATTTTTTGCAATACCACCAGTTATTGCAAAATCATTTTCTACTCCAAGCCGTTCTAAAAGAGTAACAACTCTATGAGCCATAGCTGCACAATAAGCCGCTAAAACTCTTTCTTTAGACCAACCCTTTCGAAGTAATCCAACAGCTTCAGATTTGGCAAAAACAACGCATGTACTACTTACTGGCTCTGGTTCATCATCTACTAATGACATCTGCCCAACATCATTGATGTGAACTTGCAGAAGATCCGCAAAAACTTCCATCCCTCGCCCTGTTCCTGCTGCGCACTTATCATTCATGAGAAAAGCGGTAACTTTTCCACGTTGATCGCAGCGAATCGCCTTACAGTCTTGGCCACCCATATCTAGGACAGTTCTGATCGTTGGCCCATACATATAATTCGCTCCACGTGCATGGCAAGCGATTTCCGTTATAGCCCGTTTTGCGAAAGGAACATTAACACGACCATAACCTGTGCCCACACTGTACTCAATTTTGTTTAAAGTGAGGCCTGTATCTTCAAGTGCCCAATTTATAGCTTTAACAGCACTATCTGGGCTATCACTTCCAGTTCTCATGTTTGAATAGCAATAGAGATTTCCATCAACCATAACTACTGCTTGAGTACTAACTGATCCAACATCTATACCAGCAGTTATAATATCGGCATCTTTCCAATTTAAATCTGGGTTTGTCCAACGTGATTCAGTCCATCTCCAATATTCTACACTATCCGTACTTGTCATTGTTTCATCCTCCTATTCGATCTTGTGCTGTAAGCGCTGCCCCATAGGCACTCACGAACTCTGGTTTAATTGGATCTTCAGGTACTAGGATCTCACATTTAAGGTTCCGCTTCATTGAATCTACAAATCCGACATTATTTGCCACGCCTCCAATTAATGCTACATCTTGTTCAATACCTACCCTACGAGCCATGCTCGTGATCCTATCAGCAATTGCGTCGTGTACGGCACGTAAGATGTCTTCTTTAGGCGTTTTTTGATGTATTAATGATACAACCTCAGATTCTGCGAAAATTGTGCATTGAGCGTTCATTGGAACAGCTTTCGTTGATTTCAGAGAGAGTTCCCCCATCTTTTCGATATCTATTTCGAGTGCTCTTGCCATTGCTTCCGTGAATGCTCCTGCTCCTGCAGCACATTTTTCATTAATGCCAAAATCAACAACTTTTCCACTTTCATTAAGACGAATAGCTCTACCTTCTTCTGCACCTACGTCGATGACTGTACGAACAGAAGGGAAGATTGCGATTATTCCACGTGCATCAGCGCTGATCTCAGTGACCGTATCATTCGCGAAGGTCGTTGCCTCCATTCCTGCACCTGTAGCAGTGAAATGGTTAATTTCATTTTTAGTGATTCCAGCATTGTTTAACGCTTTGTTTAGTGCCTGTTCTTCGGAAGCTTTCTGGTCAAATCCACTCAAGACAGAGGAAACAGCTAAAATTTGGCCATTTTTTAGAATAACTGCTTTAGTATTTTTAGCTCCATAATCCATTCCAATAGCTACCATAATTTCATCACTCCGTAATTTTTTCAAATTCAAGAGACTCCATGAAGGCGTCTATCCGAGTCATTGTTTTAGTGAGATCAAATTCTCTCTCATCTCCCATATTTCCCTCAAATGGCATCACGGGAAAGCCTGCTTTCTGAATAGCTAAACGATTTTCTGCAATCCCTAGGCTTAATCCTTCACACCCTCTATTGAAGTGTAAAAGAACCCCATTTAGCTTCCATTCACGTGCAATGCGAATCATCATCTCCGACTTAAGTTTTGGATGGTAGAAATGTTGCCATTCTGGCTTACTTAAGTTCCATTCAGCAAGAGCTCTCAAAGCTTCGTCTCTATTAGTTATTTCAATGTCAGGAATAGCTCTTGGCCCCCAAGTTCCATCTTCTTGATCCTCCCAAAGTCCAATCAGCGAGAAAGTGTAAAGGCTTCCCACCGATACACAACCATATTTCTCTAGATAGCGAAAGACTTTGAGGAATGCCCATGGAGGTTGTGTATCAGTCATCACACGACATTGCTCATTCCCAACAGCAGCTATTCCACGCTTTACACGATCTTTCACTTCTGGGTAGAGGTCTTTCTCATAAAAATCAGCTGTCCATTGAGCTGATTTTCTTAATGTACCTAAGACATAAAGAGAATACATTGACTTTTCATCTAGCGGTGCAGGGATTGTCTTATTAAGAGCACAAATGGCTGCCCAATAATGACAGCTACGAAATTCATTATGAACTGCCTTAATTAGGAGTTCATCATCATATTCTCGACCAGTCATCTTTTCAAGCCACTTAATTCCGTCGTGCATTTGTCCAACAATATAGTTGATTCTGCTATCAGTCAATTCTCCATACGGGCCAACTGAGACGTCAATGCTATACATCGGAACACCGCCTTCTAGTGAAGAAGCTACTTGATACCATTTAGAATGGGAACAACAAATGTGATCTTGCCAGATAAAATCAGCCTTTGGAAATTCCTCAGAAAATTGTGGCCAGGCGTATTTGTTTAGGAGAATCGATCCCCAATAATTGCGCATGTAAGAGCAGAGATCGCGTGCATAACCCTTTGTTTCTATCGCTTCTTGGCATTCTGTAGCAAATTCTTTATTCCATGCAACAGTTGCTCCATAAGGTTCGCCAGTTAAAGCCCATACATCATCACCCAAACCAGAAGGAATGGCGTCAAAAGACCATGCTCCACCTGCCCAACGAATTCCTCCTTTTTCATGAGCCTCCGCGAAACCTTTGTAATAATTTTCCCGAAGAGCTTTAGCTTTTCCCCAGCATTTCAATCGTTCTGTAGGATATTTTGTTGAACTCATCATTATTCCTCCTAAAACAAATCCTCCTCTCTTATAATTTCAAGAAAAGCCTCGACACGTGTCTTGAATTGGCCAATGGGCACTGTAACATCCAATTCGAGAAATAGGGTCGAAAGACCATTCTTTTCCAAGGTCTCTTTAATAATTGGAATATCCAATTCATGAGGGTCACAGAATTTCTGTTGGATTAAGATGGCTCCTTGGACATCATAATCTTTCGCCATCTGTACAATATGATCGAGTCTCGTTCGTTCGGGCCAATCTTTACTAGGACATGGAACCCGTTTTATATATCGTTCAGCGATTGCTGTTAACGGATCACCTGTTGGATCTACTTCTTCTTGGAAATATCGTGTGCCTGTACAGTGATCATCAGTTACAAACGTCGCTCCTAGATCCTCAACCATTGCTATGAATTCAGTATCATCATCTTCAGAGCCCAAGATCATAAGCCGTTCACCAGGATTCCCCATATTTCTTGAGGGAAGTTGTTGTAGAAGTGATTCTAACGCCTTGTTGTGATCATGTTTATCAGTCGTTTGACTTGATACTACCATGTACATTGCTTCAAGCCCAGTCAATGGTGGATTAATACCCTTTCTTAGTTCATATACTTGTTTCATAAGACGCCTATTCATATTCATGAGTTCAATTCCGCGTTTAAGATCTTCATCCGTGATCGTTCGACCTATCCATTTCTCAATAGACGTTTTGAACTGAACTAGTTCTTCCCTTAAATAGGGAATCGCATGAGGGCTTTGAACATGCATTGGATGAGGTAAATAGTAACTGTAATCTGTAGGGATATGAATATCCCAGCTTGTATATGCCTGTCTGACGTGTAGACAGCTCTGGGCAATCATAATTCCATCAAGATAGTCAAAGCGTCCTTTAAGTCCCTGTGCCAAGCAATCTCGACAAAAAGGACAGAACATTGCAAAAATATGGGGTTCAGTGACATCTTGGGGTTCATGACTACCTAAAATGCGAACAGGAAGAATATTTGCTGCATATAGAATCTCCTCGGGAACGTAAGTGCAAAAAAAACCCATTACTTTATCCCCTGTACGTTCTTTCCAGGCTTTTGCATAATCATGTCGATTTTTGTACCAATCCTTGAATTGGTCAAACAATTCTTTCTCTTCTTTCTGTACTAGTTCCATCAAATTGAACACCTTTTATTAATCCAATTGACCGCACTCATTCTTCATAACTCTTTCTTTAGTGTAATAAAATCACTTTTAGTCATTTCCAGGGTTCTAAAAAACTCTAATAGATCACTAGAAGTCCACTTAACAGATGTATAAACAGTCTTGACTTTTTGTGATTTAAATTCTTCAAGTAACTGTTCTCCAAGTTTTTTTCCAACCCCTTTTGCTGTATGTGAGGGATCCACACCCAGGATTTCAATCCAACCCCCATTTTCAATACCAAATAACCAGGGATGCACTGTTCCAATCATAAATCCTACAACCCGGCCTTGGATTTCTGCAACAAGACAAATACTGTTGTTTTTTAGATAATGTTGTATTTCAGATTTCCACATTTTGGGTCTATTGAACCCAGATATTTCCTTATCAAGATCAGTGATTTCAGAAATGTCTTCTTCTCGCATTTCTCGGATATGGATTATTTCATCAACACTCATCTTGAACATCTCAAAATATCATATTAAGTTACTTTTTCTTTCTCAATCTTGAAACACGAATGATTTTTACTCGTTTTCCAATCCAACCCTTCGGTAAATATACACGGCCCGTATTGCCACTTTGTTTCACTTCTCGATCAAGCATTTCAAATCCAATAACTTTAAATTCTGAAGGTTGGTCTTCAACTGCTTCGATCACAATGTTTGCTGTATTTTTTCCAACTTCGAGCTTTTTAACAGGTGTCTCGGGGATTATTAGAGCCTCCTAAATTCGAATGGTTGATGCAAGTTATAAATTATAAGTGTATTGTAAGTGCTAGGGCCCTACTAATTTCGAATGACTGATATGAGGAGTGTATTGTAAGTGTTTTTCACTTTTCAGTGTATAGTATTAATAGAAAAACTAGGATCAAAATTACAAAACTCTTAATCTTCGACATCATTGTCGAAGACAACTATCAAAGTACTAAGAATGTAAATTGGCAATCAAACGAGTATGAAGCCAGAAACACATGAAAAAAAGTCAAAACGAGAAGGAGATCTGAAAACCAACTGGCTAATAGTAGACCGAATGCGAGAAGAGACTTAGGAGGCCTGTTTTCTCAAATAATAAGTCTAGCTAGTCTGAAGAAGGCGGGGGCAGGACTTGGTTGAGTTGCCATAGCTTGTTGGTGAGCACCTTGCGGGTATTAGGAGGGAGGCGTGGAAAAGGGAAGGAAGAGTAATTAGGGAGGGTGTCGCGCACCGCTCTAATGCAAATAGTACGGGCCCAAATTTCGGGTTTCTTAATACGGGAGGCTTTCTGGGTAGGGATAGAGGCCTTGGCAATGAGGAGGCAGGCCTGTTTGATGCGGAAGATCTGTTCCTTGGAACAGTTCGTGAGAACTAGCTCGTGATTCATGACTTGAACAACAGTGGAGAACAGGGCAGACTGATGAGTCTGGGCACGAATTTTGATCCATTGGTTACGAAGAGGGGGAAATTTGTTAATCTTTTATAAGTCAGTTTCAAGAATCCTTTTTATTTTCTACTCTTTTTATTATCTCTCTGTAAAAGATTTATAAAGTGTAGGGAAGTAGTTTACCTAAGAAAAAAAATAGCTGGTGAACATAAAAATGCTAACAAAAAATGAAATAATTGGAATAATCTCTGTCCTAGCGTTTTTGATTGGAATAGCGTTCTATAAATCGTAAAGAATCCAGCAAGAATAGATATAATATGCGTAAGGTATGATGAACTTCCAGAGATTTTTTAAGAGAGTATTAATTTTCAATTAAATGTTCTAGCAGAATATGAGAGAAATAAAATGAAATCAAATTATCGGAAAGGATCTATCAAGAGAATATACAATTGGTGATATATGCTGAAAAGAGAATATGAGGATCATTATCTAAATTTGGACCTCCCTCTTTTAGAAAAAAAGTTTTTAGTTGAGAGTCGAATTCCTATTCACTGTTTGACTGTTGAGGATCGACACATCGTTGGAATTGAGTACTCTTCTCGTCTTAACACTCTCCCTGCTTCGATTGGAGGATTGAGTGAGTTAAAAATATTACGTTTATCTTCTAGTTCTTTAGGGGAACTCCCTGAGGAAATAGGCCGACTCACGAAATTGGAAACTTTGGTTCTGTCGGAAAACTTTTTGGTCACCCTTCCTGATACTATCGGAGACTTGGGTAGACTTCAGGAGTTAGTTCTCTCCCTGAATTATCTAAAGACTCTTCCTGATACAATTGGAAATTTGACGAATCTCCGTACCTTAGATCTAGGTGACCCATATGTAGGTTACGATTTCTTTACAGAGGAACAAGACGAATCAGACCATGTCAATAGGTATTCTCCGATTGGTATTACTCTGTTTAAGGAGTTTTCTTCTAAGATTGGCGTTACTCTTTTTGAGAGGGTTTCTTCCCAGTTTGGACAGATACCTTTGGGGGAATTGTATCGGTTACTTGATCCAGATAGTAATCATTTGATGTCCATTCCCAATACAGTGGGGAACTTATCCAATTTAGAGACATTACATCTTCAGGGGAATTGGTTGGCGACTCTCCCCGACACAATTGGGAATTTAACTAACCTCGTAGAATTAAACTTACTAGGGAACCCCTTAGAGACCCTCCCAATTTCTATACGCAATCTTCCAAATCTCGAATTTCTTCGGATCTATAGTCCTATCAGTCTGGTCTCGGATTCAGAACGGTGTCCTAGTGAGGTAGTAGATCTTTTAGAGGATTTACGTCAGAAAGGATGTTGGGTTGAAAACTCTCTGACCTCGATGGAGGAGGGGATGACACGTCCTCCAATTGATCTCTCCACGATCCCCCAACTGGATGACGTACAGCTCCCATCGTCTTTGAAACACACTTGGGATAAATGCTTAGATGGTTTTAAGACAGGTGGTTTTTATGCCTTTTTTGAGGAGCTTTACCGTATCATTATAAGCGTGTTACACGTTGGTTGGTATGAGTTTAAGGAAGAGTTGAATGCTAAAGTGTCCGAGTATAAACTATCTGAATTTATGCCTTTCTTTACACAGTTACTCTCTGTCAGGGAGTCTTTTGATTCTGATGTCCACTACTGGCCCTCGGAGGATGAAGCTCGTGAACTTCTGATCCAAGCATGTACTTTTCTCTCTTATAAACAGATACCATAATGAATTTCTGTATTTCGATATAATGCAATTTCTATGATTTTATCCGCAATATAGTAGATTGAAAGTATCTTTAAAATTGAGATGTGAAATGACCGGACAAATTAGGATCATGTTCCACGCAACCTTTAGAGAGGTTACTGGGAAAAGAGAAATTGAAGAGAAGCTTGAAAAAAATCGTACAGTAAAATATTTTTTAGATAAACTAGCAAAAAAATATGGAAAAGAATTCAATGGAATAATTGATCCAAAAACAAACGAAATTTCTACTGAAGTTTTAATTATGATTAATGGAAGAGGTATCAGAACAACAGATATAATATTAAAAGATGAAGATGTTTTAATAATATCACTTCCTCTTGGCGGTGGTTAAGAGAGAAAATTGAGTATGTGATTATGATATGAATGAAGTAAGATGTTTAAACTGTTTGAAACGATTTGAGGTTCAACTAAAGGCTGATGAAGCTGCTTGTCCAAATTGTGGAACCCGATATAGAATCTCTTGGCCAAGACCAGACCAACCTAAAATACGTGGGTCCGCATAAAAAGTACTTGAGGTAAAATTCATGGTTTGGAAAAGGAACATCGCATATGTTGATTTATCTAAAGGAAAAGTCGAAAAAAATACGATACCAAAGTCACTTCGGAAACAATATTTAGGGGGTCGCGGGATCAATGCTTACTATTCATATAATCACATTTCACCTGGAATTGATCCTCTAGGCCCTAAAAATGCGTTACTTATTGGAACAGGATTACTCACTGGAGTTCCAGCTCTTGGTGCTGGTAGATGTGATATTGCAGCAAAGTCACCCTTAACAGGAGCAGTGGGAAACTCCAATATAGGAGGTTTCTTTGGTCTGGAGCTGAGATTGGCTGGTTTTGATAACTTAATTATTACTGGAAATGCCAAGAAACCTATTTACCTTTGGATAAAAGATGGAGAGATAGAAATCTTAGATGCAAGTCATCTTTGGGGAAATGACACCTTTGATACTCAAACTCAAATTCGTTCTGATCATAATGATGAGGAAATAAAGAGTATTGTCATAGGTGTTGCTGGAGAAAAACTTGTACGTTATGCCAATATTAGAACTGGGATGAAAAATTCTGCAGGACGAACAGGCATGGGATGTGTTATGGGTTCCAAGAATTTAAAGGCCATAGCTGTTCGTGGAACGAAAGATATTGAATTTACTTATCCAGAAGAATTATTGGAATATAGTTCACATATGAACGATATGATTACTAGTACTCGTTGGGCACGGGCGCAATCAAAATGGGGTACGCTTATCATTTATAGTAACACCAATACCACAGGACTAATCCGAACTCGAAACTTCCAGAAAAATCTGTTAGAAGAAGGAGAAGACCTGGAGCCTGAAAATATGGACAAGTATACAATAGGTATGTCCAGTTGTTATGGTTGTAGTGTACACTGTCGTCATCGGTATGTATTGGAGGAAGGGCCTTATGCCCCTATTTTTGCAGAAGGACCTGAATATACCTCCCTTGGGGCTTTTGGAACAATGATCGACTGTAAAAAAATGGAAACAGTATTAGTTGCTAATCACTTGGTAAATAAGTATGGTATAGACACACTAGAGGTTGGAGGACTATGCGCGTGGGCGATGGAACTTTGGGAAAACGGAATCCTCACAAAAAAGATGACCGATGGATTAGAACTCGAATGGGGGGATGAGGAAGTTCTTTTCGAACTCATCCGCAAAATATCCTATAGAGAAGGTTTTGGGGACCTACTCGCTGATGGTTTCAAGCCTGCAATAGCGAAAATTGGTAAAGGATCAGAATATTATGCGATGCAGATTAAAGGGATGAGTAACTTACATTCAGACGAACGGCCGACTCCAAGCCTTGCCTTAGGAATAGCAACTGCGACAAGAGGAGCTGATCATCTAAGAAGTCGTCCCGCTATAGACCTTTATGGACTGCCTGAAAAACTCCTAGAGGAGATATATGGTGGCCCCGTTTCCTCAGACTATACTTCTTATGAGGGAAAAAGTCGTGAAGTTTGGTGGCAAGAACTTCTTTATGCAGTCACAGACTCAATTGGGGTATGTAAATTTCAGACTGTATTTTGTGCTGTGAATGCCCCAAAATGGGACGAATTCTCGAAGCTTATTTATCTAACTACAGGAATGGATTTGAAAAAGCCCCAACTAATGGAGATTGGAGAAAGAATTACAGCTATTGAACGGCTTTTCAATATTAGAGAGGGTTTTTCGAGAAAAGATGATATTTTACCTGAACGTTTTTTCAAAGAACCGACTCCCCTTGGATTTCCAATAGCAAAAGGTAAGAAAATTGATAGAGATAAATTCAAAGTGATGATAGACAAGTATTATTCTCTTCATAAATGGGATAACGCTGGAGTTCCCACCCCTGAAACCCTTCAAAGTCTCGGGTTAGACCTAGAACAATCTCAAACAACTTGAAATGGAGAAATAAGCTATGCAAAAAATTCTATTTGTTGATCCTGAAAAATGTACAGGCTGCAGGATATGTGAAACAGTATGTTCTCTCCATCAAGAGAAAGTTGTAAATCCAGCACGATCGAGAATTCAAATAATTAAATGGGATAATGCTGGTATATACATCCCCATGATTTGTCAACAATGTGAGACTGCACCATGTGAAACTGTTTGTCCCATGCGAGCTATTCATAGAGATAAAAATACAGGAGCACTACTTATTGATTATGATTTATGTGTAGGATGCAAATTATGCGTTACTTTCTGTCCATTCGGAGGAGCAGGAATCGATATTGAAGGAAAAATAATTAAATGTGATCTTTGTAAGGGGAATCCTCAATGTGTAAGGAACTGTGAACCAAAAGCGTTACAGTATCTTGAGGCAAGTGCTATCAACTTGAGAAAAAGAAGAGTGGCAGCTGAAAATCTTTCAGAATTAATGAAGAAGATATTAATTGTCACTTGAATAAAAATCGATAATAGAGAGAGGACTGAAGTGAATAGCCGATCAAAACCCCAAATTCGGATGAAAATTAATTCTGAATACTGGGATATCATCCTTATAGGCCCTAGTCCAAAAACAGGAAATAAAATTTTAAATCTTCTCCCAATAGAAAGTGATGTAAGAACTTGGGGAGAAGAAATTTACTTTACTATACCTTTAAGTCTTCCTGAAGAAAATGCAAGGAGCGTTGTGGAATTAGGGGATGTTGCATATTGGCCAGAGGGGGAGTGCTTTTGTGTATTCTTCGGAATGACCCCTCTAACATCGTCATTAGATGAAATCAAACCTGCCTCCCCTGTAAATGTTTTTGGGAAAGTCATTGGTGATCTGGAAAAACTTAAGTCCATTAAACCAGGTGTAAAAGCATTTCTAGAACAGATTTAGAATACAGGTTTTCATCTGAAAATAAATTAGCTTGTCTTTTTATATATAGATTTGATTGGAAACCGTTACCTGATTCTGAATGGGACTAGTATCTTTAGATAAAAATCCCAAATAAATGTATTAGAAACTAGGATACAAATATACTTTTATACTTGTATAATTCCTAACATGAGTAAGGAAAAAAGCTCAAAATTAAGAGTTTTCATGGTAATATTAGTTAAAGTGAGGTAAATGACAACAGTACGATTAAATAAAGATGATGAAGATCTTTTAGAAAGATTAAGGGCTCGATATATTTTAATGGGGAAAAAAATGACAAAAAAGGAGATCTTAGGACAGTTAATTAGACAAGAAGCAAAAAAATTTGAAGAAGAAGTAATTAATCATGATTTGCTAGAATTAGAAAAGGATATTGCTTGGAAATTACTCCAGAAACCATTAAAATGGGGTATTAAAGACACTTCTACAACAGTAGATGAATATCTCTATCAGTGAGGGATTTTCATGGTTGTTTTCTTAGATACTGGGTTCATTCTTGCTATACGTAATTTTGATGATATAAATCATATTAAGGCAACCGAAATCATGAGAGAATGTTTATCAGGTAAATATGGCAGAATAATTGTTTCAAATTTCGTATTCGATGAAACTGTTACCTTAACACTTGTGAGAACTCATAATAAACACCTTGTTAAAGATATTGGGGACTATATTCTTAATTCGCCGCGAATTATTTTACTTCATTTAAGTGAAACAGAATTTTTAGCTACATGGGAGCTATTCCTCAAATACTTCGAAAATGGACTTTCATTTACTGATTGCTCCCTTTTGGTTATGGGAAAGCTCTTCGAGAGTAATGTTTACATTGCTACTTTTGATACACATTTTAAGGGACTCCTTACCATAATTGAATGATTTTTATATAACAGATGTGCAATATTCAACGAAAGATGACAGAGATAGATTGTTTAACCATCCTCCAAGGATTCCATTCGGAAGTATGAGTTGTTTCATGTTTTTTAATACTCTCATTTTTTATTCATGTCATTGAATCTTAGTTAATAGACATAATCCATATCAATATCAGTATTTTGATCAATACAGATGTTTTAACCTCGATTTAAGCTTCATGATCCCCAAAAACCCAGAAATATTCTTCTGATGTTCTTTCAAAGCCTATTTTCTCTGCAAGTTTGATACTACCTTGATTATCTTTATTACTATGCCATCCTACTGTGATGTTATTATTTTGACAATAATCAACAAATGCTGCTACTGTGAGAGTAGCGAAGCCTTTCTTTTGGTGCGTTTCAACTGTTTGAACCCAAGCTTCACAGGAATGGTCATGTACAAAAGAAAGGCACCAACTTATAATTTCTAATTCACTAGATAACAAACAATAACCAAAGTTCCCTTTCCTTAGAAATTCTTCCGTAGATCCAGCAATATCCTCAATTTCAATCATAAGAGAATTTAAATTCTTAAAGTTCTTATTTCTCAACAGTTGATTGTCAATAAATTTCATTTGAAAATAAGGAGGAATTTGCTGCTCCCAATCACCACTCCGAAATGTTTTTAGAACGTAATAACAGCGTGGAATTGTACTTAGATGTGATTTTTCTGTTATAATTTCTTTTTCCATTATTACAGTTTTCCAGGTTTCTGAACATATCAGAAAATATTGCTTAATACCACGACTCAACGCATTTGGGGCAATTTCCTTAGTAAATAGTTTCCTGAGATCTATATTAAACTCATAGTTATCTTCCCTTCCAGCAAGATAATATGAATAACGTATATCCCAAATTAATGCTGATTTCGGATCGTTTTCATTATCTACCCATATTCTTCCGGGAATTGCAGCATCAATTATCGCATCAATAGCCAAATGGAATTTCAATGGATTTACAAGAGTTCTGACTCGCACATACTTATTCTTCTTGAGTTCTACTATCATTGTATTGCATCTCCTGAATGTTTTTCTAAGGAAACCTAGATGTAAAGGATGTCTATCATGACTAAAAGAAATCTATTTTCTTGTTAATACATTTACTTCAGAAAATGTTTTATATCTTATAAATTTATTTTTTGATGGGTAATTTGGTTTATTTTTTCGTTTATTGCGTCGTGCGATTTTTTTCATCATGGGTTTACTCCATTGCTTCGAATAATAATTAGGGCATTTTTTGGTCGGTTAACACGGGGAATCTAATGATGATTACATCTTAATCAAACAAGGCCGGATAATGAAAATGTTAATTGATTCATGGGTTTTTATCCCTCACACCATTATGATGAATATCTAAGAGGACACTAACATGAGTTATTTATAAAATTTCTGGTTCTACTGACCCCATCATCAATTTACAAACTATTAATAATTGTATTCCGTTTTTACTCTTGATAGATTAAATTAACCACCAAAAGATTCGTTTCGGTAAAATAAACCTTTCGAACATAGAAATATACAATTCATTGGTAAGAATTAGCGTTGTTGTGTAGTTCCTGTATATCTAAACGGCTTATTTTACTAATTTTTAAATTTAGAATGAAGTCATTTTGAAGTCAATTTTGAGTATAACCAACGATAGACGCCATTGAAAATCATAATGTTACACAAAAAATTCATTACTCCATAACTGACCATTGAAGAAGAGGAGATTACACTTAGAGGGATTAGATTAGCTGTTTGACTTTAGGCTGCGAATAATCTTCTTTAAGAAAGAGAATTTCTATTGCATTAAGCTTGTTCTGTGTCTTTGAGTTGTTTGAGCTGTTGATAAATCGTATCAGGATCTTTAATGTCACGTAGAATCATTCCTCCGAGACTTCCTCGCATCCCAATCATGGGAATCATCATACCCTTTGTCGTTAAGAAAATAGATCCTAAATTATATCGCTTTTGTAAAACCCCTTTACGTAAATAGATCTCCGAGACATCCACAAATTTGATAGTTTTTTGTTCTACGGTAAAGAGCCCCTCAAAATACTCAATACGGTTAGGAAAAATACGATACTCGATATGACTAATCGTGGTATTTCGGTACCAAATGGAAAGAATTATCCCTAACAGAAAAAAGCCAATGGTACCCCCGATAAACATCATCGTTGTGGTAGAATCCGCAGTACCACCAATAGTTGGTTGACCACTCGCTATCAAGGTCACCATCAACACACCTATTCCCCCAAATAAACCCAGAAAGATGGCGATAGGTATTGATTTTAATAATCCAATTAATTTTAGGAATTTGGGTTTTAAGATTACGAGTGGTTTTTCAGAATTGCCCTGAATTGAAGATTTCATATAACAAACCTCTATTGATTAAATTACGATATTTTTAATCGTCCCACTTTAAAAAGATATGGAATTCAAACACAAGTCATATTCTTAACTTCAGAAATATGAGTCTAATTCAAAATTATGGGAGTATAAGGAGATTTATGGGCAAAACCAGCGTTTAAGGAGCGTGCTTTATTTCTTGTAAATATCCATTGAAAATTCAGAGTAAAATCACTTTAAATGCGAGAAATACTTTCTATGCTGTCAAATGCTATATCGGATTTGAGTGTCACGGATGTAGATCGAAAGTTCGGCTGACAGTTTAGTTAAAAGCGTATGAGCTTGAGCAGATAACCCTAATCCAGTTATTATATTAAGAGAAAGACTATTTAATAGATCAACCACGAAGAAATCATTTAAAATAGTTTCTAACCAGTGTAAGAAGAAAAGCTGGAAAGGAGGTCTATTAGAAGTAAACCATACGGCATTTCTGAGATCCATTTTATATAATTGTCGCATCATAAGTAATCGAAGCTGACGGTTTTTTCCAAAATGAGTGTGATAATCTTGGGCATGTTCCAGATGTCTTTGTTTAAGATCTGTAAGTTTAATATTCAATTCCCCTGTTATTCCCCTTATTACCTCAGATATCTTGAAACGAATTAAATAAGCTTGTTCGATAGAATCAAGTAGGCTTCGGAAAAGTCTTTTTAAGTCATGAATTGCTTCACTGGTTGAATTTGCATCATTTCGAAAAATACATCCCCCAAATAATATAAGTGGTTCGCGATCAGGAAATTGATTTTGGTAATATAAATAAGTTCTTGGTTTTTCAATGATGCCCATCTTACTCAATTTTCTCTTCTTGGTTAAACTTTTGAAGCTATCTAAATAATTCATTAGCAAGTTGGTAGATATTTTCTGAGACATTTTGAATAATTAATTCAATATTAAGAGTGAAAAAATAAGAAATGGAAATTATATCTTCAATCTGTTTTCTTAATAGATTAGAATATTACAAACATACATCATTATCATATGATAATGATGTGTATTATTAAATTATCTTTATAATTGAAAAATACCTCTTAATTAATGACACTTTTTGTCTATTTATTTCGCTTTTGAATATCTGAATATTATATCAAATAGTGCACAGGACAATATGGTCAGAAGAATTCGTCATTGAAATGAGTAAAGATGGAGTATTAATCTGTGGGTCATCTCAAAAAGATCGTTATGTGTCTTCTAATTCTTATTCCTATGACAAACTTAACATTCCTCTTCTCCCCACTTTGTATAAAGACATTAGAATCTTTAAATGTCTATTCAGGTACCAATTATAATAACTCTATTTTGAATGACAATAAACAAGAAATGTTTCAATTTGTACCTGAATTGAGAAATAAATCGCTAATTTCGTCAGCTGAAAAGAGACCTAGCTATAATTTAGATAGTAACTTCAATCTAACCATATTAAAACCTATTAATAATGGCACAAAATCAGAAATTCCATCTGAAAATCCTCTGGGAGTTATTCATTGGCAATTAGTCTCTGATGATAATGATAGTTCTTTTATTATTGAGAATTATTCTACAGCTACTTCTTATACAGATACATACCAATCCCAAAATATCACTGGTATCTCTGGTATTATCAACTCTGTATCATTAAATATACGCGTTCGAACTAGTATGTCTTTTGCTAATGCTCGAGCTTGGACAGTATTACACACATATGATAAAGAATTCATTGGATCTTTGAATGAACCATCTACTAGTTGGAATAATTATTCAACGAATTATCTGACTAATCCCAATACTTTATCAAAATGGACATGGGATGAAGTCAATACAATGGAGGTAGGAGTAAGGTTACGAGCGTTACCACAGCAAGATAGAGAATGTTGGTGTTCTGAAGTCTGGATTGAAGTTAATTATACCCAAATAAATGATGTAGATCCTCCATTAATTATAGATCACGGAGTAGATGATTTGGGGAATGGTACAGGCATTTTTTGGGCTGATATTAGAGACGATTTATCTAGTGTGGATACAGCATATATCTCAATTAATGGTACCGAACATTCAATGATAAATAACGGATCGTGTTGGTTATTTCAAACCTCAGTTTTGTTTAAGAAATATTATCAATTTCAAATTACGAATTCTTCAGATTCCAATGGGAATTATATTGACTCTCCTTCAAACCCTAAGTATTATTCATTTGACAAGGACATCGTTACTCCTGTCATAGATACTCCAGTCTATTGTCCAACACTTGGGGATAATGGGACCTTCAAAGTAAATGTAAGCGACCCTTGGGGGGAATTAGATACTGTAATTATCAATGTTACTATTGCTGCAGGTGTACCACAACAAAATTTATGGTGTGTAATGGAAAATACAGACTTTGGATATATGACTAATGCTTTGATAATTAACAAAGGTATTTTTCATTATTTTATAATTGCTAATGACACAAAAGAGAATATAGGTATTTCTAATGAAATAATTTCAAATGTACCAAATCATTTCCCTGAAATTACAGATCTACAACTTTCAAGCGATAAAGATCATTATAAGGATCTTATTCATAGTAATGATACTCTTTATGTTCAATATAATTTTTATGATCGTGACGGTGACAATGAAGGAGGGACTGAAATACACTGGTATAAAAACGGCGTTCTACAGCCCCTTCACAATGATTCTCGCCAAATTCCAGCCTCTTATTTGGTTAAAAATGATCAGTGGTTTGTTACAGTTAAACCAAGGGATGGATATAATTATGGGATTGAGCTAACTTCTAACACCACATTAATTCTTAATGTTCCTCCAAGGGTGTACAATTATTCATATGTTTTTAATTCAAATTGCAGTAATATTTTTCCAGATTTAAGATCTACTTTATCAGGACAAGTTTTCTTTATCGAAGATGAGATTATTTCACTTCTATATGAGTTTGAGGATAGTGATCAACCTATAGATTCTGATCAATCAAGGATTCAATGGTTCTGCAGATTAGAAACTAGTGAATGGGAGGAAGTCTTAGATTATCAAAATAAAACATCTATACCCCCCTCTGAAATATTAGTAGGGGAGTACTGGAAGTGTAAAATCACTCCTTATGATGGTATCGATCTTGGAAAAAGTGTCGATCTGAATGAAATTTTGATCGAAAGTCGTCCAGATATTTTGAGTCACAATGTACAACCTATAATAATTGATGACAAGGGTAATTTCCTTGATGAAGGAAATTTTAGATTTCAGGTAGTAACATCCAGTCTAAACCCAATTATTAGTGTAGAATTCTTAATTAATGATTCTTCAGGAGTTATTTATTATGCTCAAAGAAGTCCAAATAATGATTCAATGTGGATTTTAGATTACAACTTACCCCTAAACGAATTTTGTGATAATTATCTAGCAAAAACTCTCATAACCAAAGTAAGAGTGTGTAGTTTTCTAGATTATCAAGACCAAGAGTATATGATATATGCTGATTATACCTTTTCTTTTCAAGTTGAAGACAGATGCCCCCCTCGTGTTGTTGGGAATCCAAGTATTATCTTTAATGATAACATTAATCCTACCAATATAACATTTCTTTCAAATATAGTCGATTATGGATCTAAAATTGAATCTGTATGTCTTTACTACTATTTTAGAGAAATTAATGAAAATGAAATAACATTAGCCGGTAGTGGTGCTTGTTTTCAACAAAATGACATTGTAGAATGGCAGGCTGTAAATATGTCACTCCTCTCAGTCAATATGACCAATAATATTCATACATATTCTGTAACTGTCCCATTTGAGCATAATAATACATCTAAAGCAATAATTTTCTGTATTAAAACCACTGATAGCAGTGGTAACACTGGAATTCCTTTTAATATACTTAATGATACAGATAGGATCATAGAATTTCATTTTGAAAAAGAAACCATGCAATTTGATCCAATATTAATCGCAATAATTATTGGTTTCTCAATTATCTTAACAATTATTGGATCAATAATATACTTCAGAATCTTCAGGAAACCTGAATTGATTGGTTTGGATAAAGAATTAGTACTTAATCAAATCTCTGAAGTTAGTGAATCAGAAACACTGGAATTCCTTGATATTCATACAATCGGGATAGTAATAGCTTTTTTTGATCAGCAACGTGGCCCAATTCCAATAATTATAATCCCTGAGATATTAAAGGATAATTTTTCCAAATTGATCGAATTAGCTGACAGATCTTTTGGCGCTATAGGTGACATTCAAGACTTTGAGGGAGAAATAGCTTCAAATTTTGACTTTCTATTATCAAAAGACCTTCTTCTCAAGTCAATATGTTTTGGTTTTACTTTACAACGACCTCAAGCGAGGGGAGGCAAAGAGAATCTAACATTGAATGTTCTGATATATCAAGATGTATTTCCATTAATTGTTCAATTTCTTGACGAAATCCATGAGAAAGTAGAAGTTGTTCATAAGTTAATGGATAATGAAAATTCAGAGAAAAATTTGATTACAAGGAAGATTATTGCAGTCAGGAAGTTTATCTCAAAAATAATCTTAGCGTATGAGAACATTTATGGCACTAAGGATCTTCTGAAGTAAAAGAAGATGTGTAATCCTTAGACTAGGTTTAGAGTTTTAGCTGAGGAAGACTTCAAAAAATCCAAAATTGGTTTACATTGTAAATAACTCATTAATACTAAGATCCTACCATATCTTCGGGATTATTCGGAAAAAAGATCAGAATACCTTAGTAGAAAAAGTAATCCCCACATTAAAATAAACACCAATAGTTTAAGTACTAAAATATCTGAGTACTAATCCCCAATGTTTGGGGATAGTTTCATACTAGGAGTTAGATTATTTGACTAGGTATGCAGAAGTTCAACTTGACATTGAAAGTTTAAAGTTCGGAGTCAGTGGGATAGTTTCCAAATTCTTTGAAAAGAGTTCTAGTAGAGAATCAACAGCGCTAATAGGCTCATTTATCAGTAATTATTATTCTGCTCTAGAAAAATATGAGGAAGAAGACACTAATGATTTTTTAAAGCTCCGACGGTTAATCACTGAATTTAAACCTGCTTTATCATCTGTGTTACAGCCCGGAGAAGAATTTGATGGCCTTTGTGAGTCGGTAATCCCTCTTTTCAATGTAATGTTGGATAGTGCTAAACAACAAATCATGGGAGAGTCTTCCCAATCCAAAACAAAGGGACCAATGATACCAGGGAGTGATCAATCAACCGATATTCGATATTATTGCACAGTATGTAAGCAAAAGTTTGATATTTCCCAAAAAGTGAAAATACAACTGCTAAACTCGGTTGAAAATGTGGAAATCCCCAAACATCACGGAAAGGAAATGAAGATCATGATTGTTCGGCTTGAGGATACTACCCCTCTTCAGGACGACAATATTTCAGTTGACACTAAGTTGGATGAATCCAAGTTTTCTGCTGCAGTTCTAATGGGTCATTTTCCCTCCCTTGAATCTAATGTTGAGTATCTGAAACTATTAAGTGTCGGAATCGATGTAGGGTCTTCCACTTCTCATCTTGTCTTTTCTAAGATTACATTAAAACGAGAACAAAGTTTTTTTAATCCCTCAAATCGTTTTTTTCCAATTAATCGTGAATTAATTTATGAAGGACGGATTATTTTTACTCCTCTCTCTAGTTCCAACACTATAGATATTGAATCGGTTGTAAACTTTATTCATGAGGAATATAAGAAAGCTAATATTAAACCCAATATGGTGGATACTGGTGCTGTGATTGTCACTGGAGAGGCAGCTAGAAAACAGAATGCTGCAGAGATCGTGAATCTAATATCTTCTGAAACGGGAAAATTCGTAAGTGCAACTGCAGGGCCGAATTTTGAAGCTCTTCTTGGAGCTATAGGAAGTGGTATTGTTAAATACTCTCAAATAATTCTGCATACGATAATGAATGTAGATGTCGGGGGAGGTTCATGTAAGCTCTCAATTATATCAAACGGGTATATTCATAGTACTGCAGGCATAAGAGTAGGTGGTCGATTGCTGGGAATAGATAAGAAATTCAAGATCTGGAGGATAGATGAACCCAGTTATTTTCTAATGGAGGAGCTAAAAATGAATTACCAGCTGGGGGACATCATATCAGAAAAAGATGTGAGAATTATTGCTAAAAAATATGCAGAAATATTACTTGAAGTAATGAGAGGGCCAGCGAAAAGTAACATCGCAAAGAAATTGATGTTAACCGATAATCTTGATTTTACCATACCTATCGATGAATACTCATTTTCAGGTGGAGTTGCAGAGATGATTTATGGAAGTTTAAAGGAATATAATGACATTGGTAACTATCTTGCTCAAGAAATACAGAATCTCATGAATAGTCTGAATTTGCCTATAGTAGAGCCTGATAATAAAATTAGAGCAACTGTTATTGGTGCTGGAGCATTTACTCTATCAATATCTGGTTCAACCTGTTTTGTAGATGAAAATATCAAACTTCCAGTCTTTAATGTGCCAGTTATCCCTGTTAATGTCACATATGAGAATTTTAGCACACAAAAAGTTGAGGAAGAAGTAAGCCGATCTTTCAAGAATTTCGATTTTGAGGAAGGTGAAGATTTGGTTGCCTTGTATTTTACACGACCAATCTTATCCTCAAGTGAAAGGTTGCTAATATTTGCCAAAGCTCTAGAAACTGCACTTCCAAACTCTGCTGCAAATAAAAAGATGATAATCCTACTCTTCGGAATGGACATTGCTAGAATCCTTGCAACCATCATCCGTCGCGAAACTTCGATCAAGACAAATCTCATTTGTCTCGATGAGTTAGTCTTGAAGGTAGGTGACTGGATAGATATCGGAGCTCCCCTCCATAATGGTGAAGCTTATCCTGTTACTATCAAAAGTTTAATTTTTAAGAGATAAGATGCATTTGGATCGCGGTCTAGAGATATTTGTACAAATTGAGTGTTCTAAGAATTGATTTTAAAATTTCTATCACTCCTTTGATTTAGTGGTTTGGTTTAGATTACATTTTCCACAGTATTTTCTTTCCTTAATGGAAAAACATATATATTGAAATTATTGTATTATAGATAGTTATATAGATTGTTAAAATATAGAGGGTTCATAATGATTAATATCGATCGTTGGGAAGCTGGCTATCGTAAGGGATTTGCGAAGCCAACTATACTTCAAATACTTCTTGATGAAGGAGAAAGCTATCCTTACAAGTTGACAAAGCAGATTCCTAAGCGAACACAGGGGATGTTAACAATGGCTTCTTCTAACATTTATCCTATACTTAAAGACCTGAAAGATGAAGGATTGATTCAGGTAACAGGAGAGAAAGAACGCAAAGTCATGTACGGACTTACAAAAGAAGGCCAGACCTTTCTAACGGAATTACAAGAATCAATAACTGAGTTTCTTACCATTATGCTAGCAAATTTTAGTAAAGGAAAAAGAGGATGAAAGGAAATGAATGACAAATTACCTTCAATAGATTCTTATATACAAAAAATTGATTATTGGCTTCTTTATCCTAAAACAAAAAAGAAAATAGTCTTGGATAGATTAAAGGCGGAAATTATAGAGGCCATTCAAGACACAGAGAAAAAAGATCCTGTAGAAGCATTTGGTAACCCCTATCAAGTTGCAAAAGATGTTAGTTTGGGTCAGGATTGGGATATAGAGCGATCAAGTTATTCTGATAGAATAGTGGCATTTATGATTGATACATTCATACAGATAATCGGAATTTTGATGGGTGTCTTTATTTGGATGAGAGCTGTGCTATCTCCTAATTATTTTGCTACTGGACATATAGTAACATTTGCTTTGGTCACATTATTTTTCTTTCTAATTCCGTATGTACTAATCTTGGATGTAGGCTATTTTATTATCTTTGAGAAAATTACAAGTAAAACACCAGGTAAAGCCTTGTTAGGATTAACTGTTTGTGATGTATCCGGGGTTCGAATAACCTGGTCACAAGCAATTATACGTAATTTAACTAAGGTTGAGTCTACCATACTGTTATTTGAAGTTATAATCGGAATTGCTCAAAAAACTGACTTTCAAAGACCATTGGATGTCTTGGCCAACACTATCGTAATTAGAAAGAGATTCAGAAATCCAGCTGGGGAACATAATGCAAATCAACATTCCAATGATCAAATTTAAATGATAATAAAAGAATTAAACCACTATTTCATTTTTATTCTCAAAGTTTAGAATAGAGGAATCACACCTCTGATTAGATTATTATCTCCTTTTCCTGGTTAAATCCACCCCCTCTTTAAGAGCAACTTCAGTAAGGATAGTCTTGAGTATTTTTGCTTGAGTTTTAGCATCGTTTGATTTGATATTCTTTATTTTTCGGGTTATATCCTCCAATGAGTTCTCCAAACTTGTTAAATCAAGTAATGCTGCCGCTTTACAATAAAAGCTTTTTGATCTTCCATCATTATATTTGTCTAACATAGTTTCAAGTAATCTAATTCGTTTTTCTTGTTGATCTATGAAAATCTTTACTCCATATTCTTTTATAAACTTTAAATTTGACATAATTTTTCTATCTGGTGGATAAGAGGAAGATAGTTCCAATTGCAGGTATTCTTCATCACTTTTGAATTTCGAACATGGAAATTCAGGACATTCAGCACAAACTTCGAGTTTTTTTTTCTTGACACAACATGTTATGAAGGAACATGAAGGATGTTTGTTAAAGAAGTCAGGACCACAGCACCCAGGACATCTTGAAGGGCCTTCAGTATAGTATCTTGGACATAAGCCACAATCAAGACCACACACACCAATTGATGGATAGGTTTTTGTGAGTTTATTTCTCATATTGGAACTCTTCAGCATCTTGTCTTATTATACTTAACAAATTATATTATTATTATAATTAATTATTAAGATTAGGATTTTACCATATCCTCGGGATTACTCGGTAACGAACTTTTTGCATATAGTCTTTATAACCATCGAGTTCTTTAATCAAAGTCTTTTCTTCAAATAAGATTCTTGGAATAAAACAGATTAAGAATAATATTCCAGGTATTAAAGCTACAAGAGAACCAAGAGCAAAAGGTATACTCAATACAAAGAGGAGGTTGCCTAAGTACATTGGATGTCGGACATAAGAATAAGGCCCTGTAGATATAACTACTTGTTTTTCTTGGACCTCAATAACACGGGATAAGTAAGTATTTTCCTTTGTCACAAGCATAAAGAGAATTAATGAACATATTAAGGTTGAAAAACCAAGATATTTGAATAAAGATGGTACAAGTGTAGATGTCCATTGAAATCGACCAACATCAAGACCTATCAGAATGAACATCATAAAAAGGAATATTCCAGCTAAAAAAAGGATGAGGGTATCAAAACCAAAAACTGGTTTGTAGTGCTGTCTAGACTTTAATGTTGTCAGATTATTTTTGAAAATTAAGAAGTGAAGAGCTATTCCATAGGTTAGAAGAACGATGATAAAAGCCCATGCTTCAGGCCAATCTAATGTGCCAGCTGGTATGAATAATAATAAAAAAAATAGACTAAAACCAACGATCAATCTGATAAGCATATTTACGATGAAGTTAATTTGTACCATTGTGTTTGAACTGGTATTCTTTTACTATAAAATATCCTATCCATATTCTGATTTGAAAAGGTGGGGAATTTAATTACAAAAAGGCAATATAATCAAATCATTTCAGAACAGTAACTTGATTCAATAGATTGATAAGTATCTTATTTCGTTGTATTATTCCTTTCTTGCCTTGAGTGTGAACATTAAAGGAATTTTTTGAAATTTATCTGGTACATACCACCATTTATCTTCTTTTTCTTTAAGGAATGGGAACATTTTCCATGAGACAAATGGATACTCATGAATGAACTCAATCTTCAATCCAGCTTCGATTAAGCTATTTACAATATAACCCATATTATGAACCCATCCATATTCTTTCTTGTTTTGTAATTTTACTTCCTCATTTGCATATGATCCATCATAATCAAATTCGAGAGGTTCTTTTTCATGAAAATAAGGATACCTAACAATCAGATCATTCTCACATTCATCATCAAAAATGTTCCCTGTAGGATGTGAATCTGCGATATAAAAGACTCCATTTGGTTTCAAAAAGTAAGAAATAATTTTAGCCCATTTTTGAAGATCAGGTAACCAATATATAGCCCCATGACTTGTGAATATAACATCATAGCTAGCGGGTTTTAAAACACTTTTCTCTAGGTTGTAAATGTCTGAATGGATGAAAGTTGCCTCAATACCTATTTCCTTACTCAATTCTTGGGCAAGCTTAATTGCACGACTGGAAAAATCAACTCCTGTAACTTTTGCTCCAAGTCTAGCCCAAGATAAAGTGTCTTTTCCGAAATGGCATTGTAAATGTAATAATTTCTTTCCTTTCACATCCTCTACCTCCTTGATTTCAAGCTCACTGATCGAAATCCCTCCTTTTTTGAATTCTTTAACATTATAGAATTCACTTTTATAATGAACGTCAGCTAGTTCATCCCAGCGTTTTCTATTAGCTTCAATATATTCTTTCAACGTTTATCCAAACCAAGATATTAGTTATTATCGATGAAGAGTCTAATCACCTGGAATCAAAGAAACAATTTACGAAATAATCAAGATAATCTTGAAAAAAAGGATTATCTTTGTGTGGTAGAAGGAATTTGAAATTAGGTTATTTTACAGATTTGGATACGTGATAATAATATCTTTTTTGTAATTGATTATCGATCCGATAAATACAATTCTTTCCATCAGCAATTCGATCTTCACAAAGATCGAGATTCTTTTCCTTTTCAAACATTTCTCGTAATTCATTCCCGAAAGAAATTTCTCGTTCCCATATATCCCTTGCATTTCGTGTAAAATCAACCACTGTAAAGGATAAATCATTGTTTTTCAAAGCTTGGGCTATTTTGGTTTGATTAGGTTTCAAAATATGTTGATGTTCTTTAGATTCGATAATTTGTGCGAAAAATATACCCAATTGCCCATTTGGTTCTAAAATTTCTTTTAACTTAGCTATGGTTGTCTCCAAGTTATCTATATTGGGTGGATAAAGAGTATCTATGGCATAAATAGCAGTAAAGGATGAAGATGGAAAAGAAAGGTCATTAATATTACCTACCTGAAACTCTAGAACATCTTCGTCTGCTTCTGTGTTTGTTTTAGCCCATTGAATAAGTTGTTCGGCAAAATCGATTCCAGTGATCTTTGCGCCTGTTTTCACCTGAATGTATTCTGTTACTTTTCCCAATCCACATCCTAAGTCTAAAACTGAATCATGTGAATTTAGATTTAATGTCGATATGAGTGTATCTAATTGATCCATATCAAGAACATTGAACTGATAAAGGTTCTTTCCAAATACTTTTTCACAGAACAGGCCATATGCTTTACTTTTAGCACATCTGAGGAGATTATCATTATACCAGTCACTTATTTGTTTAGAACGAATTCTTTTTCCTACTTTGAATCCTATCTTTGTAAGCTTAAGCTCAGATCCATCATTAAAAATTAGAGTTTTCGCTATCAATGAATTAATTGTAGAATCGGAATCCACTTTCTTCTTAGAGATCATTTTAAGCTTTTTGATTCCTTCTACTGTAAGAGTAATCTTTAAACTTTCAGAAATTGTTATTTCATTTGTTTTAGGATCCTTCTCTCTTGATTCGAGTTCACTAATGATCCCTAAAACTATTTCTTCATCTTTTGTTAAATTCCTATATTCATTAGTAATTTCCATAGTAATTTCACTTTGTTTAAATTAAGGTAATTAAGAAGTATCAGTTCTGTTTTCATTATATACTAATTGAATTATGCAAAAAAACAATGAAAAGAATTACCTCGAATCTCATTAGAATGATCAGAGATACATTGCTAATTCTACTATTTCAGAGATATCCTTAATCTGTAGTGGGATGGATTTCCTTCGAGACGTAATATAGAAATTCATTTGACACTGTGGACAAGCAGTTGTTAATAAATTAACATTGATTGGAATTACGTCTTCTGTTAGTCTTGTATAAGTAGACTCCATACTCACATGATGATTAAATGACCAAAGACCACCTCCCCCTCCACAACATCGTGATTTGTCTTTGTTAAAAGGCATTTCAACAAGTTTTAAGTCAGGTATAGATTTTAGAACCTTACGAGGAGCCTCATAAACATTACTGTGCCTCCCTAAAGAACAAGGATCATGATAAGTTACCTTCTGGTCTACCTCCCTTAGTTCTATCTCTCCCGTCCTTATCTTATTTTCAAGGAATTGTGTTGAATGATATGTCTTACATGGTAAAGAAATATCAAGAATCTCTGGGTATAATCTTGTAAATGTATAATAACATCCTGCACAAGATGTTACCACTGATTCAGCTTTTGTCTTTTTTATTTTTTTAATGAGTTCCTGTGCAACCTGTTTTGCTTCATCCCATAGACCTGAAACAAGTAAAACGTAACCACAACATCCCTCATCTTTTTTTAACATTGTAAAGTTTTCATTGGTATGATTTAAGATGTTAAAGAAGGCTTTAGCTGTGTTTGGTGTTCTATTTGCTACTACGCATCCAATAAAATAGAGTAGATCAGCTTCTTGTGGTAGTTTTTTGTGTTGTACATCCTTTATCCATGCAAGTCGTTGTTCAATTGGAACAGCACTAGGATCTCCATATTCTAAGATATTTTGAGCTGTTGAATTAAATACCTCTGGAACCATATTATTTTCTGCAATATACCGTCTCATTCGAACAATCGCCTCATGAAGATCTACTTTTTGAAAACATTCTCCAAAACAACGTCCACACTTACTGCAATTATATAAAACATCAATGATTTTATTTGTAAGATTTAATTCTCCCTTCATTACCCCCTTAATTAATAATCCTCTACCTCTTGCAGAATATGTTTCTACTCCGTTATAGGAAGGAGTAACAGTGCAGTAATCGCTACATATCGAAGATTGGAGACATGTATTTCCAAATTTTTGGATAAACAGTGTTTGTACAGCTAAAGCGAAATTTCGATAGGTTCCATGACCAATACGACGAAGTTCAGCCAAATATTTATTTATATCTGATTTTTGTATCTTATTCGTGACATCTTTATCGAGTGTCGGAATTTTTACATCGTCCAACAATATGATTGTATCAGAATTTGCGATAGTAGATGGGAGAGAATCTCCCCTTTGAATTAATGTTACATTCTTTTTTTCAATTACTTCAAAGATTTTTTCTTTTTGATCTAATGAATATACTTTGACCACAATGTCAGGTAATGGATAAACCTGATCCATGAAGATTTTTTCAAATGAATAAACATAACGGTCTTCCAAGTCAGTTAGGACATGAATTTTTGTAGAGGTCTGTTTTAGCTGTTCAACAAGTGTTTTTTGTGATACCATGTTAGTAAAGCTTGAGAGTAGAAGGTTTTTATTAATTTCCTGAATTCATTATGAAAACCAGTGGATCTCTCTCGATTTATGAATAGGATCGAAATTCTCATTGAGTGGAAATTTTGAGGGAATTTTATCCTATTTAACACTTGTAAAAGAATGAAACATAATGTACTGGTGATAATAAATTGACTAATGATTTAATTCAAGTTGAGAAAAGTAATAACATTGGAAAAATAACATTTAACAATGGAGATTGGAATATTTTAAACATCGCAATGATGAAACAAATTAACGAAGCTCTTGAGAACTTTATAAACGACCAATCTCTTAAAGCAGTCGTGATTGACCATAATGGACGATCTTTTTCTGCAGGAGTTGATGTAGGTGAGCATATGGGTGATCTGGCTCCAAAAATGTTGAAAGAATTTCATGGTATGTTTAAAAAACTAAATCGATTGAATTGTCCGACCATTGCTAGTGTTAAAGGAGCAGCTCTTGGTGGTGGATGTGAGGTAGCAGTATTTTGTGATATGGTTCTCGCTTCCGAGAAAGCGAAATTTGGACAACCCGAAATTAAAGTGGGCGTATTTCCCCCCGTATCCGTATTAATATTCCCCTATCTAACAGGACACAAGAAAGCGTACGAACTTCTACTTCAAGGAGAAACAATCAGTGCTAATGAAGCACATCGCCTCGGTTTAGTTAATCATGTGTTTCCAATTGACTCGTACGAACAGGAATTTTCTAAATTTCTTGAAAGATTTAACAAACTAAGTACAGTTGTATTACAACATAGCAAGAAAGCGATTCGCCTGGGATTTATGGATGATTTTGATTCTCAAATCGATAAAGTGGAAGAATATTACTTAAATGAACTTATGAAAACCCATGATGCGAATGAGGGATTGAAAGCCTTTGTAGAAAAACGTACTCCCGAATGGAAAAATCATTAGACCTCACTCTCGACTCATAGTTTCCTTAATGGTGAAGATTTTGTCACAGTCAGAAGTTACAATAACATATCTAGGTCAATCTGGATTTCTTTTACAAGATGGAAATACAAATTTAGTGCTAGATCCAGGGAAAAAAATAGATCCTAGTATCCCAATAGACATTATATATGCCACCCATGACCATTTTGACCACGTGAATGGAATCAAACCTATATTGAAGACGAATCCAGGAGCGATACTTATAGGGAACAATCAGGTAATTAAAAAGTTCAAACATTTGACAGATAACCTTCAAATTGCGGAATCTGAAAAGAATATAAAGGTAAAATCTTGGCACCTATCGTTTTTTAAGTTTAGACATGGAATATTCTCCAACGTAATGAATTTAGGTCTAATAGTTGAAAACCTTGAGTTTAAATTCGGACCTGTAGGAGATGCGGTAGAATTTAAGGCTTTTTATCAAAAAAACTTAGATATATTAGCACTTCCTATATCAGGATTCTTTGCTGCTTCTCCTACACGAGTTTTTCGCGAATTAAAAGAATTTAATTCAATTCCTAAAACGATTATACCTATGCATTGGTTATTCAGACGACCAAGAAAATTCTGTAAGAAATTAATGAAAAAATTCCCAGACATAAGATGCATTATTCCAGAAAAAGGGGAAAAATTAGAATTTTGTAGAATGGAAGAATTATAATCAGACTTAATTTCATCGATTTTGATATTCAAATTGATCAATTCGAAGAATATTGCTTGAATACTCTCATTAAAATTAAGGACACAAATAGATGGAGTAGTAGTATTTGTTGAAAAATGTTAGGATTTATTTTCTGTGTTCCTTTTCAGATTATTTAATTGAAAAAAAAAAATATTCTCATATATTGAGAAGAATTGTGGTGTCGCAAGTATTAAAAATCAGACTCAAATTTACAACAAGTTAAGGGATTAATATGAAAGCAGCTGTTTTTGAAAAAGTAAAGACTCCTATGAAAATTGATGAAAATTATCCTTCTCCTGATATTTCTGGGAAATCAGGTCAAGTGTTATTAAACATTGAGGCGTGTGGTGTTTGTCACACAGATTTAGGATTTTTGGATCATGGTGTTCCAACTGGAAAATCTCCACCATTAATTTTAGGGCATGAAATGTCAGGGACAGTAGCGGAAATAAGTGATGATGTCACCTCCTTCAAAAAGGGGGATCAAGTTCTTGTTCCTGCGGTGATATCCTGCGGGAACTGCTTCTATTGCAGAACTGGACGCGAAAATATTTGTTCAAATCAAACATTCTTTGGGAGTAATGTTGATGGAGGTTTTGCAGAGCAAATAATGGTTCCAGCAAAAGATATTTTTCATCTCCCCACTGAAATTCCTTTAGAAGAAGGTTGTATCATTTCAGATGCTGTTTCAACTCCATACCATGCTGTAAAAAATCGGGGGCAAGTAAGACCTGGAGATTGGGTAGTTGTCATTGGTTGTGGTGGAATAGGTTCAAATGTGGTGCAGAATGTTAAAGCAGCTGGTGGATTACCTATTGCGGTTGACATTATTCCAGAGAAATTAGAGGTAGCAAAACAGCTTGGGGCAGTTGAGACAATATTAGCAAAGGATTTAGACAAAAAAGCTATTGTTAGTGCTATTAGAAAAATCACTGGGGGTGGAGCCGATATTGCTTTTGAAGCGATAGGAAATCCGGTAACATTTGCACAAGCGTTCGATAGTTTGAGGAAAGGAGGTCGTCTAGTAGCTGTTGGATATTCTCCCAAGCGTTGGGATGGATTTAATGTTGGTCGCGTAATGTTTTATGAAATGGAATTGGTTGGAAGTCTAGGGTGTCGTACAGTGGATTATCCCCGCATAATTGAGTTGGTAAAAAATAAGGTTTTAGTCGTTGAACCATTAGTAACAGCAAAATATCCCCTCGCTGAAATCAATGAAGCTTTTGATGTTTTACGGAGTGGTAAAGGTATTCGTACAGTTATTTTATGTCAAAAATAATTATCAAACTTGCTATTCTTTGGATTTGAAATCTCATGAAAGTAGGCATTATTGGTATTGGACATGGTAGATTCGGTAGACGAGATGATGTTACCGTACAAGAACTAGCATTTGAGCCTTTTGTCGAGGCCTTAAATGATGCAGAAATTCAGCGAAAAGATATTGATGCGACTATTGTTGGCGGATCACCAGTCTATATGACTCAACGGAGTATTGCAGGACCAATCACTGAATACCTTGGTTTAAACCCACAACCTGTTTGGCTTACCGAAGCAGCTTGCAGTAGTTCTGCAGTTGCTTTACGAACGGCATACGCTTTAATTTCTGCAGGAATGCATCAAATAGTTTTAGTGTTGGGTGTGCAGAAGATGTTAGAAAATCCAACGTCTGAAATCCTGAAAATTATGGGACGTAGCGGAGATGTTCAGTGGGAGGCTCCATATGGAACAACTTTTGCGAATTATTATGCAATGTATGCCAACTCCCATATGGCAAAATACGGCACAAAATCAGAACAACTCGCTGCCGTTGCAGTAAAAAATCATTATTATGGAGCAATGAACCCATTAGCAATGTTCCAAAAGGAAATTACAATAGAAAAAGCATTAGCATCAAGAATCATAGCCTCTCCGCTACATCTTTATGATTGCTGTTCAAATGCTGATGGTTCTGCTGCGCTTATTGTAGCAAATGAAGAAAAAGCTAAACAACTCTCTGATACACCAATTTGGGTCTCTGGCCTTGGAGCAGCTACTGCTCCCTTTTCCCTGTTAACCCGTCCAAAGCTAGCTACACTATCTAGCGCAGTTGAAGCCTCAAAAATAGCATATACTCAAGCCAAAGTTCAACCCACTGATATAGATGTTGCTGAAGTTCATGACTGCTTTACTATTGCTGAAATCATGGCCTATGAGGATTTAGGGTTCACAGAAAGAGGAAAAGGAGGAGAATTTGTAGAGGAGGCCTATGTTGGTGGGAAAATTCCTATCAACGTTGATGGTGGTCTGAAAGCAAAAGGGCATCCTGTTGGAGCTACTGGTTGTTCACAGGTTGTTGGAATTGTCAAACAACTTCGTGGAGAAGCAGGAAAGAGTCAAGTTGATGATGCTGAGATTGGATTGACTCATAATGTTGGTGGTCATGGTCAATATTGTGTTGTGCATATTTTTTCACGGTAAGGTGCAAAACAGTGAAACACTTTGGGTATAAAGACTATATTTCTCAATCAAAGATTGGTAAACGTTTTTTGGAAGCTTTGAGAGCAGGAAGGCTAGAAGGGACTAAATGTACTAAATGTTCCATTCTTTATTATCCTCCTAGAGCCAACTGTAAAGAATGTCTTACTGACGAGTTTCTAGAACATGTAGAATTTTCTGGTGAAGGAAAAATTTTATCATTTTCTGAAGTTCATGTTCCTCCCGCTGGTTTTGAGCGTTTTGCTCCGTATACAGTAACAGTTATCGACTTGAAGGAAGGTGGGAGAGTTGTAGCTTGGGTAGATGACGTTACTGAACCACTTAAGATTGGTGAGGATGTACTGGTTAAACCAGAGGTCGTCGAAGGAGATAGGGTGATTTATCGAGTTTTAAGAGGTGAAGACATAACTGTCTCCTCTGAAAAGATTGCTAAAACCAAAAAGGATGAAGTTAAACCCAAAAGACTTATGAACAAAGTCGCTATTGTCACAGGAGCAGGGAAGGGAATTGGTAGAGAAATCGCCTTAACATATGCAAGAGAGGGAGCTAAAGTTGTAGTTGCAGCTAGGACACAATCAGACATCGATTCCCTTGCGAATGAGATTAAAGAGTGTGGAGGTGAGGCTCTTGCGATTCCATGTGACGTTTCCAATGTAGAAGACGTACATCGTTTAGTGGAAGGAACACTAAAAAGATTTCAAAGAGTAGATATTCTTGTAAACAATGCTGGAATTTCTCGAAGTGCTTTAATTTCGAAAATGACCGATGATCTTTGGAATTCAGTAATAAATATCAATTTAACTGGTACATTTAATTGTATCCGGGCCATAACGCCACATTTTATGGAAAAAAGACCTCTTGGTGGGAAGATCATCAATTTCACATCTACAGCTGCTAAATATGGTAATATAGGCCAGGCATCATATGCAGCATCTAAATGGGGAATTATAGCTCTTTCAAAAACCGCAGCAAGAGAACTGGCTCGTTATAAAGTTAATGTGAACTGTATAATGCCAGGATATATCGAAACAACAATGACTGCAGATACACCGAGTGTCTATAAAGAACAGACAATTGCTCAAATCCCACAAATGCGAATTGGTTATCCTGATGATGTGGCAAAGGTAGCTGTATTCTTGGCGTCAGATGATAGTAATTATATGACTGGTGGGGTGGTTCAAGTAGACGGTGGATTAAGAATGTAAATATTCCTGTTTATTCTTATTTAGACTCAAACAGGTATCAATAATCCTCAATTCTATTATTTGAACTCCTAAGAAGATAGAAAGGCAATTATCCCCTCATCATAAGAATGGGACACTTTTCTGGATCATCCAAGTCTAAACACGGTTTTTGCATGCCTTTATAAAACTTCTGACCAAGTTCATTGCACATTTGGTTTTCTTCATCGAAGTGTGGACATACCATGGCATCATCTCCGATTTTTATAATTTTCCAACAGATACTGTTGCAATAAACACTTCTTCATTTATTATTTATTAACCATTGCTAATGTCTTGTAGTATATTGAGATATTAATAAAAAAATGCAGAATTAATAAGGGAAAGGTGTTTTGAAGTGTGTAAGTGGTGCGCCAAACATGGTGCTAATGGAAAATGGTACCTTAATGCTAAGAATTATCTAGCAGAAACATCTAAAGGTTATGATGATGCACGTGAATACCTAGAAGTTCTTTGGGGGAATCTTGAGCGAATCTATTTGGGGAAAACATGGGGAATGTCAATAAATAATGTTATTTCGTATCGTCTTAAGATTCCAATTATAGGAAGATTCATTAAATGGATGGTTAATAAAAGAATTGAGAAAGAAAAGAATCCTAATCCTCGAATTGCAGAGGGACATTTTGGTCAAGTAATTCCACTGGAAGAAGCTAAAATCATTGTTTCTAATCTAGCTGACGTTAAGATCAAAGCAAATTGTCCCTGTAGATACATACACCGCGGAATTAAGGTAGATAGTTGTATGGGGTTTACTGCCCTAGCAGAAGTGTTTCCTAAGCTTCCTCGATTGATTCCAGAAAATGGCTTGGAGATTTTATCCTCTGATAAAGCTGAAATATTCTTAGAAAGGATGAATCAGGAAGGAAAAGTTCATGTCATTTACTGGGGACCAATACCTTATATTGCTGCATTGTGTTCTTGTGATTACCCCCAGTGTTTGGGTTTACGAACTCGAATGGATTTTGGTATCAATACAGTATATAAAGGGGAGTATATTGCTGTAGTAGACCCCAATAAATGTATTGGCTGTGGAAAATGTGTTTCTCGATGTCAATTTGGAGCAATAAATTTCAGTTCATCAATAAATCGACCAATAATTGATGCCAAAAGGTGTTTTGGATGTGGATTGTGTAAGGAAATATGTGAGGAACAAGCAATACACTTGGTCGATAGAGATGAAATTCCAGTTGTAAAGGGGATGTATTAATGGGGAAGATTAAGATTAATATTGATTACTCGAAATGTATCACCCCTGAGAACTGTAGAAAATGTATAAATGTTTGCCAACCAGTAGTTTTGATACTAACCTTTTCTGATAAAGATTTCTATAATCCAAAAGATTGGAAAATTGTACCAATATTTCCTTCCTTATGCATAAATTGCAATCTGTGTGTTGATCAATGCCCTGAAAAGGCCATAAGCATTTTTCTAAAGTAATTGCTTTTTAAGAACCCAAAAGTAAGTTTGGTTTTCCTCTATGAATTCTGCTTTTTGAAAGGTCTTGCATCCCGTTTCAAATAAATAAAGCAGCGAATTTAGTTCTTCAATACTTCTCGTAAGATTTTAGCCAATCTTTTCATTCCAGTAACCCTCATAAAGCTTGTTTCATCTTCGAAACTTTCAGCTACCTCTGAAAAATTTTATAAACACCAAAATCCAAGAGTTAGGTGATTCAAAAGGGAATAAGAAGGCCAAAATCAAGCATAATTGACTTATTGAGAGACTAGGGGATGCATAATGACAGCTAAGAAAATTTCAGTATATAATGAAGTTCCATTGATTGAGAGTGAGGCTCGAGTTCTTTTCGAGCTTGAGACTTTAGTGAACGAACCTCTCCCTCAGGTTGAAGAACTAGTCCGAAAATCTACCTGGGAGGGACCCTTTGGCTTTATTACTAAGGATCATCATGTGGTCGGATTAGGAGTATCTTTTAGAGGATTGACTTCCAGCAGTGAACTGTATTCATATCAGAATAATTTAAGACCGCTGCCTGACACCCTCGGGCAGTTAATCCACTTACAAGAATTAGATCTAAGTAATAACCGTTTGAAAGAGCTGCCCTCCTTCCTTGCGCAGCTGTCCAATCTCAAAACATTGAGGGTGAATGGGAATAAATTAACTGACCTTTCATCAACATTAATCCAGCTGGTCAACTTACAAGAACTAGATGTCTCAAACAATCATTTCATAGTGTATCCCACCTCTCTCAACAAACTCGTTAATCTCAGAAGGTTAAATATCAGTGATAACCTCTTGAAATCACTGCCTGATTCCATCGGTAAGTTGTCTAATCTTCGTTACTTAAACATAAGCAAGAATCGCTTGACTACGCTGCCTGACTCCCTCGAACAGTTAGTTAAACTTCAACACTTAAATCTGAGGGGAAATGAATTGACAGTCATACCAAATGGAATAGGGAATCTAATTAATCTAAGAGAATTAAATTTAAGAGGGAATAGACTGAAATTCCTTCCTGATTCCCTCGGCCAATTAGTAAATCTTCAAATCTTGTTGCTGGAACGTAATTTCAAATTAGATATCCCAGAGACCCTTTGTAATCTTGTCAATCTAGAACGATTATCTTTAGATGAGGGCCACGTATTTCATCTCTCTGAAAACTTGTTTTCTAGATGGTCCAGTCTTATTCCGCAGGAACAAATAAAAAAGCGAAATCTGAGAAGGCTTCTGGTATTAAATGAAGTCGCTGCCTTGGACGATTTACGCTTAGAAAATAAGTTCTATTGGCGAGAAGCAGACGTTTATGATATCCACATTGACCTAGACATTAATCTCCATATTTTTATCGAGAACCAGCATGTAACCAAACTAGATCTATCTGACCAGAATATTGTGCTGTTACCCCCGTCTTTTGGAGAGTTGGTTCACATTAGAGAGTTAAATTTAGGGCACAATAGACTAGAAGGCCTCCCAGGGACGTTTGGCAACCTTAAACAACTGCATTCACTCGATTTAAGCGAGAATTGTTTAAAAACATTACCTACTGAACTTGGGGAGTTGATTCACCTTGAGAGGCTGGATTTATCCTTCAATAAGTTTGTCGAGATCCCCGAAACAATTGGCAACTTAAGTAATCTAAAAGAGTTAGACTTATCTATGAATCGTTTGGAGCATCTTCCTCGGACTTTGGGGAAGTTGAGAAAGCTTGATAATCTGGATTTATCAGGTAACCCAATTATATATCCGAATAGTTATAAGAATTGGTAGGAATTTGAAATAAAGAGAGTAAAGTGTATTCACATTCTGGTATGAGTATTCCTCTCTCTTAACGTGATTTTTATATTGAAAAACTTCAGCTTACTGAATTGAAATTAAGGGCCAAAATGCTTAGAATTTCATATCACGTGTGAAAAAAAAATTTATCGGAAAATGGGATGATTTCTGGATCTTTTATCCCTTTCCTTCCAATTTCATAACCAATTTGACATAGATATTTTTTCAACTTTATAAAAATAATCTCTAACTGTCAATGATATTTTCACATACATAGGAATCCTCTGAAAATGATTGAGATGAATGTTAACATTTTGGTATGGCATTTGCGGATGAAAAATCCTAAGAGAGAAGGTTCAAATACCTCCCAATAGAATTTTGAGTAATCCCAAAAGAATAGGCGAGGCTAAGTGGGCCCACTTCTTCAGGTACAAGTAATAATAAGGGTTAGAAAAGGAGTTAACTATTTTTTAACGACTCAAAAGGAAGCTTGGCCGTTCTTCATGAATTCTATATCCTGAAAAGGTGTCGCTCTAATGAATTCTTTGTAGTTATTTTTATCCTATTTCATCCTTTAATATTCTAGCCAATCTCTTCATGCCTACAACAATTTTCTCTTCAGGCATATTTGAAAAATTTAATCGTATTGAGTTTTCATGGCCCCCATTAGGATAGAAACATCCTCCAGGGACAAATGCCACCTTCTGTTCTTGAGCTTTTTCCAGTAATTCCCGACCATTAATATGTTCAGGTAGTTCAATCCATAGGAATAAGCCTCCCTCTGGAATCGAGCATTTCGCCTCTAGTGGAAATTCTTCATTTATAATTTTGACCATTAGGTCGAGTCGACGTTTATACACCTTTTTAATCTTGGCAATATTAGCATCAATGTCATATTCATTTAGGTACAATGCAACCTCTCTTTGAGCCATTGTATTACATTGCAGATCTGCTACTTCCTTTAACATGGTATATTTATTCAATAGTTCTTTCTCAGCACATATCCAACCAATCCTAAAACCTGGGCACAGAATTTTAGAAAAGGTTCCTAGAAAAACTACCCTACCCTCTGTATCAAAAGATTTAATTGGGGGTATTCTCTCTCCACTAAACCTTACTTCTCCATAAGGATTGTCTTCTATAACAGGTAAATTGAATTCATTGGCTACTTCTAAAAATTCCTTGCGCCTAGTTCTTGACCAGCTGATTCCTGTAGGATTTTGAAAATCAGGTGTTACATAAATCAGTTTGGCGTTAGAAGTGTTTTTTAAAGCTTTTTCAAGCTCTCTTATTCTCATACCATCATTATCTATTCGAATATCTACAAATCGTGCTTGATAGGATCTGAATGCGCCTATAGCTCCTAAGTAACAAGGTTTTTCACAAATAACCACATCACCAGGATTCAAAAATAGCTTCCCACTAAATTCTATTCCCTGTTGAGATCCATTTATGATCAGAATATTTTCTGCTAATGTTTCAATCCCTGCTTTTCGCATACGTTCTGCAATTTTTTCTCTAAGAGGGAGATAACCATCAGTAGGAACATATTGTAATGCATTGATTCCGTCTTTTTCCAATACTTTTCTTGTTATTCCTTTTAATTCTTCTAGAGGAAATAACTCCGGTGCTGGTAAACCCCCTGCAAATGAGATTATATCTGGTTTACCAATGAATTTAATAATTTCTCGTGTTTCTAAGCCTTTTACTTTTTTCATACGATCTGCATATCTTAATTCCATAGTGAGAGCACCATATAATATTAAAATCAAATTTTATAAAAATCCATGAAATTCGATCAAATCTAGATAATATTTTCTGGTTTGGTGTCAATTCTTTTATATACTGATCGATAATCGTCTTGTTGATATTTCTTTTTAGATTGAGAACAAGTCAGTAGTTCTAAAAACTCATTAATGATTGAATTCATTAGCTCTTATCGGTGTCCTTTAGGATAAAATACGTCTATCCTCAGAATATGATTCACAATAGGCTTATTTGGAAAAGAATTCAATAAAAGGTGTATCTTATGGCTTTTGAGTTTGATGAAGAGCAAGAAATGTTCAGAGAAAGTGTAAGAGAGTTTGGTGAAAGGAATATTGGACCTCTTGGTCTCACAATGGAAGAAACCAAAGAGATTCCACAGGAAATAAAGAAAGGTATGGCAGAACTTGGGCTTCTTGCATGTACTGCTTCTCCAGAGTATGGTGGTTCAGGACTGAATGCTGTCAGTGCAGGAGTTATAGCTGAAGAATTAGGAAGAGCAGATCCTACAGGATCGATACCCGTGTTTTATCTCGTTCAGGCAGCTTGGGGCTTTTTATTAAACAAATATGGTACTGAAGAAGCAAAGAAGGAGATATTTCCAAAAGTAGTAAATGGAGATTGGTTCCTTGGAATAGCTACAACTGAAGCTGATGCTGGCTCAGATGTCGTTGGGACTTCAATGACAATAAAAAAAGTATCTGACGGATTCGTTGTCAATGGTGAAAAGATGTACATAAGTGGGGTACGTGAAGCAGCAACTGGTGGTGGAGGCCATGTTACTATAGCACATCAGACACCAGAGCGCGGCAGTAGAGGCATGACAGTATTCTATTTTCCCTTGACCGCTGAAGGAGTCACACCTACTTATATTCCAGACTTGGGTAGAGAGGGTATATCCTGTGGCGGTTTTACAGCTGATAATGTCAAAATTCCTAGCCATTATATTATTGGAGAAGAAAATAGGGGTTTTAATATTATTCATGAAGGATATGAATTTGCTAGAGCACTAATTGCAGTAATATGCGCATCGTCAGGCCTAAAATCTCTAGAGAATGGTATGAACTATATAAAAGAAAGAAAGACCTTTGGAATTGCAATTGGAAAGTATGAAGAAATTAACTTTAGATTAGCAGAACACTACACGAGGCTATGTGCATTAAGGGATTTGGGGTACAAAGCTTTGTGGTTTATCGATAGAGAACAAGAGGGTAAAGCAGGGAGATTTGAAGTAAGTAAAGCTGTTGCTATGGCTAAAATGTTTGCCTCTGATTGGGCTTGTGATGCAATAAATGATGTTATGCAGTGGCAGGGAGCGTTTGGTTATTCACGAGAGTGTGTTGATCAGGCCGCATGGAGAGCTGTGAGATCATTTGCTCTTGCAGAGGGATCTAAAGAAATCATGAAGATGATTGTTGCTAGAGAGCTACTTGGAAAAGACTTCATTGCTTATAAATGAAGTTCCTTTTTTCTATTTTTTATTAGGGTAAATTGAAAACAAAGCACAATGTGATAATTGTGAAATTCATTGTTTGTGTGAAACAGGTTCCCGATACCACAGAGGTTAAAGTCGATCCTAAAACCAATACACTGATCAGAGAAGGAGTTCCGTGTATATTAAATCCTTTCGATCAATTCGCACTTGAAGAGGCGGTCAGATTAAAGAAAGAGGGAGATAAAATCATTGTCATTTCAATGGGTCCACCCCAAGCAAAAAAAGAGTTGATGAAATGTCTTGCTCTTGGCGCTGATGAAGCAATTTTACTCTGTGATAGAGCTCTTGCAGGAGCAGATACATGGGCAACATCTTATACTCTTACTCAAGCTATTAGAAAGATAGGAGATTTCGATATAATTTTTTGTGGATATCAGGCTATTGATGGAGACACTGCTCAAGTTGGTCCAGAGCTCGCTGCTCAACTTGGTATCCCTCAGATCACCTATATAGAAAGTGTTGACGAAATTAGTTCAAGAAAATTAACAGCAAAATCTCAAACAGATGACGGTTATAAAATTGTAGAAGCAAAACTTCCAGTTCTGTTAACAGGAATAACTCCATCTGGATTTATACCTAGAAGTCCTCCCCTACCCAATATAATAAAAGCAAAGCAAAAACCACTTACCACGTGGACCATCGATGATCTTGGTGGTGAAGAAGATATGTATGGCTTAGCTGGTTCGCTGACACAAGTCATACGGGTCTATACTCCTCCTGTACGTGAGAAAGGAGCCATGATCACTGATGAGCCTAACATAGCGGTCGAAAAATTAATGGACATGTTAACTAAAGATAAGGTGATCTGATGATAAAGGTTAAGGAAGAGCTTTGCAACCATTGTGGAAGTTGTGTTAAGGCATGCCCTTTCGGCGCTATAAAGATCATAAATCAAATTGCTGTGATTGGAGACGAATGTACACTTTGCGGTGCCTGCGTTCAAGTATGTAAAGCTTGCGCGATAGAAATTGAAAGAAAAGAGAAAGAGATTGATGTTTCACGTTATAAAGATATTTGGGTATTTGTCGAGATTAAAGATAATAAGTTACGAAATGTCACATATGAACTACTTGGGAAAGCAAGACAACTTGCTGATGAATTAGGTGAAAAAGTTTGCGCGATTCTTCTTGGAAAGGATATTAAAAGATTCTGTAAAGATATTTCTGCTTATGGGGCGGATAAAATATTTGTAGCTGAAGATGACATTCTTGAACAATATTACACCGATCCTTTCGCATCAGTACTTGTAGGATTGATAACTAAGTATGAACCTAATATTGTAATCTACCCTGCTACAAAAATTGGCCGAGATCTGGCACCCCGAGTCGCTGCATCTTTACAAGTGGGTCTAACAGCGGATTGTACGGGATTATCGATTCAAGATGGCAGATTATTGCAAACAAGGCCAGCATTTGGTGGAAATATAATGGCTGATATAATTTCAGTAACTAGACCACAAATGGCAACAGTGAGACCAAATGTAATGAAAAAAGGATCACCATACAAAGATAAGCATACTGAAATCATAGAAACACCCGTTAAAATAGATATTAAGGGAATTAGAACCGTAATAAAAGAAATTATTAGTATGAAATCCTCCGATGCGGTTCCTCTAGATGAAGCTGACATTATAGTCTCAGGTGGTAGAGGAATTGGCAGTAAAGAGAATTTCAAGATCATTGAGGAGTTAGCAGAAGTTCTTAATGCAGCAGTTGGAGCAAGTAGATCTGCGGTCGATCTAGGCTGGAAACCTAAATCATTTCAGGTTGGTCAGAGTGGGACAACAGTTTCTCCAAAGATCTATATTGCCTGTGGGATTTCTGGGAAAATCCAACATCTTGTTGGAATGTCTGGATCAGATATAATTATTGCGATAAATAAAGACCCTGAAGCTCCTATATTCAATGTGGCTAATTATGGAATTGTTGGTGATCTAAATAAAGTTGTACCACTATTGACAGAAGCATTAAGGAAGGAATTTGCTTCACGATGATATCTTCTAGAAAAATTTTTTCGAATTTAATATAATGAAATCAAATTGAGTGGATTCTTATGGATTTTGAATTGTCTGATGAACATGATATGTTAAGATCGTCAGTTAGGGAATTTGTTGAGCGTGAAATAACACCAAAGATTAAAGAATATGATAGAAACGAGGAATTTCTCCCCCCACTTGATGTAATGGGAAAAATGGGGTTGTTAGGTATCTGTTTTCCTGAAAAGTATGGAGGTGCTGGAATGGATTACCTCGCACTAGCAATTGCATGTGAAGAGCTTGAAAGAGGAGATATATCGCTCCGAACTGTCCTCTCCGTACACATTGCTTTAACTTCATGTACGATATATCAATGGGGAAATGATAAACAAAAGGAAAAGTATTTCGTGCCTCAAAATCATGGGAAAAAGATTGGAACGACTGCAATGACTGAACCATCCTGTGGATCAGATGTAGCAAATGTCACGACACGAGCAGAGAAACAAGGCAGCCATTATATTATTTCAGGTCAAAAAACCTGGATTTCACTATCTGAAGTTGCAGATAATTTCCTGGTCTTGACACGGACAGGAGAACCTGGTTATAGGGGGCTTTCGTTATTTATTATCGAAAGAGACTTTCCTGGTGTGACCACTACCTCTTTGCATAATAAATTAGGAACTCGTGCGGGAAACACAGGAGAGCTCTTTCTTGATAAAGTGGAAGTTCCTGAAGAAAATCTTCTTGGACATGAAGGTGAAGGTTTCAAGATTTGCATGTCAGCACTGGATAATGGTCGTTTTACTGTCGCTGCAGGTTCAGTAGGGACAATTAAAGCGGCCCTTGAAGCGTCAGTGAAATATTCTCGGGAGAGAAAAGCATTTGGTCAAGAAGTTGGGAGATTTCAGTTGATTCAAGAGCATTTGGCTTATATGCAAGCTGCTTATGACGCTTCTCAATTATTGGTGTACAAAGTAGCTTGGATGAAAAATCAAGGTAAACGTAACACACGAGAAACAAGTATGGCGAAGTGGTTTGCGACTACCCATGCTCTTGATGCAGCAAATAGAGCTATTCAGATACATGGTGCATATGGGTACACTAGTGATTATCCCGTTGAGAGACTATGGCGGAACGTACGGGGAGCGTGTATCTATGAAGGAACAACCGAGGTTCAAAAGTTGATTCAAGGGTCATACATTTTGGGATATCGAAAATATAAACCACTTCGATGTGAGATGCCACCTTATGAACCATGAATATAAGAATATGGAGTTATGATTTCTGGAAAGCTTTAAATTATTTGAAATGAGAGTATTCAGGATCTAGAAAAAAAGCAAATGGGGGATAAATTATGACTGCAATTAGAGAACCAGGGAGGGTTACCGATAATGTCACGTTAATTGATTTTAAATATGAGGGAGTAGCAGGTGTTGGTGGGGTTTATTTAGTTGAAGCTGGTGAAAATTGCTTGATAGATACTGGTTCCAAAGATGGCGCGGTTCATGTTGTTAAAACATTAAAAGAAATGAATGCTTTTCCACCAGACTACGTAATAATAACCCATTCCCATTGAGATCATAGTCAAGGTGTCCCCTTGTTACGAAAAAAAGCAAAACAAAAACAAAAATCTTTTGAAACAATTGCTTCAGAGAAAGCAATTCCTTTACTTGAAGATCAATCTTATAATGAAGTACTGAAGTCAAAACGTTTTGAAAATATAAAAGACGTTTCTCCACTAAAAGAGGGTGATATCATCGATTTTGATGGGCTTAATCTGAAGGTTATTGATGTTCCTTGACATAATAAAGACCACATCACGCTCCTTGATGAAAATAACAAGAATATTATTCTGGGTGACTCAATAGGAATTAAGGTGGGAGATAACGCTTTTCTGTCTCCAATTATGCCTACTTTTTGGAACACAGATGATTATCTCAAAACAAACGAGAAATTAAAGAAAATCGATTTTGAGAGTGTTTGTTTAAACCACTTTGGATATATTTATGGAGACGAGGCGATTAATATTCTAGAAGAATCCCGTAAATCATACGAGTAAGAGTGGGAAGTTTATGAGATTGCTGAACAAAATGGTAAACTAGATGATTTAGATTATATCGTTGATCTTGTCATGAAAAAGATGAATTCAGTGATTCCTGAGTTGCGAATAGAAAAATTCATGATGAGATTCATGTTGGGATTTATTAATTTAATAAAAAAGCTCGCTCGAAAGGAACTTTTTACTGTTGCAAATATTTTGCTTAAACAAACTCTCGAGATGAAGGTAAAAGGATATAAGATTTCTAAAAGTATCTAAAACTAGTAAATTTTTGAAAGTTTGATTGAGATTTTCTTATTCCAGTTTTTATTTAATAAATATCATTCTCTCAAATTTTTGTATCGCGATGTAAATATTTAAATAATTGTCGCGTCACAATAAAATTAGGAAGTGAATGTGGAAGATATGAGAAAATTACCTTCAAATGATGAAATATTGGCTGACACAATCGCTGATTTATCAAAAACAATCCAAATGTTTATGCAATCTGTTATTTTTCATCTAAATTCTTTAGAAATGAGAATTAATGATATTAGCGACGAATTGGGGTCCCTGAAGGAAGGAAGAAAAAACTAAATTAAAGAAAGCTTAGAGGAGTTCGATGACTAAGAAAAAAAAGAGTCGAGGACGTCCACGTAAATATGCTTCTGATGCAGAACGGTCAAAAGCTTACAGGGAGCGGAAAAAGGCCAAAATCATGCAGCTAGAACAACAAGCAAGAGAATTGAAGAAAAGAATTCGCAATATGAAGGGATTGAAACAGGCACTTAATCCTGAAATTGAAAAAAAGATTAGTACTTTTTTATTTGGATTCCTATGTAGAATAGACGGAATTGATTTTTCAGATAATAATAAAATGGAAGCTCGAAAGAAATTAGAGAATCTATTGGAAACTTATCAGGAAATCAGAAGTTTTTATGAAACTCCTTCTGAAGACGAAATATAAGAATGATTAATGATTTTCATTGACTTTTTGAAATCCTTTTGACCTTATTTTACGCAATTCATCCTTCAATTTCTTTATGAAATTTGAGGTAATCATAGAATTTTTATGATGTAGTAAATATCATCTTTCCTACTTAAATCCCAATCTTTGGAAGGATGAACACTTTGAAGAATCATGATCTTTGGAAAAACGAGTATTTTGGAACTGATCCTCCCTGTATAACATATGAACTCAAACCATTAGTCACTCCTCAAGGTGAGGTAATAGAAGAGCTCTATTCAGCATGGATAATTTTGAATAATCCAGAACAATATAATTCTTACACCACACAAATGGTCAAAGGTGTCATTGCAGGCTTTTCACAAGCGTCAATGGATAGAAAGGTTGTTTGTGTTGTTTTTACTGGTGCTGGTGATCGATCTTTTTGCAGTGGTGGTAATACAAAAGAATATGCAGAGTATTATGCTGGAAGACCAAATGAGTATGGTCTCTATATGGATTTGTTTAACGGTATGGTTGATGCAATCTTAAACTGTAAAAAGCCTGTAATATGTAGAGCAAATGGTATGAGGGTCGCAGGAGGGCAGGAAATAGGGATGGCTGCTGATTTAACTATTTCAGCAGATACAGCGGTCTTTGGGCAAGCGGGGCCACGTCATGGCTCAGCACCAGATGGGGGTTCAACAGATTTTCTACCTTGGATGTTAAGTATAGAAGATGCCATGTATAATTGTGTTTCTTGTGAAATGTGGAGCGCATATAAGATGAAAAGGCTTGGATTAGTCACCAAAGCTGTACCAGTGCTTAAAAAGGACAATGGGCAATTTATACGCAATCCAACAGTGTATACAGAGAGTTACGTCAAAGATGGGGAAATCATATATGGAGAATTTCTTACTGGGGAGGAGTATAAAAAGGGAAGAGAGGTAATGAAAAGTTGTAAAATCGATTTATCTCCCCTCGATAACGCCTTGGATGAAATTATATGGACTTTTACTAATCTATTCCCAGGATGTTTGATGAAATCCATTGATGGAATTCGCATGAAAAAGAAATTTTTCTGGGATCAGACAAAGCTTGCAAACCGTCATTGGTTATCAGTAAATATGATGACGGAGGCTTTGTTAGGATTCAGGGCTTTTAATGAACGAAAACAAACTGGAAAGGATGTAATTGACTTCATAAAATATCGCAAACTTGTAGCTAAAGCTCATTTATTTGATGAAGATCTAATTAATTCTGTTCTCCCTAAACCTAAGGAATGATTTTTAATGAGATTTGAAAACACTTATGTACCTTATGGTTGTTTTTGGTCTACGCCGTTTTTACGATGGCAAGGCAACTTTTCCAGTTTACATGCCATTCCATTTGCAGCTGAAATGACAACCAGGACTTTAAATGATCGTAATATATCTCCTGACACTTTTGATTCAATTTACCTTGGTATCACCGTACCTCAAAAACATAGTTTTTATGGTCAAACGTGGTTTGCTGGTTTGATAGGAGTTCCTGAAATTACAGGACCAATGATTGCCCAAGCGTGTGCAACTTCTGCCAGAGTCATTGCTAGTGCTGCTTCTGAGCTCGAGACTAGTAGAGATTCTGACAGATGTGTCTTAGCTGTAACTTGTGATCGTACTAGTAATGGTCCTCATATTCTATATCCCAATCCCCTTGCTTCTGGAGGGAAAGCAGATTTTGAAAATTGGGTTTGGGATAACTTCGGCTATGATCCTTATGCTAAAAATCCTATGATTCAAACCGCTGAAAATGTTGCCAAAGAAGCAGGAATAACTAGAGATGAACAAGAAGAAATGGTATTATTGCGCTATAAGCAGTATAATGATGCATTAAAAGACAATTCCTCGTTCCTTAGGAGATTTATGATCTCGCCTATTGAAGTGAAATCAGGGAAGAAGACTATAGCAACTGTTGAAGGTGACGAAGGAGTTTTTCCTACAACTTCAGAAGGCCTTGCGAGGTTGAAACCTGTTTTAAAAGGAGGTACAGTCACATATGGAGCGCAAACTCACCCCTCAGATGGTAATTGTGGAATGATTTTGACATCTAGGGATAAAGCCCAAGCTTTAAGCCTTAATAAGGATTTTGAGATCCAAATTTTATCTTTTGGACAAGCTCGAAGCAAAAAAGGCTTCATGCCAATGGCTCCGGTTCCTGCAGCGAAAAAAGCCCTTGAATCAGCTCAGCTCTCGGTTGAAGATATTAAATGTACTAAAATGCACAATCCCTTTACTGTAAATGATGTTTATTTCAGTAGAGAAATGGGAATAGCTCCAGAATCAATTAACAATTATGGTTCTTCTCTCGTATGGGGGCATCCTCAAGCTCCTACAGGCATGCGGCTTATCATTGAGCTTATTGAAGAACTTACACTTAATAACGGTGGGTATGGGCTCTTCACTGGATGTTCTGCGGGTGATTCTGCAGCTTCAATTGTGATAGAAGTCGTTAAAGTATAAATTTCTAAAAAGGAAAATTAGGGCAGGATCTTACGCAAAGAGCTGCCCAAACGAAAAATTTTACTGTTTACCTGAACGAACGCGGTTCAGGAGGTTTTTGAGAATAATCATAAAATCCTTTACCAGTTTTTCTCCCAAAGTGACCAGCACGAACCATCTTCCGTAATAATGTCGGAGCCCGATATTTTGAGTCTTGGAATTCAGAATACATATAATCCGCAATGAAAAGTGCAGTATCAAGGCCTACGAAATCTAATAGCGTAAGAGGCCCCATTGGATGATTCAAGCCTAAAGTAATTGCTTTATCAAGATCCTCTACAGTAGTAACTCCTTCCTGAATCGTGAAAATCGCTTCCAATAAGAATGGGAGGAGAAGGCGATTAACTGCGAACCCTGGCGCTTCATTGACTAAAACAGTTTCCTTCCCTAATTTCTTCGATAGGTCATCGATAAATTTGTATGTTTCTTCTGAAGTATCATACCCCTTAATGATTTCTACTAAACGCATAACGGGAACAGGGTTGAAAAAATGCATTCCAATGAATTTTTCTGGTCGTTTTGTGGCAGATGCCATATCTGTGATGGATATAGACGATGTATTCGAGGCGAAGATGCATTCAGGTTTACAAATCTCATCTAATTCGGCGAAAACTTTTCTTTTCAAATCTCTATTTTCAATAATTGCTTCAATGACAATATCTGCGTTAAATGCTGCAGCTTTTAGATCAGTTGTACCTTTAATTCTACCAACAATTTCATTCATCTTTTCTTGTGTCATCTTTCCTTTACTTACTCCGCGAGATAGATTCTTTTTAATGGTATTCATACCATTATCCACAAAACGATCTTCAATATCTCGCATAGCAACTTCGAATCCTGCTTGAGCACCTGTCTGAGCGATACCGTTACCCATCAGACCTGCACCCATTACGCAAATCTTTTTCACATCTTCAACTTTCATTTTAATGTTACTTCCTATTTATGTGGTTTTTTCATTATATCTTTCTCGTAATATTCGGTGAATAATTTTCCCTGAACCAGTTCGTGGTATATCGTCATAATCAATAAATATGATTTTTTTGGGTACTTTGAATCTTGGTAACTTGTCTCTGCAATATTCTCTAATTTCATATGCTAAACTTTCCGATTCCTCACTATTTGAAGTTAAAGCACAGATTGCCGTGACTGCTTCACCCCATTTAGGGTCTTGCAACCCTATCACGGCACATTCCAAGACAGCCTCATGAGATATAATCGTTTTCTCGATCTCTGAAGGGAAAACATGCTCGCCACCAGTAATGATCATATTTGCTTTCCTGTCAACTAAATAATAATATCCATCTTCATCTTGCTTCGCCATATCACCTGCACTGAAAAATCCACTATCCATACTTGCTGCAGTCTTTTCTGCTAGTTTATAATAACCTGTCATTTGCATAGGACTACGTGAAAATAACTCTCCTATCTCACCAGGTGGTACTGGTTTACGAGTTTCTGAATCCAATAAACGGATTTTATCAGAACCAATGCATTCTTGACCAATGGACCCAACTTTCTTGAACTGATCTTCAGGCCTTAAAATAGTGACCAGACCAGCTTCAGTTGAACCATATGCTTCAAAAAGTTGAACTCCCTTGAATAAATTCATCACACCATATTTCATCTCTTTAGTGGCTGGTGCAGAGGAGGTGAGGAGAGTCTTTACTGAACTGAGGTCATATTTTTCTTTAGTTTCATCTGGAAGGCTTAGAATTAGGTTATAATGTGTTGGAATTAGGGAAGTAAAGGTGATTTTCTCACGATCAAAGATCTGAAGAACCTCTTTTGGATTAAATCCATATTCTAGATGAATATAGACAGGAGCACCAACGTAAGTGAAAACAAAAGAGTAAAAGGTGCTATTCACATGGGATAATGGCATAAGAATTAAGCCATAATCTTGAGGAGTGAAAGAGAATTCCGCTGCATTAATCAGAAAAAAAGAAATATATGAACGATGAGAACGAACAACCCCCTTAGGTCTACCTGTTGTTCCTGAAGTATAAAGCAAAATCCATGGGTCCTCTGGATCTACTTTAATTTTGGGATAAGTATCTTCCCCATCTTTGATAATATCTTCATAGTAACTCCAATTTTCTGCAGTTGGGATGTCACCTAAGCAAATATGATCAAGAGTGTCCAATCCAAAATCTACTACTAGATCCCAGTTTTCCATAGTAATCTCATAATATCTAGACTCTACAATAACCATTTTACATTCAGCGTTACTTACAATCCAGTATAGATCTTTAGGGAGAAGACGAAAATTTAATGGAACAATAATTAATCCTGCTTTTGCAGCAGCTCCATATATTTCCATAAATTCGACTCTATTATTCATAAGAACGGCAATTTTATCGCCTTTTCTTAAACCTCGAGTGAGTAATCCATTAGCAAGCTTATTTGTCCTTTCATCAAACTCTTTATTAGTTAAAGAACGATTTATATCTTTAAATGCAAGTTTATTGGGATATTTGAAAGCATTGATACGTAAAATTTCACCTAAATGTAACCAGCTCAACGTGAATCTAACCTCTTGAAATATAATTATATTTAATGACCTTTTATCTGATTTAATGTCAATCTTGAATTGTTTGGGGAGTAAATTGGAATGAAATCGTAAGCACTCTGATTTTAACAGAAAAAAATATGTTGAATTAAGTATTTTATTAATCGATATAAAATTGAATAAAGACTGCTTTTAGGCTCTAATATTTATTCCTGTTATAATCTTTTCAATTGTTACTTTATAGTTTTTAAATAACTAAACAATGATTTTCTCTCCTTAAAATATATATTAAATTAAGTACTTATGCTCTTCAGAGAATTTCAATGCTTTTCTTCTCAAGGATGAAGGCATAATGGCGAGAATTGAGGATATTTTTGAGGATGTGAGTGAGAAAACTCTAGTTTTGCTGGGAAATGAATCTATAGCCCGAGGGATTATAGAAGCTGGTGTGGCTGGTGTCTTCACTTATCCTGGCACCCCATCATCTGAAATTCCAAACACTTTATATGCAGCTCAGCCTTTGCTGAAAGAAATGGGCTATAACCTGTATCTAGAGTGGAGTGCAAACGAAGCTGTTGCTCTTGAAGGTGCTTATGGGTTTTCATTACTAGGACATCGGGCAATTTTCGTCTGCAAACATGTCGGATTAAATGTTGCTGCGGATCCATTTATGACACTTGTGAATGCAGGTGTCATTGGTGGCTTGGTTCTTATTGTAGCTGAAGATCCTCATATGCATTCCTCACAGAATGAGCAGGACAATCGTTGGTATACAAAAATCTCCAATACTCCCATGTTTGAACCAAGTGATGCCAGAGAAGCGAAATCAATGTTGAAAGATGCTTTTCGAGTTAGTGAAAAGTATCAAGTTCCTGTCATTTTAAGAACTGTAACCAGAATTTCCCACTCACGTGCAGATATTCACCTCGATCCCATCACTTTTCCAGAGTTTCGTCAAGCTATCTCTCTCGAGATTGATCCAAGACGATTTGTATGTGTACCTAGTAATGCACGTCAGAACAAACAACGGATACTAGGGGTAATTAACGATATTTCAAGTTATCAGGCAGACTCTCCTTGGAACCGAGTGGAAGAGGGAGCTGAGGAAACATTTGCTTTCATTACTTGTGGTTCAGCATATAATTACTTGAAAGAAGTATTGATTAAACTTAGAATAAGTTACCCAATATTAAAAATAGGTTTTTCACATCCTTTCCCTGAAAATCGAGTTACTCAATTCCTGAAGAAATATTCTTCTTCCACAATCATTGTTATTGAAGAGGCTGATGATGTTTTAGAAACTTTCATAAAAAAACTCGCCTTTGAGATTGATTTTAAGAACAGAATAATTGGAAGGAGAGAAGGAATCACCCCCTCTTATGGAGAACTAACAATACGTAAGGTTTGGAATGGTTTAACAGAAGCTATGAATCTTGATTCATTACCTACAGAGATTCCTCAAGACCAATCTGATTTAATATTTGGAAGGCCTCCAGTTTTATGTCCAGGATGTCCGCACCGAGCGACATTTTACGCATTGAATAAAGCCGTTCCTAGACGACACCGTATAATATCTACTGATATAGGTTGTTATACCTTAGGTGTTGCTCCTCCGCTTTCTGCTGGTCATGTGACCATTTGTATGGGATCTTCCTTAGGAATTGGTTCTGGACTTGCCCATAGTCCAGGTTTAAAAGATCCAGTTGTATCAATTATTGGCGACTCAACATTTTGGCATACTGGATTACCTGGCCTTGTGAACGCTGTTTACAATAAAAGTAATCTTTTATTGCTGGTTGTAGACAATTCAGCTACAGCTATGACTGGTTTTCAACCAAATCCTTCATCCATTACTTCTCATTCTTCTGTTGAACCTCTTTCTATTGAGGATGCAGCGCGAGGTATTGGTGTTAAACATGTAATAGCAATTGATGCTTACAACCCCAAAGAATCAATTAAAGCTATTAAAGAAGCCATTAAGCACGAAGGAGTCTCAGTAATCGTTTCCAAGGGAGAATGTGTAATTCAATCAACGCGAAGGGAGGGATTACCAGAAACTAACTATTATATAGAAGTAGATCGTTGTGTTGGTTGCTATGCATGTGTTAACATGATTGCATGTCCAGCTATCATATGGTCAGATCGTATAACAACTGAAGAAGGTAAACCCATTCCAATGATCGATCAATCTTTATGCACACGTTGTGGGTTGTGTGCTGCAGTTTGTCCTTATCATGTAATTGTATCACGAAGTGTTGATGAGGTTCTAGGTGATTAAATGGAATATCAGATCTTTCTTGCTGGAGTGGGTGGACAGGGAATACTATCCGTGACCGATATCCTTTGTAATGCTGCTGTTGATATGGGGTTCAAGGTTCATGGTTCAGAAACACATGGAATGTCACAACGAGGTGGTAGTGTTTTTTCAAATGTGCGATTTGGAGAAATCTTTTCACCACTAATCATGGAACGAGATTCAGATGTGCTACTTGGATTTGAACCGACAGAGGCTCTTCGTTACGCTCAGTATGTGAAACCAAATGGATTATGTCTTGTAAATATCCATCCTATTCCTTCTCCCAGCTTTACATTAACAAAAAGTAGTTATCCTGAAATTGAATCTATTATATCAGCATTGAAAATTTATACTCCCCATGTTGTCTCTATTGATGCAACTAAATTAGCATCTGAGTTAGGAATGTCAATAGTTCAAAACATTATAATGCTGGGATCTCTATCAGCGGTACCTGATCTTCCATTATCAGTTGACTCACTAAAGGTTGCACTAAAAAAACAGTTTAAAGCTAAACATTTCAGTCTCAATCTCAAAGCGTTTGAAATTGGGCGTGAAGCCTACAAGAGTAACAATCCTTAGCGAGGCTAAAGTTCTCTCCCGAATATTTTTCTGCTGATAATTAAAACACGGTAACGATTAATTTCTTATTTCTAGAAGGTAATATGAGTTGATTCAAAATATACTGGGACGCACTCTTCCTGAAAAGCTATTTGGAATAGATATTATACCTTATCAAGGTATCCATGCATGTCGGACGAGAGGAACCCGCATAGGTACAAAATATCAACCATATTGCGTCACAAGAGACACAAAACGTTTTTATGACGATATTGACCACTTATTAGGACATCACTTTCTCAGCTTGTTTGATGGAATGTCAATTTCTTTTCACCACATTCTTCGGGAAGGAGATGGCGTAATATTACCCATAGTTGATGCTTTTGCATCTTATGGAATAAAAAATATTACATTAGCTTCCACTGCTTTATTTCCAGTCCATTCACCTCTTTTAGAGCATATAGAGACTGGTGTTATAGGAAGAATTGAGGGTAGTATGAATGGGCCTATTGGTAGAGCGTTATCGAGAGGCGAAGTAACTGTTCCGAGTATTCTTAGATCTCATGGGGGACGTGCGAGAGCAGTTCAAGAAGGTAGCTTGCACATAGATGTAGCATTTATTGCAGCGTCTGCAGCGGATTTTCTCGGCAACCTGACTGGAATAGAGGGCAAAAATGCATTTGGGAGTCTTGGATATCCCCTTGAAACAGATTCACTTTATGCGGATGTAGTTATTGGAGTCACAGATACCATACTAGATTATCCACTAAGAAAAGTTAGTATCCCTTCTAGTCGTATTGATGCGATTCTTGAAGTAGATTCAATCGGTGATCCTTCAAAAATTACATCAGGAAGCTTAAGCAGAAGAGTATCACCTGAACGACTTGAAATCGCCGAAAGGGCTGTTGAGGTAATGTATCATTCAGGATTTCTTCAGTCTGGATTCAATTGGCAAGCGGGAGCAGGAGGGATGTCATTAGCGACAACGAAATATCTTAAAGATCTGATGATCGATAAAAACCTAGAAGGTAGTTATATCTTTGGTGGGATTGCAGAAAATTCGGTTGATTTGTTAGAAGTTGGGCTTTTCAAAACGATTTATGATGCTCAGTCTTTCGATTCTAAAGCGATAGAATCATTGCAGAATAACCCGAATCATGTTGAAGTGTCAATTGATCATGCGTACAACCCTTTCAATAAAGGGTGTATAGCTAATAATACTGATTTCTCTGCATTGGGGGCAACTGAAGTTGATGTCAATTTTAATGTCAATGTTAATACTTTTAGTGATGGTACTCTCAACTCTGGAATAGGTGGACATCAAGATGCAGCCAGGGCGAAAATTAGTATGATTTTATTGCCATTAGCACGTAAAATACCTTGTATCATTGATAGTGTTGTAACTGTTTCTAGTCCAGGTGATTGTATTGACGTTATTGTGACAGATGGTGGGATTGCAATAAATCCAAAACGAAAGAAGTTGAAAAAGCGCTTAAGGGATGCAGGATTAAACATTCGTCCTATTGAAGAATTGAAAGACGAAGCTGTAAGCTTAGCTGATCCAATTGAAGCCAACTTAACTGATCATATAATAACATTAGTGGAATATCGTGACGGAACCCACTTAGATGTTATTTATCAAATTGAATGAAATTTAATCCTTTTTCCTCATTTAGGGATCTTTCTGGACTTCTCTCCTTTATAAATTGCTTCTGAAAAATTTATCCTACGCATTTGTGGCTGAGAAGCAATCTCTTCAAAATAATGGGCTGATAATCCTGCAATCCGACCGTATATGAACACTGCTTTTGCTAGATTTGGATCAAGTCCCATATCTGCAATTATAGCGCCAATAACTCCATCAACATTAATGGGAAGGTTGATCCCACGTACTCTCTTGAAAATGTCCGTAATGATTTTGGATATCTCGACACAATCACCAGCTATTCCTGCATGTTTTGCTTTAATCCATAGAACGTCCCGCCTAGGGTCTTTTGTGTGAATTCGATGTCCTAAACCTTGAATCCTTTTCCCCTCTTTCATATATATACTGATATTTTCCTCAACTGCTTCTGAGAGTTCAATGTTCTTTTCATTTGCTAAAGCGATACACTTCTTGAAAAATTGCGCTGCTTTTGCCCCTGCTCCTCCATGAACATCCGTAATTGCGCTAACTCCTTGAGCAACCGCTACCTCATATGTAGCTCTCACTGTAGCTGCAATCACTGTCGCCTGAGCTGATGGTGGTGTTACTCCATGGTCTACACTGGCTACAATCATTGCTTCAAGTACACTAGATTTTTTTTCATCTACGACGGTTTCTCCTGTTAAAATTTTATATATAACATGAGAAAAGGGTTGTTTTAAATCAATATTTTTCAAGACGCCTTTATTCCCCAATACTGAAGCTAGATATCCAGCTACACGGCCTAAACAGAACATTACTTGGTTGGGGGGATTTTTTCTTTCTTCAATACAGTACTTTGCTAATATTTCATCCTGTAACAAATATTTTGCAATTGTTTTTGAAATGTCTTCTTTTACTATTACATTCACTTCAGGAGTAGGAAATTTGATAGCATTCAAAGCTATTTGTTCTAATTCTTTGACCTGTTTTAGTTCTGGGAAATTTCCTTTCACAAGTAGGTAAGTTGTTTCAATAAATGTTTTCTTTTTGATTATATCTTTTAGAGGATATCCTGCTATTATTAAATTATTTGGTTGAACTTTTGTTATCAGTGTAGCCCAACCGACCTTTTTAGGTGGTTCTTCCCATGTTTTTGTCATTTTTTCTTGATATCTTTCAACACTGAAGTATTTCCAACCTTGTAATATTTCCTTAACAGTTTCTACTAATTCATATTGGCTATTGACAACAGTTACACCTACTTTTTCTAAAGCTTCCTTCTTAGATTTAAAGGTACCATAATTCTGTCCAGGAGTTATGATAGCTCCAGCATGCCCCATTGTCTTTCCTGAAGGCGCATTTGCCCCAGAAATTAACCCAACAATTGGTATCGGATATTTCTTTGGATGAGCAATGATATCTTCTGCAAGTAGTTCTTCCTGACTTCCCCCAATCTCACCTGCTACAACGATGAGATCTGTGTTTGGATATTGCTGAATAAGTGGGACTATATCCCTGAACCTAGTTCCAATTGCTCCATCTCCTCCTATTCCTAAAACAGCGTTTTGTGCTATGCCAGCACTCGCCAGTGCATCTGATAAGTGGTATAGAATTGCTCCGCTCCTGGAAATTATTGTCACTCCTCGTGGTCCAAATTCCTCATTACTTTTCTCTTCAGGATAAAAGATATCAGGAAGCATCCCAATTTTGATTCCTTCTGGTGGAAAAATAATCCCAGGTGTGTTTCCACCAAAAAGTAAAGTATTTTGTTTTCTCGCTGCAACGACAATATCTCGAACATCCTTTAGGGGGATACCTTCAGTTATTAATACAACAATAGGGATACCTGACTCAATAACTTCAATTGTAACATCCCTCACTCCTGAATAATGTCTCCAGATACTCGCTACTGCAATATTAGGATGTTCTTTAAGACATTCTTTGACTCTATCATATACAGGAATTACTTCATGAATTCGAGTACCTCCTCGTCCTACTGAAATGCCAGCTGTAACATTTGTTCCAAATTCTTTCATAAGTCCTGCGTGTTTTGTACCCTGTCTTCCAAGGCCTATAATTACTGTTTCAATCTTCTTTGTTTTTTGAATATAAGCAGCTAATTCTGGACGGATTTGTTTGATAAGAAAATATAAAGCCCCTTGGTCTACAGGAATCCTTTTCATGAAGATCTCTCCTTTTTGATTTCAAAACCTTTTCTAATACCTTCTTTAATCACATCAGCCATTATTTTTTCATTCCCGACCACAATCTCCATCAACTCCAATGCCTCGGGAGATTCTTGTTTCGCTTTTTCAAGATAATTTTTAGCAGATGGTAGATCAGTTCCTACCATCCTGCCAAATATCGGTATTATACGTTGGTTATTGCGATAACGTTCCCTTAAAGCTTGAATTAGGCCTCTTATGAATACATCGCAACTAGATATACCCCCAAACCTTGATGTGATAATAATGTCAGTCATGGGATAATCCATTAGAAGATGAAACATTTGAGCTACTCGATTTTGCGGTGGTCCGCCTCCACTATCCATAAAATTAATGGGGACCACCTTACCATCAAAGAATTTATTTCCAATATTCATAACTTCATCAATAGAAAATATTCCGTAACCTGCTCCTCCAGGTACAAGACCCACATATAATTTATTTTCATCTTTAAATGTATCAGAAGGAAGTAGATCAACATAAGGAAATCCTTGGCTGTGAGCTCTTCTTTCATTAGGAGTTGGTTCAGCAACGTCGTGTCGTCTAGTGGTTATTCCTAAAGTCTCTAAAAGCTTACTCTGCCTATATAAACCATTATCATCTAAGATTATTTTAGCATCTGCAGCAACAACATTGTTTGGGGTTATTATCACTGGATTGATTTCACAAAGCTTGGCATCAATTTCTTGAAAAGTTCTATAAACCTTATCAATGATAGAGGCGAGTTTTTCTTTCTGTTCTTTTGATATTTGAAGGTCTTGGTTGAGTAAGTCTGTAACTTCTTTGATAATGTTATTTTGTAATGCACGGTCATTATTGAGTATTTCTCTCTTTATTATTGTCTCAGGTCGAGTTTGTGCAACTTCCTCGATATCAACTCCTCCAGAAGCACTAACAACAAGCACATTGTTGAATGTATTTGGATCTGTTGTCACTCCCACGTAACAGGCCTCATATTCATCAACAGCTTCCTCGAAAAAGACTGCATGTACAGGATGTTCCTTAATTCTTAATTTTAGAAGCATTTCAGTATTATGTATTGCTTCCTTTAATGATGTGACTTTTTTTATCCCCCCTGCTTTTCCTCTTCCACCTATTAAAACAGCAGCTTTAGCCATCGCAGGGAATTTAAGGTCTAGTTTCTTAACTTCATTAACAGAATGAACGATTCCAAATTGCTTTGGGATTGTGATACCACTCAGTTCAAAAACTTTTTTCGATTCATGCTCGTAGAGCCTCAATTTGGGTTCTCCTAAAATTCTTGATGCCTCTTTTGTGAAAAGTGACACTTCTAGAGATTTTTTGGCTAATAAGATATTTATTCCAAGAAAAAAAAGGCTGGTTTTATCCTTTTTTTCCCTCTATTTGATAAGTGAAAATGGAGAGAATTCAGAAGTTATCACAGATGTTGTTTAAATTTTAGCAGAAAAAAAGTGTACTAAACTTGCTGTTTTTCAATCCATTATATTCTTTAAGTTTTTAAAATTTCAGACTGGTTGTCAGAAGCTTATGCTAGGAATAAGCGTTGTTCCCATTCATCAATTGCTTCATTAATATCCTCTAAGTATTTAACTTTCTTAGCTCTAAGATCCCGATTGAAACTAGCAATGTCATAAAGGAGGCGTGATGACTGACTAGTCTCTGAAAGAGCGTCTCTAAACTGATCTATGAATTCAGGAATTCTCTCAGGAGACTTTTCCCAAAAGTTGGAGATATTTTCACGTAAAGATTGAATCATTATGCGTAGGTCTCCTGCCTCAGATACAGTTATTAACGTACTTGCTCTATCTTGAATTCTATCTTTTATTTGCTGAATAAGTAGTTTAGCAGCCTCACTACGATTTTTAACAATTCCTGAGGAAATCCAATTTTCAGTTACCACTTCAATTAGCTGGAAAACGGCTGCATCCTCATTACCTTGTATTTCTGGAAGATAATGAAATAATCCTAATTTTGTGATTATAAAACGAAAGTTTGAACCAAGATATTGACGTTCGTGAGGAGTAAAGTCAATTCGTTTGAGTAATTCACGAAAATCTTTGACACCCTTCCTGCCTGACTGATAATCAATCGTTAATTGAGGTTTAATTTTCTCACAAACCTTATCGACAACTTTCAATGATGAACACCTTGACTATTCCTTGAATTAGAGCTTAATATTCTTCAATGTTATGTAGATTATATATCTAAAAATAACTCCATGTAAAAAAGGTTTTCAATTCAGTTTATTGTCTAAGTAATATGAGATTTATTCCTTGGTTGATTATAGGAGATGAATGTAGTGTTCAATAAGAAAAAAAAGAATAATTGTAATCTCCCCTGCTTTTCTTATAGAGTGTCTTCTTCTTTTTGTAGTGCTTGAAATTTAATAATACTAGTAAATTGGAAATAGACTTACTAGATCTTAGTGATAGTAATTTCAATCGCACTAACGTTAGATAGATTTCCTTCTCGTGTTTCAATTTGTTCAGTATCTATCTGTATGTCTGTAACATCGACACGATCTTTCATAAACCTACGTCTTAGTACTTCAGCAACATCAACAGCTCGGCTGATCGCGCGCCCTCGGGCTTTTAGGACGATTGAGTCGGCGTCACGATTAAACTGTGTCACACATGCCATTACATAAGCAGTTACTGGCTTATTTCCGATGAAAACGGTATTTTCCTCTGCCATAATTGTTACTCTCCTTGCAATTCTCTTTGTGGTTCAGTGTTTTCTAGTTATATCTTTGCATCATTGAGATGTGATAATTCAATTGTAAATCTCAAGTTGACTTGAAAAATGTTTCTAGGTTTGTGTTGTTAAATGATTACACTTTATTTCTCGAGTACAACCTAATAGCGTCAATATTTGTTTGATGAACTTAAAACTTTAAAGAGGTTCATCTTGAATACCCGTTAAATACCCAAAAAGATTGGCAGCAATATGTACAAGGAATGTTATGGGAACTTGAACCAACAACCACTCTATGCGCCAAGGAATGAGTGGGTAAACAAAAATCATACCAAGGACTAGGAATCCAAGCTGATCTAAAAAAATGAAAGGGTGACCTCTTTCTATTCCACTACGCCGTTTAATAAATGATCCTATTAGATCTCCAATTAGGCCACCAAAGGCCATTATAAGTCCAGTAAAAAAACCTAAGAGTATTGAGTTGGAGAAAAGATCTCGGAAATTAATGAGCGAAAGAAAATCGTATAAAATCCCTAAATCAAGAAAATCTTGATAAACTAGTCTTAAAATAAGATTATCGTCTAAATATATAGGAACTGTTAAAACAGAGGTTATAAATGCAATAATCCAAGCAATAAGTCCTCCTATAATTCCACCGAGAAGTGTACCTGTCCAAAATCCTCGGATGGTCTTTCCATCACCCAAAATTCTCTTCCCATCCCTCCAATATCTACCACCATCGATTGGGGGACCTCCACCTAGAAGGGTAGGAATGGCATTGCCAAACCATAATGGTAAAACGAATATCGTACTGTCCAGGATCACCTGGATTAATGATTCAGCCAAAATATCATACCCCTGCTATATAAGCTGAAACAAGTGTGTATATCCTAAATTAATAACGTGTATTCTTTTTCAATATATTTTTATTCAGATTTTTCTACCTATTTCAAGCTAACGACTTTTTCTTTAACACTCTTTTCCTTTGTATAAAAAAAATCTACATTAAAGATGATAATAAATTTACACAAATCTCAAATAATAACGACTTTTTCCCTTAATATTTTTCAAAAATAGTTAATTGGCTCTTTTCCCTAGATCAATGAATATCCGCTCATCTCCACCAATTATTTCTCCCTTAGCAAGGTAAAACGTTAAAAAGACCTTATCAGGGCTGATAACGCTGAATGAACGGGACTCCACAGAAATAATCAGCCCAATTGAGGTTTTCCAATTAGAAATAGCGGGATACGGAAGTTTTTCAGGTTTTGCATATAAATGAATTTCATTCACCTGTTGATTGTAAAATTTAAAAGGTTGAGATGAGATATTGAATACTAAATATGGGAGTAACGGATTATTTTGCTGAAAATACAAGTTTGTCTCTTGAATAATCATACGGATACTCTGATCGTTGATAAAAAGATCATCTTGATCAATCCAATATTGTAGATTTTCTTGGATTGCTTCTAATTCTCCTTTACTTGCTCCTGTTTCCTTTAAATGGAAATAATTCTTTGATGGGTCAGAATAATAAAAATATAGAGTTTGTTGAATTTGATTTAGATATATTTTGAAATAAGCTTCAACAAATATTGGTTTTTCTTTACCCATTTCTCTTTCGCCTTAATTTCCAGAGAAATATTTACTCCAATCTTGATGCAAATTGAAAATTTATATATTAAATCATTTTCCTCTAGAGCTGAAGTATGATGAAAGTTATGCCATTAGGAAAGGCTCCCTGGTCTTTACTTGTCGAGCTTGTTAAGAAACAGGGGTTTAGACATAGAGGAGTATTACAAACCGCTGAGGAGGGCGTTGATGTTGCCATCCTAGATCTCCAATCAGTAATTGCAGAAGTTAATGAGTTCTATAATACACAAAGTATTCCGTACTTAGTTTATAAAGCGGATCCAATAACGTTTCCAACTCCAAATCCTTCAGAGTACCTCATTACTGTTAACAAAAATGACCTGGCAACAGCTGGAGCCCTTCCTTATGGAATTACGGTCACAATTCTGCTACCTCCCAAATCTACTGAATCTACACTCTTAAAACTCCAATCTAATCTTTCTGCTATTTGTGACAAATATAAAATCTCAATATTAGGTGGACATACCGAAATCTCTCAGACAGTGCAAAATCCAATACTTTCTGCTAGTATGATCGGGTTTGTCCCTCCAGAATTTTACATTCCTCGTAATCCCCAGGTTGGTGATTCAATAATATGTTCAGGCTGGATTGGAGCAGAAGGAACAGGGATATTATTAGCAGAAGCCGATGATTTATTTTCTAATCATTTAGATCCGATCGAATATCAACAAGGTATTGATATTGGTAATAAATTAGACATATCTAATCAAGTTGTAACCTGTAATCGAAAATGGCATACTGATTTACATCTGGTTCATGATGCAACTGAAGGAGGAATCTTTGGTGCGATCTATGAATGTTTGGCACCAAAAGGATTTGGGGCTAAAATAATGTCAAAAAAAATTCCTCTCGCGCCTGTAACGAAAAAGATGGCTGATATTTTAAAAATAAACCCCTTTAAATTGTTGGCTTCAGGTGCAGTCCTGCTTATATGTGATAGTGAAAAAGCTCCAGAAATTGCTCATTTTTTAAATGAAAACCATTATCCTGCTGAGATTATTGGTAGAGTAACAGAAAAAGGAAGTCCAATTCGAGTAGATGGTAGGCTTATCCAACCACCTGAAGCTGATCAGATTATCCAAGGATTAAAACAACTTTCTAGATTAAAAAATACCAATTAATGTCCTGTAACGCCTGTATCCATTTGAACTATGAAAGAATCACCAAAAACATGCAATGCTTCCCTTATTCTGATCGCATTCTCCTTATCTACCGCAAGCGCAAACATACATCCTCCGAATCCAGCACCAGTAAGTTTTGCTCCTAAGGCTCCTTTATCTATAGCAGTTTTACACATAACATCAAGTTTTGGATGTGAAACTTTATAGTTTTCTTTTAAATAATATTGTTGTTCTGTCAGAAGTCTACCTATATAATTCAAATCATAATTTTTTCTCTTCAATTCTTCAAAAGCAGCTTGGGTATTATCACGAATTCCAATAACACCTAGTAACCGTTTTTGTTGTAATTGTGAAAGCTTTGCTAATCTTATCACTTCTTCGGTTAAATCATTCAATTTAGGAGTGTTAAAATCCTTTAATGCCTGAAAAATATCCTGCTGTACTTTTTTTAGAGGAATATCTGCTTTTCTTTTAACACCTGAGTTGGCAATGATGAAATAGACGTTTTTCAAGGAATAAATGGGTGTAATCTCAGGTTTTCCTTGGGAAGTCATATAAAAAATCCCACCTAAAGAACATGCATATTGATCCATCCTTCCACAAGAGATTCCTAAAATATCATGTTCACAAAAATAAGCTATCTCTGCAATTTTTTCTTCGTTAAAATTATACTTTAGTATTAAATTTGATATTAGAAAGACCATAGTGGTAAGAAGAGCAGCTGAAGACGACATCCCCGCTCGTATTGGAATACTACTATCGATTAATATCTCAGAAGGGAGAAAAAGATTCAGTTCCTCCCAAAAATAAAGAAGAGCTGCTTTTAGATAATCATAAGGAGAACCTGTGATTTGCGGCTTATCAGTAAGAATGAGTTTTTCAACCTGATTCAATTGATGACTCTGGAGTTTCACATTAGTTGATCCTTTATGGAGCTGATAATACAATTTTAATCGCTTATTAATGGCCATTGGGATAACAGGGAGACCAAGATAATCTTGATGTTCACCAAAGAGACAAATTCTGCCAGGAGAGCTAACATATCCTTTATTTTGCATATTGAGAAGTAGAACTACTGGACTATTTTTATCCTTTTTTATGAGATTATCTATAATCTCTTTGCCGTCCCATTCTGGATGAGAGAAATGCAAGCTAATATCTTCTAAATTATTGAACTTATTCTGATATTATTTGGAAATTAGCGTCTACTGAGAATTTAAAAGGAGATCAACATTTGTAGTTATTAGAAAAATGTTAGAAGCCAAAGAACTCCAAGATTATCAGATTGAAGATGAAAACCTTACAATAAGAGCAAAATTGATTTTCACCTACTATTATTAGCGATACTGACTGCTTTTGATCTCGAAATAACAGAAAATCAGATTTACCAGAACATGAAGAGGCTATTTATTCAGCTTAATCTTCCAGTCAAGAGAAATTTTGCTTCCAAAGTTCGGTTTAGTCTCTCTTTTTTACTTCAGGACGATTTAATTTTCAATCAGAGATCCAAATATAGTATTTCAGAGAAAGGTGAGCCTTTAGGCATCCATGTTTTGAAATGTTTCCGTCAGACATTCCAGTATTAACCAATCTTACATTCTCTTTGCCTGTTATAACAAGCCATTATGCCATAGAGTCAAAGTACTAGTGAGCTAAAAAACCACCGCTATGCACATATAATCAAACATAAGCCACATATTTATAGTTGTATTAACTATTTTATCTAATACACATAAAGGAGTTAGATCAATGACCCTCAAAATTAAAGTGGAGAATTTAGATTTATTTACTAAGGTACTGAATGCAGCAGCGGCTGTTTTAGAGGATGACGGAACATTCTTGATAACTCCTCAAGATGGTATGACTCTTAGAAACATGGATAAGTCACGATTTGCAATGGTTGATCTGAAAATTCAACCCACCTATTTTGGTGATAACTTTGAGTGTGATAAAGAATATCTCATTACTGTGCAAATGCAAGACCTTAAAAAAATCCTACAACGTGCTAGAAGAGATGATACTTTAACCTTGGAATTGGATGAAGCCAATGATACTCTGTCTTTTCTTTATGAAAGTCATATAAAGAGACGATTTGTGTTACCTCTCACAATGGCGGAGGAGAATGTCTTACCCGATCCCACCTCACTTAAGCATGATGCTCAAGCCAGACTTAAAGGTGGAGCATTAACAGAATTCATTAAAGATGCTGCAATCATCGGTGGTAGTATCAAAATCACTGCTGACACAGGAAAATTAAGTTTTAGTAGTTCCCAAGATAAAAAAGAGGTCAAGATAGACCTTGATGTTAGTTCAGATGAATCTGAAGCCCTTGAAATTTCAGCTGAAGGGCGTTCTGAGGCATTATACTCAATAGATACATTTAAAAATCTCATTCTGGTTGATCAAGCCTTTGCAGTTGTAAATCTTGCTTTTAGTACTGACCACCCCTTGAAATTAATGTACACGAATGATACTGGGATTGTATTAGGTTATCTTCTCGCACCTATGCAACCAGAGGCTGGAATGGAAGAAGATGAGGATATGGAAGGAGCCTATGAAGATGAGGATTGGGATGAAGACGAAGACGAAGATGAGGATTGGGATGAAGACGAAGATTAGAATGAGAAGATAAAAGCCACTAAATCCGTACAGGTTTAGAAATGGGGAAAAAATTGGTCAAAATTGAGCGAATGTGGACTGAATCATTTCGTCCAAGGACGTTAGATGATGTCGTTGGCCAAACAGATATCGTTGAACGTTTAAAACAATTTGTACAAAGGGTCGATTTTCCCCATATGCTCTTCTCAGGCCCCGCAGGAGTAGGAAAAACAACCTGTGCTGAGGCAATTGTCAACCATATTTATCCTCCTGTTGAACGAAGTAGTAACGTAAAACGGCTAAACGCCTCTGATGATCGCGGAATTAACGTGGTTCGTCAAGACATAAAGAATTTTGCTAGAATTATACCCTCAGGATCCTCTAGTTACAAAATAATTATTCTTGATGAAGCTGATCAGATGACGAGCGACGCACAACATGCAATGCGTCAGACAATGGAACGATATAATGAGATAACCCGCTTTATTCTTATTTGTAACTATAGCTCAAAAATAATTTCTCCTATCCAATCACGATGTGCAATTTTCCGTTTTAAGGGGCTTAATAGTGACGAAATAAAGTCTCGACTCCAGTATATTGCTGAAAAGAAGCAGTTACATATAGATGAAGAAGCGTTCGATGCGTTATATGAAAGCTCCGAGGGTGATCTTCGTCAAGCAATTAACGCTCTTCAAGCTTCTGCTTCTCTTACTTCTGATATCAGTGTTGATGTGGTTTACCAGGTTCAAGGATATGTTAAACCAACAGAAGTAAGGGCTGCTCTTATGGAGTGTTTAGAAACCCATCCTAATTTTTCTGCAGCTAGAAAACGTATTCAAGTCTTAATGGAATCATATGGGCTTTCTGGACAGGATCTTGTCAAACATCTTAATAGAGAGCTAAGTCGGATATCTGATGATGAAATTTCTGAATCTGTCAGATTTGCAGCTCTTTCAATGCTTTCTGAAGTGGATTACCGTATCGCTTCTGGTTCTAATCCCCAGATTCAATTAGATGCATTCTTAGCAAAAATGATCTCAGTTGCACAAAAACAGAGGTAGAATTCTTGGGCTCATCTTGGGTTCAGAAACATGCGCCAAGACGTCGTTCAGAAGTTGTTGGCAATAAAGAAAGTGTTAACTCTATTATTGCTTATTTAAACCGATTTCGTAATCCAAAATTAAGATCTAAGCTCGTTAAAAAAGCAATTTTATTATATGGTCCTCCAGGAATCGGGAAAACGAGTTCCGTTTTAGCAATAGCAAAAGGTTTGAATTTTGATGTTGTAACAGTTAACGCTAGTGACAATCGAAATAAAAACTCTCTTCAGAGTGTTCGTAATGCATCAATTTTCAGTTCTCTTAAAGAAAATTTAGATTCAAAAGTTGTTGGTCAAATTTTATTGATTGATGAAGTAGATGGACTAAGTGGAACTGCAGATAGGGGAGGATTGAAAGAAATCGTGGATATAATAACTTCTACTCGGATTCCACTAATCTTAACGGCCAATGATGTTTCGTCACAGAAATTTAAAACTCTTAGGAAATATTGTGAGTTACGTGAATTTAAACCTCCCAGATCTGAAGAAATTTTAGAAATTCTACAAAGGATTGTCGAAGTAGAATCGATATCTGTATCTAAGACAATTTTACTTCAATTGATTGAAATGAGCCAGAATGATATACGTGGTTCAATCAATTCGTTACAAATATTAGCTAGTGGGAAAAAAGAAATTGTTAAGGAAGATCTTAATATAATCACTTATCGAGACACAACTGTTGATATCCGTGAATTTTTCAGAACATTATTTGTGGATGGGGATGGAGATAAGGCTTACCTACAGACACGTACGTTAAGTGATGTTGATTACAATAAACTTCTTCTACTTCTTCGTGATTTATCCATCTATTTTTTACCAAAAAATAATTATGAACAGATAGCTCAGGTTTACGATTTGTTAGCCAAAGCAGATGTGGCTTTAACTCGTTCACAGAGGAAAATGATTTGGTCACAACTTGCATATTTCTACAGCTATTGTACAAAAGAATTAGCTAGTGTTATCACCCCAGTTCCTGAATTACCTTCTTTTCCAGATTGGCAATTACAGGTACCAACATATTGGATAACACTTTCTAGACAAAAAAAAGGGAGAAGAATCGCTACCAAAGTTGGCCGTGCATGTCAAGTCTCGTCACAGAGAGCAATAAACTTCTTTTTTCCCTATTTACGGTTTATTTTTCAACACAATCCTGAGTTGGCAGCAGAATTAGCTTTGGAGTTTCAATTCTTCGATGTTGAACCTGGAAAGCGAAAATCTAAGATCATCTGGAATGGTGAAATTGATTATTTTGTTAAAAATAAAGACATAAACCGTGCAATCAAAAAAAGGATTCGTGAACTCTATCCTCAATTAGAGCGTATTCGAGAACGAACCATTAATGCGGAAAGATTAGAAAAGATTAAGGAACAACAAGAGCTGATGAGGATAGAAGTTCAAAAAGGAAAAAATGATATCCCCCAAGATAGATTGAAATCTTCAATTAAGATCGAATCTACTCAACAGGTTACGAAGTCTCATAAAAAGAGAACAAAAAAAACCAAGAAAAAAGAGTCAAGAAAACCAAAAGAATCTCAAACTAAGACAGAATCGCGAAAACAAAAAAATAAAAAGCTCTCTTCTGAGAAAACCTTGTCAGATTTTTTTTAATTTTTCAATTTAGTCAAGATAGAGGGTCATTTTAATTCATTCAATTGAAAATTTGTTTTTTGTTGGACATACCATATCTCCAATTCTTCTGCTTCTTTTGAAACTCGTTTTAGGGTGTTTATTCCCACCTCCTCATTCCCTGATTTTATCCGCAGATTTGCTTTTAAAAGGTTAGAATCAAGAATGAAAGCTTTTGATCCAGACATCATTGCACTTTCCTCTGCAAGAGTACAATGGTTTTCTGCTTGCTTTAAATTTCCTTTCTCCATTTCTATATAAGATAGATTTAGATTTGCATCAATAGACACTTTTAAATCAGCTAAATCCGTCTTAGTAATCTCTAACGACTTTTGATACCATTTACGTGCCTTAGAAAAATCTTGCATCAAGAGATGAATGTATCCCATGCTAAGATAGATACGTGAGAGACCATGAATGGAATTCCATTTGAGAAAAACCTTTTCTGAACGGTTCAATAACTTTAATGCCTGTGATTCATGAGAGTGCAAAGCTAGGAGTTCTGATAACAAGACAACATTAAGTGGATTTAATGAGTCCTTACTTTGAAATAGTGGTTGTATGGTTCTAATGGCTTGAGGAAAATTTCTCAAATTACGATATAAAGTAGCCTCTGCTCGTAAGAATCTACTGAATATTGGAGAATTGGGAATAAATTGACGTTGAAACTCACTTCTCTTTGCAAAATAGGTTAAAGCTCGATTGAATTGCCCTCGGTACACTGAAATATATCCTTTCATATGATTAATTTCTAGTATTAGTTGGTGCTTATATTCATCAGAGACATCTAGGTGACTAATTGTCCGTTCTGCAAAATTAATGTGTTTCTCTGCTTTCATCCAAAGATTAAGACCAATTAATGTTTGAGCGTAATTTATATTTGCATCAAGGAAATATAATCCTTTCATTCTATCATCCGCAGTACGAATAGCCGAATTCAGGTGACGAAGGGACCATTCTTGTGATTCATTGAAGCGGCTTAAATTACGAAAAAAATGGCTTAATTTTTCCTCTGAAAACATTACTGCAAGATAATTCTTCTGTTTCGTGAATAGGTCAATTTCTGATGCAAGATTATCTAATGCTTTTTTGTACATTCCTTGTCTCCAATAAGCATCAGATATTTCTGAGTAGCATTCAGCAAGAGACGCAGGATTTTTAAGAGTCTCATAAATGGATTTAGCATGATTGAGGAAACGGAGCCCCTCAGTAATTGTAGCATTGATCTGTCTCAAAAGAGAACCCACAATAGATGCAAACCTTGCTCCAGCTTCCCTGCCCTCAAATTCTTGAATTAAGTCAAAAGCGATATTAAAAGAAGCCATCATATCATAATAATTTTTCTCCTGAATTGATTCAATTGCTTTAGAAATGTTGTTTGAAACCAATTCATAGGCTGACTTCTCATAAGATCTCCCTAGAGATATTGTATTCCTTTGAACTAGTTTAACCAGGTTATCAGGAACATTAAACATTATTAAGAGTTCTTTATCTTTACTGGGAGATAGAGCCGGGTTACGATTCTTTAATATTATCTGGAAAACATGTTCAAGCCGTTCATTTTCTATATAATTCCATAAAATCTTCGCAGCTCGATGTTCGGCTTCTAGTTGATTATTACCTTCCTCTAAGGCCTTGTAATAGAATGTATTAAAGACCCTTAAGAAGTCTTGTTGAAAATGATAGCTTATTACTAGGTTTTCATCATATTGAGCCATTTCTTCCGTGATTATTTGAGAGAAGAGCTTACTAGCTAATAAAAAGTGAATATCACGATCAGATGTTTTTCTCAGTTGGTTAATTAAAATTGCGATGGTATTGTCTTTCAATTGGGGTTTAAGGTAATCTAGATCGCCAAAATGTCTAGAAGGTTCATTCTGAAGATAAACATGAACAAGATGTGAATAATCATTCTGTAGTGATTCATTCATAAGCATCAATAATAAAAGTAAAAGAGGATTAAAAGACTGACGAATCATTGCATTGTGAAAAGAATAGCGTAAAAAGGTGCTGTAATGACTAAAAACAGTATTTATGCAAATAGATTGATGAAACTTAAATCTAGTATGAAAGCGGCGCAGATTGAAAGCTTAATCATCTTCCCTGGCGTGAATTTTAGATATATTTTTGGTTTAATGGAAGAACCAAGTGAGAGACTTTTTGTAGGTATAATTGAAACCGAAAACTCTCCCAAGATGCTAGTTCCTAGTTTTGAAGTAGATCGGGTAAAAAGATTAACAGGAATAACGGATTGTATTGGATGGGAAGAGACTCAAGATCCTTATAGTCTACTCCCCAAATTTATGTCCTTAGATCATGGGAAAACAATAGCAATTGAACCAAAAATGTGGTTCTCAGTATATCAAAAAATTGCTAAAAAATTTCCTGAAAAGAAATTCATATCTGCATCTGTTTTTTTTAATCCGCTACGTGCAGTTAAAGATGAACATGAACAGAAGCTTCTTTTGAAAGCATCTCAAAAATCGGGAGACGCTATTGTTGCAACATTAAACGAATTAGAGGTTGGTATTTCTGAAGCCGAAGTTAAGTCTATTCTTAAAGAGAAGCTATCGTGGGGTTTAAATGAAAGGTCAGGATCCTTGGTTCAGTTTGGTGAAAATTCTTCGTTACCTCACTACCCTGGGGGAAATAAGAAATTAGTAAAAGACGATATTGTACTCATTGATGCAGGAGGAACTATAGAAAACTATTGGGGTGATATCACTATTACAACAGTCTTTGGAAAGGCTTCTAGAAGATTCAAAGAAATTTATGATATTGTATATCAAGCTAATAAAATAGGAAAAGAAGCAGTTATCAAAAATAAACTTCCTTCTGATGTTGATTTAGCAACGAGAGAATTTATCATGAGTAAAGGGCATGGAGAGTTCTTTACTCACAGGACAGGTCATGGTATCGGTTTGGAGGTGCATGAACATCCATATATTGTGGGGAATAATCGAACACCCTTGGTTCCTGGTAATGTATTTACAATTGAACCTGGAATCTATTTACCAGGTGAATTTGGTATTCGTATTGAAGATAACGTTATTAAAACCGAAACAGGAATTAAAACAAGCCAGATTCCTTGGTATGAACTTCTAGAGATTTGATCATGTTATAAAAATCTAGTGAGAAGTAATCCTCAGATTATGGTGAAAGAGATGAATAAATGAAAAAAGGAAAAAACTCACTAATTATTGTGCACGAGAAGCACTTTAAGATTGTTACCGTTTAAGATGAGGCCAAAAAAACTTCCACAGACTTAAAAAGTGAAAATATTAACGATTAAAAGGAGTTACAGAATCAGGAGGCCTTTGAGAACATATGGAAATCAGAAAAATTCAGGTTACTGGAGCTGGTGATACCCGTATCATCTCTCTTCCTAAGGATTGGGCAGAGCGGTACCACCTTGACAAGGGAGACAATATTATTATTAAAGAACTTTCTACTGGTGACTTAATTGTTTATCCTCAGAAAGCTCTTGAACCTCAAAAACGAATAGCGAGAATCATAGAATCTGATCATGTAAATCGAGATATTCTCGCTGCATACCTGTTAGGGAGTGATATAATAATTGTTATCTCAGAGAAGGGGGAAGCATTAACTCAAAAAAGCAATATTAAGGAGCTAAGTCGTCAATTGATTGGTTTAGAAATCCTTGGTGAAACCCAAGAGAGTATTGAACTTCACTTCTTAATTGGAGAAGAAAAAGAAAACCCCCGTAAGTATGTCGAAAGATGCTTTTCAATTGCAAACCAAATGCAGAGTGATGCTATCACCGCTTTCTTGAAAGAAGATGCAAAGCTAGCTAGGGAAGTAATAGATAGGGATGTGGAGGTTAATAGACTTTATTTCCTTATTGTGCGAATGTTAAAAATAATGGCTGATGATAAACGTGAGGTATCATATTTAAAAGGCCCTGCCTGCCTGGATTGGCGAATGATTGCCACATATAGTGAAGATTTGGGAGATGCTTCAGTTGAATTCGCTAGAATTGTGAAAAAGAATCCAGTCATGAATAAAAGCCTCTCTTCAGAAACTCTAGGAAAGATTAAAGCATTGAGCGATCTAACTACTGAGTCATTAAATCAAAGTTTAGACCTTTTTTTTGAGCAGAATGTCATTGGGGCTGAGATTTTGAAAAGGAAAATTGCTACTCAGCTCCGTAATGCTCATAAGGAGATTCAGGATGACATTTCTAAACTTGAAAAAGAAGTCGTGTGGCAATTATCCTCCCTTCTAAACTTATTCAAGGAGCTTCATGAAACAGCTATTGATATCGGAGATCTAGTTATTGCTAAAGTCAATAATGAATCTGAAAAATAATTTATGAATCATTTAATACTTCTTAATAATATACACATCAATAAGAAATCAGATTTCAGAAACTAATGCTATTATTCTTTATGTAGTCTAATGTTAAAAGTTTAATATAGAGATAGCGGAAACCAGATAGAAAGTCTAATAAAGTTATTTTAAAGTGTGTGAATTAGAAACAAATCAGTCAATTGGAGAACACAGAGAAATGGCTATTAAGGAACAAATTGCTCAATCACTAGAAGAATTGCGAGTATACTTACAACGCGATGGTGGCGATGTAGAGTTCGTAGATTATGAAGACGGGGTTCTTAAAGTACGATTAATGGGAGCTTGCAGGGGATGCCCATATTCGCAGATGACACTTGCCAACGGTATTAAACGTACTTTACAACAGAAGTTTCCTCAGTTACAGGAAGTAGAAAATGTTTAGCTTTTGGTAAAAGAAATTATTTTTTACTTATTTTTATATGTAAGCTCTTCTAAGCCTCAAATCAATCAGGAGATGTTATTGCTCCTTGATTATCTTTTTTAAAATATTATTCAAATGCTTGTATAACAATAATCCCAATATTAATGTTATTTTTAGATCAAATGTACTGGTTATTCTAAAGAATTGGACTAACTGAATCAGGAATTAATATAGATAAGAACATACTATAATTTTATACTTTCAATTCCCTTTTAAAGGAAATTAGAGAATTTATGTTAATAAACTTTGATGTTGTATATTTAAATAATTCATCTGATATTATTCTTCTGAATTAATTATATCAAAAAGATTATTTCTGTTGAATTTCATTGAAAGACATGCAGGAAGATAAAAAGTGTAATGATGGGGAAACGGTCTCTGTTTCTCCAACTCAAAAAACGCAAATTCATTTACAACTTTCTGAAAGACTTAATGATTTACCCATACCCCAAGAAATTCTAAAAAACCTACTTGAAATTTTAGAGAAGCCCTATTGTTTTGATATAATTTTCTTAAGTGATATCTCAGATCCTCCCGAGTTTGTTGCTCGTTTTACTGAAATTCCTTTAAATGCTGAAGATATTCATTCCTTCCTAATTAATACTCATAGAAAAAAATGGGATTTAAATTCATCCTTTAAGTATCTTAATAACAAAATGATTGATTATCAGACCGAATTCAATAAATATGGAATAAAAACTCTCTTCCTCTTTCAAATTAGCACCATTCTTTTTCCAAAATACTATTTAGGTTTTATAAACCTTGAAAGCGTCTTAAAACCATCAAAAGATGATTTATATTTTTTTCGTACATTAGCTAACTATATCAACTTATCAATTTCATATTATGAATTAAAATCGTTGTTTGAAGCCTCTTATGATAAGTTACAGGGTAATGTTGAAAGGTTCCAACGGGAAAATGAACAAAGACGAGAATTACTGCTAAAAGTAAAAGAACAAACAAAAGAATTGCAGCAAAAACACACTGAAATGGAGGAATTTGTATATACCATCAGCCACGATCTTAAAACCCCGATTATTTCTATTCAAGGTTTCATTTCTGCTTTCACTGAAGATTTTGCAGAAGAACTCTCAGATGAAGCTAAATTTTATTTAGATCGTATTGGAAAAAATACAAGTCAAATTGAAAGTATGATTCGAGAAGTATTGGAATATTCTAGGATAGGAAGAATCACACAAGAAAAAGAGCGATTTGCTTTAAAAGAAATCATTGACGATTCTCTGGCTCAACTTTCACCTCAAATCCAAGCTGCTAATATTAAAATCGGTTTTAAAGGCGAATTTCCAGAAGTTTTCGCTGAAAAAAATCGAATGCTTCAACTTTGTAGTAATTTAATTGGTAATAGCATAAAGTACATGGGTGAGCAATTAAAACCGTGTATTGAGTTGGGGGTTAATGATATTGGTTCTAAATATGTCACGATATATATTAAAGACAATGGAATGGGAATTCCCGAAAATTTTATTGATAAAGTATTCAATATCTTTGCGAGAGCTAGCAATTTTAAAGGTCATGATATAGAAGGAAGTGGAATTGGATTAGCACATTGTAAAAAAATTGTTGAGACCCACGGAGGAAAAATATGGGTAGAAAGTATTGAGAAGAAAGGTACAACGATGTTTTTCAAATTACCTTTAGCTAAATAACAAATTACCAGGAAAAACAGAGTTTCTTAGTGACCTTTGTTACTTCTATTTTTTTTTAGAAAACTATCAATTTTAATGAACAGCTCTTCCGAATCAGGTTCCACGGTCAGTATATGACCTGATTTAGGCAATTCAAGTATTTCAATGTCAGTACTTGTAGCAAATTTCTGTTCCTTTGCATCAAAAATTGCAGAAATGGAAATCATGTCGTCAAAGGCACCGTAAGCAATCAAAGTAGGTATGGTAATGCTAATTGGTTGGCTATTTATATGATTGAGAAAACGTGTCAATTGGATTATTGAAGTAATTGGACGATACATATAGCTGTAGAGGTTATGCTCCTTGAAATATTGGAGAGAGGTTTCCCCCTTATACAAATATTTCTTAAAAATTTGCAATAATGGTATTAATTTTATTAGTCGTGATTTCAGAGCAAAAGGTGGTGCTAGAAGGATTAACTTAGGAATATGTGCTTCATGATGTTGATGAACTAAATAGAAGCATAAAATAGCTCCTAAAGAGATTCCAATTGGGAAAACAGTCTGGCAGAATTCTTTGAGATTTAAATAGCCAGTTTCCACAGATTTATACCAATCATGCCAGGTGAATTTAGATAATTCTCTATAATTTGTACCATGCCCCGCTAATCGTATCCCGTGAACTGTATAGCCTTTTTTATGGAGAAATTTGCCTAGGGGCAGTGTTTCTGTGGGGGATGCTGTAAAACCATGTACCAACAACACCCCAACTTCGGATCCCTCAAAATAAAATGGTTTAGCAAGAGGTTTTAACGATTCTAATTCATTGAAATCATTTTTCATCAACTTTACACCGATAAACATAATATTTTGGTTTTATAAGTCATGGAGATAAAGACTAAAAGAAATATAAAAGCTAAAGAACATTCAAGAATTGTTTAACAAATGCAATTTAAACTTGTGTGAGAAATTTCAATCGAGAGGATCTAGTGTGAACTACAAAGTTATTATCACTAACGAGAAGATATCAACTGTTCTCTTGGTAATAATACTTTGTTTAAGCAATCTGATTCTATTGAGAGCTAAAGCCGACATTCAAGCACCTACTAGTCAACAATATCCGATTAAAATTGAACAAAGTGAAATTCCCCTTTTTGGTGGGATTCAATCTGTTCGTGCGATTTTTGGTGAAAGTACAATTGGTGTCCTATATGGTACAATCGATAATCCTCAACCACTTTACCTATTTACTGAATTCTCACAAAAAATCGCTACAGTACAGATTTTTAATCGTCGTGGAACTTTAGAAAAAGAGATAGAATTGAATGTCCAAAATATATTTGCATTTCGACTGGATGCAATAATCGAATTCTCTGATAGGAATAACGATGGTTTGTACACTGCTTTACAAGACCGAACACCTCTAAAAATGGTAAACCTATCAGCTGTTTCGTTCCATATTGCAAAGAAGAATGAAAGTTCAAGTTCTTCTGGAGATGACATTGAATATAAGGTGAGGTTTACCGCAAGGGACATCTCCTATCAAAGGATTAACGACTCTCCTATCAGATCAACTTTAGATAGTCTTTGTTTTTCTTTTGAACTGACAATCAAGCAAGACCAAGTATTAATATCTGAAGTTCCAATTATCACTATTCATCCACAAGAATTCGGTTTTCATGCTTCTAAAAATGTTAATAGCGAAGATTTACCTGCAAATCGCTTAACCCCTCGATTGAAATTTTCCTGTAACATCACAGGATGGGATTATTCTTCATCCAAATCGAAACTCTTGTTAAAAAATGTAATAATAACACATGAGCAAATCTTGACGACATTAGGAGCAATATCTGGTAAACAAATAACTCGTGAGGCTCTAAAATCAACTAATATCTTCAGCAGATTGGCATTTAACGTTGAAAAAGACGGAGGATATAAAAAATCATATTTAGACCACAAAGAAAATCGTACCAAAGAATATACTATTCGTAAATTTTCTAATTTTCAAATTTCTTTAGGAAATTCAATAAGGAATTTTCTTAATCTAACTTGGTTTCCTACTCTTGATGTAGACAGAAAGGATTATCCTATGGTTTTTCAGTTATTGAGATCTGGTGAAACAGACTTTCGTTTTCATCACGCTAACCCGCAAACATGTCTCTATCTAATTGGTGGATTCATTTTTCCTCAAGGAGAAGAAATTTTTTATGACCCTGATGTCCAGCTAGAAGAATTAAATCCCATTTTCTCTATACCTAAGATACCAAATCGTTCAATATTAGAAGAAAATAGTCTAATGATATTGATTTCGGGATTCTTTATAGGTATTTTAATCTTATTCCGTCAACTTACCTATAGACGGAGATAATCAACTAGGATGTTCACCTAAGGTTAGTGAATCAATCGAGGATTAGTCAGTATGACTGAGAATGAGGAGTATTCAGAAGTTGAATCAAAATCACTTCATAATATATATGCAGCCTTAGGTCATGCTATTCGTTATGACATTGTTAATTATCTAGGAGCATTTCATAGACCTGTTAATTATTCAGAATTAGTAGAATGGCTACAGATAAAACCTGGTTCTTTCTACTTCCATATGAAAAAATTAAAAGATTTAGTTAAACAAAATTCAGAAAAGCGTTTTTACTTAACGTCTGAAGGCCAATTAGCTTTAGAATTAATAAGATCAGGAGAGAGGTTGCAATCTGGATCTCAAATTTCCGTTGAAGACTCGAAAAGAGAAGAAATAATTCCTCCCAAGCGATTTTCGATTGTTTTCTTTGGTGAATTTGTTCGTAGATCAGCATTTAATTTTCAATTCAAACTAATTATACTACTGATAGTTCTAATACAAATATTTCTACTTGATTTTTCGAGATTAGGAACGGTTCCTTTTTATCTTGATGGAAATCTATACTATGGGACTTTAGGTTGTATTATTGAATTACTTGGATCTTACATAGTAGTCTGGGCTCTTTTAGAAATTGTGATACGTTTTTATAGCCCAATTAAAAACTTCTCAAACGAACTCTTAACAGGGATTCCATTAGCAATGATACCACTATTTACTTATCCGCTATTAGTAATTTTAGCAGATAATATTCAATTTTTGGGGGATATTGTTTCACATTCAGCATTATCTATTAGTATTATCTTCTTTCTACAGATAATAACTGCAATTTTCTTGGTTCAATTATTACAGGTAATTAAATCTGTTAATTTTGAAAGAGCTTTGGTACCTGTGTTCATTGTCCTTTATGGTTTCAGTATCTTGAGTTTCATTATTTCTAATCTTCCATTCTAAAGTTCAATACTTGTTGAACTCGTGTTAACAGACATTACAATGTGTTTATTCATTTTCCTTGCTTTTATTCATACAAATATCACTCCCTAGGCGTTCTATTCATTTTTTATTACATAAAAGGCTACTGATACACTACTAAACAAATCTAATAGCTATTTTCAGTTCAAAATGCTGAACCGAGGGATTTCAACATTTGTATAACACATTGTTCAAGAGAATGGAATTTACTAATTTAATCACAACATAAAGCTTAGATTGACACTATAAAGAAAAAAATCAAACAAAAATGGTGAAAAACTTTGATGATTGAAAATAAATTTAAAAAGAGTCTGTTTTGGTTTCTGGTTGCAGCCTCACTCTTTGGAACATCAGTCATATCGAGTGTTGGTTCTTCTAGTATAACGCCAATACCTGTGGAACGTCCTCAGGGGATTAGAATGAATCAAATGCACAATAGATTTCTTTGGTTAATTCGTAGCATGCAGAGTGCTGGTTTTACTCCTGATAATGTTTTTTATGGTGTATATGATAGTGTTGGCACATATAGCTATTCTATCGTCGATGAAAGAGAACGAGAAGTTACGATACCCCTTGATGATCTTATAGTTTTATTAAATATAACAATTAATCGTCTAGAAGAGATTGGTACAGATTCAGATGCATTAATATACCTTAATGATCTATATACTGAACTTCTCGCTCATGACGAAGTAATCATCTATCATAAGGTTGATTCTGATTTATCAGTTGCTAGTAGTCACGATCGTAAGGCAGTAACAATTTTTTATGACAATGATCGAAGTGTACTTGATACTTTTGACAAAATAAAGAACAATGAAACCATTACTGAACAACCTTTTTCTGGAGATGAAATTCTTACAAATATTTTCATGTCATTAATTCGAGATGAAATCAGTGGATCTTATGAGGTCATTAACACTTGGGAATATGAGAATGGATCTGACGCAGCATTATTGAAAGATTTCATTCGTCGTATCACTAATAATCGATGGCTTTATTCCGAGGCGAGACTTCTATATAGACTTCCTATAATCAATAAAATGCGAATCATGGTTCAAGAGACCAACTCTTGGTATGCATCTGAGGAAGATCCTAGAGTACTTGAATACGGTCGTTTTGAAATCTCTCAATTGTTAATCGATAAGTTAAATTTGCGGAAAGTAGGCCAAAATCTTGTTATTAATGAATATGATTATACATACATGGAACATCACCTGTTAGGTAGTTTAGTATATAATGACACCAATGAGAATGGAATGATGGATATTGGGGTAGAAACTATCCCCGTAGGCAATTACAACCTTGCTTATCCAACAATCGGTGATGAGGCTCAATACCGTTTTGATATCAAAGATATTAACTCCAGAACTTATTTGATGCCACAAACTACAGACAATATGCTCGAATTTGGATCAGAGTTTGAAGATGTAGTTGGCTATTTACTACCCATTGAGAGAAAACAAGATGACAGTCTATTTGATATTTCCGCAGGCCAAGCGTACAACGTGGATGAAATTTCTACTCTTTTTCATTTCTCTGTAAATAATACAGATGGAAGTGTTAATTTAAAGTTCGATTATATCATTGGAAATTGGAATAACAGTGAATCTCTAGAAGGATTAGGATTTAGTCAATTAATGGCTTCAACAGTTGTGGATGCTCATAGGACACGAACATTCCAGTGGAGGAATGAGAATAATGCTGAATTAGGAGATACTGATGAAAATGCTTCTAAGATATCACGATTTCGACTAGCATCTGCAGAAGGACAGTTCGGTGAAATCCGTCTTGATGACATTCCATATTTATGGGGCGATACACAAGAAAAAGCGAATGCTGTTGGCCAATTAGTCCCTATGAGTTTAATAGATGTTACTTATGGGCGAATCTCAAGTGAGGCTGATTTAATCCGCACTATTAGTGGTGATATCACTCGAAGAACTTTTCTGTACTCAGTATCTTACCCTAAATGGGATGGTAAGAGCATTACTCATGATCCTGCGTTTGCTGCAGTTGGGGGTTTAGCTGCTGAAGCTTCAAACACTTCTGAAACTCAACCTCCATCAGATGTGGAGAGCGGTATTCCAGGTTTTGAGCTTGCATCGGTCTTTCTTTCAATTCCAATACTAGCTCTTATAGAAGTATATAGACGGAAGTACAAATGATTCTAGTGTTACTTTTCAAAAAAAGGATGTTGGACTGGTTCTTTAAAGACTATTCCACTCTTTCCTCTTTTTTTTTAATTGATTCTCATACGAATGGTATTTCCATCTGGGATGAAATACTTGTGGACCAAATACATCTAATCCCTTTTTAGTTTTCCAGATGGAGGCGCTTGCTTTGGCAAAAACTGCCACTTCACGATTCTTTTTAAAATCGTCAGTCCAAGGAGTTAAACCTTTCCCTGAAAAGCGATCTACAATTAACAAACTATCAGGGCAAGTAATATATTCTTTTCCATCCAACCATGATAATAAATACTCATTTTGGTACCAAACCTTTAAAGAATGATGATTCGATCTCAAGGTAATTGTACCTGAGGTGAAACCTCCACTATCAGTTCTCGTAAAATCCTCCACTATACCAGTGAAAATAAGAGAAGCGTCTAAAACTCTTTTGATAATGGGAATAGGATCGAGGTTTTTTTCAGCGACTTCGCGGAGTTCACGCCCTAGCTGGATTGCTAGGGAAATACTTCCTCTGACTACACCTTTTTGACAGTCTGATGCCGTCATAGGGCACCTAGCAACCGCTATTGTCCCATCACATAATCTTGAGATCATACGACATATGTCTTCGGCCCTCTTGTCGGAAATAGTGTCCTTTAAGATCATTCGATCTCCATAAGCGCTGACGATAGCAAGTGGAGTAATTGAAATACCAACCACAGTAGTTGTACTAATTGAAATCATTGGCTTGGAACGCCCAGCACACATGTCACCATCCACAATAACACGATCTAGAAGACTCCCAACGTATAATGGGATCACAATATTTCCTGGTCCCATCTCTGTTGAGACAAAACCAGCGAAGTGAGTTCCTAAGTGTTTTTCTAGTTCATTAACGGCTTCAACCATGACGTTGGTCGATGTAATGGGTATATTTTCAATAAATTTTTTATCTTGAGAAGATATACCTCCTCCTACCATCCCTATAATGCATATAAAGTCATTTGGTTTGAATTCTATAATATCTTGTATTCGAAAACTTTTTCCTTGAGAATAAATTTCATCGATTCGCTTTTTAGCAAGAATAGGATCACCCCCTCCGCCTGTGCAAAGGATTTGTGCACCTTCGACCAAATATACGGCTTCACTATTTGTTAATTCTCGAGACAATCTTGTTACCTCCTAAGTCAGAAATTTCCTAAATTTCCTATAAATTATAATAATTGGTAATAACTTCATTTGATGATATTCATATAATTGAAAAATTTGTTTCAGATTGTGTGAAAAGATAGCTTTTTCATCTAGAAAAACTAATTCTAGATACCATGAAAACATGGTTTGAAATCGTCCCTGAACTTAATCTCCACTTGAAAAGATTAACCCCAAATCAGGTTAACGACATTATTGAGTTTGCTAAAACAAATCACTGGGAGACAAAGGATTTTCACCAGATTTCGCAAGAACTTGAAGAATTCATCCACACTCGTCCAGTTAATGAACCCCAATATTCCGAATTATTATATCTTCAAGCTAAAATCCTTTTCTTAGCGGGAAATTTAGTAAAGCTAAACAATCTTTTCACATTAACGACTGCTACGCAAAATGTTCCTGGTGTTCAATTATTTTATGCCCTAGGATTAGCCTTTCAAGCCCATTCAAAGGAAGGCTTGGAAATCTTGGAACACATTGACTTGAATTTATATGAGAATGATCTAGTCGTGAAGTTGGAGATACAGAGTGCAACTCTCTTTATTTATTCAATTAAACGTGATTATTTGACTGTTTCCAATTATTTTAACGAAATATATAATTCTATAGCTTCTACAAGCGGATTTTCTGATGAGACTAAAGCTCACTTATTACCTTGGGCATACTTACGTCAAGCTTACTCTCTCCGTGCACGAGGAAAGATTTTCGAAGCAATGGAACTGATTGATAGTTGTTATAATCATTTACAATCTTTTCCCCACAGATTTTTCCAAGTTATGGCATTTACACTAATGGGTCATTGTCATCACAACTTAGGTAATATTAACAGAGCATTAGAATTCTATGATCAAGCTATTGATATCGCCGTTGAGATTCAGAGTTGGATTCTTCTATCAATCCTCTATAATCGGGTAGCTTTGGCAATGATGGCCCAAAAAAAACCTAACTTGGCCAGAAGGTATTTCAAAGAAGCAATAACGCAAGCTAGGCAGTCAGGTGCAAATTGGCTTGTAATCGGACCATTAGTAAACTTGGCTCAGTATAAACTTGCTGAAGGAAAAATAAATGAAGCAATAGATGATTATCATCAATTTATAGAAGTTGCTTCTGGAACTGGTGATGAGAGGGAGTTATGTTACGCACAATTAACGCTCGCAGAGCTTTATAAGGGGATTGGTGATATACCTAAGTCTAAATATTTCTTATCTGAAGGCTTTAAACTTGCATTGAAGTTGGGAATATTCCGGACAATCTCGCGTCCTGAAGATGAAGCGAATTATAATTAGGATTGAATGACTGAAATACTTCAGAAATAGTGGAAATAGTCAGAAATCGCATCAAAAATATCTTAATTAATTCCTTAGAAACATTCCTGAATAGTAGCTAGGGTTGAATCATCCGAATTAAACTGAATTTTGGTTTGAATGGAGCCAAAAACATTGACCTATGAATATTTTGAACATCAAGCTGACATAGGTATTCGAGGGAGAGGTAAAACCCTTGCGGAAGCTTTTGAGCAGGCTGCTTTAGCAATGTTTGAGATTATGGTGGAAACAAAAGATCTTCAAGTTACCGAACCTAAATTAGTTGAAATTGAAGGGAGTGATCTTAATGATTTGCTAATTGCATGGTTAAGTGAATTACTCTTTCTCAAAGATGTAGAAGGAAAAATGTTTTCACGCTTTGAAATTAACAGTATGTCAGAGAATAGAATTATTGCTCAAATCTATGGTGAAACAATCGATCCATCTCGACATAAGTTAAAGCTTGAAGTGAAAGCTGCTACATATACCCAGCTAAAGATAGAAAAGAATAACGAAAATTGGATTGCACAATGTTTGGTGGATGTTTAATATGCCAGATCTCTTCATAAAAGTACCCAATAGAACTAATCTGTGGACAATTGAGAAACACAATAAAATGAATGTTCCCGCTTTCATTTATGGGGATCAAAAGATTATTGATGAACTCAAAGCTGATTATAGGCGCGAATGGAGTGCTACACGTCAAATAATAAACGTTGCCTCGCTTCCAGGCATTCAAAAAGGGATGCTGGCAATGAGTGATGTTCACCCAGGTTATGGTTTCCCTATTGGCGGAGTAGCAGCATTTGATGTGAAGGAAGGAGTTGTAAGTATGGCTGGTGTAGGTTATGATATTAATTGTGGCGTTAGAACCATGATCACTGATCTGGTTAAAAGTGATTTAGATCAGAAAAAAAAGATGATCCTATCAGAGCTTTTCCAAAACGTACCTGCAGGATTGGGAAAACCAGGGAAAATAAAATTAAGTGTGGCTCAAGTTGATGATCTTCTAGTAGAAGGAGCTCCTTATGTAGTTAATATGGGATACGGAACAGAAGAAGATCTCGAATATTCGGAAGAGAGGGGCCGAATTAAAGGAGCCAACCCAGAGAATGTTAGTGATAGAGCTAAGAAGCGCCAACACAACCAAATTGGTACTTTAGGCTCTGGAAACCATTATCTTGAGTTACAAATTGTTGATAAAATCTTTAACGAAGAGGTAGCAAAGACCTTTGGATTATTTCAGGATCAGTTAGTTGTAACCCTACATTGTGGATCTCGTGGATTAGGACACCAAATTGGCACTGATTATTCAAGAGAACTAGTTAGGGCCTCTCAAAAATATAATTTACCTTTACCTGATAAAGAACTTGGATCAGCTCCCATTACAAGTAGGGAAGGGGAACGGTATATCTCTGCAGTAAATTGTGGAATAAATGCTGCTTTGGCAAATCGTCAAGTGATTGCTCATCTTGTACGGCAAGCTTTTCGGAAGGTTTTCAATACAGATGTAAGACAGCTCTATGATATTGGTCATAATACATGTAAATTCGAAGTTCATGATGGTAAAGAAGTATTAGTCCATCGTAAGGGTTCTACACGAGCTTTTGGCCCTAACAACCCCGTTTTACCAAGTTCTTATCGTAAAGTTGGTCAACCTGTGCTTATAGGTGGGACAATGGGTACTTCTTCCTTTATCCTAACAGGTACTGAGCTTGGAATGAGTGAAACTTTTGGTAGTGCTTGTCATGGAGCGGGAAGAAGTATGTCCCGAAAAGCAGCAAAGAAAAAGTATTGGGGTAAGACTGTTGTACAAGATCTAGCTGATAAAGGGATCATGGTTCGTGCTCATAGTTTTGCAGGTGTTGCTGAAGAAGCCCCAGGTGCTTACAAGGATGTTGTGCAAGTTGTAAATGCAATGCACGACGCTGGTGTTGTGAAGAAGGTTGTACAAGTTAAGCCAGTAGGAGTGGTCAAAGGATAATTCGAATCCATGCTAGCCTATTCTAGTGAAGGGATCTCAACCTTACAACTTACACCTTTTTTAAATTCTTCAGCCATTGATTGATCCCCAACAATGGCTCCGAAGTGCATTGGAATAACCAGTTTTGGATTGAGAACTTTTGTAGCTTCAATAGCTTCAGGTGCAGTCATGACATAAGTACCACTAACAGGAATTAGAGCAACATCTGGTTTAATATCTTTCATTTCTGGGATATTGTCAGTGTCACCAGCATGATAAACTCGTTGACCATCCATTTCAAAGACCAATCCGATTTTCTTATCGTCTTTAGGGTGAAAGGGAACTCCTGGTTCGCGAAACTTGTTGATATTGTAAGCAGGAACGAACTTAAACGCTATAGAGGAAATAGTTTCTTTATCCGAAGGACCGACATAATGAACAGCCTTGCAGTCGAGTTTCTCTAATGTTTCTCGAGCCATAGGGATACCTATAACCTCTGTCTTTTCTGAAGAAACAAATTTCTTTAAATCATCAAAGTTACAATGATCAAAGTGTTCATGAGTACTTACAAGGACATCTACAGGCTCAAAAGTTCCTTTTACCTGAAAAGGGTCTATACAAACTGTTTTTCCAGAGCTACTTGTAATAATAAAGCCATCATGACCTAACCAACGAAAAGTAATTCCTTCAAATTCAATCATTTTTGAAATCACCAAAAAATCATTCATGTATAAATTTAAGAATTTTTTTACATAATAATCTTTGATTGTAGGATTGATTTTGCTATTGAATAGAGAACTTGATTAAGCATGTCTACTCAATTATTTCACGAGTATTTAAAGTCAGTAACGGATTTTTTGGAAAAAAACTATATTGACAAAGTAGTTTCACTTGTATTGTTTGGTTCATTAGTAAATGAAAAAAAGCAGTTTAAATTTGGCTCCACTGATGTAGATCTTCTAATTATTCTTAAGGACTCATGTCCAACCAGAGATTGTCAACGAATAAAACAAAGGTTGGCTGGTTTTGAAACAAAATATTTCTCATATCTTTGTGAGTCAGAATTATCATTCTTTAGTCTTGGTTTGCAGCGAGCAACTGGAATGTTTGTAAATTTCTTTCTTTGTCGTTTTTCAGATTTTAAAAACAGAAATATCAAAGTCTTTAATGTGAATCCCTTGATGGGACGTCTCTTAGCTCCCCAAGATTCATTGTGGTTGTCATTACTAAGACATCATCGGATTATATGGGGAAAAAATGTGTTTCAGGAATGGAAAACGTTACCAACCTTAAAAACTAGTGATTTGATTAGATCTTTTCTTATGAATTGGATACTTGCAACAGGAGCTCTTTTTTTATATCCTTTTTTCCCCCCACAATTTGCCAAATTCTCAATGGAAGCGATGAAATGGAGCCTTTTCACTTGGCGGAATTTCTATCATCAGGCGACAGGGTCTCTTCTCCGAATTATTACTAAATTTGTTAAAAAGGCCTCAACTACTGAATTGCGAGCTCTCCGATGTTTTATCAATTATAGAGAAGATCATACATATAATAGCCGATTTCCCTATTTAGCATGGCTATTTGTGTTTCAACTTCATCGTTCCCTCTTTCGCCATTACTACGGCTGAAAAATCTCTGGAGTTCTAGGGAACATACAAGTTTCTCGAATGTGAGATAAATTGGCTATCCATCTAATCAATCGTTCCAATCCGAGGCCAAAGCCTGCATGGGGAGGCATACCATATTTAAACATACGAAGATACCATTGGAAATCATTCAAATCGAATCCTTGTTGAGTTATCCGCTCTTTCAAGATCTTATAATCTGAGACACGTTGTCCTCCACTTGAAAGCTCCCCAAAACCTTCTGGAGCCATTAGATCTAAAGAACGAGTGATACGTGGGTTAAAATCGTCAACAGCATAATAAATTCCTCGTAGATGTGTCGGAAATTCAGTAAGGAAAAAAGGTTCATGAAAAGCTTTTGATAAGGCTGTTTCCTCGGGAGTGCCAAAATCTTCAAGGGGGTCTGCTTCAACACCAAGCTCTTGTACCTTTAATTTTGCTTCATTAAAAGTTAAGCGTTTAAACGGTTTCGAGGGAACAGCAAAGGTTCTGTTCAGCAATTCTAATTGGTTTTTTCCCTCTTCAAGAACTTCTTTTATTATATAGATTAAGAGGTCTTCCTGAACCTCCATTATCTCTTTTTCTGTGGCAAACGCGATTTCATTCTCAATCTGCCAAAATTCAGTGATGTGCTTAGGTGTATGGGATTTCTCTGCACGCCAAGAAGGAATAATGCCAAAAACTTTTTCATGACAAGCCAAGGCAGCTTGTTTATAGAATTGGCAGCTTTGGGCTAGTACCGCAGGGTGATCAAAGTAATCTAATCTGAATTGCTCTGCTCCACCCTCTGTTGATGTTGTCAGTATTAAAGGGGTAAAGATTTCTACAAATCCTTTTTCAACAAAAAACTTCCTTGTTGCATTGGCAATGATGTTTTTTATCTCAAATACAGCAACGACTTCCGGATCTCTGATTGAAAGCTCTCGGTATCTGAATACAGTATCAATATCCATCTGAGTCTTCATTTTTGTTAGGTCTATAGGGAATTTTGGGGCTGCCTGAGAATGAATACAAATCGTTGATGGAATTAGTTCCGCTCCTAATTTTGATCGTGGATCAGCTTTAACTGATCCTTTAATTGAAACAACTGATTCAAGAGATAGCTCTTTGCAAGTTTGCCAAACCTCTGGATTAACTTTTTTCTCGTGAAGGGTGACTTGGCATATTCCTTGCTGATCACGAATAGTTAAAAAAATCAAGCGACCTTTATCGCGAATTTGTTGAACCCAACCTCCTATTAGTACTTCTAATCCATTATTATTGCTATTAACATCACGACATCCATGTGTTCGCATTTTTGGATTGATAGCATAGATCATTATAGAACTCCTCGTCGTTTTAATTGATAAAGTATTTCCCTATTAATAACGTGGCTTATATCTTCAGACTCATTGATTGTCATAGAATGATTGAAACTATCCTTTTTGAGTTTGTTAATCTTATTAATGAAGTAAAGCCCATTAAATTCCATTTTACAAGAATTTTAGAAGTTAAACTATATAAATTCCAAAAGCAGAGGTAGAATAGACATAAAAATAGGATTCTCAAGCTTAATTATTAATATATTATAAAATTAGTTCGTAGAAGAGTATTTGGCTATAAAAATATACTCTTCGATCAAAGAAAAAGAGGAAATGAGAGGTTGGGGTTCATTTCTACTCTATGAACCACCACCGAATATTTGATCAAATCCGACTTCGTCCATACTATCGAAAAAAGCGTTAACTAGCGCTGAGTTTGTATCTTGTTCTTCATCATCCGTTAGTGTCTTTATAAGTTCAATAGTTTCTTTTACACCAAGGGCAAGCCCTGCAATGGATTTTTCTGGTGCATCAATATCAGAGTTAGGAACTGGGTATGGATTGACCAAGGTATTCTTCCAATCAGTTGTTATGTCTGCTGAGATTACCGTGGTATTATCAACTTCAATATACCCATAGGTAGCATTGTTTATTGCAAAATCCATCAAGGTGAGAGATCTGTCAATTTTTGGATTTATACTGAAATTATTGAAAAAAGCGTTACCATCACCACCCACAGCTTCTCTGAGATCGTTGAATGTATTATTGAACAATCTCATTCCTTCGGTGAAAGAATAAGCAGAAGCAAGTGTATAATCTAATCCTTCAATCAAATTCTCTATCTCTGTGACGTTTGTATAAAATGTTTCAAGCATGTTGCTGAAGTCTATTAGCATTGGTTTAAGCGCATTGTTAATAATATCTCCATAGTCCTTTTGTACGAATTTATCGCTTTTATCTCTCGCCGTACCAATATTATTCTTAGCAGATGCAAAGGTAATACGTGTTTCACTCACATTCGCTGAGATATCCTCTAATTCATTGCTAATATCGTCGAGATTCCCACCAGCAAAATCAATATCATTAATTGCGATGACAGCATCTTCAATCTCCATATAACACTCAGTTCCATTGGTTGCTGCTCTAGCAAAGTATGCGAGAAGTTCAGTCATATCTTTGATGATTTCTACTGTCCCATAAAAGGGTAATATTGAACCATTCTTAAGACCTTCAGTATCAATATCTTGAAGAGTATCATTGGCCTCTGCTAAATCGATAGCAGCATCCCCCATCCAATCATGGGCTTCTGCAAAATCTGAATCACCTAAATCTTCTACTGCGAGAGTCGTTTTATATGTAGCATTTAAAAAGTCGAGAGCTCCTGAAGCAACTTCAAGGATAATACCATATCCAACTTCAGCTTCCCCTACAACTGATACAAATTCAGCGAGCTCTCCTTCCTCATCGACTATTATGTCTTCCATAATGTCGGTTGCATGTTCTAATGCGTCAATTACTCCATCTTTGGATTCACTGAAATTACCAATTGCATTAGAAATCTTTTTTAAGCCATCGTTAAAATCAGGGTCATAAATTGCTTCTAATCGATTGATAGATCCGCCAACACCACCACCTAAATCACTAGCTCCTAGAATTGTAAAGGTTTGGTCAAAACCTTCAACTAAATTATAATATCCAACCAATAACGATGGGATCTCATCCGAAAGGGTAGCTAAGATCCTTGAAATTTCAAGAATTGATGGTAGCTCCTGTAAATTGATACCTTGAAAATCCTCAGGTAAGAATGGCGTTAGGATCACTACATAGAAGTTCCCTTGAACCTGATCAAACGCTATAGCAGATTCATGGAACCATTGAGCAGCTCGCTTTGCAGCTTCAGATAGCTCTTCAATTTCTTCTGGATCAGTTATATTAATACCATTCTGGACACCAGATCCTCCTCCTTCATTGGTGATTTCTATTCCAAAAGCACTTGCAAATTCCGCACCACCCGCTGCTAATGCGATACCACCATTAGCAAAGCTGAAAAGTCCGTGATAAAATAGGGGGACGGTAACCAAAATTAAAATTACAAAGAAAGCGGCTATTGGTTTAATTATAAGGGAGAAAATAGATAATTCTCCTTGTTTTGTCCAGAATCCCGTTGCTAGAGTAGAGAGGAAAAATCCAAGGAATAAAGCTAGAAATTCAACAATGAATAAATCTAAAATGATCATGATGATGAGAATCATATCTGCCTCAATCGGTATTTCACCAAGAATTCCGCTCTCAAAGATAGCAAACATGGGAGTCGTTATACCTGTCGCCAATCCATAGGGATTGATGATAAATCCCAGAGTTATCATATCAAGGATAAATAAAACTACCCAAGAAATTGGTGCAGCAAAGATACTAAGTAAACCCAATAGTTTTGAGCGGGATAAGATTCCAGTGAGACAAAAAGCGATTGGAATCAATAAAAGCTCTAATTGGAGTAGTAAAGCATTCTGCCTTGCGCCCAAAATTCCAAATACAATAGCAATTAAAATTGGGGCAATAACAGCCGCCAGAAAGCTCTGCCATAAAGGAAGGGCTTTTATTGTACGTAGATCATCTGTTTCAGCTTCAAACATAATTCATCACTTTTTCTGTTGTATAGTAAGGTTAGTAGTCAATCTTCTTATTAAGATTAACTGTATGAAAAGGATCAGAAAATGGAGATAATCAGACTTATACAACAGGTGACAAGAAAGGCTGAACTCATATTTACAAAATCATTATTAATCAGCTGGCTCCCTCGACATAGCTTTGTTTTATTCCCACACCGTTTATGGGGATTTGTTTCCGTTTCTTTTTTACAATGATTACAATAGTATATTCCTTGAATCGTCGCTCCCTCAATCGAATCTATTATGGATCCTGAAAAACCACCAATAATAATTAGAAAGAGAATTAATATTACTCGTCCATTAACGCTAGATGTTGGAGAAGAAAATACAATAGCTACCAAATATACGCACGCTATTAATACACCTCCAAATATGGATGCAACACAACCATTGATTGTTATCCCCCCACTAGTGCCTGGATCCACGATTTGACGTAAATTTGTGACTAATCGTGGAGGTTCTTTTGAAAGAATGCCAATTTCTGTTGCCCAGGTGTCAGCAGTATGAACTGCAAAAGCAACGAATACCCCAATAAATAAGGGACTGATAGGATTGTGTAAAATAGTGTCAGATTCAACTGTGTTGGGGATAAGTTCAAATAAAACATAACCAAGAGCGAAAAGAAACGGTATTAGACCATTAGCAATCACTTGCATAGCGTCTCGTTTTGCGGATCCTTTTGCAAAATCTATAGTCGTATTGAACTTTTCTTTTACTTTCATTTTTGATAACATTGATGAACTAAAGAAGAACACACAGAGTACAACCCAAAAGAAAGGATAAATCACGAATAAAGAAATCCCTAGAATCGCAGCAATAGATATTCCAAATGGAATTGTGAGATACTGCTTTTTCAAGATCACGAAAAAAATTGGTAGATTGAATATAACCGAGAGAGGAACCATTAAAAGAAGATATGATATGATTGAATGCAATTATGATCCTCATTGTGGATGTCTTTGATCTAAAAAGGATTTTATTGTGATATTTAAATATCCCAATGCATTTACTAACTGAAGAGTAAATAGGTGTTTTTAATTCTTTTCTAAGAAACAAGAATTTTTTGCAACAAGAGACACATATATCCATTTCACTTGAAAATTAATTATCAACTCAATTAAAGAGTTATTTCATAAACACCTTAAGTTAGTTCCTTTCTAAATTCATCCCACGATTTAATCGTAAGACCATATTTCCTAGCTTTTTCTAATTTTGTGGATCCTGGTTTTTCCCCCATTACTAATATATCAAGTTTTTTAGAAAGTGGTGCCCATTCATAACCCTGTTCTTTAACTAATTTCTTTACTTCTTTTTTTGTCATTCCTTTGATTTTACCTGTGACATAAATAGTCTTACCTACTTCCGGTTCTTGATCAAAAGGTCTTTCCACGTCTCTACTAGAAGGAAGGAACATATCTAAACCGTTGGATCTCATTTTTTTTGGTATTGGTTTTTTTGCTTCTTGATAGATGATTTCAACACCCTTTTCAAGAAGTTGATCTCCTAAGGAGGGATTATGAAGGCCAGAGTAGATATAACCAGCAGTGAGATCAGAGATACCTTCTAGTAGGGTTAATTGACTCACAGTGGCATTTTTCAAATCAATATAGGAGTTAAAGCGTTTAGCTAAAGTCTTCGCCATACCTGTGCCAAGAGATTCAATACCTAATCCTGCAAGAAATACATGAAAGGGAAGCGTCTTTTTTTCTTGAATATTAGCAAAAATTTTAGATCCATTTTTACCTAAATGATTCACAAGGACTCTTTCAGTTAATTTTGTATCATATAGGTCTGTAAAATGTCTAATAAGATCTAAATCATAGAGTTTTGCAATATTCTTTGGCCCTAAACCTTCGATATCAGTTATTCTCACCCAATGACGAATACTTTGGATATCACGGTCACGGCATTCTGCTCCAGTACAGATAAGGTTGACACCTTCACGCTTTAATACTGAGCCACAGGAAGGACAGTCTTTAGGAAATGATGTTTCATTATCCCCCTTCGAGACTAATTCAGTTATCTTGGGGATAACATCACCAGAACGGATAACCATAACCGTGTCACCTTTAGCCACCCCTAAGGTTTCCAGAAATTCAGCATTATGTAATGTTGCTCGTTTAATAACAGCACCCATCACTTCGACTGGTTCTAGTTCTGCTACAGGAGTAAGTACACCTGTTCTACCAACCTGCCATGTAATATCTTGGACAACAGAAATGTCTCCCTGACTAGCAAATTTTAAGGCAATCATCCATTTAGGATGGTGTTCAGTTCTTCCTGCAGATACTCGTTGGTTTGCATCATTAAGCTTGAAGATAAGTCCATCAATTTCAAAATCTAGTCTTTGACGTTCTTGTTCGATACGGTCAAACAATATTTCAATTTCATGCCTAGTAGGGGATAATAATAATTCAAACTCAGTAGTATTAAATCCCCAAGAACGTAGAATCTCTCCATGAGCTTTCAATGAGGCATTCTCTTCTATTCCTAACAATTCAAAAGCAAAGAATTCTAGTGACCGTTTATCCAAAAGACCGAGATCTTTTTGCTTTACTGTACCAACAGCTAAATTTCGAGGACTACTATAATCAATTCCTTCAGTGGCTTTAATACGGTTAAATTCTGAGATATTCATGAAAAGTTCCCCACGCACATTGACAGTTGAAGGATGAGGAATTATCTTAGGAATTGATGAGATTTTAAAGACAGGTAAAGTCACATCATCTCCCATAACACCATTTCCTCGTGTGGCAGCCTGAACCAAACGGCCATTTTTATAAATGAGGGATAAAGAAAAGCCATCAATCTTGTAACCAGCATAAAGATCGGCCCCCTGGCTCCACTTAACTACTTCATCAATATCAATTGCTTTTTGACATGATAGCATGGGTGTTTCATGTGTTATCTTTCCACCTTCAGGTGTTCCAACTATGTAGAGAACAGGATTTTGAGGATCAATCCGTTGAAGCTTTTCTTCCAACGCATCATAAGCCTCATCTGAAATTTCGGGTTCACCATCATAATATTTTTTCTTATGGTATAATATTTGATCCACTAGCTTTTTGATTTCAGCAGTTTTCGGTTTATTTGCCATTAATACCGACCTGGTTTACGTAAATTTACTCTAATATTTATTTGTTGAAAAATTTGAGTATCAGGTTAGACTTTCCTTCCTGTTAAGACTAGATTATCATTATATATAGATTATTTGTGAAAAATATATTAAAAATGAATGAAGACAGAGAACTGAAAAAGTATCTTAAGTGTGTTGAGCCTCAATGGAAATTGATTTACTTTTGAAAGTTGGGGGATCCTGCATTTCCAATAAGACATTATTATATAAAGCATTGAAAACGAAATCTCCTGAAGATATTAAGGCAGCTCTTAATATTAATCCAGAAAGAATTGACCAAATAGCTGAGGAAATTGGGAATGCCTATTTCAGCATGAAAAAGATGATAATATTGACAGGAGTCGGGAGTCCTGGCCATTTTACCGTTTTAAAACATAAATTGCATAAAGGAGATAGTGGGCAGTTTGAACAGCACCTAGGTATATTAGAAGCGCAAATTTCCGTAAACCGACTTAGACAATGCATCTTAGAATCCTTTTTAAAGTATAAAATACCCGCATTTCAAGCTTATGCTTCTAGCATGTATGAATCCAATAAGATGCGAATTATAAGGTCAAATACGGAGAATATAGAGAAGTTCTTAGCTTTAGGATTAGTTCCACTGATTTCCGGGGATATGGTTCCAGATATGACAATGGGATACAGCGTACTTTCGGGAGATCAGATATTGTCTGATTTAGCCAAAAAATTTTCACCAAGAAAAATAGTTTACGGGTCAGATGTGGACGGTATTTTTGATTCAGATCCAAAATTGAATCCTAACTCTCAATTAATACCAGAGATATCTCTTGATGAAATAGATTCTATAATAGAAGAAATTTCTGGAGAAGATGCGTCGGGACAGATGAGAGGAAAGCTTATGGAGATTAAGATTTTATTAAATACTGGATTTAAAGAAATTATACTTCTCAATATGACAAAAAAAGGGATTCTTCAACGAGTATTGAATGAGGAAGATGCACCATGTACTCGATTTTATTAATATGTAAGATAGAAATGGCTGAAATTTTCTGAATTATGAGTTATCAATTTTGATTCTCAATATCAATTCAAGAGCTTGTTGTAAATGGTCTGAAACATCGTTTGATAGCACAGGAATCCCCTCGAGGGTGTTTATGCCCTCAGTGATAATAATTCCAGTTATAAATAAGGGTTTTCGATCATTAAAACGTTTTTTTGTCTCATAATAGTCTTCAGTACCCTTACAAACAAAAATTAACGGGATTTCAGGGAATATTGAGGGATAACTTTCACATAATACAACATCAATTTCTAGTGGGAGATATCGAAGGAGAGTATGTAAATCAGGTCGTTGATCAGTTTTTTGGAACAAGACAGTTTCATGTGGACTAGATGATAAAATGGTAGTTGCCTTAGTTTTTCTTAATATTGCTGAATCTTTATGAGTAGGATCTAGGTCGAATCTATGACTCATAAATTTAATTATTGCAACTTTAAACCCCTTTTCTTCTAAAATGTCAGTTATGTTTGTTGTTGTCGTCGTCTTACCTGTATTTCTACTACCTACTATTCCAACAATATATTTTACCATTTTTCTGAGTTCCAAGCTGTAGGAAAATTATATATCAAAGCTTTAGATTACATAAATTAGTAGGTAGATTATCACGCCTCCAAATGTAATTAAGCCACCCAACGTACCTCCAAGGATTGCTAATAATGCAGATAGGATCATCCAAACAATTGTATCCTCTGCATGAGGTTTTTGATGAATAGTGACAATAAGAATGGCAATACCGCAGACAACAGTTAAGACACCCCATAACATATTAACTTCGGAAGGAATGGAAATAAAGTTTGGTAATATTGCGTTTATCGGTGTTGTTTGATTAACCAGAGCTACAATTCCCAGAAGGATCATAATCACACCCCCAATGGCTGTAAGAAGTACTCCAACTATCATCCCATATCGGTGCCACTTTGATTTATACCTACTTTTTGGCAATTCTGTATTCCTCTATTCTCTTACCCTAGATAAGTAAGTTCATGTTAAGAAAACCAAATTTGCTAATTTCTAATTATTTATAGATAATTTCAAAAGTACTCTAAGATTCTTTCTTTCTCACAATGAATTCTGATACACGAACTTCTTGGGAAAACTATTTTATGAAGATTGCCCAACAGGTAGCCACGAGATCCACTTGCGATCGAAAACATATTGGTGCGGTGATTGTAAGGGATAAGACGATCCTCTCAACAGGATATAATGGTTCTATTCGAAATCTACCACATTGTGATGATGTTGGTCATATGATGGAAAATGGGCATTGTGTTCGTACAGTGCATGCAGAAGCTAATGCTATAGCACAAGCAGCTAAAAATGGAGTTAATGTGAATCAATCCGAGATCTATATAACTGCGTCCCCCTGTTGGACATGTTTTAAGCTATTAGCTAATGCGGGGATCATTAAAGTTATTTTCGGAGAGTTCTATAAAGACGAGAGGATATTTGAAGCTGCAAAACTTGCTCATATCAAGTTGAAACACCTTGAAGTAGTAACAGAGGATAAGTAACTAATTTCTGATGTTGGGTGTAAGATTCATTACATCATGTATCTAGTAGATTATGCTCCCACTATAATAAAAAATGAGAAGAAAGAAAAATCCTAAATCGTGTATTATTTTTTAAACGCTAAACCCAACTTTATTGAACGTTATATCTTTGAAAATATTGAGTTCTAACACGTTTTAACCGTTTTTTTCGTTCTCTGCTTTTCTTAACAACAGTTCTTCTTTTCTGCTTTTTAACCATATTTTTTTTAGATGAATGAGTAGATAAATTACTTGAATGTGATCGTTTAGTTTTATTTTTAGGATATTTCTTGTTTTTCTTCTCTATTTGGGTATTTCTCGAGGATTTTGTGATAAGCGGGGCCTTCTTGAGTGAAACAGAGGCAAGTTGCCGCTTTTTCTTCTCCATGATCTTTCTTGTTTTTTCTTCTTCTTCCTCGAAATATTTTGTTGCGATATCTATTTCTGTGCGACCCCGTTTATTTCTTCTTGAATGAATTGTCAATGAAATCACCTGCAATCAATATCGAGACTGCATATATATCCGTTGTCTCGATAGTAGTTCCTTGTACGTCCCTAATCAGCTCAGAAGCGTCTCAGAGTCCTTCTACTTTCCTTCCATGTATAAAGTAATGGGAAATCTTGTTATTGTATAACATGGTGAGGTTTATGTTATTGCTCTATCAACGATTTACGGGTCTGAATAAGTTCATATAAGTTATATTCATTTTTCTAAATACATTTATTGTTTGCTGTTAAACCTAAACTAGTGGTATCTTATAAGTTTAGTCATTCATTCAGCGTATCACACATCTTTCTAAATTTGAAAGCTAAAACAATATGGTGATACTTCTTGTACCACCGTGATCTCTAGATTTTTAAGCTTATCCTTTTAAAAACCGGGATAGAAAATTTTTGAAGCAGAAAAAGTAAGCTATCTTTTGTTGGGTCGTGAATGACTAATTTTAATGTTATTTTTTTTAATGCTGGAGGGACACTGATTCAATTGAAGAATACTACAATTCCTATCCTTTATTCAGAATTCCTTTCACGGAAAGGTAAACAGGTTTCACCTGAGGAGGTTTATCAAGCCTTCAGAAAAGCTGAGTCTTGGATACTTTCACGAAAAAGACCAGGAGCACTATTTACTGACTTAGATCAACGAAAATACCAAAATGTATTTTACAATCAGCTTGGTATAAGGAAGAGAAACCAAATCAATCAAATAGAGAAGCTTATTGCTGAGAATCTCGAATTAAAGTTCTCTCTTGAAAAAGATGCTCTGAGAATTCTTCGTTACTTGAAATCAAGTTACCAGCTTGGAATTATCTCAAACTGGGATGAATCATTAATAGAAATTTTGGATGATCTAGCGATACTAGATTATTTTGACTCAATTACTTTTTCTGGGGAAGTTGGTGTAAATAAACCTGATCTTGAGATTTTCAGATCTGCTCTTGAGGAGTTTCCTAATGTTAAACCAAAGGAAACAGCTTATATTGGGGATGATTACATAACTGATATTATTCCCGCTCAAAAGTTGAAGATGTTTGCAATTTTGTTCGATAAAGGGCCTTCAGGAATGCATGGCCGACCTTTTCAAACTGATGTGAAATGTACTATAATCAGAGAATTAGCTGAATTGCCCGAAATTCTAAATAAACACGTTACAGTCCATAAATAAGTAAATTTAATGGAAATGGTTAAAAGGGTAAATACATTTATTTAATAAAACAGTTTTTTTTAGAATAATAAATCCCGTTATTAGAGGGAAAAATTATGTATAGCGATCTATCACCTCAGACACAATCACTAATTCCAGGAAAAACTGGACATCTTTTTTCTGTAATGCGAGTAGCATCCTTTCATCACTCTCCACGATTTGCTTCTTGCTCTTTTGATGGAACTGTAAGAATATGGGATGATGATAAACAGGAGAAGGTTCTTTTCTTTTTCTCAGAGGCTATTGAAGGGCTTTCAATAACTCCTGACGATAAAAACATTATTGTAATTCTTGGAGATTCTTCAAAAGCTTTTCTTTATAATCTACAGAGTGAACAGACGCATGAAATCGGTGGTGATATTGCATTTCGGAATATTTTCGGAACAAATCCAAGTAGTACCAAAGTTGCTATCGCTACCTTCAATGATGATGTCTATATATATCACCTTACCTCTCAGAAGTTAGGATCACATATTTTTGTTGAAAATATGTCTGGAAATTCTCTAATCTGGATAAATGATGATATTTTCTGTATTCCCAAGAGAGATGGTAGTGTTGTATTAATTAGTAGCGAGAAACGGAAGATTAAACAGGAAATTCCAGTACATGATGGGCTGATAACTTCTATTTGTAGAGACGGGGAGAGTATTGTGACTGTATCCGAAGATAGGACTGGTAAAATCTCGGATTTGGATTTCAATCCACAATTTGGGTTTAAGATCGACTTCACACCCCTTTCAGTAGATTACAGTGCACAAGCGGGAATAGTTGTGGTAGCAGGCGAGAGAAAAATGCTTATTGTCAATACAAATACTGGAGAGCTATTAAGTCATGATCATAGTCTATCTGTTTGTAATGCTGTTATTACTCTAGATTCCAAAATTATTAAAGGAACTGGAGAGCGAGATATTTTTATTTACTCTACCACAGGAGAAAAAATATCTCAAATTAAGGGTCATTCCAATACAGCAGAATTTGTTTCCTTTTTGGGAGATAATATGCTTATTTATGCTTCAGGAGACAAACAAGTACATTATTTAAACTATTCAACAGGTCAAGATCAAACCTTAGCAGAACATAAAGAAACTGTTTCTTCTGTTCTGTACATTCCATCCCAGAATTTTGTAATTGCAGGAGCATATGATGATACAATCAGCATATGGGATCTTACAAACCACTCAGAGATTAAACGGATCAAAAAAGTTCCATTAGTCACAGGATTAGCATACTCTCCCTCTGAAGATATCTTTGTCGCAGCGTGTAGTGGAGATTATTCTTTACATGTTTTTACAATAGAGGGTAAAAAACTAACAACTTGGGCTGCTCATGACGATTTCATAAGTTCAGTCTTCTTCATGAATGATGAAGTCATTATTTCTGGGAGCGACGATGGATTCATAAAGTTTTGGAAGCGAAATGGAAAATTAATAAGCTCAGTTGAAACTAAATCAGCAATAAAATCGATTGGAACAACGTTGGAATTCGATTATAATGTAACTGGTCATGCAAACGGTGATCTAATCTTTTGGGAGAAAATCTCAAATCGTAAAATAACAAGTCATAAAGCTGGTGCTCTAATCCAACGAATAAACGTCATTAATAATTCTCTCTTACTTTTTGCAGCTCAAAATCGTTTATACCTCATGCAAATGGATGGACATCATATAACTAATGTCCAAGAAGTATGTAAGCATACTGAACCTATCCGAGGAATATATAGGCAAGAAAAACCAGAGAAAATCATCACTGTAGCCCACAGTGCTGAAATTTATGAAACAACTTTTGTTTCGGAAAGTGAGCTGGTTCCTCCTCCAGCTGCAGAAATAATAGAAGAGAAAATAATTAAACCATCTTCGACCGTTATTTTCGCCCCAGGAGCAGTGGAAGAGGATTTTGAAGTATTAGAAACAAGGGATATTCCACTGATTGATGTTGAACCAAGACAAGTAGTGTCTGAGGTACCTGAAGCTATTTTATCAGTTGATGTTAATCATCTAATGAAAATTTCTGAGTATCTAACACAAGTTACCCAGCAAATCAAAGAACTTGTTGTACCAGAATTAAAATCCTTTAGAATTGACACTAGTGCTTTAGAAAAATCACTTGAAGATGTACAAAAGAATATTAAGAATCGATTAGCAGAATACAGTGAAGACGAGAAAGAAATTGAAGAAAAAACTGATGGAACAGTCCCCCGAGAGAAAAAAGACTGGACTAGTATTGATTGGGGAAAACGAAAACATTAATAGTTCTCTAAGAGAGAAACAATATCCAAGTTATTTCCTTAGTATGCAAATGCTTTATGAGTATCAATGGAAAATTAAAGATTAAAATCTTCTAAAACGAAAAAGAAAATCAATAGGAAGCTTTGATATGGAAGAGAGTCCAAGCATCTCTGAAGAATTAAATGAGACGACAGCTATTCCACTAGATCAGCCCCCTGAAAGCAAAATGAAACGTTTAGGGGAGTATATGAAAGAGACATTGAAAGAAATGTTCCATACCCTTAGACATCCCGAATTTAAATTTGCAATTTCTGGAATAGTCATCACAGTCGTATTGATCTTGGTTTCGATATGGTTTCTTATTCATAGAGGAGTTGATCCCAATGCAGAACAACCAATAGATCCTATGAACATGAATCTAATCGGTATCCTAGTAGGAATAGTTGTTGCATTTATGGTAATCTACGTTTGGTTTTTGTTAGGTTTTAAAATCACACCTAAGGCTGGCCACTATTTAGTAGATAATAAAATCTTAAAACTGTTCTTTACAAGAGGAGATGTTCATTACCTCGAATATGTTCCTGTAGAGAAAAGGAAAATTGCAATGCCTAATATTTTAAATAAATTCATTGCTTTAGTTCTCGCTTGGGTGTCTGTTTCGGCGTTCATAATGAACATGTTAGCTGCATTCTTAACCGAGGGAGATCCCTCTAAATTTATTACTCCTGGAGATGATATACTTTTCTTTATCTTACAACAAGTCATTTTATTTATATTGGTTCCATTAATTTTTACATTGATTTATCCACTTGCATGGATGTTGATAGACGCTAAATTGAAAGCTTATAATTCTGCAACTAAACTTAATTGGTTAGTAGGAAAAAAAGTGGGAAATCTGACTGGAGGATTTATCACTATCGGTTCATTATTTGTTTTGGGAGCCGATGCATTATCAGCTCCTGATATTCAGGTACGAGCTGAATTATTGATTAATCTTGTTTTATTTTGTTTGATAAATATTTCTTTGACAGTTATTCTTATTTCTCTGTTCTATAACATTTTTTTCTATGGAAAATTTTATCAAAGAATAATCGAGGATGTAGAAGTTGGTTTTGGTGTCACTTCAGTCACATTAGTTGATAAGAGTGGAGAACCACTGCCAGAGGAACCCGAACCTGCACCCGAGCCTGAGGTTATTCCTGAACCAGAGGAACCTGAACCTACACCTGAACCTGAAGTTATTCCTGAACCAGAGGAACCTGAACCTACACCTGAACCTGAGGTTATTTCTGAACCAGAGGAACCTGAACCTACACCTGAACCTGAGGTTATTCCTGAACCAGAGGAACCCGAACCTAAATCTTTTATATCAGAAGAGGAGTAAAGTATTTACTTCATTCTTCCCTTTTTCTAATATGATTTTCCAAACAGCTTTGAACAAAAGCTTTGAACAGGGGAGCTGGTTGTTCAAAACGTGATAAAAATTCGGGATGAAATTGTGTTCCAATAAAGAATGGGTGATCTGGCAGCTCTCCAATATGAACAACAGAACCATCAGTAGACATTCCTGAGAATGTAAAACCTTTCGTAGCTATCTGAGAAACATAATCAGGATTGATTTCATATCGGTGTCGAAAACGCTCTTTTGTCTCATCCTTGCCATATATGGTATGCACTCGAGTTCGTTTTCTAATTTTCACAGGATATAGTCCAAGTCGCATCGTTCCTCCCTTGCGATAAATTGTACGTTGTGAAGGTAAAAGATCAATCACAGGATAAGGAGTATCTGGATCGAATTCTGTTGAATTAGCATTTTCAAGGCCACAAATATTTCTCGCAAACTCAATAACAGCACACTGAAGCCCTAAACAGATTCCTAAGAAAGGTAATTCATTCTCCCGCAGTCTTGTGATCAAGGAAATCTTTCCCTCGATACCCCGATATCCAAAGCCTCCAGGAATAATAATACCATCACAAGTTTTGATATGGTGATCCAAGTCCTTAGTAGTTATATTTGTTGTTTCAATAAATACTGGATTTACTTTTACACCTAAATGAGCTCCTGCGTGAGTCAGTGCTTTAGCAATTGAGACATAAGCATCTCCGAGTGCTGTGTATTTGCCACCAACACCAACAATCACATTTCCAATTGGCTTCTTGATCTTATCTAGAAGATCTCTCCAAATCGAAAGTGAAGGTAATCTTTTAGGGCCCATCTGCAATTTCTTGAATACACTTGCTAGAATTTCTTCTTCCAATAATTGAAAGGGGTACTCATAGATTATTTGGACATCGTGTCCACTAATGACATCGGACACAGAAACATTGCAGAACATGGCAACTTTTTGGCGTACATCTGGATTTAATGGCTTTTCAGAGCGGCAAAGGAGAACATCGGGTTGTATTCCCATCCCTTGTAAGGTTTTAACACTTGCCTGAGTTGGTTTTGTTTTTTGTTCTCCCACTACTTTTAGGAACGGAATAAGTGTTACATGAACCCAGCAAACATCTGATTTGTCACAACTTAACGCCAATTGCCGCAGAGCTTCAATAAAATATGCGTTCTCAATATCTCCAATTGTTCCACCTACTTCAACCAGCGTTATATCAACAACATCGTCTTTCTGGCGTATCCACGAAATTATTTCGTTTGTGACATGGGGGATAAACTGAATATCTTGGCCGAGGAACTCTCCTTGCCTTTCTTTTTCAATTATATTTCGGAAGATTTGGCCCCCGGTTAGAGAAGACCAAGAATCAAGTGAAATATTAAGAAATCTCTCATATGTACCAAGATCCATGTCAGTTTCAGTACCATCATCAAGAACAAATACTTCCCCGTGTTTGAAAGGATTTATTGTACCAGCATCTACGTTTAAATATCCATCGAATTTGATCGGACAAACAGAGTAACCAGAACTACTCAGGAGCTTCGCGAGAGAGGCAGCTAATAGTCCTTTACCTAAACCACTCATTACTCCTCCTGTTACAATAATGTATTTGTTACTTATTCTAATCACCCATAGAGCTATTTCAATATTCCTACTATTTTAGTTCGTCCTCTAGCTAGTAAATCTAAAGATTTTTGCGAGATACAATTATTTGAATCATCTAAGAAGTCATAGGAATAACATATTATAAAGTAATAATAACCTAAAATATCTACTGTTTACATTATCATTTATAGCTTTGAAGTTCCCCTATTTCTAAGGTATGGAATGAAAATGAATCGAATGAAAGAACTTCATGATCCAACTGTTGCATGGTTTCCAGCTCCAGTTGTCTTGGTCTCCTGTACCAATGAAAAGACAACGAATATAATAACAATTGCGTGGACAGGTGTTGTATGTTCTCGCCCACCGTTGATTTCTGTGTCCATTCGGCCATCAAGATATAGTCATGAATTAATTTCTGACAGCAGAGAATTCGTTGTGAATATTCCTACAATAAAGCAATTAGAAGGCGTTAAATTATGTGGAACCAAAACTGGAAGAGATATGAATAAGTGGCATGCGTGCGGATTTACTCCTGAAAAAGCAATCAAGGTTTCAGTACCACTTATACGCGAGTGTCCTGTTAATGTTGAATGCAAAGTTGTAAAAACTCTTCCTGATATGGGAACACATACAATATTTATTGGGGAGGTGCAGGCAATACATGTTGACCCCCAACTCAATTCAATCTTAGATGTTGCACCGTTATGTTACTCACCTAAATCAGGAATTTTTGGAAAATCTCTAGCGCTCAGAGAAGAAATTTAAACAAGTAAAAGAAATTTCTACAAGAGTATTGGAGAATTGATGGTTATGGATTTCACTTCTTTGAATAACCTTTATTGTCGGAAGTTTGGTGTCTGGCTCCTGAGTCTATTTCCGATCTTTTTAGTACTCATGCTATTATTAATTGCTATTACTCCTGGTGAAATAGAGGTAGAAGATCCCAAATTCCTAATAACAGTAACAGTATACATTATACTGATCTTTACCGCAATTCCGTTTGCTTTCAATGGTTATCTCATGGAAAATGATTTTAATACTGAGATAAAGAGAATAGAACGGACTGGTCTTTTAATTCAGGGAGTTGAGGGATTTAATGATATCGAATCATCGATTAAATTGCTATACCGTGGGTCCTATTCAATTACTGGAACTGTATTCATTAGCTTTTTAGCGTTCATATCTGCTATAATATTACAGAGCAATATTGGTTTATTAGCTAGGGTTTTCATGTTTGCTGCAAGTATAGGTCTCTTAGCAATATCTAGTGGCGCATCTATTCTCATTCGACTCCCTGATAAATCTGCTCTTCAACCTGGTGGTTTGATGAAGTTCTATACTCCCAAGAGTATAAATCTTAAGTTGGATAATATTTTAACAGATTCTATTTTCACTCAACTCGACCCCATTACTAGGATTCGTGTGGATGAATGGTCAAAATCAATTCTCGAGCATTTCAATTCAGAATATCTTAAGGATCTTGATGATCAAACAAGACTCGAGCGTGCACGTGAAAAAATTTTCTTAATGATCTATCTTAAGGAAATGAAACCCGAATTAATGACCGATGAGGTTTTCCAACGAGAATTATGTGAAATTATCTTTCCAAATTTCTTGGATGAGTTTTTAGCTGGAACTCAGTCACAAATCTCTGTCACTACATTGATAACCATTATACGGGACATTGAAGATGAAATCCCACAGATTTTCGAGCTAATTCAGCGTATTTTTGTCTTGGTTACCGATAATTTACATTATCTTCAAAAAAAGGAAGAATTTGTGACTATTTGTCATCCTACAACACACATAGGTAATATAGATCCCTTTAGAATAATCGTTTTTGTATTAAACTTAACAGCCGCTCAACGAAAGATTAAAATCCAAGCACAAACCTCTATGAGCTCTTTAGACCCAGATGACGCTTCGCAAATTTTATTATTAGATGAAGGGAAAATTTATCTTCCTCCTGAAGGTTCAGTTTTAGAATTTTCCTCGACTACAGCATTAATTGACACATTGCGGTTAGTAAGCGATATATTGCAAGTGGGTGATGCAATTAACCTCCAATTCCGCCCCAATAGAAATGGAACGCATGTCTTGAACATTTTTGTTGAGGATCCTGAACGAGGGATTATCACAGGCAGATCAGTTGTCGTAGAGGTTCATCGTGACCTTCGATTTTATGCTAAAACTCTTGGAGCGAAAGCTTTAGGTTATATTGGCGCAGCTGTCTCACTTATTGGAATCAGTATGGGGTCTTTAGTTAGCTTATTTGGGATTTAGACTGGCGTAAGGCAATGAAATTCTTTCGTCAAAACCCCATTTTATCTCTCTTGTTCATATTTAGTTTGATATTAATAAATGGAATTGGAGCAACCCTCCCGATTCCTAACTTAACTCAACTTGCTGATTACTATAACTTCCCGTTAATAGGATTTATTGAAGGAATGTTTGTAGTCATTTCCACATTTTTTTTGTTTGTTTGGGGATTTTGTGTTGATAAATTAGAGAGGAGGCAGATACTATGGATTGCAAATCTTATCTGGGTTCTTCCTGCGTCAATCATTTTTCTCTTTCCAGAATTTCTTTTAGTATACTTTTTGGGTAGAATGGGAATGGCAATAGGCCTCTCTGCTTTTTCTCCTATTGCTTACTCTATTTTGGCTGATTATGCAAAGTATGAAGATCGTGGATTGATTTCATCGGGATTAAACATCGTTTGGGTTGGATCAAGTGCTGCTGGAATCTTGTTGGGTGGTTTTTTTTATTTTCAATGGAACTTATCTTTTGGATTTCTAGCCCTCTTCGGTTTTTTGATCCTCGGTTGGCAATTCTTTATTCACATTCCTAAAAGAGGGAATCAAGAACCCGTTTTTTTACATATTGCAGAATACAATTATCCCTGGCGGATCCAACTCAAACATGTACCCGTAATGTTAAGATCAAAAACAATATTCTGGTTGCTAGTTCAAGGATTCTTTGCTCTCATTCCAGGTACTATCTTTACATTATGGCTTGTTGCTTTCCTGAGTTCTTCTGAAAGTCTTAATATAGCGAGTATTGGAATTGCTAGTGTTATTGCTGTTGTAATTGCTAGTGGTAGAGCTGTTGGGTACCCTTTCTTCGGCAGATTGGGTGATTATTTCGCAAAAAAACAAGGTCCAAAAGTTAGAGGTATAATTGCAAGTCTCTGCATGGCTGGTCAGGCAATATTTTTTTTCTTTGCGTTTATGTCCGTAGATTCTTCTTTGTTGAATTTTATTCTTTTTAGTTTCTTTTTTTGGCTTGGTAGTTTTATTGGGGCGGCTTCAGGTCCCAATCGAACCTCTTTACTTTTTGATGTGTCATTGCCAGAACATCGAGGGAGTCTAGGAGCATTCTTTTCCATAACTGACCAATTTGGCCAAGTAATCGGGATTGTTCTTTCAACAATATTACTTCAATCATATGGATTCAGCGATGTTTTCATTTTAAGCCTTGTTTTCTATTTATTTGCAGCAATTTCTTGGACTCTGAGCCTTCCTCATATAAATAATGATAATTTAAAAATTCAGGAAACTTTAAATCAACGAATAAAAGCAATAACTGATAAAACTGGAGTGTTGGATGATGAATTTAAATAAAAGAAATTTTGGTATTAATACACATGCAATATACAGTGGAGAACAGATAGATATAGCAACACGCGCGCTAAAGACTCCAATATATGCTAGTAATACCTTTTCTTATTCTAACATGGAGGAATTCTTTAAGGCAGCTGTTAATGCTTATGGTATAGACCCGAAGGAGTTTACTTACTTCTATACACGCACAGCTAATCCTACTACAACTGCTCTTGAGCTCAAATTATCTTCTATTATTGGTTGTAAAGGTACACTTACAACTTCTTCTGGCATGGCTGCGATAACATTCGTTATTTTAGCGAATTATAAACCCAAAACTAAGATTTTGGCTTCTGATTCTGTCTATAGAAGTACAAATTCATTTGTGACGGAAACATTGCCAAAATTAGGTATTAGTTGTGATTATTTGGATTTTCGTGATCTTAATATACTTGAAAAACAACTTCGAGATAATATGTATTCAGTGGTACATTTTGAATCTCCAGCGAATCCAACAATGCGTTGTTATGATATCAAAGCTATCTGTGATCTGGTTCATGAATATAATGCAGAAACTGCTGTGACTTTTGATAATACTTTCGCCTCTCCAGTATGTCAGAAGCCCTTGAAACTAGGTGTTGATTTTGAGGTTCATTCTAGTTCTAAATACATCAACGGTCACGGGGATGCTCTTGGGGGGGTGATAGCCTCTAATAATAATGAAATTCTTTCTGAATTTCGTCGTCAGTTCTGTGAAACCCTTGGTCAAACCCCATCACCATTAAATTCTTATTTAATACTCCGAGGATTAAAAACAATTGGTTTACGAATAAAACAACAATCAGAAAATGCTTTAACAGTCGCAAAGTTTCTGGAGGAGCATGAAAAGGTAGCTCGGGTCTATTATCCAGGTTTACCAAGCCACCCTCAATATAAGATTGTACAAAAACAAATGAACCCGTTCGGGGGAATGCTAGCTTTTGAGTTAGAAAATGATGATAATGTCCGGGATTTATTGAATAACAAGTTACAGATCATCCGATTAGCCATGGATCTTGGTGATATCCAATCACTTATTGAGTGGCCTTATATTATGACTCATTATGATCTTAAATATGAGCTTAAAATAGCTACAGGTGTAACTGAGACACTTTTACGACTTAGTGTCGGAATTGAGGATGTTACTGATATTATTAACGATCTTGAATATGGATTATGCCAAATTTGATATAATCCAACCATATTATTCTCTTTGGACATTGATTATTTCTAAAAATATTTTATATATAAATCAAAAAGTACAATACCGCCAAATAGCCGACAAAATAGAATAGAAAAAAACTTCACGACCTATATGAAATCTTTTAAATAGTAAAAACGTATTCATGTCAACATCCTTTCAATAAAAAAGTCGAAAGAAAATATTAGACAAATCAAAAGACAAAGTTTTAAAAAACAACAAAAATGGCTCTTTCTGGGGAATCTGATGCGAAGCTCACCGAAATTTGATTCTGTAAAGCTTTTCTTTCAGAGTGGTATTCAATATTTCTCAAACATAAAGACACAGTTATTTGTGACTGTAATGCTTTTTTACATCTCACAAGTTGAATCATTGGAAGCATTACAAGCTTTTGAGCTTCCAAAAATTGAATTTGGGGATTATATTTACTTAATAAGACCTTATGGATGGGTCTCGAATTTTGTATCCATAGGTTTTGGTTTACTTTTAACAAACATATGGGTCTCCTATTCCCCTCTAATTATTATTCAATACATCTTGGTTGGGTTTGCTATAGGTCCTTTATTATGGGGTGGATTATATACCTTTAATGAAGTTTTTGACGCTGAATTTGATCGAATCCATCCTACCAAAATGAATCGTCCTATTGCTGCACAACGTGTTTCAAGAAAAATGGGTATTCTTATTGGTAGTGTACATGTTCTTCTAGGTCTTGCTTTAATGGCTTTAATCTCACCAGTTGGTTTTTTCCTGGCTCTCATAATGGTTGGATTCCAGATTCTGTATTGCTTTCCTCCATTTCGTTTGAAGGAAACGGTAGTGAATTTATTTTTTTCAGGACCGATGAACCATTTTTTCAGAATTCTTATTGGTTGGACATTAGTCCTTCCATTAATTGGTGCCCCTTATTTCTTTCTTATTGGGGTTGTTTGTCTTCTAGCAATAGGTTATTTGAGTTATAAGATCCAAGATAAAGAGATTGCGGATCAATTTGGATATCGTGGATTAGAAAGTCATCTCTCTCAGCGAGGGATCATCATTTTCGATAGTTTATTAGCAATAATGGCATCCACATTTATTTTCTTAGCTTTTCTGTCTTATCAAATAACTTGGCATCTTCTTCTTTTTGTTCCATTAAGTATCGTGATATTTCTTTATATTTGGCTTAGTTCTTCCTCTATATGGCAAGTCGCAAAACCTGGTATCTTCATTGGAAAATTACATAATCTTGTGATCATATTCTTTCTTATTGAATGGTTAATAATTATTATAAGATTACTTCCCTTTCTAAACATATTTTAAGCATAGATGCAATGGAGTTAATTTTTCCTTGAGTATAATGCAATTTCATATTGAATCTTTTATTACAATTATCACATTGATGACTTTTTATGGAATACTAGGAGGAGTTTCTGCTGTTTTATCAAAAAAGGGAATAATTCAAATTGGTGGTTTACGAGTCGAACGTTCTTGGAAAATCTTTCTTCAAACATTTCTTAAATTATTATCGACTCCCGTGTGGCTTACGGGGGCTATTCTTGGGATTTTTGGATTTTGTGTGTATCTAATTGCGCTACAACACTTCGAGCTTTCTATAGTCAAACCATTAGTAAATACAAATCTCGCGTTTACATTTATACTTGCTTATATTGTCTTCAAAGAACGACTGAAATTGACTGAATGGTTGGGAATATTTGGCATCATAATGGGAATGATCCTTTTAGGGGTTGTAACTAGTGAATCAACTGATGTAATTGAATTAGTTCCCTTAATCTGGTTATTACCTCTTACAATAGGAGGTATTATTCTACTAGTAGTCTTTATCCTTACTGAAAGAGTTAATAATGAAGAATTTTTTTATTCAATATCTGCAGGAATCTTTTATGGTTTGGGGGCAATTTTTACTAAAGCTATCCTAATTTTATTCGTCCCAAATGCAAATATTGCTCTACTATTATTCACAGTAATGATGTTTTCGTTAACATACATTGTGGCCATTGTTTCTCAACAGTTTGCATTTCAAAATGGTCGTCTCTCGATTGTTAGCCCAATCACAAATTCCATTTCGGTCTTGATTCCCGTTATAGGTGCATATTTTATATTTACTGAACAACTATATATCGAAAAAATACTAGGACTTGTATTTATTCTATTTGGTATAATCTTACTACGTAGAACCATTTTAATTAAGAACCATTATCCTCAACAAGTTGATTCAAGTATCTAGAGGTTTTCATTCTCTCTACATTAGATTCTTCTGAAAATTCTTTTTAATCTGTGATTGATAGTGTGAAGATGTACAGAAAATGGAGACCGTCTTCCCTCTACTATTGTTTCTCCTCTCATGAGAGAATGACGAAATTCCTCAATAGTAAAACCATTGAAAGATATCCATGCTTGGCCTACTTCAGGAGCAAAGTGTGCATCAGAACCTCCAGTTTGTACTAGTGAATGTCTTTCAGCGAGCTTGAGAGCCTTTTTATTTGCACTAGGTAATATACAACGTGAATTAAAAACTTCAATTGCATCAATAAAAGGTAAATCAGGTTCAGTAACTCTAAATCGCTTACCTCGAATCACATCAAAGGGATGAGGAACAACCACTATACCCCCTTTTTCTTTAATTTCTTCTGCGACCTCAGGAAAATAGGAGGTTTTGAGCTCCTCTTCAAGCCATGCTCCAAGGATTTCTCCACGATCTGTCATAACTTCAATGCCTGGGATAAAAATAAAATCATCACCATTAGATGAAAGGACTTCTTTAAAAGCCAAAACTCCTTTGATGGTGTCATGATCACAGATCATGATACCATGGATTCCCTGTTTTTTGCATAGTTTTAAAATAAGCTCTGGTTCTAGATTAGAACATTTTGAATATTTTGTGTGACAATGAAAATCCACGCGTGTCATTATGTTTCACTATTAGAATTACTGATATTAAATATAGCGATATGACAATCTTAAACCGCTCAATATATAAATTCCGTAAAATATACTTGCGAAATATGCAAAGTAGAAATAAAATGGATGATAGTCATATGCAATCCTTTAACTCCTTACAGAAATGGTCTTTTGGATTAGGAAGTTTTACTCAATGGTTCATCAATAGCGCGTTCAATACCTGGGTTTTAACATTCTATTTTGCGGCTGTTAAGCTCCCAATTCAATACATCATGACTGCATTTGTATTATGGACAATTTGGAATGCTTTTAATGATCCTCTGATAGGTTATTTGTCAGATAGGACTAATACGCGTTTTGGTAGAAGAAAACCATATATCATGATTGGATTGATCCCAATTTTGATAATTGAGATTATCTTATGGATTCCTCCTATTCCAGTTGGAAATAATTATCTTATTACATTTTTATATCTTCTAATAATGTTATTTTGTTATGATACCTTTTACACAATGGTGAGTTTACCATATGATTCATTATTCCCAGAATTGTACACTTCAGTCGAAGAAAGGGCCGAGGTGAACACTATTAAACAAATCCTCTCAATGTTAGGTTTAATTGTTGCGTTCTTAGTACCAGGGATTTTTATAGGGGATCAGAATGAAATGGGAGGATATCTAATAAATGGAATTGTCACAACCGCGATAATTCTTGTCACTCTCATAGTTTCTTTGAAGTGGGGAGTTATAGAACGTGTTGAATTTCAATCAGACTATCAACATACATTTAACTTTTTCCAAGGGTTGAAATACACCTTTAAAAACAGAGGATTTATCCTATATACTATTATGTTTTTCTTATATGAATATATCCTGCTTCTCCTAGGAACTACTGTTCCATTATATGCTAGAGAAGTATTACGCATAACAGACACTTTACTTACATCAATTTTACTCGGGATGTTGTTTATTGTTGGTTTAATAACAGTATTTTTATGGAAAAAATTAGATTTGAAGTTTGGAAGTCGCAAATCTTACGCTTACGCAATAATTCTGTATTTTTGTGCCAGTATTCCCTTATTATTAGTTGATTCGTTTGAGACAGCATTTATAACTGTAATAACAATGGGTGTGGGTTTTGGAGGCATGTTGTATTTTATTTACTTAATCATTGCAGATATAATTGATGAAGATGAATTGAAAACTGGCGTTCGTCGAGAAGGTACCTTCTTTGGGATCACCAACTTTTTCATGCGACTCGCGATGATTTTGTCTATTATCACTGTATCCCTTGTCTTCGTGTCGACAGGATGGGAAGAATATAAACCGATTCAGATCCTTCAACAATCTGAAGTGGTATTAGGCCTTAGACTATTAGTTTTTCTATTTCCAGCTATTGCTTTAGGAGTTACTCTTGTCTGTCTTTATTTCTATCCATTCTCAAAAGATCATGTGAATCAGACTAAAGAAGGAATTATTAAACTACACCAAAGTAAAAAAGAACGTGTTAAATTGCAATGATTTTCATCCTATATACTTCTTATGGATGTTTTTCAGGATTTCATCTAGTGCTTTAACAATCTTAGCATCTAATTCGGGTGGATGATGTGTTTTCATAATTTCATGCGCTCTCTCATTAGCCCGAGTTAAAATATCCTGCTTATCTGATTTTTCAAACACCTCATAATCAGTTCGATCGAATAATTTCGGGGTAAAAAATTCTGAACGGAAATGTTTGAGGGTGTGGGGATGACTAAGATATTCACCACCAGGTCCAACCTCATGGATAACATCAAGCGCTAATGCTTCATCAGAAATCTCAATACCTTTTAATACACGACTTATTGCTTTCAGGTTTTCATCGTGGAAGATCATCGCAGCGTAAGAACAAGCTTGAATCCCAGGACCAAGTCCTCCCAAAGCGTTAACAATAAGATTGATTCCAGCCATTGATGCAAGTAGAACATTCATGGCTGATTCTTGCCCTGCTTGGGCATCTAGCACTTTAGAATCAGTACAACCTGCAGTACCCCTAGTTGGTAAGTTATAATAATTAGCCATTTGAGCTGTTAAGACATTCATTAATCCTGCTTCAGGAGCTCCTAGTGCTATTTGAACAGTTCTAGGATCCAGAATTGAAGAGGCGGTTCCATAAACAATGGGCGGTGGCGGTGCAATTCCATAAGATTCATTTGCTAATTGACACATCACAATACCTGAAAGGATCTCAGCATTATGTTGAACTAATGAACCACCTAATGTAGCAGGTCCAGTAGCATGAGCCATTACTTCTGGACAAAAAAGAACTGGTAAGCCAAACATGGCATATCCAAGTGCATAGTCCGTCATCGTTTCATTATGCATTAGAGGGGAGACAGTATTTACCCAAGCCCATGAACATGGCTTTTTTTGTAAGTCACTGAGATCATCCCGAAAGAGGTTGAAGAACTCAAAACCATCATCAGGGCTCATTCCGCTAGGTGGAATGAATAATGGTTTATCTGTATACTTAACTTCATATACAAAGCGATAAGCAGCAGCTGTCATGAGATCTAGTTGTAGATCAATCTCCTCAACTGTACCAGAAAGTCCTGAACCTCCCAAATGCATCATTTCAAGAGCGTCTCCGAGACGTGTCATATCTGCAATATCAGCAAAGGTAGATCTTCGCCAATTTCCTTCAAGATCGACCACATGGGTTGGGGAATGGCTAATGGTATAATTAATCCGTCCTGATTCTAATTTAATGTGTTTTTTTGATTCAGGATGAACACTATACCATGTAAATGAAGAAGGGCACTTATTTAGCGTTTCTTCAACAAGATCTGAATCTAAAAATACCTTTTTAGACTTAATTTTACATCTAGCTTCTTTTAGAATATCTAACGCTTGTTGAGAAAGAACACGGACACCTGTTTTTTCTAGGACTTGTAATGTTGCCTCATGTATTTCTTCCACTTGGTTGTTACTAAGTATATTTATTGTAGGTAAGTTATTTTTTATTCCTAGAAGCATTGAATCACCTAATCTTTGTTTAAATTGAATAAGTAGTAACAAATAGACGGGTTCTACTAACTAAAAGTATTTTAGCTTAACTTCTACCTAAAGAGCTAAATACTTAAAAGCTCCTTAAGCTCAATAATTAAATTAAAGGTGAAAAAAATGCCTGCAAGATTATATCTACGATCATTTTGGATTTTAACATTCCTTTGGGGAATTGTTTTTGTACTTGCGATGGTTTTAGCGTATCTTATCTCGGTAGGTGGATTCATCCCTCCTGGATATGAATATTTTATTATTCTTTTACCAGTCATCTTTGCATTCTTTGTTGTAGGGTTACAATTCTTGATTTCGCCTTGGATAATGGATATCACTATTTCTTGGGTATATCAAGCAACCAAATATCAGGTTGACGAATTACCCACTCATATCCGTGATTTCCTGTACCAACAAATGGAACTACATAATTTTTCCCTCAAATGGGTCGCTATTATCCATGATAATAATCCCAATGCCTTCACTTATGGTCATACAAAAAAACGGGCACGAATGGCTATTACTGAAGGAATATTAAACTACTTAGACGAATCAGAGCAGATCGCAGTCGTTGCTCATGAAACTGGGCATATAGTTCATCGTGATTTCATTTGGATGACTGTTGCAGCTGCAATTCCATTGATCTGTTACTCCTTTTATCAAGGTCTCTGGACTTTTGCACGTGTTTCAGCTCGTACTAGTAGAGACGATGATGCAGCTAAGGTTAGCGCAGTCGCACTTGTTGTGGCAATTGGGGCTTGGATTGCATATTATATTTCTCATTTTCTTGTCTTATTTCTTTCACGTGTTCGTGAATATTATGCTGATAGCTTCTCTGCGGAAGCAACAGGCGATCCAGGGGCGTTATCAAGAGCCCTGGTGAAAATTGCTTATGGTATGGTCAAGGAGGACGCAACAACTCAACAACGGATGCGTGATGAAAGTGTATCTCCATCTGCAAGAAAACAGGCCTCTAAGCAACACGCTTTTAATATTGGAATGCGCTCATTAGGAATTTTTGATGTTAGTGGAGCACAGAACTTAGCAATGTCTGCATATGGACGTGGTGTATCTGATTTAAATGAAGAAACTGTTGCAAAAGCTGCTCAGTGGGATCTTTCTAACCCTTGGGGTGGTTTTCTTGAACTCTTTTCTACTCATCCTCTTCCAGCCAAAAGGATTAGATCTTTGAATAAGATGCAGGAAGAACGAGGTTTAAGACCAGAATTCCCAGGAATTGGTAAAGTCAAACTTCCTGAAAGCTTATGGGATGAATTTTTAATTGATCTCTTTTTATCTTATATTGCACCTCTCCTTTTCTTTCTCTTACCTCTTATTGGTGCATTTTTAGTATATCTCTTAAGCGATTATTCTGGGACTGTTTACGATCCTATGATAGGTATGGGTGCTGGGCTTCTTCTGTTTGCATTGATATGGAAATGGAGACGTCGTGAAAAATACCCCAAAATTAGAGACAGTGATGATACAGTTACAGTCGTTCACTGCTTGACAGATCAAACAAAGAACTCATATTATGAAGCTTCTCCCCTTCGAGGTAAGAAAGCAGTCTTTGAGGGACGTGTTGTGGGCCGAGGAACACCAGGATATTGGTTAAGTGAGGACTTAGTGATTCAAGATCAGACGGGGATAATCACATTAGACTACAGTCCTATTTTAGGGTTTATGTCATGGATTTTTGCACTGTTTCGTGTACCAAGTCTACAGGGTAGAATGGTTAAAGCATATGGCTGGTATCATAGAGTTCCAACACCTGTGCTATCTGTTTGGAAGATTGTGACTGAAGACGGGCGGACTTACAAAAATAGATGGTCAGGCCTTAATTGGCTCTTTATGTGGATTGTAATCATAATAGGCCTTTTCTTGATCATTTTTGGCCTTTCTATTTCTGTAATCTAATACTTCTTCTTCTTTTTTTTTATTCAACATCTTTCTCCATAAAAAGTAGTCCCATATCTTTTCGGTATTGTCGTTGAAGACGAATTTTGTCTAAATCTAAGGGTACTGAAACTACTCCCATACTCCCGTCAGGAATCGAAGATAATATGTTCTTGCCAATTGGTTCGTCATTAGTGAAACGATATGAGGGATCAACAATACAGGTAGCTCCAGCACACCAATACGGGTCTCGAATGGCTTGCATAGCTGTGTCGCTAACTATTATAGCCGCTGCTGCTTCTTTTCCTCGAATAATTGCTAGATTATGCCACATGAATCGGCCATAGTTAGTAAATGAACGATCGGGGATAGTAGTCAAGATTGGGGAAAAAACAATGTCAAAATTTTTATTTATTAACGAAGAATAATCGTTAACATTCCACAGATCACTGCAAATCTGGATTGATGCCTTCCAATCACTAATTTGCCAAATAAAATCCTTTTCTCCTGGAGTAATTTCTTGTAGTTGTTCATATCCAAAAGGATGACGTTTGTCATATGTTCCAATTAGGTGTCCTAATGGATCAAAAATATGTGCTCGATTGAAATACGAATCTTTATCTTTTACTAAGTGACTCCCACCAATTACCCATGATGAAAATTGAATTGCTACTTCTTTTAAAAAATCTAAGGATAAATTTTGCATCGTTTCAGTATAGCTCCCCTTTCTCATCCCATTCCAATATTCAGGGAAACATATTGCATCTGTAATTTTAAAAGTAGTAGAAAATTCAGTGAAAAGATTTTGATATTGTTCTAGGTTGTTATTAAACTCATCAACTTTTATATTTGGTTGGAGAGCCGTGATTCTTAAATGAGACGACTTCAAATATAGAACGTTCCTATCCCTTATTGATTAATTGCTAAAGAATTGATATAATTCTGTGATAATCTATGAACTAACTGAGAAATGTCAATAGATAGAATTGATGAATGTTGCTCTTGAAGAAATTGATCAATGTTCAATTGACACGAAGGGCAAGCATTAAGACATAATTCTGTTCCTCTTTCTTCCATTTGTTGAATAAGCTTTAATGCAACATCTTTTGCTATAGTGGGGTAATTTGCCTTAACTAATCCTCCTCCTCCACAACAAAGAGCATTCTCGCGATTATTGGGTAATTCAAGATTTTCAACTCCAGGAAGAAGATCCATAAGTTCTCGTGCAGTCTCGAATTCGCCACAATGGCGGCCTAATTCGCAGGGATCTTTAAATGAGACTTTAATTGGAGTTAGGCTTAATAATTTCAATTTTTTTCTCTTAATTAAACTTATTATGTATTCCATATGTGTTATTACTTTGAATGGTAACTCTTCTCCTAATAATTTAGGATATTCTTGGCTAAAAACGCGGTAACAACCAGCACATGAAACAAATAATGTTTTAATTTTTAGCTTTTTAATCTCAGCAACATTATGTTTAGCCAGTTCTTTAGCTTTCTCTTTACATCCCCCTAATAAATATGGATTTCCACAACAATATTCTCTAGGGGAAAAGATTGTGATTTTTTCATTAGCGTGTTTTATAAGTCTTATAATTGATACTGGAGCTCCAGCTGCTCGGCCCATATATGATGCGACACATCCAATAAAATAACCAACCCCAGTTTCTACAGGTTGGTTCACCCATTCTTCATAGGTATCCTCCACATCAAAAGACCAAAAGTTCCTATCTTCTTGGTTCATTCCTAAGAAATTATGAGTTTTAGCTAAGTTTTGGAACATTCGTTCCGTTTCCGTTGGTAAGCGATCCTGCAATAACCCTTTTAATTCAGTATAAACCTCCATTAGTGGAATATCTACAATACATTCTTGTTCACATGCCCCACAAAATGTACATTGAAATAACCCTTCTGTAAGGGCATTCAATCCTTCATCTTTCTTTAATAATCCTTGCGCAAGATTACGTGCTGTTATCATCTTTCCTCTCCCAGTTACAATTTCGTGACGAACTGAAAGAAACGTTGGGCATGCTGCGTTGTTATTAACGCAATAAGCGCAGTATGCGCAAGTGAAGAATTCATCATAATGTTCTAAATGTTTTAAATTCAAGTGGTCAATCCTCGAGAAAGTCACGACAACTATCAGCTACATTCTTATTTTTAACTTTCTGTTTCTTAATCGTTATTATTCGAAAAGATAAATGAGAAAAATAGTTTTTTCGTACCTAGAAGCTCAAGCCCTCATGCATCATTCTTGACCTCTCTAACAGGATTAAGATCCACGCCTTTCTCTGAAATATTTCTCCTAAATACTTTAAAAAGGCACATATCCATAGCTCATAAGAAATTCCTGTTCTTCAGGGGTTAAATCTTCTCCTTCATCCCTTTTTTTGAGAAGGACTTCTATCTTTTCTTCAATCTCCCCATATACTTGTTTATGTGTCTCGTCTGCAATTAATTTCTTAACTTTGGCAATTTTTCCTTTCAAAGCGTCGAGCTCTTCCTGTTTTGCTTGAACTTCTACTCTTAATTCTTCTATTCGTTGAAGATGTTTTACGAATTCTTCATGAGCTTTATCTTCTTCCTCCTTTAGCGGTTTAATGCGAATATACATCTGTTGGACCTTTTCACTCATCTCTCTCCTGTCAGCTTCCTCCTGCGAAATTTTTTGGTCAATCTCTGCAATTTCTTGTTCTATTTTTTCTTTAGTTTCTGGAACATTTCCTAAATAATCAGCTACTATGGCCTCATTCCTTTTTTCTAGGTATGCAATTCTATCTTCTACACGTTGAATCTCTTCAATGAGGATTTCTTCATCCTCACGGGATAGTGATTTTGTTTGTTGCATGAATTCCAATTCATAGAGGTGAAATTTTAACTCAACTATGGTAAGCTGTTCTAATTGAGATTGTGTTAGAATCTTAAATACTGGCCCATCAACCCGTTGAGCTTGTCGACGGAGAAAGGATCTCCTCTTTTTCAGTTTTTCGAGTATATCCTTTTGTGAATCTCTTGATTCGATCTCAGGAGCAGCTTTTGCAAGGAGAGCTTGTCGTTCCGCCTTTAGTTTATCTCGCTGTTTTCTAAAGCGTGTTGTTAGTTTATGTTCTGTTTGAAGTTCTTTTCGCATGATTTTAATTTCTTCAATCAGATTTCTTTGTTGTGAATAATGCAGTTTTAAATGCTCTTTGTGAGTTGACAAAAATATCAGGCCAATTTAGGTTTTTAAATTGATTGTCTACCAAATGATTAAAGGTAGATGAAATAGAGCTGAGAACAGATAATATAAATTATTAATTAAGTGTAGCTTTTATATTAGGAAGAAATAGACTATTTTTAAGAGGTTATCCCTCAAATCTCAAAATGTTTTAATTGACAACTGATAAGCCCTTAAGACAATAGAGGAGATAATATGGAATTTTTTGAGGTTGTTATCAGGAACAAACGGTTCAAAGAGTTTCAGCCTGACCAGTCATTAACTTCTGATCAAATTAAACAGCTATTAGCCTGCGCTCAATTAGCTCCCTCTTTATCTGACATTCAAAATTATACTTTCATAATTATTGACTCGGACTTAAAGCAGGAAGTTGCTGCAAAAACGGAGGGATCTGAGTGGATTCAATACGCTGCTGCAATTTTTGCTGTTGTAGTTGTTGAAGAAGACGATGATGTCAATATTATTGATGCTATTATATCGAGTTCTCAGTTAATGATGGCTGCAACCGCTAATAATCTAGGTAGTAATTTCATTGTAGAGTTTGATCATGAAGCTATTGCAAACCTTCTAGGCGTAACAGATAATCGTTTAACAGTGATAGGTCTTATTCCTGTTGGAAAAACTTTAGATGAGGGTTCACAGGGTTATAAAAGAACTTTAGCGGAGTTAAGTAATCATAATAAGTTAGGAGAACCCTATGAATTCGAATGAATTGTTATATTTAGAAGCTAATAAATTCTTTATAATTTAATAGAGAAGATTCAAGAAACAGAAGCCGAGGATAAGGGAACCATTAATGGTTTCACTTAATGCAAAATCTTTTTTAAAAGACAAGGCTTATTTAGTCGTTAAAGTGGATTCAAATGAATTTACACTTTCAATTAATCAAATTCATGGGATAGGGGAATTTAACAATGAGTTCCAAGAAGAATTAGAATCAGGATTCTATTTAGGAAATTTTCACTTACATGCTAGGATCATTCCTGTTATAAATTTGAAAAAATACCTCAATTGTCCGAATTCAGATTTTGTTTTAACAATACAATCCAGAATTCTTTTTATAAGTAGTACAAAGGAAACAATCCTCAGTTCAAAAACCATGATTGTTGGTTTAGGTGTAGATGCAATTTTAGGTTTTTATCGTTATAAAACTTCTGGAAAAGAGATAAAATCGGAAGGAAACCTCTCATCTGAAGCGAATTGCTTCAGAATGAACTCATATATCGAGATCAACTCTAAGATATATCCTTTATTAAACTTGAAGAAGCTCCTCGATTTTTCTCAATTGGAGAAGTTACTAGAAGATTATTTACCAGAAAAGATTTAATAATATGTTTTATCAGTTGTAGACAAGAGAAAATATTTTTGTGGCTTATTGGGGCTTTTTAATGGAGAAAATAGGGAAAAATATAAGAGTATTTTGCCTCTGTAAGAAACAATATGACCTTGAGTCATTTTTAAATACAGCATTGGCTCAAACTGAAGCTCAGCGTTATCTAATCAGTTTTTTTACTTCAAAAAAACCTTCTACAAAATTATTTTCTTCTTTAATTGATGGATTTACAATTACAGCCATCAAGGTACCAATTAAAGTTACAGCTAAATGGAAGAAGAATGAATTTGTAACTCAATTGAATGATTTTTGTGCTGCGATTCCAAAAACATCTACTCGTCAAAACTTATTTCTTGACTTTACTAACTTAAATGTCACGAAAAGCTTTGTTAATTTTATTGAATCTTCATTTGAAAACAAACTTATTGATACTAATGTAGAAAAATATTCAATTTTCTCTCTTTTTCTCGAAAAAAAGATAGGAAAAACGTTGATAAATCAGCTAGCCTTAAGTTACCCTTTTTTATGCTTGGCAAATTCTCAAATTCACCCTAATTTTTATTATGATTCTAAAATGGGCGGTAAATTTCCTACAAACTTACGAGACCTTTATCAACCCATCCAAATCCTAATAGAGGAGCTAGAAAAGAATTCACTTGAACAAGACCGTCTAAATAAGGAATTATTTATACTTTCAACCCACAATAACATTCTCGAATCTTCTTTAGCCACTTTCCTAGAAATGGATCGTGAAAAAGTAGATTCACCACGTGGAAACGTTCCAGCAGATTTAGTTTCCTTATCACATTATAGAGATCTCAAACAAAGATATGATGAAAAAACTCAGATGCTTTCAACTGTTAGTCATGACTTGAAATCTCCTATAGCAGCAATCCAAGGTTTTGCTGAAATATTAAGAGACGGATTAGCTGGAGAAGTAACTCCAGAGATGAAAAAACACCTAGAAATGATAGTATCTAACTCAAAGAGACTCTCGCGAATGGTAGAGAGTATTATGGAATATGAGAAATATGATCAATCTGATTATATCACTCAACGAGAAACTTTTGATCTAATCGAGATAATACATGACGCTAAAATGTTGATTTTACCTCAGATGATTCATAAAGATCAGGAAATGCATATTTATACTCCTGATTCATTAGAGATGGTTGGTAATCGCGAACTTTTATTACGAGTATTACAAAATGTGTTGGATAACGCGGTAAAATACTCACCTCAAAAGAAAGGGAAAATTGAATTGTTTGCTGAAGAACAAAGCATTAAGGGTAACAAAATCATTAAAATTACTATAAAGGACAACGGATTTGGATTCAATGAGAAAAATTTAAAACGAGCATTTGAACCGTTTGCCCGTTTCGAACCAGGCTCAACCTCGACAGGCTTAGGATTATCAATAGTTCATAAAATTGTTGAATCTATTCATGGAGGCTCAATAAAAATCACGTCACCAGGGAGGAAAAAAGGAACTACAGTCACCATTTTACTTCCAAAAACTTAGTTTTTAAAGGATGGTTTTTTCCTGATGAGAATAAACTGAAACCAGGATTCCTATAGTGATCTGATTTAATATTTTTTATTAAATAAGTGGCAGATTCAAAAATAAGTCCATTAAGATTTATTTATAGAAATCTAGTAAATTACTACTATTATTGTCCTCATCACGGGGATTTAAAATAATCCTGAAAAGATCCCATACAACCTCACTGGCGCATCTTCCACGTTCAGTTAAGGCGTAGAGAACCTCAAGTTCTTCCTTCCCCCGAATTTTAAAGATTAAATCAAGGTCAAGTAGTGTATCTAACCGAGACTTTACCTTGCTTGGGGAGGCTTGATGTTCTATAGATGAACAAATCTGTTTAAAAGTTCTACCATTTGGATTTAAATGGAGATATTGCATTATTAGAAGAGAATACTCTTTTTCTAACTTCTTAAGTGGATTAATTTCCAATGTTTGAATCTCATTTAGGAGTTTATTTCGAGAATGTAGTCATTCCTGAGGATTCTCGGGTTAATTTACAAGATTTACTTCAAGAAAGATGTCATTCTTGAAAACTTTTGGGTTCTTTATAAGATTGAGACATGACTAGTTCCTATTCCTAACGATCGATATTTCAAATAACTAATATAACCTCTCTTTAAGGGAGATTTATTATGTCTTATGCTCCAGATAAAATGCAAGTACTACTTAAGAAACAAAAATATCAACTTTATGGGAAAAATACAGCTGTTAAGAAGTGTACTTGGACGCATAACGCTTTAAGGGAAGATCGTTACTGTTTTAAACGATTTTATGGAATTCAATCTCATCGCTGTGTTCAGTTCTCCCCCACACTGATATGCAATTTTTCTTGTCAGTTTTGCTGGCGAATTCATGAATCTGATCTCAGTTTAAAAAATATGTACAAGGATTATGATGTTACAGATATCCAGAGATTACCAGAAGTCTTTGATTCACCTGAGGAGGTTGTTAAGGGTATCTTACTAGGTCAACGTAAGATTATCTGCGGATATAAACCATATATTAATAATCAGAAATATGAGGAGGCAATGGATCCTAAACATGCTACAATGAGTTTAACAGGAGAACCTTTTCTTTATCCCTGGATCCCAGAGTTAATTCAAGAATTAAGAGAAAAAAATATGACTGTATTTATCGTTACCAACGGTAGCGTGCCTGAAACACTAAAATTGATTTTAGAAACAAAAATCTATCCTACTCAGCTGTACATTACTCTTCCTGCTCCAGGGATTAAGAATTTTATTCGCACACACCGTCCTTTAGAAGATGCTAAGTTGGTTTTAAATAAAATTTGGGAAACTCTCTCTATGATTGGGAAAGGAGTTCCTTTTCGAACTGTCGGGCGTTTAACAGTCGCTAAGGGACTCAATCTCATAGATCCCCAAGGATATGCCCAAATGATTGAAGTAATGAATCCATCCTTTATTGAGATCAAAGGCGTTGTTCATGTCGGTGCTGCGGAGAAAAGGCTTCCCAGATCTGTTATGCCATCCCATGATAACATTTACTCCTTTGCTCAAGAGTTAGAAATGTTAACAGATTATAAAATCGTTAGGGAATCCAAAGTCAGCCGTTTAGTAATATTATCGAATGGAAATAATCCTTTGATAATCCCAGAACTAAAAAATTCAGCTCCTATTCAACCAGAGAACAATATTTAATTGAAAGATCATATAACATGCTTTTTTAAGGGATAGTTTACATAATCAAGTAACAGTATGTCTTTTTAACCGAAAAGCGATATCATTCCGTGAATACAAAACTCACAAAGGATTCTTCTTTAAGATGGGCATCTCATGGTTCCTGAGGATTCAACAATGATTTGTGTTAAAAAAAAGGAACAATTAAATGAAATGAATTAGTAACAGTGGGTGATAACAAGATGCAACTTGCAGAAAAATCAATAGAATCAATAACACGATTAAGGCTGAAATCTGGAACAGCCATTGAAATCCATATGATAACTCAAAATAAGGGTACCAATCGAATGGTTATAGAGAAAGGCGAAGAAAGTCTTTCTCTTGAACAGGAGGAAATCTCTGAATTTATTACGTTGTTTAATGACTTTTTAGAAAGCTTTTAGAATTTGGTAGGAGCTGATCTTTATTGGAAATTGAATATCAGAATAAATATGTAGTTACATGGTGTTTAGATCGGGATGGGCCTCGGATTTGTTTACGAGTTATTACTAGAGAAGATGAAAATAGAACAATTGAGATCATTAGTGAGGATTTCATCTTAGAACTTGAAGATGAAGAAGCCAGAGATTTTCTTAATATATTAAACCAGATGGAAGCTACAAGTTCAATTAAGCCAGTAACTAAATATCCTGAGTATGAAACTCCTGAAATTGAAGAAGAACCCCTCGTTGAAGCTAAGATTTCATCTGAAGTAGCACCAGAGATTGAAGAACCTGTAATACCTGAAATTGCACCAAAAGTTGTAGAATCAGGAGTAGCTGAAGTAGTACCAGAGGAAGCTGAAATTATTTCCCCAGAAGTCCCCGATTCTGCGGAAATAATTCAATTCTTAAAGCAATCAGAGCAGACTTACTCAGAAATCACTTCTAGTTCTCAAACTGAGGACTCAGTTGAAGAACAAACCCAGCTGTCTGATGAAATTGATGTTGAAAGCATACAAGAGGAAGCTATCTCAGATTCAGCTCCGATCCAGAAAGTATCAGAGGAGGTAGCAACAGATATTGAAACAGCATCCTTCTTTCAGGATTCTGTTTCGAAGAGTCCCTTGGAGATGATTCTTGAAGAAGATCAGAAAAAGGAAGAAATAGTAGCTGCAGATAGCTCATCTTTATCAGAACAAAATGCAGAAGAAACTTCAGATGAATATCCAGAAACTAAAGTCATATATACTCCTGATGACCTCCAAACGGAATCATTCTTCAGTAAATTTGATACAAGTCGTACAGTGGATCTTTTGCAAAAAACTGAACCCGAATCCGAGTCTGCTCCCGAACCTAAGCGAGTAGTTGAATTGGAACCTACACCAAAATTTGTTAAAAAGGAGCCAACACTAACAGAAGCAGAACGAAGGGCTGCAATTGAAAAAGAGAGAGCTGAAAGAAAACGAAGGTTGTGGGAACTAACACGTGGATTCTAATTGAATTAGCAGTTTTATCTAGCATTTAAACTAAGATAAGAGTCCCTTTAAAGATGGAAACCTCTAGAACAACCATTTCTGCTATAATCTTCGATGCAGGGGATATACTTGTCCATCAAATTCCAGATGATAAAGTGAAAGCTTGGAATAAGTTCTTAACTCATTATCATAACTCAAAAATGGATAACAAAGAATATTTTACCCAATTATATGAAAAAGTTAGGACCTTGGGTATCGATTCCAATTTTGAAATAGTTTCACCCTATTTATCCACTGAACCAAGATTCAAGATTTCTTTAATTGAAGAATATGAAATAGAGAAATGGTGGAAAAATCCTGATCCGTGGCTCTTTGAAACGATATCTAAATTCTGGAAGATTGGGTATAAGATTGGTATTTTAACAGATAGTGCTCTTTCTTCGAGAACTATTCGTGAAGTATTGTCTCAATTATCTCCATATGTTCACAAAATAGTGTCCTCTCGTGATGTTGGAGTTATGAAACCTGATAAACAAATGTACTCCACAATATTATCAGAACTAAAAACACCTCCCAACAAGTCCTTATTCATCGCTCATGATCCTGATGAAATAAAAGGAGCTTTAAATTCAGGACTCTTGTGTATAAATTTTGAGTACATAGGAAATTTAAAAAAATTATTTGAATTTATTAAAAGAAAATACGTTTTAGAGCAATAGGTGTAAGAATATTGTTAGAGAATAGTTCACTTCCATTTGTAGCAATATTACATGCTTATCAACCTCCTACTCAAGAAGCTAACATTCTGGATCGTATTGTCAAACGGTGTTATTTGCCAGTTGCACAGGCTTTGCAAAATAATCCTGATTTCAAAATTACCTTGAATATTAATGCTAGCCTTACAGAGATGCTTGAAGACGATTATTTAATAGTAATAGAGAAGTATGCAGAGTTAGCTCGGAATAACCAGATTGAATTTCTCGATTCTGGGGCTTATCACCCCATTCTACCGTTAATATCTCAAAGAGAAGCACGAAAGCAGATTAAAATGAATAGAAAAATCAATTCACGTATTTTTGGCTCTGTTTGGAAACCTCGTGGATTATGGCCGCCTGAACTTGCAGTTTCTGAAACACTGGCGACTCTTGTGGAATCCCTAGGATATGAATATATGATTGTTCCAGAGATTGCTATTAGCTCAAATTCTCCTTTTCCTACCCCTTTACTCACTCGATTACTTGTCCATCCGAGTGCGCCAAAGCTTTTTCTCATTAACCGAAATCGTGAGGTTTCAAATAACATATCCTTTCACAGATATACTACAATCCAAAATGCGTTTGAGCATTTCAATAGGTTAAAAGCACTACAACCTAATGGGATATTAGTACTTGCAACAGATTTGGAGACCTTTGGAGAACATCATCGTAAATATGAAGAATTTTTGGTTCAAATCTTCCAGTCAACTGAGACTAAAGTGGTTTCTGAGATCTTGGATTTGCCAAAACAACCCATCGTGGAGTTCCGAAGCAGCAGTTGGAGTACCTCCGAAGAAGATTTGTATCGAGATATTCCATTCCCTCTTTGGGCTTACCCAGGTAATAGTATTCATGAGTTATTGAACTTTCATTTTGATTTACTTTCTGAAACTCTTGAATTATTGTTATCTAAAAAGGATGAAACAGACTATGAGGTTAAAATGGCACTAAAAGCTGTTGCTAAAGCCCAACACTCATGTCAAACATGGTGGGCCTCTACTAAAGACCATTTTAGTAAGGAACTAATCAAAAAGGGTTTTGATGCTCAACAATCTGCATTAGAATTGACATTAATGGCGATTGGGTCTGAAATTGACCATGCAATTCCGAATGGACTATCCAATCGCCTTGAAAAGCGATTAACACGATATTTATCTCGTATTCGGTGAAATTTGTTAAAAATTAAGGGGCTGAAATTTATTTGAAAGCAGAGACTCTTCTTCAGGAATTAATACAATATAAGACAATAAATGATCCTACAAAGAAAATTCTTCCTCAACCCACAGTTTTGGATTATATTCAAAAAGAGGTAAAAACTTGGAATCCAGATTTCAATGCTCATATATTAGAAAGTCAAGGATATTCGTCACTCTATCTAGCAATAGATCCAAAAAATGTTGATATACTCTTCATGGGCCATCTTGATGTAGTTCCTGTTGGTGATGGATGGACATCAGATCCATTCATTCTTAGAATAGATTCAGAATCAGGTTTAGGATACGGTCGAGGCTCAAAAGACTGTAAAGGTTCAGTAGTTTCTGCTTTACTCATGTTAAAGAAGCTTTGCAGAGAAAATAGTCCTTCTTTAGAAAATCTAGGATTCTTTTTTTCCACTGATGAAGAAACCGGTGGACGAAATGGTGCACAAATCTTTTTTAATTATGTTAAAAAGCATGACATTCCACTTAAATGTGTAATTAACGTGGATGGTGGCCCAAGAGTAGTTTACAAAAGACGAGCTGGCTTTGGAATCAAGGTGAATATCCCACCTAGAATTATCGAATCTTTTGGCCAGTTGAAAAAGCAAATATGTCACACACGTATCCTTGGTGACGACAATCGTCACAGTGCTTATTTTGTACGAGGTTGTGATACACACGCTATAGTTACACTATCTAAACTTCTTCACCTTCATCGAGACTGGATGATCAAAGAAATTGATGGCCCTTGGATAAAAGGAAATGTAATTCCAGATTATATCGAAGCTAGGATTGTTAAGCTTACAAAAAAGATAGAATCTCCACTAGTATCTTACGATGAGAATCTAACAAAGATTTTCCGTAAAATCCGTAGTATAATTCTACTTGACCTACCAACAGAGATTCCTAGCGAGTTTGGCATCACCGTCAATCCTAATCTTGTTTCTTATTCTGAAACTAATGGAACCGAAATTTATTTTGATGTTAGAGCATTTCTCTCCTCTAAAAAGACCAATATCTTGATCAATGCCTTTAAACAACGATTGGATGAGTTAGCTACTGAAGCTGAGATTTCCTGCCCAGGAACTTCAGGATATTTTCATACTCCAATAGACAATCCACTAGTAAGAGTGACATCAGATGTATTAGAAAAATATTCGTTGCCATCGGATCCTTGTGAACAGGAAGGAGCATCGGACGCACGTTATGCCTCTGATATTCCAGTTATTGATCTAGGCCCAAGAGGTGGAAATATACATGGAACTGATGAGTTTATTGATTTAGCTTCAATGAAAGAATTTTCCTCTATTTATGAGGAGATTGTTACACGGCTACTTAATTATGTATAGGGATTAAGTCCAAAAGTGCGGATTTAATCCCTTGGCGGGAAGCATTAATATTCTATTTGGTTTTCTCCTTCATGTGCATCTATATTTATCGTTTCCAAATATTAAGTGTTTTAATGAATCATGAGAGAATTTCGATATAATGAGATGAATATTTAAAAAAAAATGTAAGAATCCTTCATAAAAGCTGTGATGAATATGAAAATAAACAAAAAGCATCTCTTTTTCTCATTCATCTTTTTAATATTGATTTTAATACTAATTTCTGTACACAATCTTGGCCTTGATGATTCACTAGCAAACTATGTTAATGATATAACCGATTCTGATCTGACTTATTCTATACTTTTCGGTATGTTTATACAATTACTGACTTGGATTTTTATCGTCATAATTTTATTACTAATATGGAGTTCAATATTAGAAGCGTTAACTCCAAGAATGACGAAGACCGTCATCAACACATTGAGAGTGCTAGGAAGAATGATAATCATACCATTCTGCATCATTGCTTATTTAAACAATTTTCCTGGATTTGAAGGTACATTATTAGGAATCTCAGCCATTTTAGGAACAGCCATAGGATTCGCATCAACAACAACCATGGGAAATTTCTTGGCTGGACTTTATATTATGGCCACACGTCCTTTTTTGATTGGTGATTATATTATTCTTCCTGATAGTAAAGTTGAGGGCCGTGTTAAAGAGATCACAGTGAATTATACCAAAATCACATTACCTACTGGTAATACCATATTTGTATCGAATAGTAAATTTTTAGGGCAATCTATCATCAATACAAGAACAACAGAGGATCAATTAATCCTTAAAAAGGGACAAAAAAAGCGATTTGTGTACCCTTTGATGTGGGGGGCTAATTCTGACGAAAAACATGCGTGGGCTGTTGAAGCCATCGAAAAAACAGGGGAAGAATTTAAGGAAAGATTGACTGAACCCATTACATGGTATGTTTATTCACGGACTAGACTAGATATAATCCACCAGGTCAATATAGTTTCTGATAGTGCAACTAAATTATTGGATTTAACTGGTGAGTTCATGACCGCGTTGACAAGAAATTATGATGAAATCAGGGATAAATACAAAGACTAGGATTCGTTGTAATTCTTAAAAAATTGTTTTAATTCTCTTAGACGTTTCTAATATCATGTATATTGACACAATAAGTCATGGTTGTAATCACTTATTCACATGATAAGCACTCCTATAAGGTATTTATACTACTAAGAAATCATCAGGTTTCATAATCTCTCCAAGCCGAAGTGCATAGTTATAACCAACCTTTCTTCCAAAAATAAGTTAACATAACTATAGCAACCATTAACATAAAAAAAAGAGCCATAGGGTAACCAATAGGCCAAGTTAATTCGGGCATAGACTGAAAATTCATTCCATAGATACCTGAAATTACTGTCATAGGGATGACAATTGTAGCGATGACGGTCAACACTTTCATTACTTCATTCATTTTATTACTAGTGCTGGAGAGATAAATGTCAAGCATACCTGTAACAATATCTCGGAGCGTTTCCACTGTATCGATCACATGGATAGTATGATCATATACATCCCTAATGTACTTTTGGGTTTCAGTCTGTATCAATACTGATCCCCCACGTTCTAATCGGCTAATTAATTCTCTTAAGGGCCACACAGCTTTACGTATAAAGATAATGTTCGTTTTTAGAGAATGTATTATTTGTAAAGTCTCAGTTCCAGGAGCTGTAACTACCTCTTCTTCTAAAAATTCAATTCGTTCGATTAATCTTTCTAGAATCAAAAAATAATTATCAACAATAACATCAATTAATGCGTAAAAAAGGTGATCGGCGCCATAGGATCGAATCTTCCCCTTTTTCCCTCTTATACGTTCACGAATAGGATTAAATATATCTTCGGGCCTTTCTTGAAATGATAATACGTAATTTTCTCCAAGAATTAAACTGACTTGTTCAATGACAACACTTTTTCGTTCCTCATTATATTTAAGCATTTTTAAAACTATGTAGAGGTGATTTTCATAATCATCAATCTTTGGCCTTTGATCTGTATTGAGGATATCCTCTAATAATAAAGGATGCAAATTAAAATATTCTCCAAACTTTTCTAAAATTAGAGTGTTATGTAATCCATCAATATTAATCCATGTTATGGTAGGTCTTTCCTTAAAAGGTAAGCATTCTTCCACGGTCTTAACTTCTTTTTCTTCACAAGTCTTTGCATCATAATCAAAAACTGTTATCTTTATCTCTTCTATTTTTTTATGTCCAAGAAAAATTGGAGTACCAGGAGGAAGGCCTACTTTCTTATGTCTTCTTTTAATAATAGCAGGTTTTTTTGTTGATTTTCCTTTTTCCATAATTCGTGACATTAGATTGAATCTCCTTATTCAAATTTAAATTTCTCCTTAAGAATAAATGAAGGATTAATACTTTTAGATCAGAATATTTATTCAATCTGATTTTATTCATCTTACGAAAGAAGATGGGTTAATCTGTTTTTGTCAGATCTCTTGATTTGTGATTATTATTAATATTATGTAAAATTTTTAATAAAGATACAGGTCATAATTATGTTACTTTCTTAGCCGCTATAATGGAATATAATACCTTCCTGTCATATGTTTTAAGTGGAAGTTTCTATCCCTATTGAGAGTTCCCCATTCAACATCTCTATTAACCTATTTCCTATTCTCTATGTTTATTTCATTTTATGTTTAGCAATTGGAAAAAACATTTTTTATTTAATTTAACACTCGAATAGCCTTTTAGCTTTTAGGAGCAATATTTGAATTTTTATATTAGCTAAAGAACCCTTTTTAAAGACAGGCCAATTTTCTTCTCACTTTACTGAAAATAAAGATTTTATCAATGAAATAAAATCATAATGTTTCAATGCGTACCGAAAATCTCACTATAATGCTTTTATTAAAATAATCCTCAATCATCTTAGAATTAGATAAAAAGGTGTTTAAAAAAATGAGCGAAAAAAAGATGAAAGAAGCGGAAAAGAAAAAGCAAGAAGCAATGAAAAAGCTCAAAGAAGTAGAAGAACTTGAGAGAAAATCGGTGAAAAAAAGAAAAGAAGCGGAAGTGAAAGAAAGGGAAGCTGAGAAAAAAACACAAGAAGCAATCAAGAAGCGTGAAGAAGAAGAAAAGAAGCAAAAGAAAGAAGCTGAACACAAACGTAAGGAAACTGAGAAGAAAGCTAAAAAAGAAGAGGAGAAACGAAAAAAAGAAGCTGAACACAAACGTAAGGAAACTGAGAAGAAAGCTAAAAAAGAAGAGGAAAGAGTGAAGAAGGAAGCTGAGAAGAAACTAAAAGAGACTGAAAAGAGACTGAAAACGTAATAACGAATCCTAATATGTATTTTTATTTAAGTAATTTTTAAGGAAATCTACCTTGGACTAACTCCAAGGTTCAAATTGTAACTCCAAAAACTTAAGGAATTTACTCAAATTATAAAAAAATAAAATTAAGGGTGTATTGGGATTAAATAATGGCAAATGAATTTTACAGAGAAATATTCAAATTTGTATATTAGCTTCTACACCGAAAGATATGTTAGTTCCCTTAAATAGATGCTAATCTACTCTTTTTTATTATTGATCTATTTTCTTTCTTCATCAGCTAGGGATTTTGTAGCTTCTTCCAATTTTTTTTCCGCTTCTGCAAACTTCATTCTTGCTTCATTTTTCTTTTTCTCTGCCTTCTTTTTGAACTTCTCTGCCTCTTTTAGTTTTCCTATTGCTTCCTGTTTCTTCCTTTCTGCTTCTTTGAGCTTTTTTTCACTCATTTTCTCACCTTAATTTGGAAATCTTCATTCGCTACTAATTATATAATTAATAAAGGTTTATTTCTAATAAATTAATTATATAGATTTCATGATCACAAACTTATTCTTCAGAATGTGACTCTTTCTACTCTTCATTTAAGAGAGGAAATAATACATGTGGTAGTATGGTTTAGTTCACTTGGATTGATTAAGCCACTTCGTTACTCTTGAAGGATATTCGTGGGTTATTTCAACTTTAGGCCTGAAATAACCTACAGGTTTTCTAAAATTGATAAATCTATTTCCCATGGAATGACATTATGGAATTCAATTCGAAGATTTGGCAAAAAAAGAGGTAGTACGATTGTCAATCTCACTGGTAAGATCGTTTTCGGGCCTTTAGTAGATAAAAAAGTAATAATTATTGCTGATGTTGATCCATTCAAAGCAATCGAAGAGGAACAAAACCTTGATAAAAGTAGGCATTATTCTCAATTTGATATCTTAAACAAACCCTTGACTTGATTAATTTTTGTGGATGAACCAGCAATGAAGATCAAACAAAAGAAAATTAAGAAGGAAAAAGTAGATACCACGAATTGGGGATCTTGGGGTTGTGAGCCATCTACTTTTGATTGGGAATATCAGGAAGACGAAACTGCTTACGTATTTGAGGGTAAGGTTATTGTAAAAACACCTACCGATGAAATAGAAGTGAAAGGTGGGTCTTTAGTGCAATTTCCGAAAGGATTAAAGTGTACTTGGAATGTAATTGAACCAATACGTAAAGTTTACACATTTCAGAAATTTGATTGGGCTGCTTGGGAAAAATCCCTAGAAGACTAGATTTGGTTTTCAGAAGTTATCTCTTCTTGGTCATCTTTCATTTCCTTAGATAAAGGTGAGTCTTTCTTTACTTTCTTTGGATTTAACACCCGTCCACAATGAGTACAAACAGGATATTTTGTTCTCCAACTGCCTCCACAGTAATGACAAGTTTTTACTCGCCTTAAGATACGATTGGCTAGTCTCGTATATAATCCCCATAGCAAAGCCAAAATTCCTGCTGCTGCTCCGATCCAAGCACCAATATCACTCTCTAAAAATAACCACATCAACCATTCAACTAAGAAATTTAGTTTTGTTTGTAAATGAATGGTCATGTTGGTCTCTGCAGGGTAGTATCCCTCTTTTTGTACCAAAAAGAAGCAAAATAAATCACTTTTAGTTTGACTAGAGTCAAGAATGATTGGATTTTCTCTATTAGAGGTATAGAGGGATTGATTAGTTAAAAATAGAGATTTATCTAAAGACTCGGAATCGATTATTGCATAGTATTTAATATTGGCGCGAAGTAGGCCAGTAGTATCACGGACTTCAAAATAAATGGTAATTTTATCACCTTGAATTGGTATGATAGGATCGACAAGAACTTTCATTGTTAATGAACGAAGAACTAAGTATGATGCTTGGAGATTAAAAAATTCGACATTTTGATGAGAAAGATGTATTGAGAATGTAAAGGGTCCTTCCTGCGAAATCGAGAAATTATAATGAGTAGAATAATTTGCTTCAGCTGTTATTGTGGGTGTTGCTATTACTGTGTTTAATGATTCAGCAGGTACACTTAATAGAAGTTTAGTATTAATAGATAATCCAGAAGAGATTTCATTATTGAGGGGAAGAATTTGAATAAATATACTCTGATTATCTCGTACAGTTATTGGAGTATTATATTCTAATGAAAGTTGAAAAGGAAAAATCGATCCTAATCCGTTGAGAGCGAAAATATTGGCTTTAATTAACGATCCTTGGGATGAATTGTCAAATAAATATAAACCAAGAGAGACTGAGTAAAAAGCATAGAAATATCCAGATGTTCTATTTACACTATTTGCAGCTTGACCACCTATTGAGGTACTATAGGCTTCTATTGTAAGATAATCCCATAGAAGGATAGCTAACCTTTGTAGCTGCTTACCAAAAGTTCTAAAATCAGGGGATAAAGTGGACGAAGAATACCAATTAGCCATTCGGGACAGTAAACTTATGAAAGCGAATTGATCACTGATGTATATTCGGTTACTAGGATATATTGCTAAAGGTATTAAATCATAAGTTGTCATCTTATCATAATATAAAATGTCATTATATCTGAAGAGAACCTGTATATCTGTCAAAAGGCGAACTAGATTGCCATGGTACAAATTAGCGAAAAATGGATCGAAAAAATCATAAATTTCTCTCTCTCCCTCTGTACTGAAATCTTTTATTTGATTAAAGAAGTATTCTAACAGGTATAGACTGTCTCTAAAATAAAAGAAACTTTTGTTATTTTGATAATGAAATTTTCCTAAGAGCTGATCTCTTTCAGCATGAAGAAAACCAAAATTTAAACCCATATTATATGATAAACTATAATCTAAGAATCCCTCTTTATTATTCATAGTCATGTTCTCAAGATGAAAAATTCTATCTGTAAATTCAAGAACTTTGTCATCAAGAGTTTTATATAATAACTCCTGATAAATTGTCATAGCCATTAATTGGTCTTGGAGGAAGGCAATTGGGGACATAGATCCTGGAATTGGAGTATCTGTCGGGTCTAACAGAATAAAACTTTGCAAGTAAGCAGCAGGAGGTTGTCCACGAACATTAAGTTCAAGCGCTTGCATGATATCATTTACTATTTCAATTGAAGATGCATTATGGGATGTATCAAGTGTTAACAGCGCTTTTGCTATCCAAAGATTCATATTTGTAGAAACATTTCTATTCCCATCTTTCAAAATGTAAAAAAGGCCTTCAACGGTTTTAGCCAGTGTTTCCTTGGAGTTTATCAGATCCGTTGTGAGAATAAGATCAAAATCTGAAAGAATTTCATCTGATATTTGTGAGGATATCTGAACTGAATTTAAAGCAGTTACCGCTTGGCATATAATCTCTACAGCACTTGATAAATCATTTTTAAGAAATTCTTTAACATTCCAGCTATCTATTAAGTATTCAATAACTTCCTCTTGTTGTTGTATTGCATTAGATGAGATTTGAGTTGTACGGGTAGTAGAACTGGGGAGTAGGAGTTCTGGATCAAATTCTCCCTGCTGGGTAAATGAAGAATTAATTACCTTTATTTCTAAAGAAGAAAGCAAATAAATTAGAACTACTATCAAGAGGATGATTCTCTTTTTCATATTTTTTTTTGACATGTGATTAACCTCTTTCTAATCAAATTTTCTCAGATTGATGAATAGAAAAGCGGAGTGCGATGAATATAGTAAATTTAGTATTTTCTGGTGAAAAATGAAGGATTCTAAATGTCACATTATTAATCATTAAAACTCCAAATACATCATTATTAGGTTTACTAATCAGTTTATTTTTTTATCTGGACTTTCTATGTTTGGGTAATCACATTGGGAAATTAATCCTTCGGAGTGTAAGAGGAGTAAAAAGTGATTCCTGACTCATTATCAGTACTTAACATGGCATGAAAATCGTCATAAGAAGTAGGGATAGTGTATTGCATATCTGCATTTTTATTAATCTTTAACAATAGATATTTTTCAATTTCAACCTTAGTCAGTTTAATTTAATATTATTGATACTAATTTAATTACTTGTGAAAGATCTCATTAAAAATGAATGATTTTATACTCAAAACTAGTTGCTTAAATTCGTCAATTAGATGACAGAACATGTCATATAAGATTTCTCGAGGCTAGGTTATGGATAGAATCATAGAATGTGTACCCAATTTTTCAACTTCTGATCCTGCAGTAATAAAAGCGATTACTGACGCAATTAAAGCTGTTAGAGATATTAAGTTATTGAATGTAGATCCAGATGTTGATTATAATAGAGTTGTTATTACATTTGTGGGGACCCCGGAATCAGTTGGAGAGGCTGCATTCCAAGGCATTGCTAAAGCTACTGACCTTATTGATATGAGAAAACACAAAGGTGAACATCCTAGGATAGGAGCAGCAGATGTTTGCCCATTCGTTCCTGTCAAAGGAGTGACAGATGATGAATGCATTCAAATAGCTCATCAAACTGCTAAAAGAATCTCTAATGAATTGAAAGTTCCTACTTACTTATATGCAAAAGCAGCTACCACCAAAGAAAGAGTGAGATTACCCGACATTCGTAAAGGAGAATATGAAGGATTACGTGAAAAAATAGTGGATCCTAAATGGAAACCTGATTTTGGGGAACCTGTCTTCAATGAACGTTCAGGAGCATATGTCATTGGGGCTAGAGATTTTCTCATTGCTTATAATGTAAACATCGGTTCCGAAGATGTAGAGATAGCTACTGAAATTGGCCGTACTGTTCGAGAATCGGGGTGGTGGGTGGAAAAAGATGGACAGAAAGTGCGAGAACCAGGATTGTTCAAAGGGATTCAAGGTATGGGAGTGACTCTCGAGAGACCAGATCGCAAATTAACGCAAGTTTCAATGAATGTAATGAATTATAGAGGATTAACGAAACCCCATGAAGTATTTGAGGAAATCAAAAGACTAGCTACTGAAAAAGGCGCAAAAGTGACAGGAAGCGAAATTGTTGGTTTGATCCCTCTCGAAGCTATTTTAATGGCTGGAAAATACTATGCACCAGATGAAGAAGAGGAAGATAGTTTAATTAAAATCGCTATTGCAAATCTTGGTTTGAGTGATCTTGATGAGTTCATTCCTGATCAGAAGATTATAGAGTTGATGATTAAATGACTAATGGAAATCTAGTTGATCTATCTGTTTCGGAATTTATTGAAGAAGTAGCATCAGATAAGCCAGCACCAGGAGGGGGAAGTGTAAGTGCCTTAGGTGGCGCTTTGGGTGCTGCTTTAGCAGTCTTAGTTGGGAAAGCAACTATTGGAAAAGAAAAGTTCAAAGAAGTTCAAGAAGAAATGGAAAATGTGGTTTCAAGAGGAACAGAACTCCATCAAAGACTTAATAAATTAGTGGATGAGGACACTAATGCTTTTAATCAAATTTTAAAAGCATATAGAATGCCTAAAGATGAACCAGACGTTCGGTCAACAGCAATACAAAATGCATTAATTAGAGCAGCTGAAGTTCCTCTAGAGGTCGCAAAGCTTAGCTTCGAGGCATTAGACTTAATATTGGTTGTTGCTGAGAGGGGAAATAAGAATGCAATTACGGATGCAGGCGTTGCCGCTTTATTTGCAGACTCTGCAGTCAGAGGAGCAATATTCAACGTTAAAATAAATATATTAAGTATTAAAGATGAAGAAATAAAATCTAAATTTAAACAAGATATAGAAAAAATAATGATTGAGCTTTATTCTAAAAGAGAAGCAATAATAAAAGTTGTTGAAGCCGAGCTTGCCTGATTTCATCAATTTTTTCGGAGTTTACAATATATGTGCTCTAATCGGAGTTTGCTCTAATGGTAATGATCTTAGATGGAAAAGCCACAGCACAAAGGTTGAGAGAAGAATTAAAAGTTAGAATAAAGAAGTTAGAATGGCGACCAACCTTAGGTATTGTTTGCGTTGGTAGCAGCCCAGCTTCAGTTATTTATGCTAAGAACCAAGCCAAAGCATGTGAAGAGATCGAAATTGATGCTGAGATTTATCAATTCGATAGAATTAAAGAGTTAAGGTTGATTCAATTTATTTCAAATAAGTTGAAAGACAAAGATGCGATAATTGTGCATTTACCACTCCCAAATGGGATGAATACCGAGAAAATTTTTAATGCGATTCGTCCTGATCAAGATGTTGATGGATTACATTATGTTAATGTTGGTCGCCGATTATTTGATTATGAAGATGTCTTTTACCCTTGTACACCATTAGGGTGTATAGAGATCCTTGATCGCTATAATATTGAAATTGAAGGAAAACATGCTGTAGTTGTTGGTAGATCTCATTTGGTGGGACGGCCATTAGCAACTATGTTAGAAAAGCGAAATGCAACAGTCACACAATGTCACTCCCGTAGCAAACCTCTATCAAAATACACTCTACTTGCTGATATCCTTGTTACAGCAATTGGTAAAGCAAAACTCATTAAAGCAGATATGATAAAAAAAGGCGTTGTTGTGATTGATGTTGGTATGAACCGTGATGAAACTGGTAAGCTTTGTGGTGATGTTGATTTTGCCAATGTAAAAGAGAAATGTAGTTTTATTACTCCAGTTCCAGGTGGGATTGGTCCAATGACAGTTGCAGAATTATTATCTAATACAGTTCTTGCTTCAGAACGTAAACAAAGGAAAAAACAACACAAAATATTAATGTAAATTCATAATAAAAAAGAATGGGATTAATTACTCATTAATAAGAATATACGAGACGTCTGAAAACCAATGAATCTATCTGTAAATGAAATCTATAATAAGAATTGCCTTGAAGGCCTGGATCAGATAAAACCTGAAAGCGTGGATCTCTTACTAACAGATCCCCCTTTTGGAATAGACTTTGACAAAGTTGGGTCTCAGTATAATAGAAAGCAGAAAGAATTGGGACGATTTTATACAGAAATACATGGAGATTATTATGATTTTACCCTTCAATGGCTTCAAGCTGCTTGGAAAGCAATGAAACCAACCGCAAATGGATTTATTTTTTCAGGATGGAATCGTCTTGGAGATATCCTAAACGCATTAACAGAGATAGGTTTTAGGTTGGTTAATCATCTTATTTGGAAATACCAATTCGGTGTTTTTACAAAAAAACGTTTTGTCACAAGTCATTACCACATACTTTACTTTACAAAGCTTGCAGCAAAGGAAGACAGTAATCGTACCTTCAATCGTATATCTGAATATTCAAGTTCTCTAGGTAAACTATATTTTGAAGATGTTTGGAGAATTAAAAGGGACTATCAGAAGGGTGGGGAAAAAACTCCAACACGGCTACCATTAGCAGTAACAGATAAATGTATTCGAATGGGGAGTAATGAAGGGGACATTGTGTTAGAACCTTTTTTAGGAAGTGGTTCTGTGGTCATATCATGTATCAAATACAACAGACGCTATATAGGTTTTGAAATTTCAGAAAAAATTTTCACCATTGCTAAAAAGCGGATTGAAAAAATGCAAAATCATCTTGAGGGAAGAAGCTACAAGCTCGACGATTGGTTGATAAAACCTAAGAACTGAATTCTATTAACTTATGGGATGAATTGTGGTTTATCTAGTCACTGGTGGCACAGGATTAATCGGAAGTTTCATAGTAGAAAGACTTGCGAATGACACACATTATAACAATGGGGAATGTCGTGTAATTGTACGAACACCAGAAAGTAAAGCTGCAATCATGAATCAAGGGCTTATTCCAATAAAAGCGGATCTTAATGATCTGAACAGTTTAAAAAACGCAATGAAAGATGTTGAGGTTGTTTATAACCTTGCTGCTGTAGCTTCTGATTGGGCTAGTAAGAAACAATTATTTAAAGTTAATGTGGAGGGAATGGAAAATTTATTGGAGGCTTGTCTTAATACTAACACTGATCCATTCCTAGCACATACAAGTTCGACTGGAGTTTATGGACATTTTATTCCTAAGATTCCGATTGATGAGAACTACAAATTTAATCCCACTAGTACATATCAGAAGAGCAAATATCACCAAGAAAAGGCAATTTGGGATATCTGTGATAAGGAAGGCTGGAAAAACTTTGGTATCCTCCGCCCTCCGAGTGTCATAGGTCCTAGAGATACAAAAACGATTTTAGGTATCTTTAAAGCAGTATATGAGCGAAAATTTCCCATTCTACGTAATGGAAGGGGGTACTTAACATTTATTCACCCTCTTGATTTATGTTCAGCCTTGTTGCTACTTTACGAAAATAAACACCAAGCAAAAGGCCAAGCTTTCAATTTGAAATCATTTGAATGTCGTTTAATCGATTTTCTTGATTATATTGTAAAAACGATTTCTCCTCCCAAACCACCTAAACATGTCAGCTATCGAATGGTGTATACTATCGCTGTCCTTTCAGAGATATACGTTAAATTAACAGGAAGACATACTACTTTAAACCGTTATCGGGTTACTAAATTTGCATTATCACGGAGATATATCGATCAAAAAATTAAGGACGTATTGGGTTTCAAGCCACAAAAGACCATGGAAGCAACCATAGACGAAGCATATAAATGGTTAGTTCAACATAATCTATATCCACCCGCTCATTAAGGCAATAGATACAATTATTCCATTAATACTGATATAAACTAAAGGATATATATGAGATTAAGCAAAACAGGGATAAGACATATGTTAAAAACAATCATTGTGTAAATATTATTTAAAGTAAGTTTTTTCATTTAAGAGAAGAGTAACTTCATGTTAAAACCATTTATCGAATTTTGCGGTCAAGGTTCTTAATGATGTCCTCTGAAGATGTTGATCCGATCGTCGATGCTAAAGTTCTGCTGATAGAGGACTCTCGTGATCATCAATTCCTATTTCTTAAGCGCTTAAGTAAGTTTGGCCTAAAAAAAGTTGTAGTTTGCGAAACAGGGGAATTAGGTGTTGAAAAAATTAAGTCTGATCCATCATTCGATATAGTTCTTGTTGATTACTCACTTCCAGGCAAATCTGGGATTGAAGTAATTAGGGAGATTAGAAGACTAAATCCTGAAACACCTATTATTATGATCACAGGTTTAGGATCTGAAAAGATAGCAGTACAGGCAATGAAGCTCGGGGTACAGGATTATCTCACAAAGGATGATTTTTTAACAAGTAACACGAACATAAAGCACATTTTCACCCAAATTTTATTAGAACATCGTGCTCAGCAGGAAATGATACTTGCTAGACGGTTAAAAGCTAAACCAGAACAATTATCAGTTTCAGTGTATAAATTTGGCCAGTTTGGTCCAGAACCGTTTCTCACATCACATCTCCCTTTTGAAGAGTCATTTTCAGAAAGAGAAAAAGAAAATTTTCTCATAAAAATCGGAACTCATTATATGACTGCAACAGGTGCGGGACATGAGTATTCAAGAGGATTGTTTGAATTACCTGTTCCGAATTATGAAAAGTATAGAGGATTGGTATTTGGATTTCGAATGGCTGAAAAATATCATAACGATGTACGCATACATGGGAATAAAGCAGAGAATTATGGCCTAATAGTAATCTTATTCCCAGTACTATATCGCTCGATTCTACCAAACAGATCAACAATTGAGAAACGCTTAGATGAACTTTTGTCAGCTTATTCAGATATGGGAGAATTAGATGAACATTTTATTGCCCGAACTAAGAATGTTTTCTTTGAATCTCAGTAATAGTCGAATAACTAGGCTTATTCTATTATCAATAATGTTTTTTCTCCTTCTTTCGTTCGATAAATTAGATATATAAGAATCAAAATGAAACATTTTGTGATTAAATTATGAGATATATCATTGTGAAAATAATAGGAGTACCTTTCTTAATTCTTTTCATGAATCTTGGCTTCATTTTAGTAGCTAGGGAAGTATTCAGCAATCTTTCAACAATAGTCCCAATTCTTCTTCTTGATGCATTTATCTGTATAGATATCATTATAAGACCAATTTCTGCAAAAAAAGATAAGTTTAATCGATTTATTAGTGCAATTTCATTTTTATTAATACCAATCTGGTTTACATTACCATATTTTGAGTTCAAAGTGCTAATTTCTAAAAGTCTTCCTTCCTTCATATTAAATTGTGTATCAATAATTGGAACTGTATTACTTGTTTTCGGAGGCCTTCTCTTGTTATTTAACCGGATACATCTAGGAAAATATGGCGGTCCAAAGCTTGTAATTGAAGAAGAACACCAGCTAATAACCACAGGTCTGTATAAATTTGTTCGACACCCTATGTATTCTGGATTCTTAATCTTATTTTTTGGTTACTCTTTAGCTTTCGGGAGTATTCTCATGACAATTACGATAACAACTGTTTTATTTCTAATATTTAAAACACGAATGGATATTGAGGAAAAACTACTAATAACAGAGTTCGGTGAAGAGTATTCTACATATATGAAGCGAACTAAGCGGTTGTTCCCTTTATTGTATTAATAATTGTTTTTTAATTCAAGAAAGACTAAATCTCAGGGCATTACACATATAGTAATTATAGGAGGTCAGAAAATGGGAATAGAAAAAACTTCCAGTTACCATGAAGTTGAACTTATTGAAGAAGAAGCATCAGCTCTCTATGAGTTGGAGGAAATAACTAGATTGAAAATACCAAGTGGGAAATGTGGATTTTATAACTCAGGTTTCAAATTTAAAGACAAAAAAATTATCGGATTAAGCCTTCATCATAGAGAAATGTCCTATCTGCCTGGATGTATAGGTAATTTTCGCTACATTCAGAAATTGTATTTACGTGACAATCAACTAAGCGCTCTCCCTGATTGGATAGGTGACTTGCAAAATTTAAAGAATTTAGATGTATTCAATAACCAAATAAAATCCTTACCCAAGAGTATAGGAAAATTAGTGAACCTAGAGAGACTAGATTTATCACGAAATCAGACGAAGAAATTACCAAAAAGCATAGGAAATCTAAAGAGGCTTAAGAGGTTAGGCTTGTTACATGTTCAATTGGAGTGTCTCCCACAATCTATTGGAGAGTTAATAAACCTCCGAGATTTATGTGCAAACATAAATTACTTGAAATCATTACCTGAGTCACTTGGAAATTTAACCAAGCTTAAAGATTTAAGTCTTCATAAAAATCAATTAATAGCTGTTCCAGAAACTCTGGGAAACTTACAAAACCTAGAAGTATTAAGTTTACATAATAATAAATTGACTTTTCTTCCTGATAGCATTGGAAAATTAACTGAATTGAAAACATTAAGACTTGAGAATAATCGTTTGAATACACTGCCTTTAAATATTAAAAACTTAAAAAACCTTCAAAGTCTATGGATTGGCAATAATTTATTTGATAAGTTGTCTGACGAATTGGAAAACTGGATTAAATACCTGAAATCCTCAGGATGTAAGGTTAGGAGATAGACAAAAATCATAAAAATAAAAGATGCCAGAATATAATTAAGTTAATTTGTAGAGTTTACCTAAGAATCCCATAGTGATCAATTATGCCCATAAACCTGAATCGTGAAGCACAAGTTGAATGGGATAAGTACTTAGAGGCCTCTTCAATCGATGACCAGATTTTTCACTTGGAAAGATTTCTTGGGGTCTGCGTGAAACATAAGGGAGTCGAGAAACACTTAGCTATGGCTAAAACTAAATTAAAGAAGCTCAAAGCCCAAAAAGCGAAACTAACTAAATCAAAAAAAGGTTCAGGGGAAAAATGGCTTGTTCCTAAGGGAGAAGATGCCCAAATTGCAATAATAGGGAATGTTAATTCTGGAAAATCATCCGTTCTGAATGTTCTTGCTCAATCAGAGGCAGCGAAGGTAGGATCATATCCTTTTACAACAGTTAAACCAGAAGTGGGATCGATCACAGCAAACGGAGCACGTCTGCAGCTCGTAGAACTACCTGCATTGGTGGAAGGAAGCGTGAAGGGCGAGATGTCTGGAAAATTGGTTTTAGCAGGGATTCGTAATGCTGACTGTGTGCTGATTACAGTAGATTTATCGAAAGATCCAGTTCAGCAGCTTCAGATTATTCTAACTGAACTAAGCAATGGAAAAATTCGCTTGAACATGTCAAAGCCTCCTGTGACTATCGAGAAAGTTGGTTCAGGTAATATCCAAGTGTTTAATGAACATTTTTTTGAGGGTGAAGGAGGGAAAGAGGCTGTAATTGAGGTTATGCGGGGTAATGGCTTTCTGAATGCCATTGTACGTTTTCATGGGCCTGTTACAGTTGATCAATTTCTAGATGCACTCGATAAGACGATAACTTACCTTCCTGCCATAATTGTGGCCACAAAAGGAGACTTAGAAGGGTCTAGGCTGAAATACGAAACCCTTATTCAGTTTATAAACGGGTCCAACTTTAATTTTCAGGTCATACCAACATCTACTTTACAAAATGAGGGATTTGAGGGAATGGAGGAAATTATATTCAATCAACTAGGAAAAATCCGTGTCTTTACTAGGGATGCTAAAGGAGAGATTGCTGAAAGACCTATCATATTGAAAAAAGGAAGTACAGTTGAAAATGCTATCCAAGTGTTAAGTAAAAAAATGTTGAAATTCTTCCGTTTCACTCGTATTTGGGGAAGTTCGGCAAAGTTTGATGGAGAGAAAGTGGGATTGGATCGTGTTTTACACGATGGAGACGTGATTCAAGTTTTTGCGTAGACAAAATTACCATAAGAAAGATTCAGTTTCTTTGCGAAAATCAAAAAAGTTTTAAATGTTTGCGTCACTTATTCAAACAGAGCAATATTTGTGCAAATAATACTCAAGACTGATCCCTAAGATGGAGCAACAGAGTTCCCTTCCCGTTGATGAAAATGCCTTTCCAAGATTTCTTGAAGGTAAAGATTTCTATTCAATGTTTTTTGAAGCTTTCAATAAGTTAGCAAGATATATTGATCTGATTAATGATATCAATGTATTTCCTGTGCCTGACGGTGATACTGGAATTAATATGTACCAGACTTTTAGATCAATTGTTAATGAAATTAAAAATGTTAAGGAAAGTAATCATTGTGGTAAGATCATTTCTGCTGCATCTCTTGGAGCTTTTCGGGGTAGTGTTGGTAATTCTGGAATTATCCTAGCAGAATATTTTCGTGGTTTAGAAAAGATCTGTGGATATTTTTATACTATTGACAGTGTCTTATTTGCTAGGGGATTAAAATCAGCAGCTACCCTAGCCTATCAAGCTGTAGAGCATCCTAAGGAGGGAACTATTCTTACTGTAGCCCGAATAATCGCAGAAACAGCTATGAAGTGGGCTAATACTTTAATTAGTCCTTATGAGTTACTTTTTTTAGTTTTTGATAAGGCAAAAATAGCTTTACTAGACACTCATCGTCTTTTGCATGAAGCAAACTTCGCTGGAGTTGTTGATGCAGGAGCAATAGGTTTAGTCCTCATCTTTGAGGGATTTATTAGCGCACTAGTTCGTAAACCCCAAATTATTATCACCTCATTTCAAACCATTGATGAGGATTTACTTCCATTTTTAAAACCAAAAATCAATTCACAAGAGAATAACCCAGAATTTGAGTTAATCTTTAGAATTAGTAATTTAATGAAGCCTTTAGATCTCATTAAAGTTGAGCTTAGGAAGGAAGGAAACTGCCTTTTAGTTATCAGTAATGATTCATTATCAGAAATTAAAGTTCATATTCATTGTTCTAATCCCAACAAAGTTATAAGCAAAATGAGAAGTTTTGTTGGTTCTTTCGAATTAATTTCGATTCAGGCATTACATGAGCAAAATCTCGAGCTCATTGAACGTATTGAAAAGACTGTAAAAGTTGATTAGCATTGAAAGTTGGTATCGTTACCGATTCAATGAGTGATTTATCTCCTGAGCTTGCTAAAAAATATGGGATTGTAATTGTGCCTGGAACAGTGTTTATTGATAATAACCCTTATCGTAGCGGAATCGATATATTTCCAAGTGATATTGAAGACCTTATAATAGAAAATAGTAAGAAAATAAGCACAGGAGCACCTTCTGCAGCAGAATATTACAACGCCTATACACACCTTTATGATATTGTGGATATTATTCTAAGTATTCATAGTCCTAGTAAGGTTACAGCTACTTCGAGTGTGGCAAGAGTTGCAGCTAAACGATTAGAAGATCCAACGAGAGTAATTAGATTCGAATGTGGTGTTGGATCCTTGGGGTTAGGCTTAACCGCAATTGCAGCGGCTATCACAGCAAAACAAGTGAGGGAACTATCAGAACTACTTCAAAGAGTCGCAGAATACTGTGAGAGGATTCAGATCATTGGAACCCTTGATTCATTCAAATATCTTCAGAGAAGCGGACGAGTCAAACTAAAAATTACTGGTTTTCTGGCGAATGCTCTCTCTGTTAAACCTGTATTAATGATGCACGGAGATGATATTATTCTTTTAGAAAAACCACGAAATCGGCAAAAGGCTCTTGATTTTATGATTGAATCAGTGATTAAAAATATTGACATGAAATGTATCCCGAAAATGATAGGAATAGGCCATTTCAGTTGTGTTGAAGAAGCGAGAGGAGTTGAGGGTATTATCAGACAGAATTTTCCTGAACATGAGATTATCCAGGGAAACGTTGATCCAATGATCGTTGCTCATACAGGCCCAGGGTTGATCTTGCTTTCATTTTTCGGTACATTAGATAATTCAGATAGAGGAGAAAGCATCAATGATTGAAGTCCTAGTAGCAGGATTTTTTGGATATCTGATGGGGTCAATTTTCATTTCCTATTTTCTAGTTTATTTTGTCAAAGGAATCGATTTGACGAAAGTAGGAACTGGTCAATTAGGCGCATCAAATACTGGGCGAATTTTAGGATGGCCAGTAATGATTCTTGTGGGTTTATTTGATATTTTTAAAGCAGCCTTTGCTCTTTTCGTCATAACGTTTTTTTTTGGATCTTCTCCTTGTTATGGGGCTACAATTATCCTTAGTAGCTGCGGTATTATTATTGGGCATACTCATTCGCTTCTGATCTATTTACATAAAAGGGAATGGTGTGGAGGAAAGGGTGGAGCTCCTCTCGGTGGTGTGATCTTTTTTCTTTCTTGGGAGAGTTTTTTGATTCTTTATTTCTTTTTAATGCCTTTGATCCAACTTGGGAAAAGACTGTGGAAAAAACAAAGCATATATGAAAACTTCATTCCCAATGCTATTGTTGGGTTTTTCACTCCCTTTGTCGTTTTATATTTAACTGGTAATCCGCTTTACGTATTTTTAATCCTATTGCTACTAGGAATTATTGTTTATTCCGAGAGAGAAAAGGTCAAGAGTATTTTATTCCCTAATTCAGATGATAAAGATTCTATATCAAGTTCTTATCTTGGGATTAATAAGAGCTATTAAAATGTTCATCATAAAAAAGCTAAAAATATACTCTAAAAGTGACCCAAACAGTATAAAAATTCCATTAGCTCATATTTCCTCAGACCAAGCGGCTCAGAGCAATACTAAAACTTAGTTTTTGCAATAAGCAGCTTCATAAGAAAAATAGTTCAGTCATTATCAAGACCTAGAGTGATTTTTTATGGATGAATATTGGCATTCAGAGAATCTCAACGTTTTATTCGATCAATTGGGAGTGGATGATAGTGGTTTATCGGATGCAGACGCTGAACAAAGACTCAGACAATATGGCCTAAATGAATTAGAGCGAGCAGAGAAGAAACATCCGATATTTCTTTTTTTTGCTCAATTCACAGATCCATTAGTTATAATTTTACTTGCTGCTTTGGTTATATCAGTCAGTATAGGGATTTTTTCTCCTGATGAGCATCAGCGATTGGAGTATTTCATTGATGCTCTTGCGATTTCCGCCATAATAACGTTCAACGCGTTTTTTGGGTTTATTCAAGAGTACAAAGCCGAGAAATCAATTGAAGCACTGAAATCAATGGCAGCTCCCTTTACCACAGTCGTTCGTGAGGGGAAGAAGCAGAGAATTGAAGCCCAATATCTTGTACCTGGAGATGTCATCATAATAGAAGAAGGAGACAAGATTCCTGCGGATGGCCGCCTGCTTGAATCGCATTCTTTGCGCGTCGATGAATCCGCGCTTACTGGAGAGTCTTTTCCTGCTGCAAAAGAAGCAATGAGTCAACCTATGCCCTATGCACCAATCGCGGATCGTGAAAATTCAGTATATAGTGGTACTAATGTTACAAGAGGTCGTGGTCAAGCTTTAATTATTAAAACTGGCATGCAAACCGAGTTTGGTAAGATTGCAAAAGGTTTATTGGAAGAAAAGGTTGAAGAAACTCCTCTTCAAAAGAGATTAGCTACTCTCGGAAAATGGATTGGAATAGCTAGTTTGACCATTTGTGCTATCATATTCATCATCGGTGTGCTTCTACAGCGAGGAGCTATTGAAATGTTCATTGTTGCTGTTGGTTTAGCTGTAGCAGCTGTTCCAGAGGGCCTTCCTGCTGTTGTTACACTTGCCTTAGCTCTTGGAGTTCAACGTATGAGTCGGAAAAATGCTATTATTAGACGACTTCCCTCTGTTGAGACCCTAGGTTCAACAACAGTCATTTGCTCCGATAAAACTGGAACTCTTACGAGAAACAAAATGACTGTTCGGAAAATTCTTACTGTAGATGATGAATACAATGCTTCTAAAAACACTCCTATGAATGATGTACTTAGTTTGATTCTTACCATCGGTTCAGAATGCAACAATGCACAGCTTGCAGATTCTGAAAGGAAGAATGAGGGGGAATCAAAGGAAGTTGATATTGGTGATCCGACAGAAATTGCCATATTAAGAGTCGCAGAAAGAATGAACATGTTTGATTCGACGAAAGTACGATATAAGCGATTGTATGAGGTACCCTTTGATTCTGACTCGAAACGTATGAGTGTATTAGTACAAAACCTCCAGGGGGAATACTTTGTATTCACGAAGGGAGCTCCTGATGTTCTAATTAGCTTATGCGCATATTACTTCTCTAATGGAGAAATTAAACCTCTTAATGATGAAACACGTGTTAAATTAGAAGAAGCAGAGCAGAATCTTGCAAAGACTGGTTATCGAATGCTTGGAATGGCTTTTAAATCTGTAGATCCAAAAACAGCCAAAATTGACAAAATCTTATTATCCGAGGATACCGAAGAGATTGAGTCTCAACTGGTCTATGTTGGAGCCATGGCTATCATGGATCCTCCAAGAAAGGGTACCAAGGCTGCCATTGAAACTTGTAAGAATGCAGGTATTCGACCAGTCATGATTACTGGTGATCATCTTAAAACAGCTGTCGCGGTGGCAGCTGAAATCGGATTAGTGTCATCGAACGAGCCAACACGATCAATGGAAGGAAGTGAATTGGCTAAAATTAGTGATGAAGAGCTTGCAAGAGTAGTTATGGATGTAAATATTTTTGCTCGGGTATCACCAGAACACAAACTCAAACTAGTTTCTGCTTTAAAATCCCATAATGAGATTGTTGCTATGACTGGGGATGGAGTTAATGATGCACCTGCTTTAAAACATGCTGATATAGGAGTAGCAATGGGTATTGCTGGAACAGATGTATCAAAAGAAGCCTCAGACATGATTTTAGCGGACGATGATTTTTCAACCATTATTGGTGCAGTTCTTGAAGGAAGAACGATATATGATAATATGAGAAAATTTATTCTCTACTTGCTTTCCTGTAATGCAGGGGAAATTGCAGTTATGTTTTTTGGAATTCTTCTCACATCACTCATTTTTCAGACACCAATATTGCCTCTTCTTGCAATTCAAATTCTTTGGGTTAATTTAATAACTGATGGACTTCCAGCTCTTGCAATGGGAGTTGATCCCCCTGACCCTGATGTTATGATCAGACAACCACGCGATCCTAAAGAGCCAATTCTCACACGAAAGTCAGTGTTTTTCATAATATATTCAGGATTCATTATTGCAGTTGGAACATTATTCTTATTTTTCTTATATATGTATTCTGATGTTTTTACTGGTCAGCTTCCTTCTGAAGACACTCGAATCCGTGCACAAACAGTTGCTTTTACAATGCTGATTATGTTTCAGATGATTATGGCTATAAACATTCGGAAAGAAGAGCATTCATTACTTGGGAAAGAGTTCGTTCGAAATCCTTACCTTTTACTTGCTATTGCAAGTTCAGTCGTTCTTCATATATTAATAGTCTACATTCCTTTTTTCCAACCATTTTTTAACACTATTGAACTTAATCCTTTTGATTGGTTTATGATAATTGCTCTTGGGAGTATTCTTATAATAGTGGATGAAGTACGAACATTCATCGCACATAAAATACCTCGGTTACAAAAGATAGCAGGATACTGGTGAATAATTGATGTAAAGAAAGATTAGGTTCGATTATTCAATGACTTGAACCTAAAGATGGAAAATACTAATAAATAAAGAGAAGACAAAAAACAAGGATATCAATGATGTAAAGTGTCTTTAAGAACGAGTACTCTTTTGAAAATATAAACAAATAACTCACTTTCAGAAAGATGGGGTACACAATTGGTTTCAATACTAAGAACCAGAGTTTCTCGCATATCTAATGCAGTGATATTTTTCGCATTAGCTTTGGTTCAAATCGTGATTGTTTCATGGATTAGTATTAGCCAAGAGGCGAAACCAGAATTTTTGGAATTCCAATGGATTACTCAGTGGCATTTTTTAGGTTTTTATATTTCTATCAACCCTATGGCTGATCCTAGATTCACTGTTTTGTTAATAGTACTAACGGCTGGGCTGCAATTATTATTATTAGGATTTCTGGTAAATGTTGTGTTTTCAAATAAAAATATGGTTCAGATTTACCCTGAACCGTTATATGGTCCTTCTTATGCTCCTGAAGAAGCTCCATTGGTTGATAAAACAATCGAACTAGTAACAAGAGTTTCAAAAAAGGTGAGAATTAAAGTTAAAAAGATCTTTGTTTATCGAAAAGCGGTACCTAACGCATTTTCTCTTGATCTTCTGCCAATTCCTTTTTTTCGAAGACCATACTTAGTTCTTAACACTAATGTTTTAGAAATTCTGAATGATAACGAAATTGAGGCAGTTATTGCTCATGAACTTGCCCACGTTAAAAATAGTGATAGTCTAATTCGATTAATATTATCTATTCCCCGTTTGTTCCTTAATCTTGTTTATATCTTTATATACCTACAAATCGTTACAGGTATATTAGTTGCAATTTTTGATACTTTTAATCCTGGAATAGCCTTAGAACGAGTTATTTTCCTGGGATTAATGTATTTGATTATAGCAATTGTCACAAAAATAACAGTTCATTTTCTTTCCTCCGCTAATCGTCAGGCTGAATATCTGGCAGATTATTTTGCAGCTACTTTGGTTGGTTCAGATGTTTTAATTAACTCTTTAATTCATCTAGGCCAACGGAGTGAAACAATGCAAGTGCTATCCCGAGAGATTGAGTGGCTTGCGAGTCTTTCAGAAGAGAAAAAGCCTTCTAGTACATTTCTAGGGAGGATTTATCAGCGGTTTCCCAAAACACAACTCAATGAGGATGTTGCTCGTGAAATTGCCCCAAAAATCTTCTTAGAAGAGAAACTTGAAGAGCTTGTGACTCATTACGGTATAGATCTAGATATAGGGGAGAGGATACAGCTTGTAAATAGGGCTGTTCCTGTTTTACTAAAAAAGAGAGCTAAATATTTTATATCATTAGAAAAAAAAAGAGAAAAAGAAAATGAAGTAGACTTAACTCCTAGCATTCTAAAAGCAAAAACAATCGATTGGCGACATTTTGACTACAATGCCAGTCAAACCCTCGAAGACGAGGAAATTGAAAGTTTTATTGCCACGTTAATTGCTCAACCAGATAAAATGGTTTTTGAGCACGAGCTTTTTCAAACACCAGAAAAAGACGGTGATCACCCAAACTTTCGAGAAAGAATTCTTAGAATCTTCCGTATCTTTCATCTGAATGAGTATGAGAAGATTGTAGAGCAAATTGCCTCTGAAATCCCATCAAAAGTCGTTTCTGATTCTCAATCATAAAGAACTTTTTCCAACATGGCAGGAATTGACCGTTCGTCGGGTGTCATTAAATATAGCTTGATATTAGGTAATTTTCTAAGTTTTCCTATGATGGGAGTAGTGAGTTGAAGTGTTTGGCGTCGTGGAGTAAGTATAATTCGAACATCCTCTATTCGGCTAAGAATGGGTAGAAAATCCATCCCACTAGTGGCAAGAAGATCGGAAATAATAATAAGTGTTTTTTTACGTCCAATTTGATGAGAAAATTCTTTATTTGCTGCGAGTAATGCTGAAAAGATATCTGTTTTTCCCCCAGAACGAATATTGACTAATTTGGTAATAATATCCTGTGTGGTCATTTGTGAGTCAATGAATCTTTTAAAAACTTCTGGTTGGGTATCAAATCCAATCAAGGATATTTCTTTTATATTGAGCGTTAAGCTAAACAAAATAGATGTGAGAATAATCAGTTTGAGATAAGATAATACTGAATGACTCTTATCGATTAGTAATACTACATATTTTTGTTTCCAAATTCTTTTATTACAAATAACATGATTATACGTAAAATAAGAGTCCCCTGAAAGAAGGAAATTTACAATCGTTTTTTCTAGATCCCATGTTCTACCAGGAATATAGGGTATTTTTATAGGGTATCTTGAACGATCAATTGCATGAAAAATTCTCTTTGCATGCTTAAATAACTTAGGAATAAGCTTTTGTAAGAGAATCTGCTTTTCCTTAGGTGAAAAGTGCTCTTTAATTTGAAAAAATAAAGAATTGGACTCTAAAATGAAGTTAAAATTGGTAGAATCAATTTGCAATACTTCTGCGACAGTTCGTGGATAATTTTCAGCTAAAATTTCAATGACTCGGATGTTTTGTGTTTCTAAAGCTTGTTGTGTAAATTCCAAAGCAGTTTCAATATTTAATTTGTTTTGTAATTGATACTCATAGAGTTTTTCAAGTAAATAGGTAGGAGGTTCTGTATCATGAATGGTTCGCGAACGAGAAGCGGGAGCAATGTCCCGCCTTAAGATTTTTTTGGGGAAAAAATTGGTTCTGCGATTTCAAAAAGGCATTCTTCAACTGTTTTATTAATATCTGGATGTAATTTGACTTTACCTGAATAAACTGCATAAATAGCAGGAAAAACAACATCTGGAGTTGTTGGTCTATTTTTCAGGAGTTGAGTAAGCTGAATTGCGGCCCTTACACTTGCTCCTGCTTCGAAATTCGTGGATGATCGTGTTTGATCAGTAAAAAGGACAATTTTCGCTATGAGATCGTCATCAGTGTATTTTGTCCTTAGTTGAACGATCCTTTTTGCTTCATCCCCAGATTTGTGTTCTAAGCGAATTAAAATACATCTGTCAAAAAATGCTTCTGGTAATGGATTGGTTCCTATATATTCAGCAGGATTTCTAGCGAAAATTGAGTAAAATTCATCTTTTGCTTGAATTTGTCCAAGCTGGGGAATTTCAATTTTACGTTCATCCAAGGCTGCTAGAACTCCATTTATAGATTCACTCGGAGCACGATTAACTTCATTAAAGAAAAATAATCCTCCTTTTTGCATAGCATTTACCAATGGACCAGGGATGAAACTTTCTTCGCCAAAACCTGTTTTCATGACCAAAGGTGGATCAAACCATCCCCTGAGATGAGTGATTGTGAGGTTCTCGTCACCATCAACTCGATAAAAAGGTTGTCCGAGAGCCATTGCAATTGTTTTTACTAATTCAGTCTTACCAACACCCGACTCTCCCTCAATAACAGTAGCAATTTGGCTATTAATTGCAGCAAGGATTAGCTGAATTTCTTCGTCGAGACCGATTAGATTCTCCTGACATTTTCTAAGAATAACTTTGGAATTCATTTTATAATCCCAAATAGAAGAATGGACTGTTTGTTAGTCAAGTTCTAGGATTGCTTTTTTCAGTTTAACCTGACCATCTTCTTCATTGAAGCTAACCCACCCTTCCGATTCAAGCTCCTTTAATAAGCGTGTTGCAAAGATATTTTGAATAGCAACAGTTTTGGCAAGCTCTGTTAAATTTGCCTCTTGAATGTCCTGTAAAACAAATAATATGGCAAATTTAGGGTTTTTTGCAAGATTAATTCTTAATGTTTCGACTGCGGTCTTTAAATTAGCTGATTTTTCTTCCAGTTGTTGTTTTTCGGCAGATAGAGTTGAGATTGCAGATTCTTTTTCTTTTAATTCAGCTTTAATCTCTTTTAACTTCTTCTCGCTTTGTTCCCTCTCTATTTTTACGTCAATAAGCTGTGTTTGAAGATCTTTTATCTTGTTTTCATATTTATCGCGTTCACGTGCGATCTCAGCTTGTTTGGAACGAGAAGCATCGGCTTGTTGCGCAATTTCTTTTTGTCTTTGTCTTAAAATTTCCAAATCTTTTTGTTTCCCTTCTAACTCGCGGTCTTTTGTACTGAGTTGAGTTTTAAGGTCTACTAGCGATGTCTTTTGCTTTTCATGCTCAATTCTTAAATTTGTAAGAGCCTCTCGTAGTTCATTTCGATCAAATTCAATTGTTTGGATACGTTCGTCTTTTCCTTTTAGATCTATTTCTAAATCTTTAAGTCGAGCCTCTAATGATCGGTTAGAGCTTTGAAGGTCGTCAATGAGGTCTTGAGCACTGTCTAGTCTTTCTTGGATCTCCTCTACTTCTGATGTTTTTTCGCCCAAATCATGTTTTTGAGTAGTAATTTCTAAGGTTAGCATTTCAAAATTTTGTTTTACTTGTTTATATTCCTCTTTTAGCCTAATTAGCTGTTCTGAAAGTTTTTCAACTTCTTTCTCACTCATCTCTACCCTAAGATGTAGTTCTCTATTCTCATCTTCTTTCTGATCAAGAATTTGTCGTGTTTCTTCCAATTTACTACGAATAGCCACTGCTTCTTGACTTGTTTCGCCTGAATCTAGTAATAAATCTTCATTTTCTTGTTCCAACTTTGAAATCTGTTCTTTAAGCTGTTTTTCGTTTTCCTCTATAACCTGTATCTTTTGGTCTACTTGTTTGATATAATCTTCTTTTGACTGGAGTTTTTGATTCAACATTGCCTCTTGTTTCTGAATTTCATTTTGAAGAGTTTCAACTGCTTTTTTTAGTTTTACATTCTCCTCGGAATGAGTGCTTAGTACTTTAACCTCTGATTTCAAGTTTTCAATTTCAATATTGTTTTTAGAAGTTATATTCTCAATTTCTTGATCTTTATTCCCAATAACCTCTTGGAGTTGCTCTATTTCGAGTCGTGCGGACATTAATGCATTACCAACAGTTTCAAATTCACTTTCCATCTTTTCACGGTCTTGAATAGCCTTTTTCAATTCACGTTGAGCTTCATCAAGCGATTCTTGGAGTCTGTTCAAATCTTCGATTTGTGATGAAACCTTTCCTGAGTCAATTCCAGATTGGTTTCTCAATTGAGCAATTTCTGTTTCCTTTTCATCAAGTAGAATATGAAGATCGTCAATTTTCATTTCTAAGGCATTAATTTCTGATATTTTCTCTTTCAACTCCTGATTTTCTTCCTTGAGTCTTTCAAATTCCTCATTAGAGATAAATGTGGTCTCTGAATCAATATCGGAGCCAACTAAATCTAGATTGTCTATTCCTCTCAATCCTATTTTCGAAAATTCCGTGTGGGCTGATTTGTTAATTGATTGCATATGCATTTTGAGCTTTTCAACCAGATCCTCTACATCTCCAATTGAATAATAAGACTTGGGCTGTTGTTGTAGATTTTTAATTACAGATTTAGCTTCGGATGATATCCTTTGATCTAGGCGTCGTTCTTGTTCTGCAATACTTTTAATAAAGAGCAATTTGGGATTTTTGCGTTCCAAAATTCAATACCTTCTTTAATAATCAGAAGAGTTCCAAATAATTTGCAATAATATATCTTTTGGCTGATTTCAACTATTATATAGTCAGTAGAATTCTTGAAGTAAATTCTGAATTGAATTTAGTAATTATTCAACGTCTGTTTCTGTATCTTCATCAGTTTTTGAGGGTGTCAAATTCTCCTTCAATGATTTTAGCTCTTGTTCAAAATCTCTGTAACGACCTTGATATAAATTGGCTAATGCTAAATCTAAGTGTGAAGTCTTACTCTCAGGTTCATAACCGAGAATGCTTAGTAGTTTAAAATTGATTTGCTGAAAGTCTTTTAATAAATGTGGGAGGCGTTCTAAGTCCTTATTAACAGCATCAAACATCTTTAAGGCACTTATTTCACAGGTAGTGAGATTCTGAGTAAAAGATTCAACTTGAGGTTGAAGAACCACTCTTAATCGATAACGAATCTCATCTTTACTAATTGTAGTTTCTTGTGCTAGTATCTCCGCCCATTCAAGAATGGTCTCAAAATTCCTTAATCCATTCTTCTCTAGTTTTATCCAGTTTAAAACTGTCTCCAATGCATCTTCAACAGTAGCTAGCTGTTTATACAGCTCATCACGATTATGTAAAGATTGATTCTTAAGCAGATCCAATGATTGGTGTAAATCTGCTAAATAATCTTGATAAATTTTTTCTTTTTGCTCATCTGGGGCAGTCATTTTCATCTCTTCTCTCATAGGATGGTTAAGAAGTGGGATAGAGGGAAGTTATTCTTTTCTAGAGTTAATACAGAGCTAGTAGTTTTAAAGGTATTCGTAAAGGGCCACCTCAAAACAAAAAAATTTTGTCAAATCAAGAAATTGATTTCCTCCTAGAGAATTTTAGCCAAGATCAGTGGAACCTGACCTATTGCAACTCCTCCATCACCACAGGGTATCTTTTTATGCATAATCGAGAAATTAGAATTACCATATTTGGAAATATACTTGTAAAATTCAGTAAAAATCACACGATTATAACAAACTCCTCCTGACATCCCAATTTTCGTAATCCCATGTTTATCAGCAAGATCCAAGGCAACCTCCGCAAACTTTCTAGCAATGGCTTTTTCTGCTAACAATGCCAATTTATTACGATTTTCTTTTCGTTGGATTCGCTCCCACAGGTTGTAAATGAGGGATGAGGTTTGAATTTCAACAACGCCATTTGTTGTGAGCTTTTCAGTTAATTCAAACTCGAAATCAATTGGTTTTCCTATTGCTTTTTCAGCAAAGGATTCTAGTTTAATTGCAGGTTCCCCTTCATAAGTTCGGTTCTTTGCTGCACCTAAGAGAACACTGACGGCATCTAGTAGCCGTCCGCAGCTCGATGTCATATTAACACCAGCAGAAGATTTATGAATTAAGATTTTTTCTAGCTGTTGAGCTACAATAGAATAATCAAATGATTTGGGGATCCATGATAACCAGGGGTTCTTTTGAAATCCTTTAGTTACTTCTTGAAACGAATAATTCGAAAGAAGAATACCTAGAAGAACTCTATATGGATGGGACACAGCTTGGTCTCCACCTAGAAGAATTTGGTTTTCTAAGTGGGCTATCCGCTCATATTCCGAATAATTACCTAATAGTATTTCTCCTCCCCAAATTCTACCATCTTCACCATACCCAGTTCCGTCTATAGCTGCACAAATTATCTTTTCTTCAGGATCGATTTTAGCATCTAAGGCCAAAGCACCTAAATGCGCAAAATGGTGTTGAAATTGGTAAAAAGGGATATTTAGTTCCGATGAGAGTTGTTGGCCTAATTTTGAAGTAAAGAATTGCGGATGAAGGTCACCACCAATGGCCTCAAGTGATTTAACCCCTAATAATTCTTTCATATGGTCTATAGTCGCTTTAAAAAAGTCTAGGTTTTCGATTGTGGTCATATGACCAATGTGTTGGGTTGGAAAACACCGAATCCCAATTCCTAAAACTCCTACATTATACATCTCTGCTCCGAGTGCAAGAACTATACGACCATTAGAAGACCATGGTAATTGGATAGGTTCAGGAACATAACCCCTGCTTCTCCGTATAAGCAATGGGTGTTCTGATTCGTTAAACATATGAAGTCGCATAATACTGTCATCAGCTCGTTGATATATCTCCCTATCATGTAAAAGAAGATAATCTGCAACTGATGCAAGCTGATGTTGAATATTATCATTATCTATTAGGATTGGGATGTTACTAGGATTACCTGAAGTCATGATGAGAGCAGGATCGATAATATTTTCCAAAATTAAAAAGTGAATACCTGCATATGGTAATAAAACACCAATGTTATGTAAACCAGGTGAAATGAAAGACGAAAGAGGGAATTCCTGTTTCTTTTCAAGTAGTAGAATGGGACGCATGAGAGATTGAAGTAATTTTGCCTCAGTAGGGGTATAATCGGCAAAACTCTGTACTCTATATAGATCAGGTGACATAACAGCAAAAGGTTTATCCCCACGTGCGCCTTTCCACCTCCTCAATTTTAGAATAGGATCGTCCATTGTAGTATAACTAGCAAGATGGGTACCACCTATCCCCTTTATTGCAAGAATTTTCCCTTCATCTAATATTTTAACAACATCAAGCCAATCGTTTCGAAATTCATCTTTATTTAAGACAATGTCACCAGATTTGTCTGCTAGATAATACTTTGGCCCGCAATTCCAACAACAAGTCGTTTGAGCGTGAAATCTTCGGTCGATAGGATTAGTATATTCATCTAAGCATTCGGGACATAATGGAAATTTATCCATAACTGTTCGTGATCTATCATAAGGAAGTGAAGTAATAACTGTGTAACGAGGCCCACAATCGACACAAGAAGTAAATGGGTAATTTATACGTCGAGAATCAAATTTCATATCAGAGAGGCACTTATTACAAATAGGAAGATCAGGAGGGATGTAAGAACCCTCAACACTGCGTGTTAGTGAGCTGGGAGCGATTTGAAATGAATCATATTGAGCAAGGTTTACGTTTGGAGGATTATAAGCGATTTTGAAGGTTTCATAACGCGCAAGAGCTGGTTTATGATTTTTCAGAGTTTTAATAAAAGCTTCAATTTGTTTTTTATTCCCTTTGACTTGAATTTCAACACCAGCGTCCCCTCGATTTTGTACAAAGCCCTTCATTTCATGTTTATGTGCAATATTATAAACGAATGGACGAAAACCAATTCCTTGAACCACACCATTAATCATTATTCGGCAGAACACTGATTTCCCACTTGTATCAGCGAAATTAATACCTATTCTTATGTTTAACTGACTTAATTTCTATATAGGAAGGATATCTCATAATGCAGGAGGAAAGAAACATAAAGAATGTAAATTCTCTCTTTCTTCCTTTTATAAGAAATAATACATGGATATAGGGAAGATGATTATAACGCAGTACTAAATGTTTCTTAATTACACTTCAAAAGTAAGCCTTTGTATGCAAACAGACATCAATTAGATGAAGTATTCATCTTGCAGCTGAAATATAAACGCGACAACTTCAAATAAGAAAGAAAGTTGACCAATGTTAATTTCTAAAAGGGGACTGACTGAGTTTATGAGTCCCTTAAATCGTAATCTGACATAAAATAGTATCTTAGGACGAATCTGTCGAATTATAATTTAAAAATATCAAATAATCTTGTAAATCCCGTATTGGTGGACTTAATGATTCAAGAAGTACTTTCCATTCTTCAAGAACCAGGGAGAGAAGCTTATTGGCCCCGTCATATAGAATTGTACGGACACCAACTTGGTTTCTTAATCTATATCAGTGCAGCAATCGCTGTTCTAATAGTCTTAATTGGTATATATCGCGGAATGCGTGTTTGGTTCCAAGGAAAATATGATAAGGAAGGTCAAAAGTTCATCCCATTTTTCATAAGTCTTGTCCTTACAGTTTTTAAGAACATTTTCTCACAATCATTTCTTAAAAGATTGTATTACGGTATTGGAATGGGGATTACTAAACGTGAGACGAGGCAATGGTATAGTTTTATTACCCACGGGATGATTATGCTAGGTTTCCTAGGAGCTGCAATTGCGACTATAATCTCTACTATCCATGAGTGGATTTTGCATGAGGAACTTCTGGTTGGTTCTCTATATATAGCACATTCACTTTTTGCCGATTTAGCGGGATTACTTTTATTCTTGGGAACTGTCTTGGCATTGATAAAACGATACGTTATGGAACGTAATTATTACACACGAGCAGGTTATGAGGATCTTTTTCTGTTATTGTTGCTTCTTTGGGTTAGTATTTCAGGCTTCTTTATGGAAGCAACTCGTATTGTATATGGTTTTGTAAATCAAGCTGAAATTGGTTTTGAGAGAGTTTCATTTATTGGATATCCACTCGCATTAATTCTCCAAACCCTATCACCTACTAATGGGCAAATATTTGCCTTGCACCTTTCTTTCTATCTTTCACATCTAGCTGTAGCGTTCATTGGCGCAGCGTATCTAACATATGGTAAATTCTTCCATATTGGAGTAGGTCTTGCTAATATCGTTCTTACAGACATGAAGTCACCAGCGGGACAGTTACAATTCGACCCTGAAGGCATTAAATCAATAGAAGATTTTACATTTTTTCAATTGTTTGAAACGTCAGCTTGCATGAAGTGCCATTTTTGTCATAATTATTGTCCTGCTCAGGATTCAGGTGAACCATTGTCTCCGTTAAAAATCATTCAAGACATAAAAAATTGGGGTAGGAAACAATATGGTTTAATCAATTCTAATAAAAATGTTCCCATTATCGGTGATGGATCAGGAATTACTGCAGATGTCTTGTGGGCTTGTGTTACTTGTTATGCCTGCACAAATGCGTGTCCTCATCTCATTGGACACGTTAATATGATTGTTGGGATGCGTGCTACTTTGATTGAGGAGGGTGAAATACCTGCAACATTTACTACAATGCTCGAAAGTGCTTATAATTATGGTAATATCTGGGATCAACCAAAACGTGACCGAGTGAAATGGTTAAAAGAAGGAACGTTACCCAGTATAAAAGAGTCAGAATCAAAGTTACTTTGGCTTCCTGGAGATACTCTAGCTTACGATCCAAGAAATCAAAAGGTCGCTCGAGCAACTTATGAGGTGTTTTCCAAAGCAGGTCTTGATTTTGGGACACTTGGTGAAACAGAGAAAAACGATGGTAATGAAATGAGACGATTAGGTGAGGAAGCATTATTCCAAATGCTTGCTGAGGATAACATCAGTATGTTCAAGAAAAATAAGGTTAAAAAAATTGTTACATCCTCACCTCATACCTATAATGCCATTAGAAATGAGTATCCAGAGTATGGAGGAGAATTTGAAGTTATCCATTACACAGAACTATTGGTTGAGCTTATTGAAAAGGGGAAGATAAAGTTCACTAATAAATTAAATTATGAAGTAACATATCACGATCCCTGTTATCTTGGCAGGTATAATGATATTTATGATGCCCCTCGTAAGATAATAGAACTCCTTCCAGGTGTAGAAATGAAAGAGATGCCAAATCATGGTCAATTCAGTTACTGCTGCGGAGGAGGTGGCGGTGGTATGTTTCGTGAGACTCCAGAGTGGGTGACTACACGTATCTCTGAACACCGAGTATTAGAAGCTAAAGAAACATTAGACTCATTTTCAAGGGGTAAAAAAGATGATAAAGCCAAACAAAAGATTCTAATAACAGCTTGCCCTTTTTGTACAAGTATGTTAACCGATGCTTCAAAAACTCAGCAATTAGAAGGGGATATTGAAATTAAAGATTTAATAGAATTAGTTCTCGAAGCTATAGAATAATAAAAGCTCCAATAGGTTATTTTTGATTTCAAAAAGAAAAATTAAACAAAATCAAGATTAATAGAAAAAAAAAGGTATAGAAAAGGAAAGAAGGACTTTATCCTTCACTTGCACAAAGCTCATCATATTCGTCTGGTGTCATGAGTTTTCCTAATTCTTCATCGAGATTTGATGGTTTAACACGAAGTAACCAGGTTTTGTATGGATCTTCATTTAACATCTCTGGAGAGTCTTCCACTTCCTCATTAACCTCAATGATCTCTCCAGAGATAGGACTATAAATATCTGATACCGCTTTTACGCTCTCGACGGAACCATAAACTTCTCCAAATGTTACAGTATCACCAACTTCTGGAAGTTCCACGAAGACAATATCTTTTAGCGCCTTTTGGGCGTAATCAGTTATTCCAATTAAACATGATCCATCATCTTCTACTCTGACCCAATCATGTTCTTTATAGTATTTAGCTTTACTATCCAATTCATAGGACATTATAACCAACTTCATTTATGGATTTGTAATATGAAAATAACCATCAAGCAATTTCATGGATCTATTTTTTATATCTTTGCTTCTTAATTGGAAAAGAGAAATACCTTCTTTTATTCTCTTTCCGTATATTTTATATTTTTGTGAACTAACAAAGAAACACTGGGTAATAAGAGGGAAAGTACATTATATGTGCAGAAGAAATAAAACTTAGCATCCAATTATATATATATACTAAATTAACAGACTATTCATTCAATTGGATCAAAAAATCTGATAATAAAACTTCTTTAGAACCAGTGAATTTAATTCTAATGAAAAGAATGTACATGAAGTTCATCATGATAAAATAGTTAGAAAGTGATTATAATGGCAATATTCTGCAGAAATGTATTATTAACAATAGTAAAGGAAAAAAATATCGTTGATTACAAGAAAGATTAAAATGGAAATACGAAATAATTTTTTCACACCCTGAGGTTTTATAAAACTGTTTCTACTCATCTCATTGGTTCATGATACGTGTGATTATATTGGGTTATGCAACCATGGGTGTAATCGTTGGATTAAATCAGAGTAATACTAAATCCAAAAACAAAGCTATAAATAAATCTGGATCATCTGAGAGAAGATGAAACAATTTCATCAAGGTGATGTATAAAAATGCTTAATACGGAACCCCACGTCCTTAATCAGGAGACGTTAAGTTCTAGTGCTGAATCAATTATCAAGGCATGCTATCAATGTGGTAATTGTACTAGTGTATGCCCCTTACGAAGGGTTTCCAAATTCAATCCACGTAGGTTCATACATAAAGCCCAATTAGGTGGGACTCTAACTGATGATGAATTAACAATGTGCTTAACGTGTGCAAAATGTTTAGAGGTGTGTCCTCAGGAGGTTAACATTCCTGAATTCATACGGTTATCACGTGAAGAAACAGTAATCGATGAAAAAAGTTTCGCTCATCATAATGTTTTCAATCTACTGCAGATTTTCATGGCAGAAATGACAGAAAAGGGAATGGAATTTGATTACGAAGGTGAAATAGACCCAAATTCTAACATTGCATATTTTCCTGGATGCGTCGATCTATTTGATCGTTTTTTAGGTTTAGAAAAGACTAAATTTCATCCAATTGGGCAAAGTGCAATAAATATAATGAATAAAGTGGGAATTAAACCTAATGTCATTTCTCTTAAGTGTTGTGGTCACGATGCTTATTGGACTGGGGATACTGACTCCTTCAATAAAGTTCAGCAATTTAACGTGACTATGATCAAAGAATCAAACATTAAAACACTCGTAACTTCTTGTGCTGAGTGTTTTTACACATTCAGTGAATTATACGATCTTGACATAAAAATTCAACATATTTCTCAATTCATTGAGGAACACCAAGCTGCACTTGGTTTTAAGGGAGAAGATGTCACATTAACATATCATGATCCTTGCCGACTTGGTAGGTTTATGAAAGTATATGATAGTCCAAGAACTGTATTAAAAAATACAGGTGCAACATTAAAAGAGTTACCCCTAAATAAACAATTTACAAATTGTTGTGGGGTATCAGCTTGGCTTAGATGCGATGATCAATCACGTGTAGTAATGTTAAATAAATTAGAAGAAGCAAAACAGGTAGTTGGTAATGATGGAACACTTACGGTAGCATGTACAAAATGTTTTGCTCATTTAAATTGTGTATTAGAAGATAGAGAACCTCAACATGATTATCAGCTTCAAGTAAAAGAATTGGGAATGATTATTGACGAAATTTCAACTAAAAAGTAGTAATTGAGAGGTAAACAGAATGTCAGAAGAAAAAATCGGTTCAGTAGCAGTTATAGGTGGAGGAATTGCTGGTATTCAAGCTTCTCTGGATCTTGCAGATCAAGGATTTAAAGTATACCTATTGGAGAGCAATCCAAGTATCGGTGGGAGAATGGTTCAACTAGATAAGACCTTTCCGACTCTTGATTGCGCGATGTGTATCCTCGGGCCAAAACTAGTAGATGTGCAACGTCACCCGAATATTGAACTACTAACTTACTGTGAACCCCAAAACCTTTCCGGTTCAGCTGGAAATTTTACTCTCAAATACCTGAAAAAAGCCCGTTATGTTGATGAAGCTAAATGTACAGGTTGTGGGGTTTGTGAAGAAAAATGTCCTGTATGGGTATATGATGATTTTAATGAAGGTCTCACACGGAAGGATAAGAAGGGAAGAGAAAGAGCTGGAAGAAAAAATATCTCCATTCCATTCCCACAAGCGGTCCCCAAGGTAGCCTATATTCATGCTGAAACTTGTAGATTTCTTCAAAAAGGGAAATGTGGAGTTTGTAAAAAGAATTGTGGACCTGAGGCAATTGATTTTGATCAGAAAGATGAAGAATGTGAAATAAATGTCGGAGCGGTCATAACAACAACAGGATTCGATCCTTTTGATGTTAAGAAGATTGAAAGACTCCATTTCGGGGAATATCCAAATGTTTTCACAACCCTGCAGTTTGAAAGACTTCTCAGTGCATCAGGCCCAACAGGAGGAGAAGTAATAAGACGATCAGATGGGAAACATCCAAAAAAGGTTGCTTTCCTACAGTGTGTGGGTTCTCGAGATTTATCTATTGATAGGAGTTACTGTTCCGCAGCTTGTTGCATGTATGCAATCAAAGAGGCCATAATGGCCAAAGAACACGATCTTGGCTTGGAGGTATATATAATATATATGGATATCCGTGCCTTTGGGAAGGGTTTTGATGAATTCTATCGTCGAGCAATTAATGAATTTAATATCCATTTTATCAATTCTCGTGTTTATGAAATACAAGAAGACCCAGAAACCCATAATCTGTTATTAAAGTATGAAAACTTCGTAGGTACTCCAGGAATTACCACAGAAGAAATGGATATGGTGGTACTATCTACTGGTATGGATACAAGTTCCCAGACTGACTATTTAAAGGAGTGTCTCCATCTCGAACTTGATGAGTACGGATTTGTCAAAACAGATCCAATTAAACCAATTGAAACTAACGTTCCTGGGGTATACGTATGTGGTGTTGCTTCTGGGCCAAAAGATATTCCCGATACCGTTGCTCAGGCCAGTGGAGCCGCTGCTAAAGCCTCTATATTGTTAAAAAACGTCAGAGGAACACAAATTGAAGAAGTTAAGCTACCTAGGCCTTTAAAGGTGAGTCCTGAAGACGAAGCTCGTGTGGGTGTGTTCGTTTGCCATTGTGGGCATAATATTGCTTCCGTTGTTGATGTTAAAGCAGTCGCAGAATATGCTGAAACATTCCCAAATGTGAAATATGCCACTGATCCCATGTATGCATGCGCAGCAGATACTCAGTTATTAATTAAAGAAAAAATTAAAGAACATAATTTGAATAGAATAATTGTTGCTTCTTGTACACCTAGAACTCATGAACCCTTATTTAGGAGCACACTTCAAGAAGTAGGACTGAATGAGTTCCTTTTTGATCTTACAAATCTTCGGGAACATATCTCGTGGGTTCATCCACACCAAGAAGAGGATGCAACTGAAAAAGCAAAAGATATGATTAGAGGTGCTCTAGCTCGTACATGTCGGCTCGAACCCCTTTTAAAAGAGAAAATTCCTATTATCCAAAAAGCAGTCGTTATTGGAGGAGGCGTCACGGGAATGACCTGTGCACTTGACATCGCAAGAGGCGGGTACGAAGTTTATCTCATAGAAAAGGAAGATCAATTAGGTGGGGAACTTCTTCAAATCCCACAGCTTCATCAGGGTCTTAAAGGAAAAGAGATAGTTGATGATTTAGTAAGTCAAGTTGAAAATGAACGCAATATCACTGTTTTCACTAATGCTGAAATAGAGGACATTAGCGGAGCTGTTGGGAATTTCAAAGCAACAATAAAAGGTCAAGAGATCGAATTTGGAGCCGCAGTAATTGCTACTGGGGCTGAACCATTTATTCCTAATGGATATTACCAATATGGAAAGAATTCTAATGTATTAACTCAACGAGAGTTTGAACTAGAGTTTGATAATTTAGACCCTCAAACTGTTGTCATGATTCAATGTGTTGGCTCTCGTGAAGAAGAACCTCCAAGATCTTATTGCTCACGGATTTGTTGTACTACTGCTATTAAGAACAGTATTCGTATCAAAGAAAGAAATCCAAACGCAAATGTATTCGTTCTTTACAAAGATATCCGAACTTACGGAACCCTTGAGGAATTGTATCTGAAATCAAGACAACTCGGGGTTGTTTACATCCGTTACAATGATGATCAAAAACCAGAAGTTCACTCCGATGGCAAGGTAGAAGTATTTGACCAAACACTAGGGGAATTCCTTCAGATAAATCCAGATCTTATTTTACTTAGCACTCCTCTGGTTCCAAAACCAAATGAAGATCTTAGCCAAAAGTTTAAGGTACCTCGTGGGGCTGATCATTACTTCTTAGAAGCACATGTAAAATTACGTCCAATTGACTTTGCTACAGATGGAGTATTCCTTGCTGGTACTGCCCACTATCCGAAATTCACGAATGAAAGTATTTACCAAGCAAGCGGTGCAGCAGTCAGGGTTATGGCGCTATTAGCACTAGGTTACCTTCTTTCCGAAGGTGCCATTTCTGAGGTTGATCAAGATGTTTGTCGAGGTTGTGGAAGATGTGCTGAAATTTGTCCATTTAAAGCGATTGAGCTCCAAGAAAAAGTAGTAGAATTGGAAACAAAGACTCTCAAGACAGTTAAGGCTTTCGTTAATCCAGGAGTATGTAAAGGCTGTGGTCTTTGCGTAGTAACATGTCCTGTGAGTGCTATTACAATAAATCACTTCCAAGACGAAACAATTGAAGCTCAAGTTAATGCTATTCTTACTAAACCAGAGGTAACAGCTTCCTCGTCAAATACAGGACAACCACCAGTGGAGGCGCCTTAAGAGACGGTGATAAAAATGGCTAAAGCTACAACTAAACCACAAAAAGTTTTAGGAGAGTCTTTTGAACCAACGATTATTGTTTTCGCTTGCAATTGGTGTTCCTATGCTGGAGCAGATCTAGCTGGAGTTTCTCGTTTAACATATCCTACAAATGTCCGTATAGTGCGTGTAATGTGTTCTGGACGAGTTGACCCCTCTTTCATATTCAAAGCTTTCCTCAAAGGAGCAGATGGAGTCCTAATTGCAGGGTGCCATCCAGGGGATTGCCATTATCTTGAGGGAAATTTAAGTGCGGAAGTTCGTATAAATAATACCATAGAATCGTTAAAAATATTGGGTTGGGAACCTGGCCGTCTTCGTCTTGAATGGATCTCTGCATCTGAAGGAAAACGATTTGCTCAAGTCATGAGTGAGTTTACACAACAAATAAAGGAGCTTGGACCCATAAAAACTATTAAAACATAAATAGGTGAAATCATAATGGCAACTTCAACACAAACAGGATCAAAAAAAGCATATGTCGTAAAGCCTGAAGTATTTAGTACAATAAAGAAATTTGGAGCATTTGACGTTTCTGCTTGCTTTTCATGTGGCCAATGTACGGTCACATGCCCTTTATCAGTAAGTGGAAGTGAATTTCCAAGGAAAATCATTCGATATGCTGTTCTGGGTTTGGAAGAGAAAATATTATCACAGACAGAACCTTGGTTATGCTACTACTGTGGAAACTGCTCAACAACGTGTCCAAGTCAGGCTGAGCCTGGTGAATTTATGATGGCAACCCGTAGATACCTTACATCGAGATATGACTGGACAGGTTTGTCTAAAAGATTCTATCTATCTGAAAGATGGGAATTTGGCGCTCTCATTGGACTAGCTCTTCTCATACTTGGTATCTTTGTTGTTTCTACGTTAATGGGTATTAGTACAATGAAAGCAGATGGAGTTTCAATCGATGCTTTTGCCCCCCCCGAGTGGATACACCTTGGAGATCTTGTTTTATTAGGTGTTTTATCGGTTCTTCTCCTTTCAAATGCCTTTAGAATGTTTTATTTTGTTATGTTGAAGGATGATAGCGTGAAAGTTCCATTCAAGCTCTATATAACATCAATAGGGGCATACATTAAATTTGCATTTAGTGCTTTGACACAATATCGATGGGCTAGTTGTGATAATAAATGGCGATGGATTAAACACCTAATTCTCGTATCAGGATATGTCATAATGTTTTCTTTAGTGATTGTCTTCCTTAAAAATCCCTTTGCAGGTTTAGCTTGGTTTCCAGCAGAATTACAACCGTTAATCCCAAAGCTTCAGATAGATGATACGACATGGCATTGGACATCACTTCTAGGCTATTATGGGACAGCAGCATTACTTTTTGTGACACTTGAATCAATGTGGAGTCGTTATAAGAAAAGAGAGGAGATTCATAAATTCTCACATACCTCGGACTGGATATTCTTAATTCTGTTGTTTCTAACTGCTTTGACTGGGATTTTTCTTCACTTATTCCGGCTTATGAACTTAACCTATCCAAGCTATTTCATCTATGTGATTCACCTTATGATAGCTGGACCTATGCTGATAGTGGAAGTCCCATTTGGGAAATGGTCACACATGCTCTATAGACCCTTGGCAGTTTATTTTGCAACCGTGAAAGAAAAGGCTAGGCTGATAGCAGCCTCAGCATCATTGTAAACCACAAATTTCCCTTTTTTTTCTATAAGCTAAAACTAGATCAAATCAATAATCCTAACCTAAAATTCTTTTAACTATTATTGTTTCTTTTTTATCCTCAATTTTAAGGAAATAGATAATTCCACTTGTATTTGTGGGCTTAAATTCAATAGAAACATCTTTTTTTGGAGCCCATTTCTCTATTTTTGAGACAAGAATGTCCTTTCCAAAAAATCCCTGAGATTCATAAATTTTAAGAAGAGGATTAATAATCACATCTGAGCTATTATTACGAACTGTTACCTGAACCAATCTATTGTCAAAATGTTTTATATCGACGATTTCAACGCGTTCTGGTTCTAAAGCTAGAGTAACTTCTGGTCTGGCTTTATTAATCTCATGATTTTTCCCCATGGGTATTGAAAATCGTAGTTTGGGTTTATTTTGATGTAATTGAATCGGTGATTCTTGAATGTCAGATTCTAGTCCAGCGATTTCTTCTTGGGATCTCCTTTCAAGGACCTTATCAAGTTCAGTGATAGGGATTTTCGGAATTAATGATATGCAAAGGTTTCTCAGTTGATACTCAATGTCTTTCGCTTTCTTTTTCAGAAAATCCCTAATCTCAGACTCTTCTTCCATTTTAAGGTGATTTTCCACAAGGAAACATAGGTTTTCACCAATAGAGTCTTTTATCCTTGTCTTCAGTTCATGTAATATCTCTTGAGCAACGAAAGAGACTGTTGAAGGAGCCTTAACGATTAAAACAAACCTTTCTGCTTGCCACTTTTCAGAATCCATTCCAGAACGTCTTTTAGCTCTTCTAGTCTGGCATAAAATGAGGGTTGCACAGTAGATAATACCTCTCAATTCTAAATCAATAGAGATAAACTTCTCTGATTCCAAAAATTTATCTTGGTGCCACCAGATACTATGTATTGAAATGATCTTCTTTTCCTCTTTGTTATATAATAATCCTGGTGGATAAGTAAAAAGTGGAATATGTCCTTGTACTTCGTCAAAAAAGTAGAGAAAAAATCCATAAGAATCATCAGTAATTGATTGATCATTTGTGGTTAAAAAATGATCGCGATTACTCATACTTAGATTTTTCTCCTTTTTTTCATGATTAGGTTAATTTAGGATAGTTTTTAAAAATTTATATGCTATGATACATACTTTTTTTAATATTTAAATCTTTTTGTGACCTTTTTGTATTTAATATATTTAAGTCAACATCAAACGATCATTTAAAGGACTTGAAGGGAAATTCACAGGTTTGATTAGCAATTAGGAAATATCACGATATTTCTTTCTAGAAAATTCATGTATTACTTCTGAAACGACTGTCTAAACATTTTAATGGCTTTTTCTAGAGAGAATTTGATAGGAGTTAATAGAAAGAGTTGATTCAAACTAAGCATCTTGTAGTATTAGGGGTAGGTAATGAGATTAGAATGGATGATGGAGCTGGAATCAGGGTTGTTGAACGTCTAGAACGAGATTCAAGCTTAGAACACTTGAATATTTCATTTAAATATTTAAATACAGGGGGATTTGACATCTTAGATGAAATCGATGGTTATAAAAGAGCAATAATTGTTGATGCTGCCTCTATGACTGACCAGGGGTTAAAACCCGGAGAATTCTTCTATATAAGTGACTTAAGTGAATATAGCACAGGACACCTTATTGGGGTATCTTCCCATGGAATAGGTGTACTTCAAATTTTAAGATATGCTAAAGTAGGGGGATATAGAGTTCCACATCAGATTGAGGTCTATGGTATACAAGTTAAAGAGACTGGTTATTTCAGTGAGAAATTAACCCCTGAAGTCGCAGAGGGAGTTGAGAATTTAGTTAATATATTAAGAGAGCGAATTTTGAAAGTTTTTTCTGATTATAACGAGGGTTAAATCGTTTTCCTATCATCATTTCCAATAATCTTTCATAATCTTTTGGGCACAGGAATAACCTGCCATAATCGCTCCAGAAAAACCCCCACTTCCAGTCCAAGCTGATGCACAACACAAATTCCGTATAGGTGGTTTCCGGATATTGTGCTTCATTGGTTCAACTTGATTAAGTGTTTGAGCGAAGGCATATACCGTCCCTTCAAGATTTAATGTATATCGAAGCATAGTTTTTGGAGTAGCTACTTCATGATAAATGATTATGTTTTTTATACCAGGAATAACTTTATCTAATCTATCGATGAAAATTTTTGCCACCTCTTCTTTTTTACTATCATATTCTGTTTTATCTAGTCGATTTCAGTGATTTAAGTAATCAATATAACAAATTACTCCTGTATAAATTCCTTCATCATTGATCTGAGAATCTATCATACTATAATCAACAAATGTGAACCCTTTCTTTGAGTAGTCACCGCTTTTCTCTCGTGGATAGAAATCTTTCAATTTGGTGAGATCTTCGGAAAGAACGAATATGGAATACGCGTTATGCCCTAGAGTTACAGGAGGTTTAGAAAAAACAAGATATAATGAGAGTATTGAGCATGCTAGTTTAAGAGAATTAACTCTCTTTTGGTATTCCGTATTTTGAAGTTGTGGAACTAATTCATTGACAACGTTTGGAAGAGCTGCATTTGCTAATACCACTTTTGCATGAACACAGAATTCTTCGTGATCTTTCGTATTCTTTTGCTTTGTTTGCGTATATTTAACTCCAATGGCACTATCCTTTTCAGTGATAATTTCTGTAGCCAGATGTTTTAGTATAATGGTACCATTATTATTTGAAATAACACTGGCTAAGTGATCTGAAAGTGTTTGTGATCCTCCTTTGATAAAATGTCCACCTCCAGTAAAATAACTAATCTGAGAGGCAGAAAAGAAAATCAAGGAGAGGCCATAAGGATCATCATGATAATACCCTAAATTTTCAGTTAAAACGAATTTTAGATCTTCATTATCAGTGATTGTGTCAAGGTACTCCCCAATACTTGTTTGACTAATAGAGGCTAGTTTTTCTAAGTTTCCTTCTACAAGATAATCATAAATTTGCTTGATATCCTTAAAAAAAGTATCCACAGCATCTTTTTCATCTGGAAATGCTTTTGAGAGAACATCTTTAACTTCAGGAATATTTTGTGGTATTGAAATATCAAATTTACCATTTGTTATTCGGAAAATTCTGGAACTCTAATAAATTTGACCTTGTTATTTACTTCTAGTTCTTCAAATATATGGTTTTTAGGGTCAAATGCGTTATCTATCCCGTCCATCTCATGTAATCCGACTTCAAATCCAGTTTTTTTGCCCTGAATTTTTCTATGAAAGACAGTGGCACATCCCCCTACTTTTTCGTGTTGTTCAATTAGAAATACCTTCTTCCCTTCTTTGGCTAGTTTCGCTCCTGCAGTCAGTCCTGCAAGGCCTGAACCAATGATGATCACGTCATATTCCTGCATTATCATCATTTCCAGTTGAAATATTAAGTTTTAGTAAATAAGAAGCTAGCTATATCTATATTAATATTTTATGTAAATACTTAAAGAAAAACAGAATATCTGCCAAATTAATAGAAAATAAATTGAGGGAAAAAAATAAAAAACCAAACTCATCTATCTAGGTTAAATGAATGAATTTGAATATCAGATTATAGATGTTTATGACAATATTAATCTGAAGGGAGGAGTTTTACAAAATTTACCTGCTTATTTGATAGTGTCATTCAATATTGAAAGAGAAGTTAAATACACCTTCATTGCAGAATCTCCTAAAGGTGAAATTACAGGTAATATATCGGGGAAAGCACAACCTGGTTTTAATCATCATTGGCGCGTTCCAATTCTTGAAGAACCAGGGAACTGGAAAATTGAGATTCATTTACATTTTGATAAGCCAGTGGGGATGATTCGTGAGGTTATTCCGATTCATGTTCCTTCAAACATATTCGAGTATCAGTTAGATGAGGAGGCCTCATGGGATGAAGGTTATTTAAAGGATTTAAGTGTACCAACTCAAGATGAAATTCAATATGTTGATGTAACCTCCAGGTTCACCGAACTGGACGCTCATTGGTTACAAATAGATCCAGAACTAAAGATCTGGCGTTACATCCACCAAGACGTCGAAAGTAAACTAAAAGAAGAACGTTTTTTCCCGATTCTACTCATTCATGGTTTTCATTCAAACTATTCAACATGGAACTGGATGGTGAGATATCTATGGGCAGATGGTTTTCGTAATATTTTTGCAATGGCTTTATATGATGATACTCTAGGAGTAGAAACGAATACTCATCATCTTGAGAATGTTATTTACGAAATTTTACATCTAACTAATCAAGAAGCGCTATATATCATTGGGCATTCGCTAGGAGGTCTTATTGGGAGATTCTTCGTTAAAACTTTTGATCCTAGAAAGGTTAAACTGCTGGTGACAATTGGTTCTCCCCATTTATGTGGTCTATCAAGATTACCAAGATTAGTTGCATTCAATATTATTAATCGAAGAGCTCAAATTACTAAGCGGGATCTAGAATTACATCCGTCAAGCACACTAAAAAAAACTCAAAAGATATTTACAGAAGCAGACTTGTATCTTCTGTCAATGGTCAATATCTGTGGCACAAAAGTTCGAGGAGGGGACACTGGGTTCAAATTTAAGGATAACCTTGTACCAGACATGATTAATCTTGGTGTGAACTATATACACACATCATTACATAAGAATAAAGACACCTACAGCATTATACACAACCTAGTTTTTGGAAAATCGATTATTTATAAAATTCGTTTACTATATATCACCCCTAAAGTTGAGTCTCCAAAAAAGGGTAAAATTTATCTAAACTTCAGACCTAAGGGGCAGAAAGATTATCAACCATATCCATTCAAAGATTACATACTATTAGAGGAGAATAAACCCTATATTCCTCAAATCCCAATGATTGTCTTTACCTATTTGAGAAGCGAAAAGAATGTCAAATACGAACGGTTAGAAATTCAGATCTGTGATAAGAAAAAGCAAATATTAGCAGAAGATGAAATAATATTTGCTCTAGGCGCGAATAAACGGGTCAGTGATCATTTTAGTCTTGAAACAGGAACAGGATATGTAATTCAATTTGCTGTATATTCGTATCGGCTTCATTATGGTCTTGAATAATCTCACTATTGATAGAATTCAATTAGATCTTGAATTTGGGTTGGAGGGACACGAGTAAGTTTGTGGAGTAACTTATTGAATTCGTTCTGTTTGTTTGAAGAAACAGTAATATCTTCAATCTTTTTGTTAAATTTTAACTCAAGAAATTTAATATAATGTTTTTCTGTTTGTAGAAACAAGTTTCGTAATGAATACATAATATTATTAGTTATTTCTCTAGCTTTAGGGAAGAAATCAGCATCAGATTCAGTCCATCCCCCTTTGCGAGAATATTGATGAAAATAGACTGGTTTTCCAAAGGAAATTGAGATATAGGATCCAAATTTTGGAATAATTGTCCCTGGTCTCAAAACTTCAGCTGTTCCATGAATGTATACTGGCATTACTGGGATTTTACCATTTGTGGTGAGAACGATTCTACCGATTCCTGTGCGCCCTTCTTCAGCTAAGCTAAAATAGTCATGAAATGGGGTTCTATGAATTCGTCTACCTTGAGGAGTTATTAACACAGCAAAACCTTCTAATACGGATTTAGAGCTATAATCAAGGGCAGGTTTTGGATTCTCTCGGAAAATCGGTATTGCTCCTAAAATTAAGAGTATTCGACCAAAAAGTGTTCCTAACAGAATTTTTCCCGAGGCGATGAAGCCAAGGAATTTTCTTGGTCCAAAAGGTGAGAGAATGGCACTAATAACCATAAAACCGTCCAAATGAGATTGATGATTAATACACAAGATAATACCTTTACCTTCGGGAAATTTGTCTAAGTTCTCTCCTCCAATTATTTCAAACCGAAAAAAAAATCGAATAACTCGGGGTAAAAACGGTGTTAACATCAGGTACAGAGCTCTCCTTAGAAAAGACCACGGTTTATAAGAGTGTGCATTGATTGAAATAGATTATACCACCCTTAGGTGAAAATATTAGGTAGACTAGAAGTCTACCTAGACTCTGATTCTTCTCGTAAAGCTCTCTTGAGTACTTTACCGACTGAAGTGAGAGGTAATTCTTCTCTAAATTCCCATAATGTTGGTTTTTCATATTTAGACAAGTTTTCAATGGCAAAGATTTTGATATCTTCTTCTATCTCATAAGTAAATTTAATTCCTTTCTTCAATACTACATAAGCTTTGACAATCTGGCTTCCAGGACGATTTGGATCATCTAGGCCAATAATTGTGGCTAACTCAATATCAGGATGCTTAGATAAGACATCACCGACATGAACACTGAAGACTTTGTAGCCACTGATGATAAGCATGTCTTTAAGCCTGTCAACAATCTGAATATACCCATCATCATCCATAATACCAACATCCCCAGTGTGGAACCAACCCTCTTTGATTGTCTTTTCTGTTGCTTGTTGATTGTAGAAATAGCCGCGAGTAATAGTACGGCCTTTAATCAAAATTTCCCCTGGTTCTCCAGTATTCAATTCTTCTCCTGACTCTATATCGACTATTTTTACTAATGTATCGGGGAGAGGTAGTCCAATTTTTCCCACTTTTTTCTTACCAAAAAAAGGATTGGAAATATTTGTTGTTGTTTCGGTCAGTCCATACAATTCCATCACTTTATTCTCTGCTTGCATATGCTTTTCAAAATCTCTGATCATTTCTGCAGGAAAAGGTGCCGCGGCCGAAATATAGACAGTAATATTGTCTAAAACGTCCTTTGGAATCTCTTTGGATTTGGGGTTATTCATTATCATCCCGTAAAGAGTGGGGACATTTCCCAATATTGTGGGTTGTTTTTCGATCATTGATTTGATAATATGATCCGTATCTCGTGGATTAGGAATCAGAATCTGACTACCCGCTACCCATACCGCTTGGGTCGCCACAATTAATCCCCCAATATGGAACATGGGGAAAGCTGATAGTGCCACTTCTTTGTCGTCCATAGAACACCAATGTGTGAATTGAGTATGCATAGCAATAATATTACTATGAGTTAGTTCTGCTCCTTTTGGGGCTCCTGTAGTGCCTCCTGTATATTGTAGTAAAGCTAAATCGTTGCTTACATCAATTTCGACTTTCTTGACATTAATAGATGTATTTATTATGATGTCTGAGAATTTGAATACCTTTTTTCCAGGCCAATCATCCACTTTCCCCTTTGGGATTTTACCAATTAGTTTTCCAAAAAAAACAGCTATTTTGTTTAATCCCATATATTCTGAAATGTTCGTGGCAATGACAATCTCAAGAGTAGCAATATCATCCAATATTTTCTTCAATCGTTTATCATAAATAACATCCATAGTCACGATAACTTTACTCTTACTGTTGTTCAATTGATATGTAACCTCGTTTTCACTTAAAAGAGGATTTAACCCCGAGGCTACAGCACCAGCAAGAAGAGTACCAAAATGAGCAATCAGATACTGAGGACAATTAGGTAAACAAATCGAGACCACATCTCCTCTCTCCACTCCATTTTGTTGTAAGAAGGAAGCAAATTTCTGTACTAGTTCTAGAAGTTCTCTATAAGTAATCTCCCTGTTCAGCATCCAACAAGCAGGTTTATCAGGGAATTTACTCATAACACGAGTATAAAGAACACCAAGACTTTCAGTTGGGTATTCTAGATTATTTTTTACATGTGAATCCCATGATTTCATCCACAAATCTGGAGTAATTTTCGACATATTTCTCACACTGATCTGCTTCATTCGATCGTAGTAAAAAATTATGATTGCAAAGTTCTGAAATGACTCATTAAGAATATTTCGATTATCTAATTGGTAAAATAACATGATTTCATGAGCGGTATCTTTATTCTATGAGACGAAAATGTTTCTATTCCTATAAAAAATTGAAAAATGGTCATCTCCCTTCTACAAAGATATTTTAAAAGCTATTTTAACTGAATCTATATCATGAGAGTTGGGTACATTAAAGCTAATACAGTTAAATCCCATATCTGTAAATTCATGAAACAACTCTACCACTTCACTGATAATCATTGTATCTAATGCTACTCTAATGTTACCAAGTACAGTTAATTCAATATCACCTTAAATAGTGAAGGATTCATTTTTCTATTCTTCTAAATTCAGATACTTTCAAACCAGTTATTGAAGTTAATAATCTTTTTAATTCTTTAATTTTCAGATAATTAAACAAGATTGTATTGTTCATTATATAATTTATAGATAATACATTTTACTAAGAAAAAAAGTTATAAATAATATTCCGTTCAAACAAACATTAATTACAATCAGAGGTGATTTGTATTCTTCAGCAAGTTGATTTTTCACCCTTAATATCCTTCATCGAATCATTAAGTCCCATTGTAATTACAATCACAGTATTTATTGCTTTTTTATTTTCACTGTGGTTCGTTGGGAGAATTCTGAAGTTTTTCATCAGAAGAACTAAACGAATACCTACTGAAGCTCGAAATGGTGTTAGAAATTTTATATCAATACTACAGATATTCATAGGTTTTGTTGGTATTGCATTAATATTTGATGTGGATCCTCAGTTAATTGTTAACACATCGACATTAGTTGCTACAGCAATTGGGTTCGCTAGTACATCTATTGCAGCAAACGTAGTTGGAGGATTATATCTAATCATCACTCGTCCTTTTGGGGTAGGAGATTTCATTAGTGCCCAAGGAAATGAAGGAATCGTAATTGAGATCGGTTTACTATATACTGAGGTAATGCAACTTAATAAAACAGTCGTAACAATTCCTAACAGTAATTTGTTGACAGCATCTGTCCTAAATTCGAATATCATTCTTAGAAAAGATGAGAGTACAGAAAAAAAGGAAAAAAGATATTCTATACCAGGATTCATTGGAAATGCTTTCAGAGAACCTTTTAGACAAAAGGAGATTGTTAGATATACAACTAAAATTGAAGTAACCTATTCAGTAATTGATCCTCCTCTTACTACTAAAGAATTGGAAAACAGACTAACGACTACTCTAAAGGAAATATCTAACTCGCTTTTTGGATATCCAATTGAATACTATTTTGGTGCCTTTACTTTCCGACAAGAGGTATATTTTATAATCACTGCAACCGATGCCAATCAATTATTTGACAACTATTCACAATTTCTTGAACAAATCTGGAGGGGAATATTTCCTGAATTAGGAGGAGGTGCTTCTAAATGACATTTTTTCAAGCAGATACAGAACCACTTCTTGATCTACCGTTGGAACTTAGGATTTTAATCTTCTTTTTATCCATTGTTGGAATATTTATTCTTCAACGAATCCTACAATTCATCATAACACGAACAGTGAGAAAAACGGAAAAAGTATCACCTGATGCAGCTAATGGATTAAAAGTCATAGTTAGATTAGGAGCCGCGGTTTTGATCCTTTATGCTTTTATTTTCACATTAGAGATGCCTCCAGAAGTCTCATTTGCCCTTTCAACCTTCCTAGGAGCAGCAGTGTCATTCGCTTCAGTTCAATCAGTTCAAAATTTTATTGCTGGATTCTATTTGCTCTTCAGTCGGCCATTTGAAATTGATGATCTAGTGAAGTTTGGGAATTCTGAAGGAAAGGTCGTTCAAATAACTTTAAATTACACTAAAATTCAAACATTTGATTCTGTGTTTCATCTCATACCAAATAGGAATATATTAAGTGCTAATATTGTCAATTATTCCAGAAAAGTGAAGAAGCAAACTCAGGAGCAATCAAGTTTGAAAAGCCTTCGTACAGTATCAAATTTAATCTATGATGCGAAAAGAGAAGTTATTCATTATTCATTTCAATATCCATTTCCTTTAGGCGATCTAGGTGATGTTAAAGAGAAATTAGAGGATATTTTCAAGGCCTACCAAAAAAAATTTGGCTATCAACCAAAATTAGACCTTTATAAGATTGATTACGCTTTTTGGTTTAATATTCTTATTATTGCTGATCAAGCTGATAAAATAATTGACAATATATCATCTTTTGTTAGAGATATGAATGTAAAATTCTATTAAATCCCAATATTGAACTGATTTTGTGTATTGAGGATTACATCGCTCTTCATATGACAGTCTATCCTATCCCTTTGGCTACTTTTTTGTAAAACTCAATATTTTCAGAGATGGTTTGCATTACAGGCAAGCCATAAGGACATTTTTTCTCACATTCCCCGCATTGGTTGCATTTATTCCAGCTATCCACAGCAGGAGGCATCCACCGATTAAGGAATTCTTCACGGGGCCATAAGCGCCACATTCCTTTCGTAATCATCAACATTTGAATATACACACCTTGGGGGCAAGGTTGACACTCCCCACATTGTCTACAAAGTTTCTTATTTAATTCCGTATGAATAGTTTCCATCATTTCTCGATCTTGTGATGTTAAATCCCAAGGTCTTTGCACGATCTCTACAATCTCTTCGATCTCGGAGACTTTTTCAACCCCAGCTACAGGTAAAACTGTATCAAATTGCAGTAAGTACTTAATTGCTACATTAGCATTATTTATACTTCCACCTGCAAATGGTTTCATCGCTACGAATCCCACATCATGTCTCTTGGCTAATGTTAGCAATTCTTCTGCAGGTTCGTTTCTTATGAAATTGAAAGGAAATAAAACTGTAGAAAAATCTTCTGAAATGATCGCTTTTCGAGCTATTTCTAATGAATGACTACTAATACCAATATAATTTATTTTACCCTCTTCCAAGGCTTGGTGTGCGGCTTCCATTGCTCCATCAGCTTTAAATAATTGCTTAAATGCACTAGGAGTACTAACATTATGGAATTGCCAGATGTCGATATAGTCTGTTTGTAAGTTAGACAAGCTTTTCTTTAAACATTCATTGGCCATATCTTTATCTCGCCATCCTGTTTTTGTGGCAATGATTATATCATTGCGATAATCAGTAATAGCTTTTCCTATGCGTTCCTCACTAGTTCCATAGGCAATTGATGTATCAATATAACTAATCCCTAACTCAAAGCACCGTTGGAGCACCTTTATCGCTTCATCTTCGGGTGGCCTTTGAATGGGAATACCTCCAATGCCAACCCTTGAAACCTTAAGGTTTGTCCTTCCTAACCTTATAGTTTTCATTCTAAAAAACCTCATTCATCTGTTATTCATCTTATATATTATTTTAAGGCATTATAGTGATTTAATTAAGTGATTTCATTATTTATTTTTTATAGACAAGAATAATTTCAAAATCATTGAATTCTGGTATTAATTTTGCCAAATTAACTGCAATGGTGGAACTAGCATAAAAACGGAAATTAAGTCGAAGTGGAATGTCTTTCCACCCCAAATTTACACATTCTTTAGCAAGTTCAAGAAACATCCTCCTCCATGCATTATGATATCCTGGTCGTACTGCTGAAAATCTCAATAAGATTCGTTCTTCCTCACCACTAAGAACAGTTGTTCCTGGTTGAACTCTCAGAATGGCTCCTGTAGCCACTACTTGATTTTTATGAAAAATCAGTACAACATTCCCATCTTTGAGGACTTTATTCTTGAAATAGTTCATTGCTACTTCTTGGGTTAAAAATTGCCAATTTGGATCTACTTTGCATAGTTCAATTAACGACTCAAGATCATCCAGGGTTGCAGCTCGACAGGTGAATGAAGAAATTTCATCTGTTATTTTCCACTTGCAAACTTCATTAATATTGAAATCATAAGAGTAGTAGTACAGACGCTCTTTTTCAAAGAATCCTCTTTTTTCAAAAAATTTTATTCTTTCTTCAATCCCTTCTATATCGAGCACTTGGGGAGCAGTAATTTCATCGGTAAGTTCCCGCTGTAGTAAATATGCTAAGACTTCATCAAAGATTTTCTCTTGTACTTCACTTGGACAAGCTGGTAGAGCCCAAGGAAAACTAATATGTGTTCTACCTGCATGCGAAGTTGAGTCTGTAGCTTGTACGTACGCTAATGGTTCATCACTTTCTGTTAGTGCATATATAGTTGTTTTTGGGTCTTTTTTTTGGTCTTTATATCGTGCTCTGATCTCTTCACCTGAAACAGTGCGACCTGTTACTTCTGAATAAATTTTCGCTTGGAGTTCTTCAAGTCCTTGGTTTGGTTCATATTCTCGATAAATTACTTTCATTTTTTTTTCCTTTATATCATGTGTATTCATCATAGTCAATTAGATTTTGAATAAAGCATTTAATTCACTGGAATTTTAAGTTAAGTGATAGCATGAGTATTGTAAATGACTTTTCTTTGTCTCTATGGCTACTTTATATTGATCAAAGTAATTATTCTTGATAAAATCAGTGAAAGTGTAAATTGGGAAGTTAGAATGATTATCTATTATTTCAGTCAGAATTTCAATTGCATATTTGTAATCTTGCCTAATTATTTGCTTTAATGTTGGGCAAGAGATAAGAGATCCAAGTTTCTTGTAATATTCCTTTATACGATAGCTCCATTCACCACGATTTCGTCGATCTAACCTATATATTATTGGTGTTGCAATCTCCCTAAGATTAAGAGATTTAGATGAGACATATTGCCAAAAAACTAGAGGAAACGAATATCCTGCATGATCAAGAGTATTTGGAAGGTATTTTGCTCTATAACCTTTTAATCCACAAAAAGCATCTGTTAATTCCAGATTAAAGCACTTATTGATTATTTTTGTTATTAGCATGTTTATGACATAACGATCAATTGGGACTTTTGTATTCTGATGCCAAAAACGATAGGAAAGATAGCGACTTGTGGAAACCAAATCAATATTAGAATTAGAATCAAGAAGATCTAAGATCTCCTTAATGCTAAAAGGGGCATGTTGACAATCAGCATCAAATGTGATCAAAACATCATATTTTGATTTTGTTTGCTGAAATAGTGTCAGAATTGAATTACCATACCCTAGGGGCCCATCCCAATGCCTGATGTATTTGAAAGGATATTGCCTTGCTAACTTTTGATAAATTTCTCTAGATTTATCAGTACTCCCATCATCTAATAGTAACACAGTTATTTCATATTTTGAACATTCTGAAGTTAAAAATTCATAAAGAGAATGAAGGCACTCGGAAATGTATGCTTGTTCATTATAGAGAGGAATTCCAATTAATACTTTCATTTATATTTATTCTCCATCTCAGCTCACTGCTCTAATCAGGAAAGACATAAAGAACAGCAATTTCCTCAATAGTGTCTTGTAATTGTGCCAGATGGATTGCATTCATTGAATACCCAAAAAATAATGTGCTAATTCTTAAAGGAAGATTCTGCCAACCACTCTTGAGGCAATCTTTAGCAACTTCAATAACCAACCGTTTCCAAGCATGAGGATGGTTTAGTCGTGTTGCTGATGTTAAACCGATTATTTCAAGTCCTTTATCTTTTCCTTTTGTTAATTTTCTACGATATGGAAGTCCTACAGAGACTATTTGGCTATCTTTAAGTATTATTTTGTTATGATCATCCTTTAGAAAGGTACTTTCAACGTAGTATTTTGCCTCCTCAACACTAGGAAAAACATCATACATGTAATTATCCGCATGACAGACTTCTATTATTTGGCCAAGATCTTCAGGTGTACCTGAACGACACACATAAGAGGCAATTTCAGTATTCATCTCCCAATTAAGAACATCCATTACATCGAAATCAACACTATAAACATAAAGATGTTCCTTTTCAATAAATCCTTTCCTCTGAAAAAATGTAATGCGTTCATTAGTGGTAGGTGTATCAAATACAACTTCCCCTGCTAGTACTTGGGGATGAATAGTGTCCTTTAACCACGTTACTAACTCATCAAAGATTTTTTCTTGAGCTTCAGGAGGGCAATCCGTTAGAGCCCAAGGATAGCTAATAATATATGTGCCTGGTCTTGCAGCCCATTTACTGGTTTGAACATATGCTAAAAGCTTATTATCTTTCGTTAAAACATAACGGGCACTTAGTGGATCTCTCTTCTCCCCTTTGAAGCGCCTTTTGATTTCCTCTGCATCTGCAGGAAGTCCTGACACTTCCATATAGACTTTTGCTTGTTGTTCTTCTAATCCTTGATTGGGTTCATAATGACGATAAATTAAATTCATTACTATTCATTCTCCTTAATTTTCGCAGTTAATGACAATGATTGTAATCATTGTCAATAATTGTAATCATATTTATTTAGTTTACCATTGTGGCTAACCTTTATCTAATATCAGAATAGCCTCTGAAATAAGGCCTGTTCACTAAATTTTAGATTAAATTCACTATATTTTTCCATGAGGACCTCATAATGAAGAACACTGATGAATTAAACCAAGAATCATCAGATTATTGTTTTTACATTACATATAAACCTCAAAATGTGAAGTTTGTGTCAAAAAAGGAATTGGATTTAATCAAAGAACATTATCTGATTATTTCTGCTTTACGAGATACTGTAATGAGTGTGAAAGATATTCACAATCTATTTCTAGATCAAAAAACTGGAGAATATGCTTATACATTGAAAACTATTTATCGACATTTAGAAAAATTAGTTGATGCAGGGATAGTAACAGCTGCAGGCTATCGGGAAAGAACAGGAACACGATCATGTGAAAAAGTCTACTGTAGAACAGCGAAAATTTTTTACCCTGAAATTAAGGAGGAAGACCTAAAATGGTGGGAACTAAAAGATGGAGAAAAATACGCCCAAATATTCAGAGTAACATTAACAGAGCTATTACAAACATCAGAACCAGACGAAAAATCATTTAACAAATTATTCAAACAATTATCCCTACTACAAACAAAAGCAAAAAAAGATCTATTCGAAAAAGCAAGAAATGACACAGAATTAGCGGACTCCTTAAGTCAAATTGACATTAATAAATTGAATTCCATTGCTGATTTAGCAAGTGTCCTTAAAATTATCTTACAAGAACCAGATTTACTTAATCAGTTACGAAGTCTTCTAAACATGCAATAATCACACAAAAAGACTTGAATACTTCACAAAAGCGGAGAGAATATATTTCATACCTTACAAAGTGTACAGATCAAAACTCTCTCGTCCTTTTTTTGATGTGGAACCAACTCTCCTCAACCGAAGTAAAAGATAGAAGGTTCTTCACTAAATGAGTGATTGAAACTAGCTAAATTACCATTGATTTCACAAGTAAGAATCGGATATGATCTGGCCATCTTCCATCTTAATTAACCGCATCCCAGAGGTGAGGAACTCATCATCATGGGTCACACAGATAATGGTTTTCCCCTGTGTCTGATTGAGTGTGATCAAAAGATTCATGATTTCTTGACCCATCGCAGAATCGAGATCCCCTGTAGGCTCATCCGCTAGAATAATGACGGGATCATTTGCCAGCGCACGCGCAATTCCGACTCGCTGCTTTTCTCCACCCGAAAGTTCATGAGGTAGATGATGGTAGCGTTTCTCTAGGTTGACGAGCTTTAGTAGCTCTAAGGCCCGTGGTTCACGATATTTACGTTTTACCCCGCTGATAAGCATGGGTAACTCAACATTTTCGAGGGCACTGAGAACGGGATGAAGATTGAAGAACTGAAATACAAAACCAAGTTGATTTCGACGAAGCCAGGATAATTCAGGATCGCTTAGAATTGCCAAATTAGCCCGTTGAAATCGAATTGCTCCTGATGATGACCGCTCAAGTCCTGCCATGACATTTAATAAAGTGGATTTGCCGCTTCCCGACGGCCCCATTACAACAACGAACTCTCCTTGATGAATCGTGAGATTAACATCAGTGAGAGCATCAATCGTATGGTTTCCAATGGTATAGCGTTGGTTCACGTTTTCTAATTCTAGTAAGATCTGTTTTGTTGTAGTACTCATGGTTAATCACCTTGTGTAGGAACAATGGTTGCGATCCCATCTTGAATCTTGATTTTAACTTGATTTCGGATACCTCCTTGACGCAGGATAGCTTCTGGAATGCGAAGGGTACCCTGCTCATCAACAAAAATCACCTCTTCCCGCTCTGAACTAGTTTCAGAAGGATCCGTTGCTCGATGTAATCCCACAATTCTACCATCTAAGATACGTAGGGATTTATCAGTCATCTTAGAAAACCGATTATCATGAGTAACCACGCTAAAGGTTTTTCCGTGTTGTTTATTCAGTAATTTGAAGTATTCAATGATTTCAAATGTTGCTACGCTATCTAACTCACCTGTTGGTTCATCAGCAAGCACAATCGCGGGATCATTAGCCAAAGCAACCGCAATTCCCGTCCCTTGGGCTTCACCCCCAGACAGTTGGGAAGGTTTGTGGTTAAACCGACGTTCTAACCCGATATCTGTAAGCAATTGTCTTGCACACTGTTTTTGTTGCTCATGGCTCCAACGGCCAGCCAACTTCATGGGTAATATCACATTTTTTACAGCTGTCAGATTCCAGACCAAATTGAGTTCGGGTAACTGGTACAGAAATCCCATCTTATGTCGACGGTATAGGGTTAATTGTAGATCCGTCATTTTTGTAATCACCTCATCATCTAAGATGATATCACCAGTAGAGGGTTTGTAACAGCTGATTTGATACTAGGTTTTACTAGTAGAATCTAGGCAAATATTACGAGATTTCTCAGTTAGAAAAAGAAATGTAAACCGAGGAAAAGAGAAAAAAAGAGGGTGA
>JBHLMN010000039.1:0-14628 GCA_048938105.1 Promethearchaeota archaeon
TCGTAAATACAATGCTATTGGTTGAAACAATTCGTGAATCTGTTCTTTCGTGTCTAGGGGTTTGTGGGGGAGCTCCAGTTTGAAGAGGGTAACACTTATCTTAGAAATACTTGAGATTTAGTGTTACTAGAGAAAGAGCTTTGAATTGAAAAACTACTCATTTTAAAACATAATTCTAGGGATTAGTCTTCTCGAAGTGCCATTAAAACTCTTCATCACTTGGTTTTTTGATAAAGAAGGAGAAAGCTGAGGAGAAGTCCGATTCCGAAGAGAATAATAAGTCCGAATGGCATATTACTTGGACTAGACTGAGGTATGGAAGGGATCTTCACCAACCACATATCCAATTCGCCTGTACCCCAAGAGCTGGTAGCACCTGCAAGCGCAAAGCCTCCATCCGCGATTTGAATAACTGAAAAAGCCGCATCACGGTTTGTTCCTCCATATGTCTGGTTCCATTGCTCAATTCCCTTTTCATCGGTCTTAAGAAGCCACATATCAGCATCACCTGCGCCATAGGATCTAGTTTCACCTGCAAGCGCAAAACCCCCATCTACTGTCTGGTAAATAGAGGAGGCACTATCCCAACCTACACCACCATAAGTGTAATTCCATAGCACTTCTCCATTCCTACTAGTTTTTACAAGCCACATATCCTTACCAAGTGCATTATAAGAACCAGTATTACCTGCTAAGACGAAACAGTCATCCCTCGTTTGGAGAAGGGCAAAAGCAATATCATTGTATGTTCCCCCATAGGTCTGATTCCATTGCATTATTCCATCTCTGTCGGTCTTCACTAACCACATATCAGTTCTCCCCGCACCATAAGATTCGGTTTCACCCGCGAGAACAAAGCCCTCATCTGTTGTTTGGAGAAGTGCAAGAGCTCGATCAGAACTGACCCCTCCGTAGGTATGGTTCCATTGAGGGAATCCATTCCTATCAGTCTTTACAAGCCAGATATCACTCCAACCCACGCCATAAGACTCGGTCTCACCTGCAAGCACAAAGCCCCCATCTAATGTCTGAAGAAGCGCAAAAGCACTATCGAACCTAATTCCTCCATATGTCTGGTTCCATTGTGGTAATCCGTTCATATCAGTCTTTACCAGCCACATATCAGATCCACCTGCGCCATAGGAATAAGTATAACCTGCGAGCGCAAAGCCGCCATCTGTAGTTTGGATGAGGGATCTTGCCAAATCCCCACCCCATCCACCGCCATAGGTCTGGTTCCACTGTTCTAATCCATTTTCATCGGTCTTAACGAGCCACATATCAGCATCAGTAATTAAGGTGAAACCTGCTAAGATAAAGCCTCCATCTGCAGTCTGGAGGATAGCATATGCTCGTTCCATACCAGTTCCCCCATAAGTCTGATTCCATGCACTCTTAGCAATTTCCTGTTTATCATCATTTTCTGCACACGAGTCTTTGATAAAATCACTATCAAATAACACCCAAGGAATCACTAGGACAATCATGATGGATATAATACAGCAGAGGATGAAGAATCTGTATTTCTTCATGAGTTTGTTCACTATTCACCACTGAATTTCAAGGTTTTGAAGTCACAAGGTATTTGAGTATAAAAAGTATTTTTTTATTTCTTTAATTTTTCTTCAATAGATGTTTTGAAAGCTAAGAAAGACCATTCTTAATAAAAAAGGAAATTGATGAGGATATCTATGGCTTACCCCATAAAAGACCATCCCATTTGATCAACACTGCCATCCCAATGCACATAATATGTAGGATATTCAACATTAAATTCACCATCTTTCATAACACAATCGATTAGAATATCCCATTCAGGAGGGTGATGATCACTGGCTCCAAAATGATGTGAAAGCTCATGCACTAACACTAGTCCTCCATAGTCATTATTGTCCTCTTCTACTCCTTGGACAACAAAACAAGAACCAGTTTTGGTTCCATAGCCTCCCGTTCCTTGTGTACCTGTCCCAGATAAACCTCCAAGCACATCAAAACCATGATTTTCGCTGCTAGTAAGGGTTCCAGTATCACCAATCTTTTTCCAAGGTTTATCCAACCCTAGATCGGTCTCTGCATAATTCCTCACATCATCAAACATTTCTTCTAAATCCAGATTACTTGCTGGATCCCATCCTGATCGGAATAATCCCACATATTCAACATTCATTAATTCTTCGAAGCCATCATTATAGGTAGCAATAAGTTCATCACTGTCATCATGAACCTTGATGTCATGTGAAACAGCACCATAAAAAAAACTACTAACGGAACTAACCCATGAAAGATCTGTGAATTCCGTGTCATAATACACCACAGCAAAGATCTTTTTGGCACCACTGGATGCACCATCCACATCGAATGGTACCTCAGTGATGTAAGAATTAGTTGAATCTTGATTACACGTAGCATCTACTTGAACGACTCTGTAATCTCCAACATTCCAAGCATAATAGTTTCCATTGTGATTGAAAATAGCGTCGATTGTGATAGAATGAGTTTCTGTTGCTCCTGCAGGTAGATTTACATCCCAATCACGATAGCCACAAATGTATCCCGACCAGTCATAAGAATCTCCCTCGATTTTGATTCTTGCATCAACATTGCCTGCCAAAGTGGTTCCCAAGTTCTCTATCGTAATACTGAATTCGACTTCATCCCCTTTTTCAGGATTATTTGGTACCGAAGCAGCAGTGATATTGAGGTCGACATATTTTACCAATGTCCCAACCCAATCTATCAGGACTTTATCAGCACTACTACCTTGTGTCATCTTCCGGATGACCACTCGAAAATTGTTACTGTTAACTATAGTCGAATTCCATTCTGTTGCGTCTGAGAAATCTATCCAGTCCTCATCCCAATCTCCCTGGAAGGCAGTTACAGACTTCCAAGCGGAAGACCAATTGTTCCAAGCCAGTTTCACTCGTATTTTGTCATCAAAGACTGGTTTCCAATGAACATAGACCATAACACCTTGAATCGTAACATCACTCGGTACATCCCAAGCAAAGTTCTTGTAAAACACGCTATATCCGCTCGTATGTCCTATAGCATAATCCCCCCCTTTGGTATATGCCTCTGTCTCGGAAGACCAAGCCGAAATGGGATCGGAAAAGGAGGTGGGGTTCTTGTAACCATAAGGTGGATTAGGCATTGGGGGAATTTCTGGATTCAAGAAGAAATCGACTTCTTGATCTTCATTTGGAGTTACATCTTCACTTTGTTTCACATAATCCTGATGCCATACCCACAAATCACATAAATTATCTGATTCATCTACTGAAAAGGAATAGTAGCCTTGACTGTTAGTGCTTGTGCTATTGAGTAACGAACCATCATAATAGAGTTCAACAGAAGCTCCTTGGATGGGATCATTTGTCCCACTTTCTTTGACATCCCCAGAAATTTCGGCAGTCTGTGATTCAGTGACGTAACTGAATGATATCTTAGGATCATATGTTGTCCCTGACCCTGAATAAGAACTTTCACGAAAAGTGTAATAGTCACCATTCTCCGCACCATCATGATCTAATAGAAAACTGATGTATCCCTCATTATCTCCTCGATTGGAAGCCCAATAATCAGTTAAGGATTCCATTTTACTCGCGGAGGCAGTTTTATAACCCCCTGACCCAATATTTCCAGAATAAACTTTATCAGCTTCGGAATTTGTGCCCAAACTATAACTAGTAGAATCTTCACGGGCTGTATTTGTGTTACCGTTTCCGCCAATGTTATAGACTGTACAATCTGCTCCTTCTGTCGAACTATCGAAACTTGAACTTGTACAATACATTTGGAATGCTACTGCAGATGTATCTGTAATAGGAACATTCAAATCTGTATCAAAAGCTATAAAGAGCGTTTGAATGTTTCCAGATTTGATCCCTACTCTAAATGTCGTGCTTGATGTCACAGGGAGGAAACTATCGCGATATAAATCGTAATTATCTATTGTATATCTAGTTCCAGTAGAGTCAGGATCAATTTTGATCCATGTTCCTGCAGAGTAATCCCCAAGGCCATACATTCCTGCACATAACATCTTCTTGATTGTCCCATCGGGCATTTGTTGCTCATGGAGCTCAAGATATCTTTCCGTAAATCCTGCTAGATTCATGTCATAAAAAGAGAAAATAAATTGTTCTCTGTTTTCTGAAATAATGTCTATTTGTGAATAGAAATCCTCAAAGTATTGGTCTGCCTTCCACACTTCTTGAGCTGAGACAGCAACAGACATTGTCTCATTTCTTAAAACAAATTTTTCTGGTCTGAAAGATGTGTTTTCACCTTGGGGAGTACTAGTAATTTCGTAAGCTAGGCCAATATCCTCCAAATCTTGATCTACGCATTCAAATTCTGTAATCATGTGGAATAACTGATCATCAGTTCGATACTTGAATCCATGCTTAAAATTCCACGTTGTACCCTGAATAATTACGTCTAAAAGCGTAAAGAAAACCCCAAATTCGCTTTCAGAATTATAAAATTCCAGAGTATTGCATGGATTTTGAGCTATTCCTGAATACAGAGATTTATCATTGAGGATTTGGTCATACCAGATGTCATTGTATTTGGCAAATAAGTGCGGATAGATTGCATACAAAGGCATGTTATAAGCGGAAATCTTACCACTGCTTAACCGTGGCCAATACAGATATTGCCCATGACCATTCACCGTATCCTGAAAGTTCAGATAAAATCCCAGGACTCCAGCAAAGCTCTCGAATCCAACTGCCCAAATAGATGTCCGATCGATTGTATTTAGATATTCAGAAATTTCAAGGGCTGTTTCAAAGAAAAATATCTCACCATTTCGTAAGCGGAGAATAAATCTATGAGGATACTCTTCTGCAGTGACCCAAACGGTCTCCTCATATACACCTTCTTTCTGAACCAAATTATCGGATTGATACCTGTAGATTCCCGTTATTTTGTTATAGAAATGACGCGAAGTCTGCCCCCGAGAACCCATTAATTCAAAGAAATCCTCAGAAAAATCCTCACGGAAATAACCCTCTGTTTTCCCTGTAGGATCACGAATATATGTCTTATTCACCTCTTCCAAAATTTTGGTCTTCTGGAAGGTGATTTTCTCTGAACTTACATTATTTGAGGCAAAAGAAGAAGATTCTGATGTGTTCTCGACATCTAAGTTTTCCATATCATCAGTTATCCTATTTGAACCAAGAATGTCTACAAAAACTGGTTGAGAATCATTAATAGTCCTCATCATACCCATAGATGATGGAACTAAAGCTAAACCAAGCACAAAAACAAGAGATACAACAACTATTTGTTTCTTATTCATAATATCTCTCCAACTCCTGAATATGCATTTTAACAAAACAATAACTTTTATATGAGTTTCAAATCTCTATTTCATATCAATTATCTAAATGTATAGGGAAGAGAAAAATGCAATTTTATTCAAAAAAGTTGCAGCAAAATCCGTTACACTTCTTTCCCTATTGGCTTAACAAACGAAAAACCATTAGATTGAGTTTTAAAGGAATACTTAGATACTTAGACTGCATACCTGTAAGTTTATTATAGAGAAATTGGGCAGTTACGGAAAATGACGGACTTTTACTAATAATTTTTTTTTAGATATTAAATAATTCTCTTATTCATTAAGTCAGATAAAGATTTTCGTGGAATTAACGTTGGATAGGTTAAAGTTTTTATATAAAACGTTATATAATTATTAATCCAACATTGGATAAGACTAGTATATAAAATAAGAAGCTCAGTTGAAGTCAAGATATAAAAATGTAAAAATGGACTAATTTTAGAAGAATACAAGACGTGACATACTGATGATTGCAACAAAAGTATCTCATGACCTTGAAATGATATTCAACTTTATTACTTCTGTTTCATATATACCTCCTCCTCCAAGATTTAATATTTTCCAGATTATCCTAATTTCTAGTGTTATGACTACTGTTCTAGCTCTGGAAATATTATTCCTATATATACTCTTCAAAAAACTTACTAAATCTCAAGTGACCTTAGAGGGTATAAAGACAACCCTGTTAGGGGTGAAAATCAGTTCAATCCTAGTGATGATTCTTGGAGGACCTGAATTGGTAGGTGGTGGTTATCTTATTATCATCGAATATTGCAGCTTATTCATATCAGCTCAGGGTTATTTGGAGATAATCCTTTTTATATTTGTATTTGGTGCCTTTTTGACTGGGATCGGGGCGATCAGTTTTATCATGGGGATAGGTTTGTACCGATCAAACTATACCGCATGGAAAGGATCAATTTTCTTTCTATTGATACTTACGATTAGCAAATTTATCCCTGGATTTAATGTTTATTATTATAGGTTCATTCTTTTCCCCTTCTATGGAGGGTGGTGGCCTACCTTTGTGGTTACTCTTCTGGACGTACTACCTTTCCTATTTGGGTTTTGCTACTTAGGATTATTAGTCTACACTTTTAGGAATCAACCACCCAAAGAAAAGGAATTGTGAAGAATAAAGTCAATTAGAGAGACCACTGAATGTGGTATTAATGAAGCTATCAGTAAAAGGAGAATGAGACTTATAAATGAGGATTTAGCCATTCTTATACCCTCTTATCCCTTGGAAAAATATCAAATTCTTGACATCTTTCTCAAACGATATTTTGAAATTCAAGCTCTTCCGTCTTAAAAAATATCCCCAGAGAAAATATTGCTTTAAGGAATATCACACCAAACTCTCATTAATCTCGTGAGACCCCTCGCCAAAGAAGACTACTTTACTTTATAATTATATAAAATGTTTAATTCCAGAATTTTTTTTCTCTCCCCTCTCATTTATTTTTCTCCCTTTAAAGCATTATAATTTAGAAAAAGACACATCAAAGATATTCGAGAAAAATATCACACCTCTGAATAACTTCGCAAAAGTTTCCCTGATGATAATTGCACATTAATTATTCAGAATATTTCCCATCTTTTTTGAATAAAATACATTTTTTGTTGGTTCTGAATGGTAAAATATTCATAAAACAATGAGTTACCACGCAAGGGTTTTCTGGAAAAGCTTGCAGAAAAGATGAAAATTCATCCAGAACATATGAAGAACACCTTCGGAAAGCTGAAAAGAAAATAATGAGTTATTTGATGCCGTCAATTATAATTTAACCATGTTTATAACAAAAAAATATAAGGAAGATTTCACTAAGATTTGTCGTTTTCGATGAAATCTTCATGTTCAATTTGAATGATTATGGCTCAAGGTGGAATAAGACTTGGATGTCCAGTTGGTACTATATATCATCTAAAAAGTCGAGGGATTATGAAGATGGTGACGTTTATTGAAGGAATAATTGGAACAATAACGTTCAATAGAGAAGTTATCAAAGACATCCCAGAATCAGATATGACAAAATCTCAGGCAATACTACTTTTTCTAGGCACTTCTCTTTTGTATTCCATGTGTATCAGTATTGGAGTCTCTCTCCCCTCGTCTTTGGATCTTTTTATGACTACTAGTATCTTTATGCTTGTGCCTACATTAGTTTTTCTGTTCCTCCTGAACCTTCTTCTAGTTCCTAGATCGTATGGGGAGTGTTTTCGAATAATGAGTTGTGCATCCGTTTTTAATATCTTTTCAGGTCTAATTGTGTCTTTTATGATAATACTGGGTCTGCTTGACAGATTCTATACCAGTCTTCTTTCCTCGGGTTTGCACTCCATTATTTTCCCGATTATTTTCCTATGGGGACTTGTACCCTTTTTCTATGGCTATTTTGTCATATACAGCTTTTCAGGAGCAAAGTCTGTTATCCTCACAATACTTGCTGTTGTTATTGACTTTATCTTGACATTTATTATAACTTGGATCATATTACTTTTTTTCTTTATCCTTCTAATTATGCTTTCAAGTCCCCCAGCAGGGGCTTGATTTCTTAGTTAAGAAAAATGAAAGATCATCTAGAAAAACGCGTATTCTAGGCGAATTCTATGGTGATATTTGAGGATTTCTCCACATAGATTTCATTATTACTGGACTAAGCTTCAGCGTATTTCTAGGGAGTTTGGTGAAACATATTATTGATGTAAAGGTCTATATACTAGAAGTAAGGAAAGTTTAACAAAAAGTAAAGAAAGCTTAACAAAAAGTAAATGAAGCTTAACATAGTGATTAAAATGAAAAAATCGTGCCTAAATGTAATAATCGTTATTCAAACGGTGACTATCATGGAATTCCTAGGAGTAATGCTTTGGGGTATCTTGATTAAATCACTTGACCTTGTCCCAATCAATTTTATAATCATTGGTTTATGTACTGGATATCTTCTGTTTATATCTAAGAAAGTACTATTTAAGAATTCTAGAAAAGCTCTCAAGAGCGACGAGAGGACTGAAAAGAACTTTGAACGATCCTACATGTTTGGGGGAATTGCAGGAATCTTGGTACTGGTACAGCTTGCTATAATGGAGATTTTAACGGGAATAACGTTTAGTACTATCGTTATTCTTATTATCGTCGGATTAATATTTTATGTTACGATGCTTATCACTGCGATTATCCAATATTCTGTAAGGTAAGACTAATGAAAAACCGATTAAAAGAGTTACGAGCAAGAGATGGCTTTACACAAGCAGATCTTGCACAGAAACTAGACATCACAAGGCAGACGGTACTGGCTATAGAAAAACAAAAATACAATCCATCTCTTGTACTTGCATTTAAAATAGCAAAAGTGTTCAATTCCAGAATTGAAGAAATTTTTCTTTATGAAGAATGAAAGAACTCTCCTTACTCGTAAGCGGAGCCATTGTTATCATATTCCTTCTCTTAGTATTCATATTTCAAGTATAACTTCCACTAAACGCACAATCAGTTCTTGATGCTTCTCTACAACCAGCCCTACTATTTTCTTTAGCTGCTTTCGGAGAGTTTCTTCTGATGCCTGGAGTACTGGAGTGGAGACACCAGTCATTTATCCTCTTCTTGAATCAAAGAATGTAATCTTAGATCTTCCTATACTAGCCCCGAGATAGAAGAAAATCAGAGGGAAAGTAAGTAAAAAAGCACTTAAAATGTAAAAGACGAGTAAGACCACAATTGCAAGGAAAAATGCCTCTTCACCAACAACATTAGGGAAAAAGATGGTGGTCAAGAAAACCATTATGCCATAAGATGCGTAGTAGTAGGCCAATGTGGGTAATACTATAAATCCAAGTAAAAAAAAGAAAGTTGTCGGAGATTCTTGATTAATTAATGCGATCGGTACCAGAATAACCCCTGTTGAAATCATAAAAATTAAATAAGCAAAGAACCAATTAAAAAATGTTGGTAATGGCCCCTCCTGTTTCACCCATCTCCATCCTATAATGCAATCGATTAAAATATTCACAATGCTAAATACAAGACAAATAATCCACATACCTACTAATTCATCAGGTGAGAGAGACGATAACTGTGTTACAAAAACTAAACTAAAATCTAACGGGAATATTAAAATTAAAAATATTAATAATCCGATATTATAGACTAGTTGAAACCATAAATAGATAGCTAGATAGAGAATGATTTTTCTCTCTTGAGGTGTCTTTAGCGCGTCGATAAATTCCATCTTTTTTTCCCATTTAAAGAAATCTACTAATAAGTTAAAATTGGATGAACTAATTTTTAAGTCCATCGTTTTTGAAGTTGTCTTCACGCATTGACTTTTATCTCCATTTCGACGTTTTATTTTTCTGGGATATCCACACGATGTGAATTTATCTTCAACAGGGTACTCTCACTTGTGTACGTGGTCGATTCTACCCAACTCCCAGATCTTTCCCGAATAAAATATTATTTCGATCTTTGAATTCAAAATGGCAATAGGGGAATATATAATATGTATTCCACATTGGTAGTACATATAAACTTCCGTATTCTCAATTCATTATTCTCGAATTAGTTATCTGAAGCTAGAATTCTGTTGGTATACGAATTTTAATCCCTAAATTTTTTTCAATAAGATTCCGTTTGTCAATTAAAGATCGTAGATCATTAGATATAAGGATAGCAGTGTGTTGAAATGCAGCTACTAAATATGGAACGTCCTTTACTTCCAAATCCAATATTTTAGCAATAATTCTAAATTCAGGGATACGTCGTACTTCTGAAATAAGGGATTCGGTGAAAAGTTCCTTGAAATCGGTTTTGATATAACTAAAAGAGCAAATTTCCCAAAAACGAGTTTCTAATTCGGTATAAAAAATTGAAAGTCTGACTGATAATCTTTTAAGAACTCGTAGTATTTCCACGACCATGTAACTGGTTAATATCACTTGATACTTGTTATGAGTTATTTTATCTCTCAGTCCAGACTCTTTCTTAAAAAAATCGGTAATCCAAACATTACAGTCAAAGATCACGGATTAAATCTCACTTTTACTATGTTTGTCCATTGGAAAACTCTATCCATTGTTTAAAAGCTCTTTTTCTACTTCTATCCGAGCTGTTTCAACTTCTTTCTTTAAAGTATCTGGTGAGAGTCTTTCTAATTGCGTTATTAAGGCGTTCAGTGCATTTTCTGGGGTGTACTCAAAAGACATTGGAATAAAAACGTCTCCTCCAAGCAAGGAAAATAATTTTCGACGAATGAGGAATTCTCTAATGGCTTCTCGTGTGAATTCGGCTTTACTTTTATAACCAAGTTGAGATAAGACTTTTTGGGCTGCTTCATCCATTCTTTTGTTAATTTTGATAGTCCAAATAATGTCCTCTTGAGTTGAGCTCATTTTTATACCTGGGTATTTCTAGAAATACTATAATATTTAGATATTTCTTCATAAGGTGTTGGCTATTCAAAAATGACACTCTTTTTGGATACGACCACCTGATTTTTCCCGCGGAAATGAATACAAAAAGACCAAAAATCTCCACTAGGATTCCTATTCTGATCATTAAACTCCAGATTGTTACATTTGACATATCGCTTACTCCATGAGAGCTAAATTTTTTTGATACTTACTGAAAAATTAAGGAATTTTCAGAATTCTCTTTTAAAGAGTGATAGAGGGTAATATCATGCCAAATTCAATTGAACTACATTTTAGTGACCGAACTACTCATCATATCCATCGAATTATCAATAGATTAGAAAAAAAGGGAATCAGAAGCATCATTACCGAATATAAGTATGTAATGGTTAGTAAATTAATTTAAAAACAAGCGATCTGTATAGAATCTGTGTATTTCAATGTTTATAATGGTATATAGCGACGTATCGATGCGATTACTAATTCAAAATCATCGAATTCAGCGCTTCTATAAGGTTTTAACTTGAGTTTTTCCTTGTACAACATCTCAAATTGCTTTACTAGATATTGAGAGATAGCTTGAGTAACAAAATTTCTTTCTGTGACAACTAAAACACAGGATACTTCACGACCTGTTGCTGTTAGGATGTTTTTATCACCAAAAGATATCTGATCAATTCCTTTTTCACTCTTTATGGCTAATCTTAGTGATATGTTTAAAGCACTAAAGAATCCCCCTACTAATTGCCAATCTTGTAAACCATAATCATCGTCTTCGTAAATAAATGATCTAGAAAAAATAACAAGATCAGTCTTGTGATCTATTATTATTACAGCTTCAAGACTTGCAGGTGTGAGAAAAAATATTGCTGGATCCTTTTTAATTATGTAATTCAGATATAACCCACCGATTAGAAGGGGAATAAAATAGCTATATCCTGGAAGAGGTAATGTGAAAATCGTATCCAGTGTAATCAATATTATGAATGAGATCATAATGGCTGACAAAATCACAGAGGAGCGTACTGTAACAACTGTTCCTAATTTTTCCTTGGCAATCTTTGAAACATTAATTAATCGTTGAACTGCACTAAAGACTATTAAAATTGCGCTTATTGAGAAAAAAAGGAAGCCCAGAGGATCAAAATTGAGTTTAATATAGTCTGTTATTTTCAGGGTGAAAGTTGTTCCATTAATCAGGGCAGATCCAGTATTCGAAGCACTTATTAAAAATATCAAGACTATTGAAGAATATTTAAATTGAAAATCAGGTAAAATAAAAGAAAAACTGATTGTGAGTATGCAAAGTTGAGCAAAGACGAAACCAATCCGAAAGATAGTTACAGTCAATGGATTTAGTGTATGGGGTGTATTTAAAAGCGCAGTTAACACCATTCCAGCAAAAAATATTAATGAAATGAATGATGCAAGAGTAAGCAGCTTCATTTCAACTATCGGACTCTTTCTTGAAGCGATGAATAGCATTATAAAAGAATATAAATATGATATAAAAATAAGCGTAGAGATAACAAGCTCAACAATTATCATGATTATTTCAAATTCGGCCCAACACAGATTTATTCTAATTAAGTTTTCCATTTTCTTGGAAAAAAGGAATTACGTAGAAAAAGCTATCTGCTTTTTATCTTCGGAGACCTTTTCCCCCTTATTGTCGTTTAACATTGGGTAGGTTAAAGGTTTTATATAAAACGTTCTATAATCATCAACTTAACATTAGATAAGTTCTTCTTTTGAATGACCAACTAGTCAATTTCAATGTAGGTCATGAAATCGAATTTTAAAGTACTGTGTAAAAATATCCCATCAAAAAACCCACTATCAGGTGTATTCCAATTTGCAAAGGGATGATTCTTGTCTTAAGATTCTCTGGTCTTATTTTTACAATATCGATCCAGATAGCAATACTAAACATGAGTGATTCGAATAACAAGAGTACGACCGCACTTATAATATCACTATTAAACAAATTGATTTTTAATAGTCCCTCTTGGCTCCAAATGAAAACAAATACAATTGGATGAAAGATCATGCCTACAATTAATCTTATCATATATGTATAGACCTTCTTATCTGTTTTAACAAATTTTTTCCCCCACTCATGTATGAAGTCATATTCTTTCGGAAGATATGATTTGACTCTCCATGTATTTGAAAATACTACTAGACCAATCATCATCCCAATTGCTGTTCCAAGAGCTGCTCCAAAGTAACTCAATCCTTTCACTTAACTTTTCAGCTGTTTTGGATTCAAGGTTCAGATATTCTTAGATGTCACTTTTACATATTTAATGGCGTTTTCAGGACAAATTTCGACACATCGATTGCAATAATAGCATTCGGTTTTTGGATTATCACGATATGCTGCATGGCTAGGACAGATCTTTTCACACAGACCACAATCTGTGCATTTATCTGTACGAAGATATCTCGCTAGATTAAATGAAATTAATCCAGATAAAGCGCCGAATAGGCAGAATAACCGACACCATGTGCGATAAAGAAAGAAACTACTTATTAAAATCACTAATACGAACAATATTGTAATAAGTATCAGGTCAGAAAAACCCGTATTTCTTTTTAATTTCAATCCTAATTCCATCATCTGTTCGTTTAACATAACCAATAGGAAAAATTGTAAAAGTTGGTTCTGTAAGGTTCATAATTCTTTTCATCCTCGAAATTGAATAAATACTCGAATTTTTTCTTCTTCATTAGCTTAAAGATTTCTGATGTCGTTGGTTATTGCACATCTGCTATATAGATTTTTTTTTCTGAACCTCTGATACAAACATTGGCTAATTTTAATAATTCTGTTCCAATAATTGTTTCAAATCCCTCATCTTTAGGAGCAAAGCCTTCAGTAAGTATCCATCGGTCAAAAATTTTGACACGAACAAGAAAAACCTCACAAGGAATCTCAATATTACCAGAACCTAGTGAATCCTGTCGGTCAGGGTCACCTATAACGAATAACAAATCTCGGATGTCTCTTGATAGAAGCAATCCCTTTTCATATCCTGTGTCTATTATTGCATCTGTAACTATCGAACGATTCATCCCCTCTCTATGAATTTTGAGAGACATTGCAGGAATCATTATTCCTGATTCGATTTCTTTGAAAACATATTCATTTATAATTCTTAAATCGCACCTCACCATATCAAGTCCCACCTGGTATTTCATCACTCCAAGAGATATTACGTTCTTTTAACTGCTTCTTATAGGGATAGTGCCATTCTTTTCTTCCTTCATGTGGTGCTTTTATTACTTCAGATTTTAATAATAAGCCATCTATTCTTGACATATAATCATTTTTTAATCTATATTTACGATGAGAGGCTTTCCCAACGCTTTCAATTATTCCGACTTCTTCACAAGCTCTTAAAAATCCTGATAGTCTATTACGGTCTAGTTCAGTAGCTATTTGAGTCATTTCTAAGATCGTACTTTCATGAACTTGCTCTAAATGTGAGATAATTTTTGCTAGAATTGACATTTTTTCTCTATTTAATTCACTAATTAATTCATTAATTAATATTTCTTTTATTTGGATAGGGAGCTTTAAGATTGGTCAATAGCTTCTACTACTAGGATTAACCAAAAAAAAGAAAGTGAGATTTATGGAAAAAAAAGAGTATTATAAGTATCTATTTCTCATTGGTGCTGTTTGGAATTGGCTAATTGGCATTATATTTATTATCACTTCGATTTTCATGCCTGACGTATATGTATTATTTGGTACGGATGCTCCGTCTAGTTTAGTATGGCTGCACATCTTCTTCATATTTGTAATCATTTTTGGTATTGGATATTATTGGGTTGGGCGGAATATCGATACGAATCAT
>JBHLMN010000029.1:0-54756 GCA_048938105.1 Promethearchaeota archaeon
CTCCACAACAATGGGACTAACTCCCCATAATAGACTACTCAATAACATAGCGACTTGTGCATTCTTTTTCTGCATGGTAAGAGTATGAGCTCTGAGATACAAGAACTCACTCCCTCGATTAGGAGGTTAGTTCTTTAAGTCAAGATGTCAAATTATGTTATAACAAATATAAAAAAGGTGAATTCTCATGCTTTATCATGCACTCGTCAAAGTTCATCATAATTGCCCATTTTCCCGATTATCTACTAAATTTCCGATGGTTGAAATGCTACATTGGTGTAATTCTCATTATGACGTACTAGAATTGAGAGGAACTAAGGATAATGTTACTGATGCTATCTCTGAGGTCAATACTTTAGGATCAATTGTTAAGAAATCATTGGATCAAGACCATGTACAGATGGTTATTAAACAATGTGAATGTGATTACGAACCTTTCTCAGTCATTCTAGACAACCATAAGTGTATTCGACTTCCACCTGTGAAATATCTCGCTGGAGAAGAGGTAGTTAAGCTCCTGATCACCTTAGATGATCTGAAAGTTATTACAAATGAATTGAAAGCAAAAGATTCAAACGCTAAAATTCAAATTCTTAATTTGGCCCCAATTAAAGAAATTGAAACTCCTAAATTTCACCTGTTATATCTAGATGAATTAAGAAAGGATCTGTCAGGAAAACAATTACTTGCATTAACTAATGCCTACAACAAAGGATATTATGAGCTTCCCAGAAATGTGTCAATTGAGACCCTTTCAGAAGAAATGGCAATTCAACCACGAACCTTTCAGGAACATTTAAGGAAGGCAGAAAGAAAAATAATGAACAAAATTATCCCAGTGCTTAATTTAAATTCGTAATTGAATGCTATTATATGGTAAAAAGCCTAATACTAAGGAGTGGAAGGATTAGAAATCTCCAGGTCAGAAAGATTTCATACGCCAAAAGGAAGAATGACAACATCCGTGTCCCTTCTAGGATTAGTCTCGTGTTTTTTAGATGATTAGTCAATATCTCGATATATTTCCAAAAGAATACACCGAGGATGATTTCGGGGATCGCATCAGGGATCTCAGTCAAATAGGAGTCAGGTTCACCATAATTTATCGTAAGATATAGTCCAGACATGAAAGTGGTTAATATTATGAAGAAATCCCACGCATACCAAGTTTTCCGCTTAATAAGGCGCCCTTGATGTATAGTTTCCTGATGGAGAGGATTCAATTCATAAATGTCTTGTTTAATATGTTTGGCATACTTTTGTAAGCATAACGAATATCCTTTTGACATCTAGATAAATGAAAAAAATGAAACTACCTTCCACGAGAATTGGATCACTTAACCAAGAATCCAGAAGGAATAATCTAAATGGAGACATTTTTCGGACTCCAGAACATCCCAATATTTGTGTTTACGAAGATAAATACACATTACATTTTAATATTTTACTTATCCTTTTGTTAAGGGTTGTGGTATGTGTACCACGAAGGAGAATCGAAGGTGAATAAAAATTATAAAGAGGGAATGTACCAACATTTTGTTTTTCATGTAATGAAATACTCATAGACAGTGAAGATCTAATAATATCCTTTGATGAAAACTAATATGTGAATACATTTTTGTGATAACAAAATGCACTTTTTTCCCCCTACTGGATTTAAAAAGGCCATTCTAGAACAACCAAAGTGAAAGAGGATAATCTCCATCATTAAAAGGATTCACACAGATGTATCAGGCATGTTTGTATTTAATAAGGGGAGAAGAGGGCTATTTCTGTCTGAAGCTGAAAGAATGGAATGAGCCGTGTCCCCCCAAGTGTCCACATCATGAACCAGTTATAAGTGCCACTGATACTGAAGTGGACACTAGAAAATACCATGTCGAATGCCAGCATTGCACACGAATCCTGTCCACGCAAGATTCGACATCTCGACCCATGGTTTATTGTACACTACTAGAAATGGAAGATCCCTGGTGCGACAAGTGTGAGATTTGAGCTGAAATGGAGATATGCTGGATGATGGGAGTTTAAAGAGTGGTTTGAACACGATATATTAAAACCTAGTGCCAATGCCATAAATCCTCAGAATTGATCTTAGGTTCTCGGCCGTATTTTCGTTCCAAGGGGTGTAAGGAGTCTGAAATCATAGATTTATTTTTCTTAGATGCTTGTGATGACTTATCAGGAGTTGGTTGCACAAGGGCTCACCAATGAAAAAGAATTACATGACAGAAAGAGTCGCTTGGAAAGCCTCAAGGCTACTTGAACTAGCAGGTCTGGTGCGACTAGATGTAACCGACTAGCATTTCCACATTTCTGTCTTGAGGAGAACTAGCCCTAATGGGTATTTAAACTTCAAGCGGTCACGTTTCTAAATGATATCCAGTGCATCTTACAATCAGCGAAGTCTCCCTATAGTTACGCACTTTTTTTTTAAATCCTAAACATGAGATAAGGAAAAAGGGCTTAGGGGTCTCTTTTTCAAACTCTAGGAGCCCCTCATCCCGATATAGCTTGGATGCTATTGCTTTCCTGTAAAAATCAGGGACACTGTCAGCATATCCTGTTGCGATGGCTAAAGCGATGGCTCTTCTCAAGTTGTCACTCATTGGCATGTTGATGTTTTTTGGGAAGAATTTAGATCAATAAACTCCATTTCTTGAACCTTAGATACTTTTCTATGAATTAATTATGTTTCTCCTTTATAAACCCAAAAACATCATCTCTTTTCTTTCCCCCTACTTAGGATATCCTAAGGTTATTCTATACAAGGTGAATTATCTTTTGAGAGCTGTTTATCAGGTATACCCAGACGATCCTCCAATATAACACGAGTGAAAGAGATAGGTCTGCTTAATTTCCACAGTTTTATTAAAACTAATCCTTGTGCGATTAGTGGCAGCTCCTAAAATAAGACATGAATTAAACTAAGAAAAGGCAACTTTGGAGGGTAAGGATTTATTAGGGAGGTAGGACTGAAATGATTCGGTTAATTTAATTTTTAGTGAAAAATGATGAAAAGATGGGAGAAAAAACCAGAACTTACAATATTTGCTATGCTAATTTCTTATTTAACAATTCAAGCGATTCTCAATATTCCTCTCTATTTTCTCATTCTTAAACCAATTTTTCCTCACATCTCGAATGAGTGGGAGATTTATCATATCATACTATCTGGATCACCAGTGGGAATGGTAATATTGTTTAGTATAATAACACTTGTCGTTCAATTTTTCAGTAGTGTTTTGGTGTTTCGTAGATTTTCTAAATCTAATCAGTGGAATCCAAATGCGTTTCATTGGTTAGGAAGTTATTTCGTCTATTTTTGTGTAATGGGCTCACTAATTCCGGTAATAGGATTATATATTCCTGAATTCCAAGGGAACTTGGAATGGCTGTGGCTTTGGTTAATGTTAGGTAGCCTATCATGTCTCATTATACTCGCCTCCCTCTCTTTCATCGGATTAATGCTTTTTGCTTTTCCTACTTTTCTTACAATATTCATGGATAATATAATAATTTTCTCCGAAAAAACAGGAAATCTCCTGGGAATTAACAAGGTTTTTGTGGGAGATTACATCCCAGCGGGAGGGATCTGGGTAATGATTCGTGTAAGTGTTCTCTTTAGTCCAATACTTCTGCTTTTTCCAGTTGCACTCTTCAAGATCAGTCAAAGATTCATAGAAAATATTTCAACAGGAAAGAAAAAAGAACGAAAATCACTCTGTAGTTATATGAGAGAAAATAAAGGAATTTTTGGCTATTTATCCATTACTACTGGTTATTGGACGGTTCTACCAATATTATTAATGCTTTATTTTGTCGAGGAACATTCAACTGTGGAAACAATAGGTGGATCCATATTTCTTATAATAATAAGTTGTCTATGGGTTATACTTTTCTTCATTTTACCCTTTTTACTATGTTTGACAAAAAGGTACACTGAATAACTCTATCATTCAGTATGAAGATAGCAAAAAAATAACCAAAGATCGTTCCAAGTAAAACACCTACAATAAAAGCAAGTTTCAGGCTTGATTTGATGTTATCAAAGGTTTGATCTAATGGATTCATAATCCTCGATGATTATCTTGTGTGGAACTTCGCTTGGCTAATATAACCCCAATATGATATAAGATAGCATAAAGAAAAGGTAAGAAGAGTATGGCAATCATGAAAAGCATACCCATCATGAAAACGAAACCAAAGAAAGCATCACTTCCACTTGAACCCATAGAAGAACCAATTGCCCCAAGTCCTGCAATGAATAATCCAAAAGAAACAATAAAGAAATTCAATGCTCCTAAAATGCCTATTCCAGCCAAAGGCCAAAGAAGAATGTTCTTTACCGAGGGATTTAGAATTTGAAGAGAGAGTACACTAAGACCGACGGTTAAAAAATAGATAATATATCCCACGAACCAGTGTAAACCATTGGGTCTATCTAGACCAGTTTTAATCCACTTCCACCCAATGTAAATATTTACCACAATAGTCGATAAACTAAAACCACAACCAATAAGCCAAACGAGGATAATATCATCACCAGAAAAAGTGGATAGATCTAATAAATCAGGTTTCATGAAAACCAAACAGAGAGCGAGGAATATATTGAGACCAAATTGGAGTAACAAGAAAAGGGTAGTGTAAAATAGAATTCGAGGATCTAAAGCAAGAAAAGAAGCAGTCAAGTGTTTAGATTCAAGGATGAATACCATAAGAATTAGGGGGACTGCAGCTGCGCCACCAAAGATCAATAGTGGATTTATATATATTCCATCTTCGGAAGAATTAGTATTTAGCATTTCAGGAATATAAGGAAGTGCTAGGAGAGATAGGATGACAAGATAGCCTCCATACAAAATCAGAGCAATAATGACAAATTTATTCTTGACTTGGTCGGGAATTCTAGAAGACAAGGGTCAGAATCCTCCAATTCGTATTATCCTTAGGATTTCAAAATTCAGATACACTCACCATTTCCTCTCATATATTCCTTTCTCTCTTTTCTCTAAGATAGGCTTCTTTAAGCAATGGTTAATAATTAGGGCCATCACTCACAAAAAATCTCCGTGTGGATTCATCATGAAACTTACAATTTTGTAATTCATGCAATAATGTGAATCAAACATCATTAATATTCCCATTCTTAAGTAGTTGGGATTGATATCTATTGATGTAGCTTAGTCAGATAATAGACTTTCAATTGATGGAGAGATTTTTATTTCCCGAAAATAAACGAAAAACGTACATACATCAGACCGACTGCTATCACATTGAAAATTTTTGGAAGTATGATCTTAAAGGATGTATCCTAGAGCTCTTCCTAAACAGATAATTCATTAACTTTGATCAAAAGGAAAAAATCCCCAAAAATAGAAAGGAACGGTGAAAGAAATGGTAAGTTATCGAGAATTGGGATTAATAAACACTACAGGACTATTCAAGAAAGCTCTCAAAGGCAATTATGCGATTCCTGGTTATAATTTCAACAATATGGAGCAACTGCAAGCAATCATTAAAGCCTGTGTGGAAACTGAATCGCCTGTAATTTTACAAGTCTCAAAAGGGGCTCGAGACTATGCGAACCAAACACTCTTACGATACATGGTAGAGGGAGCAGTGGCATACGCAAAAAAATTACACCCTGATGGAATACAGATTCCAATTGTCCTTCATCTTGATCACGGAGGAGATTTTGATATCTGTAAATCATGCATCGATATGGGGTTCAGTTCAGTCATGTATGACGGCTCTTACTTGCCCTATGAGGAAAATATTAAGATTTCGCAAAGAGTCGTAGAGTACGCACACTCTCAGGAAGATTATGTCTCAGTAGAATGTGAGTTAGGGGTATTGGCAGGTGTTGAAGACGAGATTTCCGCAGAGAAGTCAACCTATACAAATCCAGAAGAGGTAATTGATTTTTCTACACGGACAGAGTGTGATAGCTTAGCAATTTCGATTGGCACTTCACACGGTGCAAATAAGTTTACTCCCACGCAATGTACACGAAATGAAGAAGGCATTCTTATCCCCCCTCCTCTCCGATTTGATATCTTAAAAGAAATCCAGAAAAAGTTACCAGAATTTCCCATCGTACTCCACGGTTCATCATCTGTTCCTCCAGATTTTGTTAAAATGATTAATGAACATGGAGGAGCATTGAAAGATGCGATTGGTATCCCTGAGGAGCAATTAAAAAGGGCCGCACAGATGAACGTATGCAAAATAAACATCGATTCAGATGGAAGATTGGCGGTAACAGCTATGATTCGAAGAATGTTCGCAGAAAAACCGGCATCGTTTGACCCCAGAGAGTATTTAGGCCCAGCTCGTGAAGCGTTAGCTCAGTTGTATGCTCGAAAGAATCGAGAGGTCTTAGGCTCTGCAGGGCATGCTTTAGACTAAAATTCATATGGAATGCCAAAAAATCTCCGTGTGGATTCATCATGAAACTTTCGATAATATTCATCTTTAGTCATTAGAGGAGAAGGATCAATACCAAGAGATCTCATAATAGAGTCTGTATTAAAATCTGAAAGAATTTAGTTAGGATGTATTTCACTAAAGAACTCCTTTCCACAATCGGGGTAAGAAACAATTTTGATGAAGTAGGGTTCCCAACCATTGGTATCTCCGTAATCCACTTCCAAGTATTTCCTCCGAAACGCACAAACAGCGTACAGACATCAGACCGAATGCCCATACATTGAAGATTGACACTCATGAAGCTGCCTGGCGATAGTGTTTGCCAAAAAGCTTAACTTCCACAGTTTTTTAGAAGGACTACTCCTTAAAGTGTTACGTTACATAGTGTCAAACAGAAAGAGAGAGAAAAAAAACAGAGATATCACTAAAGTTAACCAGCTACTGCTAAATATCTGTCTAAAACCCACCAGACAATAAAAAATACACCAAAAATTATCCAATCAATAATCCAGAAGAGGGGAATCGGGAAATCAATTTGAAACAGATCCCATAATGGGGTCCAGACTGGATCACCGAATTTCCATGTGCCTTGGAAAAGTGCTTTAGTTAACCAATGGCCAATATCTTGAAAAAATTGGATTAAAAAAGCACCACCAATAGTCAATAACCAATCCGTTTTCTCTCGGGTGAGGAATGGAACAATAGATAGCATCAAAAAGATAAAAAACGCGTAAAGCATCCAATAGAACGGAAAATTATGGAGTTCATAGTCCAAATAATAAACAAATGCCTGAGCTTCAATTCCTCCAAGTAATAAGGCGATCAAACAAGCCCAAATGATAATTATGGCCTTATCAAATCTATCCAAGTCGATACGACGATTTTTCATTGCAGTTACACCAGATTTCAACAAATAGTTATCTGTTTAAAACAATTGTTCATAATTATAAGTGATTACTGCTGAAAAAAAGTGAAAAAAGAATAAAATCTAGTAAAAAACACATATTACATTTCCCCCAAGCCTCCTCAAAGGATGATTATCAACGAAGGTTCTTTTATCCAATATGTGGAGGAATTTTAAGGTGAAATAAAGGAGGGGAGATTGGGGGATCGTGAAACTTGGAAAAAGCTATTTCTCAAAATAAAAAAAGATGTATAGACATCAGATCGTTTGCTTCAATTTCAGGGTATTTGGTCTGATATCTGAAGATTTATTTCGTTTTTCTGGAATTTCAGAAGAGTAGGGACAAAGTACTACCAACACCTACTATACTCCCAGTTTTTATTCAAGAAATCAAGAATTAAGATCTTTATGTTTATCCAAGAATTCTTCATAGTCTCTTAGCATAAGATGATAACTATCATACTTCAGTTCTAAATTCATATATAATGCTGTTTGTTTTATAAGCCAGTTATTCCATTTAGTGACTTCAGGATGAGCTAAATCGAGATGTAGAGCGGTATCGATCAACTCGTTCTGCTTTATAGCAGTGTCAGTTCCCACTGATAAAGGTAATCGAAAAAGTTCGAGGAGTGATTGAGCACCTTGTATATCTTGTAAAGAAAATCTAGGAGTCTCCTCAGTGTTAGGGAAGACTTCCTCAAGAAGACACTGGAGCTCGGTATATTCCTTAAGTTGGAAGTGACACTTTGCAAGAAGTAACTTGACATCTAATTTCCTTTCAGGGGTAAGTGGGCCACTTTGTTGTAGACGTGTAAGCCGATTAATCGCAGACCGATAGTTACCAATGTTAAATTCTGTATTAGCTCTGCTAAAGTCATCACCGGAAAAAAATTTTCCAACAGGTTTGAGATAACTTGTTCGAATAGAAGAGTTCTCCAAACTTTTCGAAGAGAACCTATTAGGATCTGGGGAATACTGATACAAAAAAACGAACATTCCAAAACTAAATAGTAATCCTAGGATACCAGCCACAAAGACAGCTACCATAAACATATCTCCGTTTGGAGTTGGACTAATCCATTCCATTCCAAGCATTGTTAAACCGAAATCTATCATGGATGGTAGGGATGCTACTATCAAGGTTCCACTAATAAAGGCTAAAATGAAAGTACAAATGTAAAGCTTTAAACTACGCATTTTTCACTCTACTCAACAATTTAATCTTCTCCCGAACATAGAACCACAGCGTACAGACATCAGACCGCTCTTGCTTTAATTGAGGCTAACAACTTTCTAAGCTATTTCCCTAAGCTTCTGTAAAATAACCCTAAGATCACTAAAATAATCAATCTGCTGATTTACACCAGCTGATAGATAACCCTTCAGAGCTATCTGAACTGCTTCTTTCTGACTTATTAATGCTTTTGGGTGAAAGATAAATACAGAAGCATTCGGATTATGCTGAGAAAGGTGTTGTAGGGAGAGATCTAAAAAATATTTGGCTCGAGAAAGATCAGAGATGAGGATAGACTCTATAATGAAGACCATTGCTTTCACATAACTGAAAATCTCTTGCTGGACGAATTTTTCACTTTCAATTAATTCCAGAGATTCACTCTGACTCAAGGGGAATACCTTCTGTTGTTTCTTTCGTAACGATTCGATCGGACTCAAGATTCGATTCAATAATTCAGAATTAGACTCGATCCTATCGTAATAAACCATCTTATTTGAAAATCCCAGAATAAGAATCCAATCTTCTAGAACTCCCATAATAATCGACTTCATATTTTATAACATAAAATCTCAAGAGCTTCCTGAAATATTCATCAGACATTTTCTTCTTCACATTTAAGTACTTTTAATACCAAATCGTGTAAAATGGTTTCAATAGTTTCTTTATCCGTTGGTTTGATCTCGTAATAAGATAAACCCAGCTCTTCAGCTAATGCCATCCCCTCTCCTTTCATTATTGTTTCGGAATTAGTAATAAATCCAACTAAAGCAATAGGAAAGGCAGCTTGAGGATGATGTTTTTTTAATTCTCTATACCAATCTCTCACAGCGTGAAAGGAGTTTTGGTCAACCTTTTCAAATGTAATTATTGCAGCAGAAGCACCCCGAAAATAACTCGGACGGAGCTTATCAAAAAACTCCTGTCCTATGGTATCTACGAGAATGAGGTTAACCTCATTGTTGTTTACTTTAATCTGTTTAGTTATAATATCAACTCCCAGAGTGGGTAAATAGTTCGTTGTAAACTTCCCTTCTGCAAATCTCCTGATAAGTGAGGTTTTAAACTCAGTAGATCCCAGAACGCAAATTTTCAATAATTCTTCATACATTCCTTTCTTCTGGACAGACATCAGACCGAACGCTCTGTAATTGAAGATTTACACTCCTTAAACTACCTGACGATAGTTCCGCTTAATTTCCACACGGTTAACACATTTCAGTATAACTCATTTTTCATATTATATTGTTAATCTCTTTTAAAACCTCTTCGAGAGACTTCCCAGTTAATTCTTTATAGCGCCTGCCAACAATTTCAAGAGATGTCTTTAAATAGGTTAAATATTGTTGCTTTTCTGCTTCCGATCGAATTAATCGACCATCATAAAGATTTTTTCTCTCTAGTGATTCAATCACGCGTAGTCGTTTAAATATCTCGTCTTTGAGAGAAGTAATGACTTCTTTCTTACTCAAACGAGATGGTTTCACCTCAGTCGTGAGAGATTCAATACTAACTTTACTCACGCCTTCGATTTTCGCCAGTTCATATGTTAGCTGCTCTTGAGAGATTCTCAAGTCAGAAAGATCGATGTAAACCTCATAAGTACAACGATCTTGCATGAAACACACCCCTGTGCTATAAAGGGTTCTTGTTTTGTACCTGATTAAAATTATACCAAACTCTTGTAAAAAATCGGGAGACAATTCACCAATTTCTATAGTAGCCTTGAGAACGTCAGGACTTCGGGCAGGAATGATTTGAATGACTTTGGTCGAGGGAGTAAGGATCATCAAAGCATACTTTACCCCTCCATAGATGTCATCCTTAATGGGGAGTGCTACAGGATATTTCCCCAGAAGGTCAAAGGGTTCATGAAGCTGAATCATTTTTGCGATGGTAAGAGGAAACATTATTCACCATCCGCTTTCTGTAATGTCATTGATTCCACAAAGAGAGCATTTCATTATCAAAAAGGATGTTTAAACTTCAGAGATTATATTTGAACAATGAATTAGCATATCACCTTAAATATCCTATCTATGTGTTCCGAAAATGGAAAAATAGCGGACAGACATCAGACCGAACGCCTTGATATTGAAATAAACGATTCTTTAAACTACATGACGATAGATTTTTGGAAAAATCTTAATTTCCACAGTTTTTCTTAAAACTAGCCCTTTATATCACCTAATAATTCTATGGCAATGCCGACAGATAATGAGACCTGGTATAGCCTATATCCTGTTTGTTTTTTTCTTATCTTTCACAGCATACGAACTTGTTCGGACTCCCACGGTAATAATGAGCAAATCTTCAGTAGAAACCATATCTCTATAGCTTGGGCGAAAGTGGCCTAGTCCTGAATAATCCAGGTTGATTTTTGCTTTACATGAGGGGCAGTACAGATGATCCAGGTAAATAATTTGAGACAAACTAGAATCCTCTCATGATACCTTAATTAAAGCTTTCTAAGGAGTACGAAAAGAATCAATATAAAAAATATCAGACCATTGCTTGTTTAGCGGTGGATTTATTCCCAGGTAGATTATGGGTTATCAAAGAAAGAAGGATTTTTCTAAAGCCTTTGAAATCTTCGGATTTTAGACCATAATAAAAATCAGGCGACCCTTGTTCACTCTGGATCGATTCCTCAATAATTAGGGAATCATTTGTATCTTGGATTTCTATAAATGCAACGGGAATATTGGGATCACGATTGATAAACCGAAAATAGTGGTAGAACGCTCTTGCAGACTCAAAAGATTCAGCATCATTCTTTGAAAACAGAATAAGGGCCCCATTGGAACGAAAATAGTGCTGAACCATTTTATCGAAGAATCCCTGGCCAATGGGTTGGACTAATATCAATTTCACCCAGCACTCATCAATAAATACCCTTAAAGTAGAAATACTGATAGAAATAGATTCAAAAGTATGATTAGTGGTCTGACCGTGATGGCTTTGAACCAGTTGGCGAATAAGTTGGCCTACTAATTCATCAGGATGACCTAATACGGAAATCCTAATAATAAACTCGTTTTTGTGGCTATTAGGGTTCACGGTTTCCCTAGTAGTCCTAGGAAATCAGAATATAAATACCTGGTGAAATGCTCTGAAATCACATCGAAATCGTATACATATTCAGGTGTGGAGACGATGCGATTAACACCTCATATTTTCGTGCGCATTAGAAAATATTGTCAGGATTCGGTGAGAAGGGTTAAAGAGATCATATCTTAGGATGTTAATCAGTTATCAGAATCTTGGTTTTTTAGTACAACCTCTAAAATCGCGAAATTGCGTTGATGAAGCAGGACTTGAGCTCCAGGAACGAGGAGGTCACGAGGAATGGAGGAGTCAACAACAACCGCAAATAACGGACCAGTACTGGATTTTACGATTGCTTTGCCACTCTCGAGTAGTGAATGGATCGTGCCAACAAATAAGGGTGGTTGGCGTAATTTGATTAACTCTACTTTGAGATTATCTCTTTCTTCTTCAAATTTATTCCGTTGGACTTCAAGTAATGCACGTTCCGTTTCTAATGCACGGATTCTCTTTTCCATGGTACGGGTATAAGAGTCCTCAAACTCTGAAATATCTGGAAGGCTCGAAACAGCAAACATAAGGCAGGCTTTAATATCCTCGACGGTGACCGAGGGAGAGTACTTTTCCATAATGTCTTCAAAAGACTTTCGTTCAGCAAGTAACTGGAGGATGGCTGTTACCGTAATACGAGTGCCTCGAATATGCGGTTGACCATCGCGGATATTAGGATCAATGACTATGCGATCTAATGACATTTTCAATCCCCATCTGAAGTAGGGGATCAGGTCATTTACCATTATAAATAATTCTCTTTCTCTGAAAGCCCATTAAAACGTAAAAAAACATATAGAAGTCAGACCGATTGCCCTCTCCTTGAAAATAGTTGAAATTATTGACTCCTGAAGCCCCCTGACGATAGCGTGTGGGAAAAAGTTTAATTTCCACACGGTTAGCCCTTGTTGTTCAAATGAGTATCAAGAAAGAGGATTATCAGTGTATATTGTTCTGAAATCTTAAAGTTCCCTGAAGGATAGTAAAGACTTAAAAAAGTCCAAGAGAAGATTAACAATGGGAGAAGAATAATGGGGCCTAAACAATCCCTCCTGACTTTAATCCTTTCATTCCTGATTTTTTCATTGATTCTTACTTCTTTCAGTACCTTTGCCAATCTCGACAAATCACCACTCTCTATTGATAGCACAGTATCTTATAAATCTCATCCGTCCATCGTTATTGACAGTAATGATGATTTTGGTGTTACAGGATACAGCTTTAATGGTTCTGGTACTATTCATGATCCTTACATAATAGCTAATTATAATTTTATCTCCTCTTCCTCTTATTTAATTTATATAGAAAATACAGGCGTACATTTCAAAATTGTGAACAATATCTTTGATGGTGTTAATCTTTCGTTCGACGCAATATACTTAAACAATGTTTCAAATGGGAAAATCTGTAATAATAGGTTTAAGAACCATAACCATGCTATTTCTCTAGAGAAAAGCACCAATATTCTAATACAGATGAATCATATAACTTCCTCGAATCGTGGAATCTATCTCTACCCTCAAAGCAGTCATAATACCATCATTGATAATTTAATGCTTAATAATAATCATCACGGTATATTTTTGGAATCTGGTTCATCTTATAACATTTTACGAGGAAACAAAATAGAAACTATCATTAATGGTTGTGGAATTTACATAACAAAAGCAAATCATAATAAAATTGATAATAATACAATACGCAGCACCTCAGCATCTACTATACATCTCGGGGATTGTGTGAATAATACAGTCTCCGCAAATAATGTTAGTGGGAATGGAATAGTAATTTCGCATTCTTCCTATCTTAAAATTTTATCAAACATCGTTAAGTTCACAGCCGAGGATCCAGAGGAGCCAGGTTATTCTGGTGCAATAGAAATATACATGAGTGATTACATTTATCTGTTCAATAATTATGTGTCTAATCGGCCGGGATGGCTCGATTGTTTTTACCTCTGTTTCGCCCACTACAATACTTTAGAAAATAATACATTGTATTGTAATGACTCCTATGGATTCAGTCTGTATCCTACAACCTCATATAATTCTATTAAAGGAAATAATATCTATGGAACAACAGATCCAGAGGTGACTTCATTCGCTAGGGATAAAGGTTTCTCAAACACTTTTTCAATGAATTATTGGGAAGGATTTACTGATCCAGACTTAGATGGAGATGGATTTGTGGATAATAATTATTATATTGATGGGGATGCTGGAAATTTCGACCCTCTACCCCTCACTGAACCCAATTCTCACGATCTCTCCGACCCTACAATAATCTTTCCAAATGGGGGAGAAATTCTAAATGGAACAGTAATTGTCCAATTAAACCTTTTAAAAACACCCAAGAATCTTTAAGGGAAGGCTTGTAAGCTGTTCCTCAATTTTCATAACCAACAAGCTATAAAAGCTTCTAAGTTTTCGGATAATCTCATTTTCATTGATCACTCTCTCCAATGGGAATCAGAAGATGTCTCATGCATCAACAATTATGTAGAAGCAAAGTAGGGAGATAATGAAATCGCTCATCAGTAATAATCTGAAGAAGAACTCCAATGAATGATAGTGAACTAAAACATGAAGAAAAACACCATTCGGATAAACAACCGAGAACCTGCGATTCTGACAGCAGAGTTAACCTATTTAGGGTATCAGGTGGAAAATGTCCTGTTAGAGGCGGGAGATTTTGAAGGAAAGACGAATTTCCTAAATCGTATATTTATTATTTCCCCTATCCAAAAGTCCCCCCAGCCACTTGTGCAGAAGCAATTCCTAAAAAGAAAAAAAGATAGGCACCAGAGGATCCACATGATGACTTCGAGAAACTTAGGAGGGAGAGATCCCCTATGAAATCAATCTTAGAATGGTTGAAAAAGGATGAGAAAGATTATATAGGCCTCAAACGGAGGAAGAATCATGATAACGCTGCCAATACCCCCAATAGTAATGGTGATAATCTCACTTTTTGTAATAATAATTGGGTTTCTAATAGGTGTAACTGAACCCTATGCGGGTGTGGTTCTTGTATTACTAGGACTACTCAATTTGATTATTAATATCCCAGGATCAGTACTACAATTCTGGAGGATATATAAGCAGTCGAAAACGGGAGAAAGAGCCTTTATTAAATCATATCAAACTCAGAGAAGAAAACTAGCAAAAACTCAATCTAGATTGACATATGGAATAAAAGAATTTGAAAAACAGAATTATGGTCGGGCGATAGAGGATTTCAAAGCAGTTCTAAAGGATAGCAGTTTAACAGGGAAAATGGAAATGGAGGTTTTAGGCTTGATTGCTCGGAGTTATTTACTTAAGAAAGATTGGACAGAAGCACTTAATTATGCTGATCAAGTATTTTCCCTCGGACTAGCAATGAAAGTGCACCCCTCCTATGAGAATTACTTAGTCCGAATCGAAAGTGCATTAAAAACAACAGATTTACAAAAAGCCTATTCAACACTGATAGTAGCAAAAGAAAAGTTTGGATCAAAACCAGAATTGGAAAAAGTAGAAAGCCTACTAACACCATACATGAGAGATATTGAAGGAAAGTTACCTCTCATCTGTCCCAAATGTGGGTTGGCTTATCAAAGAGGGAATGTCCCAGCATTTTGTTTTTCATGTAATGAAATACTCATAGACGGTGATGATCTAATAACATCCTTTGATGAAAACTAATATGTGAAGGAAAAGAACCCTTTACCAGCAATTCCAAGTTAAAATACTCTCGATCTTCCATGATGATCTTTTTGATATAGAAAAGAGTCTTACGAAGAGGATACCCCCTTGAATCATTGACATTTTTTATATCAAATGATGTAATTTTTTTTTCCTATCATAAATATATACTCAAAATTACGATCTTCTTCAGACTGATAGGGATGGAAAAATGATTAATCAAGAATACCTGCAAGACTTATTAGAAGAACAGAAATTGTCTGAAAACCAGATTACGAATCTAAAGAATTTAATAAATAAGATCCAGACACAATTAGAAGAATTAGAAGGTCATGAAAGTGAGTAGGAGTACAAACAAAATCCTCTATTATGTCAGGGATCATGAAACCACGAAACGGTTCTTCGATCCAAGACTGATAATCATCCCAGGAGGATATTTGCTGGTAATGATTCTATTAAGCCCAGATATATACGCTATTAGGGGGTTTCTGTATATTCTCGTCATAGAATGGCTGATTGTCTATGGAATAATTGTCCTAGAAAAAATACAAACGATCATCAACCAGCAGGAGACAATCATTACCTTATTAGAAAAGAGAGGATATGATCAGGCGTAACATCGAACTACCTGCGTGATCCATGAGCTCATGGGCGGGTACACCAGCAAAATCGACTGGAAGAACAAATATTCATGCTTCGATGAACTCGGTAGGAAAATGGATTATGATAGCAAAATGTATAAAGATGCAAGTTCTAGAAATACCTACAAATGAAAGAGGGAAGATTTATTGAGTTCTGATATGTTGGACTTGTATCTAGGCCGAGGGCTGCGATTATATCGAACTCACAAGTATGAACAGGCTGCAATTACCTTTCAAAAAGTACTCAAACACACGACAGCCAATGATAACCCAAAAGGTATTATTTACGCCCTGCTGGCACTGGGTGATTGTAATTTCTATCTACTACATATTGAGGAGGCTATGACTAATTTCGAGAGAGCTCGTACAATCACAAAACAGATAAAAGACAAAAATACACAGGCACTCTCTCAAGTAAATCTAGGAAAATGCTTACTCCTCAAAGGAGGACATAGCACTCAAGCACGATATTTACTGATGGAAGCAATCCAGATTTTCGATGAGCTTGAAGATGACTTGGGCTTGTTGTACGCCTATAGCATATCGGGAGCACTGGAAGTAATTCAAGGAAATAGGGAAGCAGCGAAAGAGTATTTTGAACGAGGATTAATTCAAGCTCAATTGGTAGGCAAAAAACAGCTCCAAGACTATTTTAATCGAAGACTGAAGGAAAAAAGAGGAGAAGAAATACCATTCCCATACATCTACTACCATCCATACCCGATGGGCCCACCAGCAGCCAGTGCAGAAGACATCCTAAAACGAATCCCCTGTCCCTCCTGTCAGGAGATAGTGCCAGACGGGACAAAAATCTGCCCATTCTGTGGATATCGGTTTGTAGAATAGTATCAAAGGTGACAATTAAATGAACTTATTTATAGGTGAAGGGGTTTTAGATTGAAATTAAGTCAACAAATTTCACATAAAATCTTATTCGGATCAGGTTTAACACTGGCAGGAGTATCAACTCTTCTTAAAACATTCCTAGACTGTTGTCCTCCAAGACGAGACCACCTCTACCATGCCACAATCGATTATGAACGGATGGAATTAGATTATGCGAACACAAATTTCACCATTTTTGATCTAGGTAACCAAACTGCATTTTTAGACAAATTTGTAGGAGAATTAAAGGAATTTCTATTTGGTAAAGTTCGAGTACTAGTATTTGTAGTAGATCCAATAGAAATCCTATCTTTGAAACAAGTAAGGTACTATTTTGAGAAAATGATTAACCATCTTACAACATTTAGTCCTGAAGCAAAAGTCTTTGTCTTAATTAATAAATGGGATCTCGTGCCAAAAAATCTTACAGAAGAACTATATAACGAGATTGAATCTTATCTTTTTGAAAATGTAGACCCCTCCTATCAAAAGTCGAATATTCGGATATATAAAACCTCTGTATTCAATAAAACACTAACTAAACCAATGCTCGATGTATTTACCACGGTTTTAACAGGAGAATTTCTGTAAGAAGACATTACCGAATTTGACAAATATCAGATCGATCCCGTTCTAAAATAAGTGAAAAAGGACAAGATAAAAATCATGTTTTAACTAGTAAAGGAGTAAAACCACATTTCAAGAAAAGAATCACATTTGGAAGCTTTATAAATAAGGAGTGGATGCAATAAAAGGGAAGAGTGGAAAGCACGAAGGAAATCAAATAATGCGAGGAGCGATTTGATTGAGTGGAAAACACTCTCGAGAAGCAGAAGAGGTGGAAGAGAATGGCATTAAAGCCACCAAGTAGACAGGTAAAGACAATCCGAGAGCTAATCTATTGGTATTATGCAGATTTAATTGCACGAGCGGCAGGGTTTGAGGGGAATTATGGATTTGTGATGTCCCGCTATAAGAAATTAAAATCGGGAGAAATGAAATGGGCATCGTCAATCCGAGATAAACAAAAGGAATGGGAAAAGGGGCAAGTGTGTGTCTATTGTGAAGCAACAACAAATGTGACTCATGACCATATCATCCCAGCATCAAGAGCAGGGGTGGATCCACGAGTGAAATGCCTTTTGGAATCAGCGGACAACTGCGTTTGGGCCTGCAAATCGTGTAATAGTAGCAAAGGGGCTCGTGATATCTTCGAATGGTATGGAGAAGATAAAATTAACGACATTCCACGGTTGGTCTTGTCCAAATTTCTCAAGCTGACATATCGCTTACATGAAATCCAAGGAACATTGGACTCGGCAGATCTCGATATGGACGGCGTTCTGAACATCTATGATTTAGGGGTCGTAATTACTCACCTGATTGCCAAACTCTCGGGCCAAACATCTTAAGTGGTATGGAATTTGTATAAACGAAATTTTCTAGAGCTTCTAATTAAATCTCAAGTAATTCAATATATTTTTTCTAATTTTGAATAGGGGTGTAAAAAATAACAATCTTACAAGATCCTGTGACTGGGCTATTTTCAGCAATTCAAGTAATAGGCCTTATTGCCAACTTGATTCTTATTGGAATTCTCATTCTTCTGCATTTATTAACCACTTATTTGTTAGTAACAAAGGTTGGAATAATTAAAGCGCTGAAAGATGTCATCAAGATACGAAATCCATTTAATGACTCATTAGGAGTTTCGATCCTCTTGGGATCCTTAATTCTATGGGTGGGATTCTTCTTACTAGGATCAATAAATACTACTTACTGGACCCTTCTAGTCGGTATCTTTCTAGCAATTTTAATCGCAAGCTGCTTTGGCTTCTTGGCTAGTACAAATGTGGGAATAAATGTTGGTTTAAATGGAACAGCATTTGGTTTTCTCATATACAGTCTTAGTCTTAAAGGATTCAGTTTCTGGCAAGAATACTCATGGCTATTTGTCATTGTTACAATATGTAGTTTGTTCGCTGGATGGTTTGGTGGATGGCTAGGAAAAGGACAATTTCGCCACTCAATTGCTGTAAGTGTCTATAGAATCAAAGTAAGAGATTTGGATACAAATACAATCCTGAATCCAGTAATCGCAATTCCAAAAATCGAAAGCAAAATAATAGAGATTTATAATGAGGAATGGAAAAAAGGGGTCAAATTATCAAAAGGAACCTTATATGATTCAATTCACATCGAAACTAAAGGATCAACAAAATCTACAATGAAAGTCGGTTACCAAGAGTATCGAGAAGACTTCTTAATATCAAAAAAGATGAATAGAACAGTAATGACTCTTAAAGATGCCCTTAAGATAGGAAAAAAGACCTTTCCTTATGCATCATACACAAATATGAATTATGTTCTTGATTCAATATACAATTTTGTGTTTAATGTCCGAACATGTGGAGTTATTACTAATATTGATACCAATTCAACTCAAACCTATCTAATTGTTTCAACTTTCACAGAAACACCCTCTATGATCTGGAATAGTATATTCTCTAAAAAAATGGCGGAAAGAATTCATAAGGGACTGAAAATTCCAATAATTGATTTTTCTAATTCATTAAAGATCGATTTGGAATCACTAACCCAAAATGAAATATGTATCACAGCATCAAAAGAAAGAAGTATTCCCCTTGAGTTAAAAACAAAGTTTGATCTTCCAATGTTCTCATGTTATGAGGAACGACTAGCATTGGAAGAGGGGATGAGTGAAATTCTTCATTTAGTAAAGAAATACCTATTTCCTGAAACATTCTTCTCAAGAATTCGTTCAATGACAAAGTATTTCTTGGTATTGTTCAATATCTCAGTAGGAGTAATTTTAACAATCATCCAGAATCTAGTAATTAACTTAATGGGGTCTTGAATTCAGATGTTAGCTTCGGGTCATCTTTTCTTTGCAGTCTTTTTAGGAACAATCCTTATGAGTATTACTGGGGCGGTCTCTATTGAAGGGCTGATTGTCGTTATGATAAGTGGGGTACTACCTGACTTAGATGGCGTATTACATTTCTTGCGGGGGAAAAAGTATGATAATACATTTCGTCATCATACATGGCCAACGCACACATTCTTCCTGTATTTCCTAGGTTTTCTAGTAATTTTTCTCCTGGGGTTTCCATTGTTTTCACTATTGTTTTTAATCGGCACTTTTTCACATCTCGGGGAAGATATGATCGGATCAGGGGATGGCATAGCAGTTTTTTGGCCTTTTAGTAAAAAAATGTTCGGAATCCACCTACTAAACGCACACGGAAGGGAATGGATGGAGAAATATTTGAGTTTTTGGTATTTCCGTTGGATTGAACGTATCGCTATAATACTAGGACTTTTATGCATTTTAATGATAGGAATGACTATTTGGGAAAGAAATGGAATTATAAATATTATATGGCTAACCATTATGGGTGTCAGTCTAATAGGGGGAATTTTAATGTTCAAAGTAACACTATCAATACCCCGATCCAGTCACGAAATTGCTTAAATTGTGGAAATTTAACCGATTGCATGAAATCCAGGGAACGCTAGACTCAGTAGATCTTGACATGGATGGTGTTCTGAACATCTACGATTTAGGAGTGGTCATCACGCACCTGATTGCCAAACTCTCGGGCCAAGTAGGCACTTAGTTGATGTAACATATTGACCTGGGTTACAAATTGACAACAACCAAAAAGCTTGTCTTATTTGGCTTAGCACGGTCAAAAAAGACCACAATCCGAAAATGGTTATTTAAATGAAATTAAAAAAAATTAGGATAAAGCTTCCATGGTTCTTTGAGACAGAATTAGAGAGAGAGGTCTCCGTGGCGGAGGATGACCAAAAAATAGCTTGGGAACTATATTGTGATCTTATCACACGAATTGGAGTCGTTGAATTCAAGGAAGATGAGGATATTCTTCTGTATTGCCTCGATTCATGGCATGAATTTTTTAGAATAGCACGAAATGCATTAAAGCGGCTTAAAACTCCAATTGGTTCACAAAGGAAAATTAAAACAGCCAAAAGGAAGATAACTGAAAGTCCAACTTATTTACTAAGTGATATCATTATTAGATTGCTTAATGAAGAACTCAGGCCCTTTCTCCGAAAATGGCATCCATATGTTCGTTATTTCATGAAACAAGAAGCAGATCAAACAAAATTTATGATCGAAGAGCAAAAGAAAATGCCAAAATGGGCTGAATTAATCGAGATAGTGAAGGATCTGCACGTAAAACTTAAGAACACATCAAATGCATTATATGAGATTGCTGTATCATAAAGGACGATAGTTCCGCTTAATTTCCACAGTTTTTCTCTAAACTAGCCCTGGTGCGATTAGTGGCAGGAATTCAGGATCCTTTCTCTAACATTTTCTGCTATTATTCTGAGTGTCTTATGTAATTTTTCTTCCTATAAACCTTCTGACGAGAAGACAAAATAACTGCCATATGGGATAGAATAAACTTAATTTGAGAAAAATCATCAATTTCTGAATTCAGTCCCAGAAATACAACGGGACTATCCTCTCGTGCCGAAAATTGGCGAAAATCCTTATAACATTCCATAACTCGATGGAAAGATGGGTCATCTCGAGTCTCATACAAAAAAAGAGCATAAGAAGAACCCTGATAATAAAGATTACAACCTGCCCGATAATAGTCTGCTTTCGGATTAGTAATCCAGAGTTGTACTTTGATATTCCCCTCCTCAATCGAAAGAGGACACACTATTAATCCTCCAGCAATATTTTGAAAAGGAAATCCTTGTTCACGAAATGTATGAAGAAGCTTTTGTAATACCGGTTGAGTCGATGTGACAACACAGGCTTTTGCGATAATTCTAGTCATTTCGGTCACATCAAAATACTTTTACAACAAGTTTTAGATATTAAAACATTATCCGAAATTTCATATTCCTGAAAATAGAAACACAGCGCACAGACATCAGACCGACTCCCCTTTATGAATTAGGACTTGTTGTACCAGAGACCTCACGACATCATCGAAGGCCATCTCAAAAAGACTTCATTTCCACAATTTTTTGGGATCAATCTTTTCGATGTTTAAAACTATTAATCCCCACAATACTGAATAAACCTATGATACAAATGGTTCCAAAACCTGGAGTCAGTGAGGTAGTAGAAGTGGTGGATTTTTCCGATGATGTGCTGACTGTTGAGGAAGTGGTTCCTTCCGAGGATGTGGACACTCCTGAGGATGTGGTTTCTTCTCCTATAGTGAATGACCAGACCGAACTCCAAGGACTACTATTACCCGTTGCATCCACAGCGTTCACACGCCAGTAATACGTCCCAACAGCTAAGTGTGAAGTCTTATATGAGGTGGTGGTGACACCCACGTCTATAATCCGAGGGAAATCGAATGCAGCCCCGTCATCTACTTGGACAACGTATTCAACGGTATCATTGACCTCAGTCCACTTCAATAATGGTGTGGTATCAGTAAGAATTGCACCATTGGCAGGTGAGATTAAAGTTGGGACTTCGGCTGCAATGGTGAACGACCAGACCGAACTCCAAGGGCCAATGGTACCCTCTGCATCTATAGCTTGGATACGCCAATAATACTTTCCATTTGGCAATGTTGATAACTCATTTGAAGTAGTGTAAGCATTGATATCAACAAGCCAAGGCCAGGTGAATGAGGCGTCCTCATCCACTTGTACTGCATAGTATGTAGTACCACTGACCTCAGTCCATTCTAATAGTGGTGAGGCATCTGTAAGGATTGCCCCGTCAACTGGGGAGAGTAAAATAGGAATTTTACCAGCAGTAGTAACTGGAAAATTGCTTTTAATGTACTTCAAAGCGGTATTCGTGTAGTCACGGTAACTGATGTGAGCATGGCCACTGGCATCTAACACCAGCGAAGTATACAGGCCAACCTCATCCGTACTGTCCACAGTTGCAGTATGCCACCCACTCGCATCCTGGTAAGCCCACTTCAAAGCACTTTTCGAGATATCACAGTAGCTGATGCAAGCGTAACCACTGGCATCTAACGCCAGCGAAGCATACCGACCAACATCACCCGTACTGTCCACAATCGCAGTATGCCACCCACTCGCGTCCTTGTAAGCGTACATCAAATCGTCATTCGTACTATCATAGTAGCTGATGTGCGCATAGCCACTGATATCCAACGCCAGCGAAGTACCGAAGTCAAGGTCGCTCGTGCTATCTACAGTTTCAACATACCAACCAGTAGCATCCTGGTAAGCATATCTCAAATCGTTATTCGTGTATTCACGGTAGCTGATGTGTGCATATCCGCTAGCATCCAACGCTAGTGAGGTATCCCAACCAGCATCGTCCGTAGCGTCCACAGTTGCAGTATGCCACCCACTCGCGTTCTGGTAAGCGTACTTCAAAGCACCAGCTGCATCAAAGTAACTGATGTGAGCATAGCCACTAGTATCCAATGTTTGCGATGTAAACATACCAACATAACTTGTGGTGTCCACAGTTGTGATATGCCACCCACTCCCATCCTGGTAAGCATACTTCAAATAACCATTCGTGGAATCATGGTAGCTGATGTGCGCATATCCACTGGTATCCACCGTCAGCGAAGAATACCGGCCAATCTCACCCGTACTGTCCACAATTGCAGTATACCACCCACTAGCATTCTGATGAGCGTACTTCAAATTGGCATTCGTGGAATCATAGTAGCTGATGTGCGCATAACCACTGGCATCCAGCGCCAGGGAAGTATCCCAACCAGTATCGTCCGTGGTGTCTACAGTGGTAGGAATCCAGTCAGGAACATCCTGGTAAGCGTACTTCAAATCACTATTCGTAGGATCATAGTAGCTGATGCTAGCAGATCCACTGGTATCCAACGCCAGCGAAGTATAAAACCCACCATCACCCGTGGCGTCCACAGTTGTTATATCCCACCCACTTGCATCCTGGTGAGCGTACTTCAAATAGCCAGTCGAATCGTCATAGTAGCTAATGTGCGCATAGCCACTGGTATTCACCACCAGCGATGTAAAATAACCAGCATCCCCCGTAGTGTCCACATTGGTAGGATGCCATCCACTCGCATCCTGATAAGCGTACTTCAAATCACCATTCGTCTCGTCATAGTAGCTGATGTGCGCATACCAACTGGTGTCCAATGCCAGCGAAGTATACTTCCCAACACTATCGGAACTGTCCACGGTGGTAGGATGCCACCCACTCGCATCCTGATAAGCATACTTCAAATCGTCATTCGTCTCATCATAGTAGCTGATGTGCGCATACCCGTTGACATTTAACGCTAGGGAAGTATCATGGCCAACATCGCCCGCACTGTCCACGATTGTAGTGTACCACCCACTAGTATTCTGGTAAGCATACTTCAAATCGTAATTTGTGTAATCATAGTAGCTAATGTGAACAAAGCCACTGGTATCCAACGCCAGCGAAGTATCCATGCCAACATTACTCGTGGTGTCCACAGGTGCAGTATGCCATCCACTCGCGTCCTGGTGAGCGTACTTCAAATCACCATTCGTCTCGTCATAGTAGCTGATGTGCGCATAGCCACTGGTATCCAACGCCAGTGAAGTATACCGGCCAGTAATACCCGTACTGTCAACAGTTGTAGTATGCCACCCAGTCGCATCCTGGTAAGCGTACTTCAAATCACCATTCGTCTCGTCATAGTAGCTGATGTGCGCATAGCCACTGGTATCCAATGCCAGTGAAGTATACTTGCCAACGTAACCTGTACTATCTACAGTTGTAGAATACCATTTTAATGAATCCCCTGCAACATAAGACCCGTTTCTTAAGCTGACAAACAGTACAATAGTAAGAGTAATAAGTAGTAACCTTATAACAGTCAGTTTTATACTTCTTTGGGGTTTCTTCATCTTATCATCTTCATGTTAAATTTGAATGTTTGTATCACTCATTAGAATATAAAAGGATGACTACTGGATATTGCGTACAGATTCAGATCATATTCCTGGTTTCTTTGGTTATGGATCTTGGGTATCCGAACAATACTCATGATGATCTTCCTCTATTACATTCTCAGATTAGAGTTAAAGATCGGGAAACGGTGGTTCCCAATAGGCCCAGTTATGTTTATTGCTGGAGTGATAGCCCTAATTTTCATTGACTTCTATTAAGATATCTTTGGGGCTATAGTGGATATGTTTGGTGGGTTGTATTAGACAAGTCTAGGAATTTAAATAAAAGGATTGTTGATCTTTGGAACATGGATATGTTTTATTCAAAAAAAAACATCAGATCGAACGCCCTGAAATTGAAGCTACTGACTCCTTAAGCCAACTGACGATAGGTCCGCAAAATTTCCACACGGTTAGCCCTTGATTAGTGGTAAAGAGAATTTGAGTCGAAAAGCAGCAGAAGATGGATAAGGATGAGCAGTTTTTTTTAATTAGTTAAATTCTGTTAATAGAAATAATCATCTATTGGATTAAGTCGAAATGCTATTTGCTATGATAACAGGGTTATTACTCGATCGAGAAGAAGTGTCTAAGAAAACATTATTTTTCAGGAAATTATTCCCCGTTAATTGTGTGATCTCTTTTCTATCAGCTTTCATATCAATCCCAATTCCTGGACTCCATCTTCCTTCAAATTACAGATTTTTTCTACCGTTTTCTTTTCCACTAGGGTTATCATGCAGCACATCACCACTCGCAATTTATCCTCCTTATATTACCTGGTATGTGTGGTTATTCTGCCCAAGGGATTTCTGCCCTAGTCCTGAGTTTCATTTTATACTACAGCTTGAAAGAGTCCAATTTTTTCTCATAGAAACATTCTTTTTCTTTCTATTCCTTTTGATAAATACTATTGTTTTGCTTAATGTCCTCATCTTGTTGAAACGATCTAAATAAGCCAAAATTTGGCTGCTCGGAAACTGAAGCTACTGACTCCTGAAGTCCCCTGACGAAATGCAGAGTAACGTACAGAAATTAGACTGATCCCACTCTAACTAAGTGTACACAGTTATAGTTATAGATTAAACTTAAAAAACGAGAATATCTCCACCATAATAATGAAAGTTATCACTAATCCAAATATGAATAAACCTAGGGTGATGTACCAGACTCTTGTGTTAGTTGGGCTCTCATAATTAGCTAATGCCAGCAAAATCATTCCAATAAGCAGCATTATTAGATAATTCAGGACGATTAGAGTTGTATCGTAGTCTACGATTATCAATACTGCAATTAAGAATGTATGAGCTAGAAGTTGATTAATTGTAAAGAAGATGAAGAACAAACCCCCAATCACTTCAACCAGAATTCTTGTTTTTTACTGTTCTTCCATTATAGATCACATTCACTATCATATTATCTCAAGGTTAAAAAACTCATTACTGATTAAGACAATAAGAAAATGAGAACTCAAAAAATGAGGAGTTAAATGTTCACTGTGGAAACGAAGTAAAAAGGGATATAGGGCACTTTTGCGATTAGTGGTAACATCAGCTATTTTTCATATTGCATATTTACTCTCTTTCAAAACCTCGTTGAAAAGAAACTGGATTTCTGAAATAAAAATTCAATAGTTCCGACAAAAAAATTGAAATGAAAGGGTTTTTCCCCGAATCCGAGGAAAGTTCACGCGACACCCGGAGAGATTCTCGAGATAACCTTTTATTACCACAAGCAACTCAAATTACTAGAAGGGAGAAACTTGATAGATGAATGGGTTCTCAAAATCTGCCTGGTGGGAAACTCGGAGTCAGAGTTGTGTAATTTTGAATTTAGATAAATTAAAGAAAGTTATTCCTGAACGATTGTCTATAGATGCTGAATTTGTAGACGCTAGAATAAAAAAACTTAATCTAGATAAAGATGCTAAGATATTGGAGATTGGAACTGGTTTTGGGACTATGACAATCATTTTAGCAATGAATGGTTTTAATGTAGTAACGGGAGAACCTGAATATACTTGTCATCATAATTGGAGGAAAGCTGCAAAAGTTATTGGTGTTGAACATAAGATTACATACCAACGATTAGACGCAGAACAGCTTTCTTTTCCTGAAGACTTCTTTGATGGGGTCTTTATGCATATTACCCTCCTCTATATTCGAAATAAGGAGGGTGCTCTCAATGAATGCTTAAGAGTCATTAAACCCAACGGATTGATTGTTATTGTAGAAGATAATCACAAAGGAATTGAGTATTTACGAAATAAACATCCAGCTTGGTTAGCTGGAGCTGGAACCTTCTTTACTCTCCCCCTAGACCCGAGAAAAATTATTAAGCGGAATGATGTGTTTACTGAAGTTATTACAGGAACATATGTAGATTTATACATACTTAAGAAATGCAAAGTCAATTGCTAGAATCAGATACAGGATTTTTGGTTCTTATTGCTTATTTGTGAATTCCTCCTGTTGCTCCATTTATCACTAAAGTTAAAGGAGGGGAGATTGGGGGATCGTGAAACTTGGAAAAAGCTGTTTCTCAAAAAAAAAATGTATAGACATCAGATTGTTTGCTTCAATTTCAGAAAAGTGGTATGGGATAATATTTCACTGCTAAAATTGTTAATTGAAAGAAGAATAGAAACCACCATATCTCTATCATACTGTGGATTGCCAAATTCTTGACTATAAATTGATGAACCAGTCTCAAGAGCTAATCAATGGCTTTAAGGCGATTCTCTGAAATTTCAACAAGACTTCCTGAATAGTCTTCCTCTGCCATTTGAAGTCTCCACATTTCACTTCCATTAGTTGCTTCCAAAACGCAACAACAGCGCACAGACATCAGACCGAACGCCCTCACATTGAAGCTAACGACTCCTGAAGCCAACTGAAGATAGATTTTGTAAAAAAATCTTAATTTCCACAATTTTCTTAAAACTAGCTCTTGTGCGATTAGTGGCCGCTCGCTGAGCATGTCTGTCGAAACCTCCACGCTTACACGATGACTCTATAAACGGGATCTTCCATCCCAGCACTCATTCACTCACTCACGGTTGCTGTCGCCAGCCCCCGTGTCATACTGACGCGAGCAAAGCGGATCTGTCTTTTCGAGGGGTGCTTCGTACTTAGATGCATTCAGCACTTATCGCGTGGTGCGTGACAGCCGGGCGATACCCTTTCAGATAACCCGTAGATTAGAGGCGCCGACGTCCCGTTCCTCTCGTACTAAAAACGTCTTCCTCTCACAGATCCAACACGTCCAATAGATAGTCAAAACAAACCAGATCTCCGTTTAAAGACTCTAAAGAGCGTAAATACTAACATGGAAACAAGAAGAAGGAATAATGTCCAACTAGGGGTTGATAAGGGTTTGATTGTAGAACTAGATTCAGTGGTTGTGGGTTCAGAATTTTGGATAATAAATGTAGAGTCTGAAATATCTTCAGATGAAATCGCAGAAGAGCTTATTGCTACAACTTTCACTAGATAATTGGAACCATCAGGAACACTAGATAGATCCCAATAAAATAAAGTTCCAGTAAGGCGATCAGCTAGCAAAATCCATGAATTTCCAGCATTAGGAGAGTAAAAGATTGTATATGTTACTGAATCGCCAAATGAATCTACGGATGGTGACCATTCAATGTGCACACCATAAGCAAGAACCTCATTCCCATTCGGATAGATCACCCTTGGCCGCGAAACTAGGTGCACACTAGGATCATACGCTGTAATTAATGGATAATAATCCAAATATCCTTCCGGTCCTTCTAAAAGGTAAGGACTATCCACAATACCATCACCATCAATGTCTGGCCCGATCCAGTCACTGTAGTAATTAAACGAATATGTATTTCCACCGAGTTGCTGACCATCATAAAGTTGGGAACCTCCACCCTGATTGTTATCAATGAAATTATTGAACGAGACCATGGTTCTCCAGGCCCTACTTTCAATGGCATACATTGAATTACCAAAAAAGGTGTTTAAAGTAACATTGCAATATTTAGAAGCGATAAAATGGAGACCAATCGAATTCTGAGAAAAAGTATTGTTATGAATTAGCGCAAGATCTGAATCGTCAACAGAGAGTCCGAAATTTTCATTGAACTGGAGTGTATTATTTATTATTGTCACACCAGGGGAGTCCCAGACAAGAATTCCAGAATTATTGTTTGAGATTAATAAATTGCTGTCAACAGTGTTCTTATATCCAAAGAAGTGGTTATCTATGTCATTTACTAAAATTCCAGCAAGGAAATTGGCATAGGCAATATTGCATGAGATAGTAAAGTTGTTTCCATATCGGATGTGAATTCCAGCTTCTGTATTATTAAATGCCTCATTGAAAGCAATAATGATGTCATTAGAACGATATGTTTTAGCTCCTGAATAATAATTGGAGTACAGTTTGTTATTGAAGATTAGTACTAGATCTGATTCCCGGACCTGAACCCCTACTCGATTGTTACACAAAATATTCTCAGTAACATCTATTTGAAAAGACTCACGGACAAAAATCCCATGCCAGCGATTGTCAACAATGGAATTATCTGTAAGGTAAAGATTAACGCCCTCCTGAATGTCAACACCATCATCGTTATTTTCTGTAATAGTATTGTTAAAAATTCTCAAATCCTCTACTTTGAGAAAATATATTCCATCTCCATCATTTTTAATGACATAATTATCCTTTAGTGTAACATTAGAGGTATACCAGAAATACATTCCCTCAAACAATGAATAGGAAACATTGTTTTCACAAATAATAAGATCTCTGGTTCCTAAACAGATCAACCCAATAGAAGAATTGTATAGCGTTTGGTGAGATATCATTATATTTCTACAGTCCAACAGAATTATTTGTCCTGTATTTTGAGGAATAGTCTTATCACTGACATTACACCAGAAAATCAGCTTCTTACCATTGATAGTATTTCCTGTAACGTTTTTATGATAGTAATCATCAAGGTCTAACTCACTCGAAGGTGTTGTGAGCCCTATACCAGTATTCTCTAGAGTATTATTCAAAATGTAATTAGATCTCCCCCTATGCAGATAGATTCCCCAATTCTGGTTTTTTATGGTGTTGTTGAAAACATACGAAAGGCCACCTCTTAAATATATACCATAATCACCATTATCTTTGATAATATTTGATGAGATATTCCCCCGAGTTATAGAAATTCCCCAGAAAGAATTGTCATGAATATAGTTATTTAGAATTGAACAGTTGCTTCCCCCAGGATAAAGTCCTCCTGCTCGATTGTTGTCAATTTCATTCTTACGAATATTACTATAGTATGCTGCTACGTACATGCCATAATTAGTGTTATTAGTAACATGATTATTGAAAATGAAGTTGTCAGTCGAATCATAGTTGTAAGAGGAGCGTAGTTCAATGCCATTAAATCCATTATTAGATACAAAATTTGATGAAATAACCGATAATGCGATAGCCATCAGCATCATTCCGGTATCATCATTATTGAAGACCAAATTTCCTATAAATGAACTATTCTCTGAATAACAAACGTAAATCCCCTCCCAATGATTATAGGAAGCAGTATTTCCTGAAATATTGAGGTAATGAGAGTGATCAGTCCTAATTCCCCAATGATTGATGAAAGAGACATTATTTTCAATTATTGAAACGTTAAAGGAGGAGTCTACCGAAATTCCCGCACCATCTATGCATTCCAAGATAACGTTTGAAAAAATGGAAATGTTGTTAGCATGCATAACCTGAATTCCTATTCTATCAATTCCAGAAATCATATTATTATGGATCGAAAGATTTGAGCTTTGATAAACAAAAATCGCATTTGATGTGTTTGTAAGCTCGTGGCCCGAAATCTCTATGTTTGCTGAATTGATAACGAATATTTGTCCTGCGCCTCCTCCTGTGGCTGTATATGCTGTTACATTATACAAATAAAGTAAGTGTTTGTCATTAACATAATTATTAGTAACGCTATATTGAATGTAATGAGAATCTTCTGATGCTGCAATATATAAACCAGCATTGTATAAATAATTTCCAATTAGAGTATTATTGAAGGAATGAAAAAGAGAAATGCCATAAACAGGTTCGAGAGAGTGGTCAAGATTATTTGAGATAATATTATTCTGAATATAAGCACTTTCAGTTATATCGACATCAATCCCTCTTGGTGAGTCAATAATAGTATTCCCTGAAATATTGCAATATGGGGAATATGAGATAGAAATCCCGCTCTCCACAAAATTTGAGATGTTATTACGGACAATAAGCCCATTTCTGACATCATCGAACGATATCCCAATATGTCCTAAAGAAGAAGTGCCTCTATCAAGATTACAATTCAAAATTTGAAAAAAGAGACTAGTATCTTGAATATCGATAAATGTATAAGTGTCTGCAGAGATAATATTAATATTTTCAATAAGAATAGGATTTGAAGAAGTACCAGTACCAGGCCATCCTTCAGTTGCAGCTTGAGAAAGAAAATCAGAGTTACTAGTAATGCGAATCGGGGTATGAGACTGAATAGCTCTTGAAATTCCTCCAAGTCGTAACCCATTAGTTTGAACTACCTCTGATGGACAAACAGGTTCTTGGAAATCAACGGAATTCGTGATACGATTATGACTGCTACGGGGTGAAAGTAATCGCTGCGGTATGGAAACACGGTGATGACTTTCTGAAGACAGGAGATCGGTTTCTGATGCAGATATGCTTTTCCAATGCAATAGAAGTAAATACATTAAAAAAATAACTAAAATCCAATGTTTTGGTGTTCTGGACATTTTTCCAACCCTCAAGATGCAGAAGGTACTAAAATAGCACCTAAAAAGACTTGTTAAAGGGATTAAATAAAGTTTCGTTATTTAAAACCTCTTCTTATAGCTATATCATTTGGCGACAATTTCTAAGGAATAATTGTCTAGTACTCAAATATCAGACCGAAAGCCCTCACATTGAAGATGATTGAAATTATTGACCCTGAAGCCCCCTGACGATAGGACTACTTAATTTCCACACGGTTAGCTTTTTGTAATAACTTTTTGGGAATGCGACTTCAAAACAGTATCTAAAGCCTTAAGATCATCAACAGCCATTTCAAAATAGGTAGCACCCCACTCCTGAGCGATCGATTGGCCATCAACCCGTGTAACCACCTCAGAGTCAGCAAGAAGTCATGGGGAGCGGATGTCTTGAAAGAAGTTATAAAAATATGAAAATCATTTTTCCATGTAGATGAAACTCTACTGATAAAATTTTAAAATGATGAAAAACACTACATAAAGAGTAATATTTTCGTGAACCACAATGGGAAGAAATCAATCTCTCTGGATTTTAATAATATGGATTTTATCACAAGGATACTTGTTTTTTATCTTCTTCGAACAGCGTTCATCAGATTCTTATTATTTTTTCTCAGCGATTTCATTAATCTTTTACTTGATTTTCATCCTCCTTTTCACTAGTCGTTATCAGCACTCGCCTTCTTGGGTTGAGGAATATCACTCACAGATACAATCTGATTCTTTACAGTCACTTTATGAGCCTCTTACAGAACAAGACATTCTTACTGGTTGGTGGATTGCTCAGAAAAGGGGGTTAAGAGGCTTCTTACGGAGATTACCTCACATTGAGAGTTTCAGTTCTGATGAAACCGAACGCTCTATTCTTGTTGAAGTAGAGTCCGAAGCAGAATATTTTCAGACATCCAATACTGAAAGGTCTTTACCTTACTCTCAAGCCAGTGGTTTAGCTTATTTTTCAGAAAAAGAACCCTTTCCAGTCAATTATCCTAAGACCTTTATCAATTACCACCAAGAATTTCCTCTGCGTGGGACTCTGAAAAAAGAAACGTGTTCTACATGTGGAGGACGAGGGAAAGTATCCTGTTCCAATTGTAATGGAAGTGGTACCGTCAGGTGTTCAAGATGTTCTGGCCGAGGTTATATAGAACGGACAGAATGGGATGGGGATAAAACCACAACTGTTCGAGATTCCTGTTCGTGTTTTAGTGGAAGAGTTAGCTGTAGTTCCTGTGGTGGTTCTGGGGATATTACGTGTTCTATGTGCCAGGGTGAGGGTTCTCTTGGGAAATTCACTGGTAGATTATACGAATTCTTTCATTGGAAGAATGTCCATGTCTTTAAGGAGAGAAATAATGAGATCGTGGGAGACGCTGAACTCAAAGATTTACCTAATGAAGATGCACGCCTGATCGAGATATTAGAAAAAGATTTCTTTCGGGATTCAGAGCCAGATAAAATCCCAAAGGTCAGCAAAAACACAATTACTAAGCTGTTAAGTAAAAAACAAGAATTTCAAGGGAATATTAATGAACTTGAAAACCTCTTATTCTATCGACATACATTCAGAGAATTCCCAGAAGTAAAGATTACCATAAGTAAGGATCAGAAAGATTATGTATTAGTGGGTAGAGGCTTTAGACCATTTAAAGAAGAACATGCGAAATTGGGGGATTATCCAATATCTAAATTGCGATTGATCGCACTGTATATCCCCTATAGTGTTATTTTAACCCTCGCTTACATCTTAATCTTGCTCTAAAAGCCGTCATTTTATTGTATTCGGATTAACCTTCCCTGACAAAAAGGGCATGCACTAATACCAACGACTTTACTGCTCTCATGACAGCTCGCGCACACATTACGAGAACATTTTTCACACTCATAGGCGGAATCGGTAGCGGGATGTTTTTGGCCATCGATCTGACAAAAAAAACTCCTTCTTTCTTTAGGAGTCGGAATAATTTCTGAATCAAGATCCATTGGTTCAGGTGCTACAGGTTTTGGTGGTTTTTCAATTGTTGTCTCATAGAGTTTCTTAGCTAGAGGAGTAAAAATAATGTCATTCCTTGCCTCTGACTCAATTGAAGGTGGAGGTTTAGGAGATTTCCTAGGTAGCACTGGACTGGGAGGCGAAGGCGACCTCAGCAGGAATAAAAAGATAATAATGAAAAATCCCAATCCTGTAAGAAAAAGCGATGCGATCAGGGAATATGTAGGATCATCAGCTAAAGGAGAAGTTGTAGCTGGAGCTGAAGTTGGTGCAGGAGGATCTTCAGAATAAAAAATGAGGAGAGGAGGACTACCAAGACCTTTTTGTGTCCCCTCCCTAGAAATAAATGAAATAAGGTCAAATCCAGTTCTAATTGTATCTGTTTGGAGAATAAAAGTCAATTTTTCATCTACCATTAAATTATCCTCAATCCAGCTAGAGACATCCCAACTATAATTATAAAAATCTGAACCCACATTCTGTGTATCCAAAGGTATGTAAGGAGGAAGTGGGAAATTATTGAAGGTGACCTCTGCTTCGTCCCAGGTAGTATTATTACAACCATAAACCTCAACCAAATAACTTGTTAACACAACTCCTGTTTGTAATTGTAATACAACAAAAGCTAATGAATCTGGAAGTAGTTTATATGGAATATCAAATCGAAGAATGATCAACTGTTCAGCAGTTTCAGTCTTCCAGATCTGTAATCCATCAGCGAAACCATGATTTCTAGAAGGAGCAGTTGAATCAACGTAGGAATCAGCTTCAGCAATGCAGACAACTCTTGGGTATAGGTTCGGACTCCCATCAACCCCAAAAAACCCATATATCTGTAAAACGAGGGTAAAGATAAAGAAAAAGGAAAACGTCCTTGTAGAAGATTTTCTAAACAAATGATGGATTTTTTGTAGCATTCCTGCCACTCATCCTTATCCATAAACATATGACCTTGTAGTTTTATAACCTTAACTCTCATCTGGAGGAAGATCAAAATCAGAATGGCCAATAATTTCTTGAAAATATTCTTTTGATGCTAGAGGTGAACCAAAAAAACAGAATCTAAGATAATTAAATCTCCAGTCATCTAACGGCGAGAATTCAGCTCGTAAATCTTTTGCGACACATAAAACGAAAAAGCACCATAGCTAGGACTAAACTAATGGAACTAATGGTTCCAAAACCTGGAGATGTTTCTGAGGATGTCGTTTCTGAGGATGTCGTTGCTTCCCTTATAGAAAACGACCAGACCAAACTCCATGGGCTACTCTCACTCTTGGAATCGACAGCTCTCACACGCCAGTAATACGTCCCAACCGCAAGGGGGAGGGTTTCATATGAAGAAGTGGTGACATTAACGTCAAGAACTCGAGGGATGTTGAAAAAAACCGCATCATCAATTTGAATTACATATTCAACGGTATCATTGACCTCTGTCCAGTTTAGCAATGGTGTATTATCTGTAAGGACTGTTCTGTCAGGAGGAGAGATTAAAATAGGAACGTCAGCCGCAATGGTGAACGACCAGCTCAAACTCCAGGGGCTAACATTACCCTCTGCATCCACAGCATGGACACGCCAATAAAAACTGCCATTTGGGAGGATTGATAACTCATTTGAGTTAGTAAAGGCATTGATATATACAAGCCAAGGCCAGGTGAATGAAAGCTCATCATCCACTTGCACCACATAGTATGCAGCATTTCCGATCTCAATCCATTCTAATAGTGGTGAAGCATCTGTAAGGATTACCCCGTCAACAGGGGAGAGTAAAATAGGTGCATTACTAACAATTGGAGGATAACTTCTAGTATACTTCAAATCATGAGGTCCACCAGCAAAGTAGCTAATGTGAACATAGCCACTGGTATCCAGCGCCAGCGAAGTATACCGGCCAACAGAGCTCCAACTGTCCACCGTTGTAATATGCCACCCACTAGCATTCTGGTAAACGTACTTCAAATCACTATTTGGTAAGCCATCATAATAGCTGATGTGAGCATAGCCACTGGCATCCAGCGCCAGCGAAGTATATTGACCAACATCACCCGTACTGTCCACCGTTGTAGTATACCACCCACTAACATTCTGGTGAGCATACTTCAAATCACCATATGTGGAGTAATAATAGCTGATGTGAGCATAGCCACTGGCATCCAGCGCCAGCGAAGTATACTGGCCCGTTTCCCATGTACGATCCACAGTTATAGTATACCACCCACTAGCATTCTGGTGAGCGTACTTCAAATCACGATTTGCGGAATCATAATAGCTGATGTGAGCATAGCCACTGGCATCCAGCGCCAGCGAAGTATACCGGCCTGTTGTACCCGCACTGTCCACGGTTGTAATATACCACCCACTAGCATTCTGATGAGCGTACTTCAAATCACCATGTGAGGTATCATAATAGCTGATGTGAGCATAGCCACTAGCATCCAGCGCCAGCGAAGTCTCCCAGCCGACATAACCCGTACTGTCCAATGTTGTAATATACCACCCACTAGCATTCTGGTGAGCGTACTTCAAATCACTATTTGTAGAGTCATGATAGCTGATGTGAGCATAGCCACTGGCATCCAGCGCCAGCGAAGTATGCAAGCCAACATTACCCACGGTGTCCACGGTTATAATGTGCCACCCACTAGCATTCTGGTGAGCGTACTTCAAATCACCATTTAAGTAATCATGATAGCTGATGTGAGCATTGCCACTGGCATCCAGCGCCAAGGAAGTGAACACGCCAACGGTCTCTGAACTATCTACAATCGTAAAGGACCAGGTTATTGAAACCCCTGCAACATAAGACACCTTTCTAAAGCTCATAAACAGTAAAAGGGCAAGAGTAAGAAGTAGGAACCACATAGGTGTCGATTTCCTCTTTCTGTGGAAAGGCTTCATTCAATCATCTTCATCAAAATTCAGTGTTAAGTTCGAATACTAGTATCAGGCATCAGAATATAAAAAGATGACTACTCATAGGATACAAAAACTGAACTGCTGAAGAGTCAACGCACCTTAATAAGGCGGAATGCAGCATTCCAGCTAATCTTCCACGATGTTATTTTATTGATTGAGTTCGAAATAAGCTAACGACTCCTGAAGCCCCCTGACGATAGCGTGGGGGAAAGATCCTAATTTCCATACTGTCGGATCTTTGAACTCCTCTAAATTGGGGTTTTTAGCAATGTATCAAGTTGAGATCACAAAGTGATTGCTATAGTTAATTTCTAAGATCTTCGAAGAATCACATTTTTTGTTCAAAGAAAGGTATTTATATGAATAAATATACTTATTCAAATAAGATAGCTTATTTGGATAATGGTGTTTAAAATGCAGAAAGATATCAGATATCTCCAAGAAAGAAGTGTAAATTTAAATCGAATCACAGATCGTCTGGTAACAACTTTTAACAAATTTGCAGATGAATATTTGAAAGTTGAAGGCAAATTTGACCCAATCTATTTCTATAGAGATGGAAAACTAGTCCAATATGTTACTATCGATGAGGGCGGGTACCCAGAGGAATCAGTTATTCTAGCATTAGATTCAGCTGGTTTATGGATTCTAGAAGCTGAACCTTCTGACTTGAAAGAGATCTTCCCAATGAAAAGTAGTGCTCGGAAATTCAGTGAGCTGCCATCCAAAGTGCAATTTCAATTGATCTCAGACCTCCCAGAGATAGTGAAATTCTTTGCAAATGAAATGCTGAAAAGAGAAGAACAAGCACAGGAAATCCTTGAAAAATTAGAAAAAATAGTTGATGACTTTAATTCAAAGGAAGAAAATCAATAACATCACTGGAAGTCTTTGATAGAGAGTGATAATCTTGGAACCGTCTGCTAAGCCTTTTTCAGAGAAAAAAAAGTGTAGCAAGACTCTAAACCATGACAGTGATTGTGATATAAATCTTTGCAACCCAGAGATTTTGAATTATCTGTTTAATGCTAAAGCAATTCTAAAAAAGTATTACACTGAGAAGCTGGTAAAAGAAAATAATTTTGAGTAAGGCGAGAAATCAGAAGATTGAGGAAGAAAATATTAACCAGACATCAGACCGAACACCCTCACATTGAAGATTATTGAAATTATTGACTCCTGAAGCCAACTGACAATATTTTTCTAAAGATACTTAATTTCCACACAGTTTGTGCTAAGTCCTCTAAATTGGTGTTTTAAGTATCGATTCAATTTGATGCGATAATAAACGAATAGTTTCTTCAATTTCTTGAAGGTCTTAGTTTCTAACATAGCACTTGGGTCACTGGAAATTAGCACTAGCAAATTAATCGGCTCTAGCTTGGATTTGAACCCCATCAATGATTCAAGCTGTTTTGCTTCCGATTAAACCCCAGAGGGTAACTGCAATTCGTTAGCCTTCTCTAGGAGAGTTAAAAATGTTATACGTCAGACTCATAAGCATCTGAGACATGAAGTCTTAAAGTGGGATCTGCTAATGATATTAAAAGGACATCATCTAAATGATTCATAAACTTCAGAGTCAGGAGAACTTGTCGAATTGTTCGGAGTCAAAATCGTTATAGAATTGCCTGTAAATCCTCTTCTTTTTCGATTGCTTCTGCTTCAGGAATGATTTCACTTGCTTCCGTAGTTATTCGTTTAACCGCTTCATGAATTGAATTATTATAGATAGATGTCTGGAAAAACGTGATCGAAGCCACTAGCAGCTTATAATAAAAAAAAGGAATAAATTAATGATAATTTATTCATTCGAACTCCGCGCCAGTTATTACTGGACGAATAAGAAGTGGATGATCTCCGCTGAAACCAACACTACTGCTGCATTCTTCATCTTCTGCTTCCAAGAGGAATCGAATAGCACTAAAAACAGATACCCTTCCATCCTGTGGAATCGGATACTCTCGGGTAGCTAGCCAATGATCAAGCTTAAAGTAATATGGCAATTGTCCAAGTCGGTTATAATCTTGAGACTCATGACGATTAGCAATATTTCGGTGCTTTTCTTCGAGTAATATCCAATTGTTGTCATAATAATCGTACATCACACCAATATAAATATCTGCCCAGAAATGAGCCTCTTCAGGCCAAAAAAGCTCTCCATCACCATGGCAACCGCCATCGTAATATTCAGATTCAGCACCTCCAAAATGATAATGTGCTTTGAATCTCCCTCGATATCTTGGATACCACATTGCTTGGACTAAGAGATAGAATGAACACCTGTTCCAGCCGTCATGTCCACCGATTAAATACATGTTCATCTCAGCTGAGGCAGTTGTAACCTGATCTGCTTCTGGTTTGACTATCCACTTAAAATCTGGGGGCGCGTCATCCCAATCTGTTATATTTGGTTGGTGATCACCCTCAAGATGCCAACTGAGCTTTGGTCCATCAATAAATCCAGTCCACGCTGGTTGTATGTAAAGTTCTGGGGAAGGTGGGGGAATATTACCTTGTATGTAATCTTCAATATTCTGAACTTTATGAATCATTTCATCAATAGTTGGTTGATTCACTCTCATGTATACTTGTCCAGTTGGGCCTGGATTCGACTTCAGTCCAAAAATACGTTTTTTCTCTTCAATTCGCCAACGTTTAGCCTCTCTGTCACCAATTATGCCCTGTTTGATAAGCCATTCCCGGGCTTTTTCACGCCTTTGTTGGATAAGAGGATAGATCTCTTTGGACTTCTCAATCAGTCTGTTTCTTTCTTCAATAAGGGTCTTTAATTTTTTAAGACCAAAATGTTCTATTAGATCAATTTCTCTCTTTTTCTCCATTTTTCTACCTCCAATACTTAAGATGGTTCTTTTTTACAGTTTAGGTATTTCTTGTCATCGCGCCCCTCCTCGGCGCTCCCTCTTGAGAGGTAATATGAATAGGGAGAGATCAAAGCTAATATTAATCCATTCCCAGATTTCAACCTCTCAGGAATCAGAAATATCGACTCTCCTCATCGTAATGAAAAACTTTGCAATGAGACCCTTTATAGTAGATTCATTTGCATATAAACTTTTCGAGAATAAAAAACGCAGAAATCATGACTCCTGAAGCCCCCTGATGATAGATTTTTGGAAAAATCTTAATTTCCACAATTTCTGAAAAAATTAGTCTTGACTAAGATATAAAAACCCTTATAAGTGGAGAATTTCCTCTATTAGAATGGAGTAAAATGATTTCCTTTGAGAAAGAAAATGACTTGGATCGAATTCTTGGGACACCTAGTGCTCAAAACATAATCCGAACTCTCGCGTGTTGGGAAAGATTACCAGTCAAAGCATTAATTGAAAAAACACATTTGAGTGAAAGCCAAATTCATGCAACATTAAAGAACTTAATTCAAATTGGGATTGTAACCAGTCCTTCACGCGGATATTACCAGTTTACACAAACAGAAGTGGTAAGAAAAATCCAAGAAGCTTATACCTCCATTCTTATTCAGTCCGTGGGAGAGGAGCTCTACAAAATAATGAAGACTACCAACGAGTATACACCAGAGGAATTAGCAGCCATTTTAGGAAAACTACAAGAAAAATGGGGCCCAATAATACAGAACCATTATTCACGAATGTTTTCATCTCTAGTCGAATCTACAATTGATCAGATTTAAGGGATTCTATGCGACACCCCTCTGATCAGCTGTTAGAATCTATAGACGAGGCAAAACGACTCATTTTCGATCATTTTCAAATCAACATTGAAGCTGACATTATCATTTGTACCATTGATGAAATGACCAATCGACTTAACCAGCTTTATTCACCAAAAGCATTACCCATTTTTGAAAAAATCAAACCATTATTACGCTATCTGGATGGAAAATACTTCAAGGAAGAACAGGAAATATGGCTGATTGAGGAAAGAGGAGAAAATTTACCCACAATTATGCATGAAATGTTACATTCAATCCAAAAATGTGATACAGACTATCGGGACCCTATTGTACACTATCTCACATTTAAACTAACTGGAGACAAAACAGGGATTTATAATACTTTGATCGAAGATTGGAGAGAAATAGAAAGAATATATGGCCTCAATCAAATAAAAGAAAGATTGATCTCAGAAGGAGACTGTGAAGACTTCTAGAAAGATCTATCTTCTCAAAAAGAACTATAAAAGAAAACAGACAGAATAATAAAACACCAACAAGAAACCAAGGGTGAGGAGAGGCTTTTTGACCAGAATGTTGCGTTTCCTCATCCATTTCTCATTCACCGAAACGCAAGAACAGCGTACAGACATCAGACCGACTGCCCTTTATGTGTAAGGACTTGTTGTACAAGAGACCTCACGACAGCATCGAAGGTCGAGAGATCATCCACCGCCATTTCAAAATAGGTAGCACCACACTCCTGAGCGAGGGATTGACCTTCAACCTGAGGTACAACCTCAGAGTCAGCACGAAGGCCAATAAAAGCAACAGGAACAGCAAGGTCAGGGATATGGGTTCGAAACTCGTGATAATGCTTAATGGCGGACTTAAAAAAGGTACGATCCGCTTTGGAGAAAGCAAAGACAGCAGCAGAAGCCCCTCGAAAATAGGTTGGCCGTAGTTTATCAAAAAATTCTTTTGTTGAAATATCGTCCAAAATAAGTTTGATATTGTTATTATTGGCCGTAATCTGTTTAGTAGGAAAAGGTGCTAAAACACCTAGGGAAGACCTTGTAGAGGAATTAGGTGTTCTATCCGCATAGGAACATAAAGATGGGGTTAATAATTCATCAGGGCAACATAAAACACAAATTTTGAGTAGATATTCTTGTTCTACCAATGAGAGCTCCACATTCCACTTCTATATATTTCCTCCGAAACGCACAAACAGCGTACAAACATCAGACCGACTCCCCTTTATGCAATAGTACTTTTTGAAAAAGAGACCTCACGACAGCATCAAAGGTCTGGAGATCATCCGCAGCCAATTCAAAATAAGCAACGCTAAGCTCTTGAGCTAAGGCTTGACCGTCCTTCTGAGAAACTATTTCAGGATCAGAATGCAGACCAAGAAAGGCAATGGTAGGGACAGGATGAGGGATATGTTGTTTGAACCAGTGATATAAAGCAATAGCTGAATCAAAAAACTTGTGGTTGCTTTTGGAGAAAGCAAAGACAACAGCAGAAGCGGAACGAATATGGTTCGGATAGAGAACTTTAAAAACGGGATTGGTTGAAAGATCGGTTAAAATGAGTTTAATATTGGCGTTAACAACCGTAATCTGTTTAGGAAGAATATTAACACCAGTGGTAGATTTTGTTAAGGGGTCAAGTCCTCCATCTGCATAAGAAAAAAGAGATGGGGATAGGAGTCTATCAGGATAACAGAAAATACAAATTTTGAGAAGATATTCCCGTTCTGCCATATGTATCTCCACATTCCACTACCATATATTCACTACGAAACGCAAGAACAGCGTACAGACATCAGACCAAACGCCCACACATTGAAGATAATTGAAATAATTGACTCCTAAAGCCACCTGACGATAGATCCACTGAATTTCCACACACTAATTTTTTTTTGCTAATAGCTTTTATTTCTCACTAAAATATGTTTGCACGAAATCAACGAAGATCCTGTGCATTGTCTGTTTGTCAGAAAGAGCCAGTTCATAATACGTCATATTCAAATTGGTTGCGACTTCTTTACCTTTTTCAGTGGAAATTTTCTCATTATTATCGATGATAACGCTAATTAAGGCATTAGGGATACTTCGCTTGGGATACTTCTCTCTATAAAGGCTATACAAGTGTTGTGCGAGGATAAACGACTCCGAATCATTTTTAGCATAACAAAAGATGTTAGCAATAGAGGAACGAAAATCGTTCAGCTGCTGTTGGTGAAGATTGGGAGGAACAGCAGCGAGGATTAATTTAATGGTTTGATTATCTACTATAATCTTTCTAGTATTAAATAGTGGTATTCCTGAATGATAGTACTGTTTATCCATTCGACTATCAGCATGAATATCTACCAAATCAGCACTTAATTTGCCAACAAAAGATATTTTTAGCAGATATTCATCAGGCATTTATCTCTCCACAATCCACTTCGATTTATTCACTCCGAAAAGCAAGAACAGCGTACAGACATCAGACCGAACGCCCTCACATTGAAGATAATTGAAATTATTGCCTCCTGAAGCCATCTGACAAAAGGAATTTTCCTAGAAATTCATTATTTTGGAATTCTATACCTTGCTATTGGTCAGTATTTTCATTTATAAATAAGATTAAATAGGATAAAACTAGTGAATAATTGGAAAAAGAGATGGGAAGACTTTCAATATTAGATAAGAAGAACTTGGCTGTCATACGTATAGGATTGGTTGCTATCTTCTTTATCACCTGTGTGGTTGTACCCGCAATGAAACTCCTCCCTTTTTTTGAATGGACTATAATTCAGGTACATCACACATTCGTGGAATTTGATCAAACAACTACAAGAGTCTATTTTGATGGAATAACTCGTTATAAAACTTACTCCGCTGAACGTTTTCCTGATACTATTCATGAATACTCGTTTAATGAACTAAAAAACGATTTGTGGAAATATGATCTTTACCCCAAATTGTCTAGAGAATACCTAGAGATTCTGTCACCGTCAGGGATGGGATTGATTTTACTAGGAACGATTATTTTCGGGTTGAAACTTGGAATGTATTATTACTTATGGCAATTCGAGAAACAAATTAAACCTTTGATATATCACGGGAGTTCGATCGTTACAGTTCTTGGAATTTCTATACATTGGACTCTTCTAATTATAGCATTCGTAGGAGCAAACCCGATCCCCGTATATGGCGCAACAAGAAGTTTTTTACTCCCTCCAACACCAAATCTGATACTGGTTATCTTAATGGTCTTGGGGATAGTTAGCTTAATGGTCTCAGATCATATTGAATCGATTTTATCACGTCTTGAAAGAGTGCTCAGCTCAGACCGAAAGTCCTGAAACTGAAGCTAACGACTCCTTAAGCCAACTGACGATATTTTTCTAAAAATACTTAATTTCCACAGTTTTCTTAAAATTAGCCCGTGTGCGATTAGTAGGAAAGGATCATACAACCATAATATTTTTAATACTGTACTACATGTATATACATAAGGGGTGTTATAATGGCTAATATCAGCGTACGCGTAGATGCAAGGATGAAGAAAGAAATGGAGCGCTTGAAGCAAGTAAATTGGAGTGAAGTGATCAGAGTAGCGATAAAAGAGCGCCTCGATCAGGAAAAACAAAAAAATCTTGCAAAAGCAGTTTTAATTAACGAAAAAATCCGTAGAAAAGCCCCAAGCGGATATGACAGTACAAAGATCATTCGAGAATGGAGAGATCGGAGAAGTCAGAGCACTGAAAGATCGACAGGAGGGTGAAACAGATACAAAAAATAGTCGTGGATGCAAGTCTAGTGGTAAAGTGGTTCATTAGCGAAAAATACAGTAATCTAGCTCTAGAAATTAGAGACCATTTTGTTGATGGGCAAATAGAGTTGTATGCGCCTAATTTATTGCATTATGAGGTTCTGAATGCACTAAAATACAGTAATTTATTCTCTCGAGAGAACCTAGCTGATGCGGTCACCTCATTAGAAAATTATGGGATTATTCAATTACCACTAAATGGGGAATATGCACAAAAAACAATGCATTTAGCAGTGGATCATAACATCTCCATCTATGATGCAGCATATGTGAGTTTAACCGATGTCATGGGAATTTGCGCATATTCAGCAGATAAGAAATTAGTGGATACAGTGCATAAAGACTATGGAAAGTCTTTCTTTTTCATTACAACCCTAGAGGAGAAGAATGAAAAACCTGACGCCTAAAAAGAATAATTTCCACAAATTTTGAAAAAATAAGCCCTTGTGCGATTAATGGGAGGCCTGTTATCAAAAGTAATATTACTAGCAACTCTTATTAGTTTTCAATCTCACAATGTTGTAATAATTTTAGTCAGCTGGATAAAACAAAAGAGAAAAGGAGATTGTTAATACGAATAAAAAGGGGAAAATCAAGTGAAATTATTCAAACTATCACGAGCTTTATCCACAACAACATGGTTATCTTTGATATTTTCATGTTTAATCCTTTCTTCGATTGCTGTAAATAGCGACAGTCGAAGCTGGAATGTAGGAAAAACCTATTCCTATAAAGGATTAACAGAAGTAAAGGAAGATGGAGAACATCATCAAAGAGAAGAAAAGTTTCAGTTTCGGATTGAGGAGATCAAAGAAAAAACAATTGTCACGTATGTTGATATGCTTACTTCAAAGGGAAGGTATAATCGCACACTTGAATTTCAGAATGATATTGGTTTCTTTAGAGGGGTGCGGCCATGCGAACTGAAAGTCCTCCCAGCTGACTGTGTAACCCCTCCCTTCCCTGGAATAGTTTACACTGATATTCTCTTGAGGTATGGTATAGATTCTGATATATATGGTATATATGATATGCCCATGCCTTTATTTATAAATCCGGAATGGGATCTGATCAATTCATATCTGAAAAATATTGGATTCAACCCAGATACGTATATATACCGATCTCAGACAGACTATCAGACCAAGGTGACTTTGGGTGAATTCCTTAATCAGGCAAGCTCATACGAAATTATGGGAAAAACGAATATCACAGAGGCCTTAGATCTTTTCACTAATTCAACTCGGGAATGGTGGTGGGAGTTTCATTTTAACAACATTGTACGAGTACGAAAGCAAGGTGCCCCAATCCATGCAGATCAACCCAGGTACAAGACCTATGACCTGTCAGTGAATATCAAATATTCAGAAGGAGGGATCCTAGAGACATTTCAAGCTGAGAGGGGTTATAGTTATGAGAATGAAAGTTTCTTCTCTTTCTCCAAAGACTTTACAATAGATCAACCCTCACTAGGTATCCCAGGATTTGATTTTTTCAGTGTCACAATGGCTGTGCTTCTTACTACAGGATTAATAGTTCAAAGAAGAAGAAGATCTCTTTATTAAGAAAATTAGCCCTTGTGCGATTAGTAGGATCTAGGAGGAAGTTTTTTCACATGAGAAATTAAGAGCGATTTTAGAAAATTAATATCCTCTGAAACGCAACAACAGCAGACAGAAATCAGACCGCTCCTGCTTTAATTGAAGCTAACAACATTTTAAGCTATTTCCCTAAGCTTTTGTAAAATTTCTTTAACATTACTGAAATAATCAATCTGCTGAGTTACACCCGTTGATAGATAGCCTTTCAGAGTTTTCTGAATTACCTCTTTCTGACTTATTGATACCTGATTTGCTTTTGGGTGAAAGATAAAAACAGAAGCATTCGGACTATACTGAGAAAGGCATTGTAGGGAGAGATCTAAACAATATTTTGCTCGAGAAAGATCGGAGATGATGATTGACTCTATAATGAAGACTAATGCTTTCACATAACTAAAAATCTCTCGTTTAACAAATTTCTCACTTTCAAGCAATTCCAGAGATTCACTATGACTTAATGGATAGAGCTTCCTTCTTAATAAGTCGATCCGTCTCAAGATCCGATTTATTAATTCAGAATTAGCCTCGATCCTATCGTAATAAACCATCTTTTCTGAAAATCCCAGAATAAGAATTCTATCTTCTTTAACTCCCATAACAATCAGCTTCATGGTTCCCGAAAATAACGGAACAGCGTACAGACATCAGACTGAATGCCCTGAAATTGAAAATAATTGAAATTATTGACTCCTTAAGCTATCTGACGATAGGACTACTTAATTTCCACAGTATTTTAAAACTAGCCCTTGTGCGATTAGTGGCCGCTCGCTGAGCATGTCGGTCGAAACCTCCACGCTTGCATGACGGCTCTATCAACGGGATCTTCTATCCCAGCACTCGTTCACTCGCTCACGGTTACCGTCGCCAGCCCCCGTGTCATACTGACGCGAGCAAAGCGGATCTGTCTTTTCGAGGGGCGCTTCGTACTTAGATGCATTCAGCACTTATCGCGTGGCGGTCGGGCGATACCCTTCCGGATAACCCGTAGACTTGAGGCGCCTACATCCCGTTCCTCTTGTAATGAGAGCGTGTTCCTCTCACAGATCCAACACGTCCTATACTTGCTTTAACTTACTGTCAAACTTTCCAAACTCGGATAAATTTGTTGTCCTTCAATGTATCTTTCGTGGAAGTCCGTTGGAACAAAAATATTCCATCTTTCATCACGATACACTTTCTCAAGTACATTACGATTTACTAAATATACAGGAGAACCATCATTAACCCAATCTCGGAGTTCATTTAAAAGATCCATGGAATTGGACAGTGTTCCAACAGATGAAAAGACTTCAAGTAGGTATCCAACTCTTCCAACTAATGATTTCTTCTTGAAAAGATTTAATTCCAACAATTCAATGACCTCATTGAGATCATTCGGCCTGAATTCCATGGTTAGTAAATACAGTGCACGAATCATTTCAGCCCAACCTCCAACAAGTTGAGGTCGATTGATGATTTCAATCAGAGTTCTAGCTGGGGAGCTTACAATGACTTCTTCTTCTTGATATTTCACCTTCCGCAGCCCATAGATGAAATCACTAGACATTGTGGCATTAATAGTATATTTAGGGTTACTTTCAGGCAAATTAAATGAGCTAAAGTAATCTTGCTTTTGTACAGATACAATATAACTAGAATAGATAACTGGAGCTGCTCCCCACATCTCTAATGCTGATGTGTAACCAAGGTAGTAAGGATCACGGAGCCGTGACGCCATAATGATCATATCAGGCAATGAATCAGGATTTTCAACATCAACAATTGAATATAAACCTTTTCGATGTCGAAGGATGTGACCATGCTGCAATAGGTAACGTAGATAAGTTTTATATAAATAACGGCTATTATCGATTCCTAATTGGTCTTTAGCAAATCGTTGTAGCTCTTTTACGGTCACAGATTTTCTTTTTTGGATATACGATAGTAATACTAACAAATTTTTCATTTATTGCACTCAGTTAAATTAATATCCAATATCTTTAAAAAGTTTTACCTTGTACTGCAACAATCAAAAATATCAAATTGAATATGACCTTAAATTTTCAATAATATTTGGAACTATCTTTAATGAGACTAAGTATGAAATTAGAAAATGAAGGATATAATAACGCAATAATTCAGAAAGTATATCGAATAGCTGATGTATTAGAGTTAATCAGCAAGAATTATTTTTTGAAAAATCGTTTGGCTTTTACTGGTGGCACTGCTTTAAATTTTGTCATTTTTCCAAAAATTGAAAGACTTTCTGTTGATTTAGATTTTGATTTTCGTGAAATTGATTCAAAAAATGACTGGGGAAAAACAAGGGATATGGTTGATTCCAATATAAAAGGGATTTTGAGAGATCTAGAGTATGAAGATGATGACATCAGGATTGATGCAAAATATCCTCTAACACGCTTTATAGTGAAATATGAGCTGAGAACATCATTTAACATTGAAATAGGGTATTTAAATCGATATTCACTTTTTACTTCAGATGAAACTAAGAATTTTATTCATCCGAAGACTGGAAAAGCGTTTAAAATACTTATTCCAAGAATAGAAGAAATTTCAGCAGGAAAGTGTTCAGCATTAATTTCACGGAGAATTCCTAGAGATCTCTTTGACACAGCAATAATCGCCAAACTACAATTTAGTAGAAAATTGCTGCGAAAAGCTCTAATATTGAAAAATATGATGAATCTAAGCTATAATATTACTACTCTTAATTTTTCGACTCATCTCGGGAATATAAGACTTGATGATAACCTTAAAGTTGTATTAGGGGATTTTTTTTCAAAGGAAACCTTTAGAAATTATCGGAAAACAGCTATCGATTTCTTGAATCAGTTGCAGATGGAATTTACAGAGAAGGAAAAGGATTGTCTTTCAGCCTTTATAAATGACCAGGAATTGAATATTGGTTTATTAGGAAAGAGAGAGATGTTCCATCCACAAATTGCCAAGCATCCTAATATTCTTTGGTCTTTAGAAAAAATGAAAGGAACTTAAAATTCTGATCTTTGAGTTAGTGTTAGATCCTAAGATAACGCTAATCCCTGTCCCAACACGCGAGAGTTCGGATTATGTTTTGCACAACTTTCCGAGCTAAATTGTGAAAAATTCCCTCAATGGTTGCTTTATCGGTGGGTGTGGTCTCATAATAAGGAACATTCAGCTCCTCGGCTAAACCTTGACCTTCAAACGATGTTATTTCCTCTGAGTCGGAAATAAATCCGACTAAAGCAATAGGAAAGGTGGCTTGGGGAAGATGTTTTTTTAATTCGTTAAACCAATCTTTCACATTGTGAAAGGAGTTTCTGTTAACCTTTTCAAACGTAATAATTGCAGCAGAAGCACCACGAAAATAACTCGAACGGAGCTTGCCAAAAAACTCCTGTCCTATGGTATCTACAAGAACTAGGTGAACATTGAAGTCGTTAACTTTAATCTGTTTAGTTGTAATGTCAACTCCCAGAGTAGGCAAATGACTTGTTGTAAATTTGCCTCCAACAAATGTATTAACCATTTTTGTTTTCAACTCCCGAGCTGATCCCATAATGCAGATTTTTATAAAATACTCATCAGGCATTTATTTATCCCCACACTTCCATCTTCTCTAACGGGTTCCACTTTTAATAGATTATTAAATTGTTATTGTGAGATTCCTCCGATCCACGCAATAACACACAGACACCAGACCGACTGCCCGGAAACCGAATCTCCTTGGAAAAATTGTTTTATTTTCGGAAAAAAAATGAAATACAGGATCGTTAATTCAAAATTAGATACTTTCATAATAATGATTAGTGTAAGTAAAAAGATACATCCTGGGAATAATATAAATCGTAATATACTGAAAGGAAGAAAAAATCCAGTCCTAGCCAAAATGTATGGAACTCTAGTAGAATTTCTTTCTACCTTTTTTTACTGAAATTGTAACTATAGTGATACCAAGTAAAAGGAAGAAAATGTTATAGCCACTAGTAATTTCATCATTATTAATAGATTGTGCAAGATCTAAAGTCCAAACATAAGCATAGTAATTTCCTGGGGCATCTCGAAGTCCTATTGAAAAAACAGTTTGATCAAGACAAACAAGTGAATTGGCGAAAAAACCTCCTTTGTAATCGGGGTTGACTGGTATGATATCTTCGTACAGCAACGATTCCCAACTATTCCAAGTGTTTTTAGATACATCAAAAATTGAGGTGTGCGTAACATTGGATACAATGATTTGATCGTCTCCCTTAGTTGTTGAACCACACTGGTGATATTCATAATCATTAGCTTTCATATACTCCCATTCATCCGTGAGGGGATTGTACCTCTCAACACTTGTTGTTACATTGATAAATCCCCAACCTGTATATCCTCCTATCACATATAAATAGCCTCCAATTCCTACCATTTCATGCATCCTTCGACTAGTACCCATTGGACTTACTGTCCACCATGTATCATTCTTAGGATTATATGCTTCAACTTTAGTTATAGCCATTGAAGTTCCGCTCAACCAACCACCAGATACATAAAGAATATCATTAACAGCAGCAACGGCAACATCTAGACGATTAGTCGGTGGACGAGTGAAAGTACTAATGGAATCTTTAGTGATATCATAAATCTTAGACTTCTCACCAGACCATCCATGTATTATATAGATTTTATCTCCAATTAGGGCGCTTCCTCCCCGATAAGAACGGTAACCCAAACCAGTTTCCTTAATTCTAATCCAATTCCCTCTTTCAGGATCGTATTCTTGGACAGAATATTGACCAACAAAGTAGATCTTGTCATTATAGACATAAGCATGTCCAGTTTCATTAATAACTAGCGGTGACCCCTCTACCCACTTCAAACCAGATGTCATAATAAGACATAAGGCCTTTTCTTGAGAGTAATGAAACGAAAATGTACAAGTAACTATTAGCCATAAAACAAAAAATTTCCTCATTGAGTTTCCCCAAGTTTGATATGTCCTTTTTGTGTTAATAAAGTATTGGAAGGAGCAATTTTCCTAAATTTAGAATGATTATTTTCCTATCTTTTTGAAGTTGATGGTTCTCATTCTAATATATTCATTCACTTCCTGGAAATTAAAAACCAGACATCAGACCGAACGCCCTGTAATTGAAGCTAACGACTCCTGAAGCTACCTGACGATAGGACTACTTAATTTCCACACGGTTAGCCCTTGTACAGTTAGGCCAGGAGGACTTGGTTTGTTATTTTTTAACACTAATTAAAATATAAAAGGATAACCACGCACGAAATGAAGGGAAATGAAAACAAATGAAATTATCCAGAAAAGGCATACAGACCTTAGAAAAAGCCATCCTTCCAGGTTTTGGGGTTTCTCTCTTCAAGCATTTCTGTACCTCGGTTGGCTTTATATATTCAAAAAGGACATTCTTTGGACAAAGAAGGTAGAATAAAAAATGCTGACTGAAGAAAAATACTGGGATCAACTAGCACCAACATGGGACAAGAAAATTACTTCTAAACGAAATCCTCATTATCATTATTATCATACGATTGATTTGCTAGTCATTCAGCTTCTACAGGAAACCAAGGCAAAGAAAGCTCTAGAAATAGGCTGTGGTACGGCTGGCTGTGCCATTAATGTTCTCAAAACTCTGAAAAGGGACAATATTCATATAACGGGGATTGATATCTCAAAAAAGATGATAAAGTTTGGAAGAGAAAAGATCAAGAAGGCGAATCTAGAAGATAAAATTTCACTAGAGGTGGGGAATGCTACTGATCTTCCATTCCAAGATAAAGAATTTGATATGGTCTTTAGTCGAGGAGGAGTTCTCAGTTATACGACAGAACCTTCAAAACTTCTGCAACAAATAAAGAGAGTCCTTTGTATTGGAGGGGTTATTGGTTTAGATGTAATTCCAAAACCTCCAAAAGGCAAAGATTATTACATTGGGAAAATTAGTGACAGTCCTTCTAATAAAGAAGTATTTCAGGTAGAGTCAACAAGTCTTATGTATGAAGAATTCTATACAGATGGTTTTGTTCAAGTTGCTCGCAAATACCATGTAAAATCTGACGCAAATCTATACAATGAATTACAGACACTTTTTCAGAAACTCCCTTCGAGCTTACCAGGAATTCTACAACCTCCTATACATCTAAAAGAAGCCCAATTGATCAGTGATAGAAGTGTTACTCTCTATAGTATTAATAAAATACAGGAAAAAATGACTGAAGTAGGATTTCAGATAACTGATGTCTATGGTACTGGATATGCAAATTTAATGAGCAAAAACAGCGAAATATTCGAATTTGTTACTGCCAATCGTGATAAATTCAGTCGGATAGAAATAATTCTTCATAAAGTACTCTGTCTTGATTCTGCATCTATGCTTTTCATAACAGGAAAAAAATGTGAGAAGTGTTAAGTTCAAGCATAAAAAGAATCTTTGAAAATAATCCTCTGAAACGCTAGAAAAAAAGCGTATAGACATCAGACCGAACGCCCTGACATTGAAGATAATTGAGAGTATTGACTCCTGAAGCCAACTGACGATAAATTTTAGGAAAAATCTTAATTTCCACAATTTGTAAAAAAGGAGCTACAATTAAGTTTGGCCAGTTTTTATAGCTAATACTCTTGCCGCTAAATCCTCAAAGATTTTCGCAATAGTTTCTTTGTCAGTTAGTTTGGTTTCATAATAGAAGAACTTCAACTCCTCGGCTAAATTCTGTCCCTCTAAGGTTGTTATTTCCTCTGAGTTGGTGATGAAACCAATTAAAAAAATAGGAATAACAACATCTGAGGATTCATATTCTTCTACTTCTTCTTCTGGAAATAAGCGAGGATGTCTTCGCATTATCAGCAGTGATTTCGTTTTATTGGGTTTAAGGTGACGTTTAACTTCCATATAGAAATCTTTAGCTGCTTTAAAGGAGTTCCTATCGCCCTTATCAAAAGTAATGATAGCAGCAGAAGCACCTTGATAGCTTGGTTGTTCTAAAGCATCTACAAGAGCTAGTTTAACCTTATTGTTGTTTACTCTAATCTGTTTAGTTGTAATGTCAATTCCCAGAGTGGGTAAATAGTCTGTTGTAAATTTCTCTCCAGCAAAAGTGCGAACCATTCTTGTTTTTAACTCTCGAGCTGCCCCCATAATGCAGATTTTCATGAAATATTCATCAGGCATTGTCTTATTCCCACATATCAACCTTCTCCAAATAATCAGACGATTAATATGTTACAATGTTTTTATATTTTGGGAAATTCAAAGCTAAAGTATTATTTTCCTCCCTCCGAAACAACGAAAATAGCATACAGACATCAGACCGAGTGGTCGCTACTTGAAGCTAACGACTCCTTAAAGCTAACTGACGAAAGGATTACTCAATTTCCACAATTTTTGAGAAAATTAGCCCGTGTGCGATTAGTGGGAGGATTACTCATTATTTATTTGTAAGCTATTACCACAATGAATACAATATTTTTGATGAGCTTCATTCTTCGTTCCACAATTAGTGCAAAAATGATAGGTAGAAGTAGCTGGGTGAGGAAGTGAATTATGATAAGAGGGTGATATTTGAGATATGTATGGATCAAGAGGAGCTTGTTGTTGCGATTGTTGATATAAACGCAATCTTTGTTGTTTATAGGTATTAATCAAAAAAATATAGCTATTTTGATTGGAAAAAACAATAATGGTAGAAACTATAATCATCAAAGATGAAAAAGCTCCAAGAATAAGGCCTATTTCAAAATTTAATGGAATAGCGAATCCCATTTCTTGTATAGAATACTCATAATAATACTGATATTGGAGGTACACTATAAACCATGAAAAAAGTACTGAAAGCGTACTTATTACTAAACACACCTTGGGATTTCCCCCAAGACTCCCATTGAGATTTATTCCAGCAATTAAGGAGAGTATTGCAGATAAAGCAAGGGGGCCCCAAACTAATAATCCTAAGTCAAATGCATTAAGAGAAATTGTAATTAAGAAAGTAACACTAAAATAAGGAAAAAGAGCACTTAATCCGATTCCTATCCCTCCAATGATGGCGAGAATACTCGCAGGACGTAATTTTCCTTTTGCATCCATGATATCTATCAAAATTTTTCCCTCTTACTTCTTACCTCCTATAAAAAAATAGGATTTTGTGGAAGAGGGCCTTTTTCTTCATAAAAAGCTTTGTGTAATTTCACAACCTTAATAAAAAAGCTCAAACATGTTTCGAAATCTCATCGCATAAAATAGAACCACAACGGACAGACATCAGACCGAACGCCCTGAAATCGAAGCTACTGACTCCTTAAGCCAACTGACGATAGGTCCGCAAAATTTCCACACGGTTAGCCCTTGTGCGATTAGTGGCCGCTCGCTGAGCATGTCGGTCGAAACCTCCACGCTTACACGACGGCTCTATCAACGGGATCTTCTATCCCAGCACTCGTTCACTCGCTCACGGTTGCTGTCGCCAGCCCCCGTGTCATACTGACGCGAGCAAAGCGGATCTGTCTTTTCGAGGGGCGCTTCGTGCTTAGATGCATTCAGCACTTATCGCGTGGCGCGTGGCGGCCGGGCGATACCCTTCCGGATAACCCGTAGACTAGAGGCGCCGACACCCCGTTCCTCTCGTACTGAGAGCGTCTTCCTCTCACAGATCCAACACGTCCAATAGATAAAGTCCGACCTGTCTCACGACGGTCTAAACCCAGCATCCGCTGACTTAGCATCTACGCTTGTTGTACCAGATGAGCGTATATGGTTTGTGCGGATATTAGATGTTTTTCTGGTCGGAATGTATCCGAAGTTATTAATGGTATAAAGAAGACCTGAGATATAGTCTGATGACAGATTTTAGCTCAAGTCAGTGATATGAGGGTACATACAAGGGATTCAGCTGGAGGGGGGTTCGAGGAATGTTCTCCTGGTGGTGATCACTTTTGGTGAGGAGTGCGCCGTCGTGGTATTTCTACCCGACAACACCTCGTTTAGGGGGATCACGCACCGCTGAATCACGATGTAGGCTAAGTCATTCACGTTCCCTTTTAACGGGCGAACAGCCCTACACTTCCCGCTTTCTGCAACGGGATGATAGGAAGAGCCGACATCGAGGAAGCAAGCCTGGCGGTCGATGTGAGCTCTCACGCCAGACAACTCTGTT
>JBHLMN010000014.1:0-163061 GCA_048938105.1 Promethearchaeota archaeon
CATTGACCAGGAACCCTAGTGCTTTCGGCGGTATGGATTCTCACCACACTTTGCTGCTTACTACTACCGGGATTTTCGGTATTGGTCGGTCCAGTGGACGTTTCCGCCCACCTTCTGTCCAGCCAACACGCCTGCATACCAAATTACGTCTCGTGTACGTATTCTGGGGTATCGGAAGTGGGTTTAGCCCCGTCCATTTTCAGCGCCTCGGAACTCAGCGAGTGAGCTGTTACGCACTCCTTAGAGGGTGGTTGCTTCTAGTCCTACCTTCTCGGTGTCTCAGTCCCGAGACTGCCTTCTGTTTGACACTTAACCCACATTTAGGGCCCTTAACCCCAGTCTGCGTTGTTCCGCTTTCGGTCGTGAGGCTTACCCCCACGTACCCGTCTGCCGGAGTCTACGAGGTTACCGCATTCGAAGTTTGAAAGAGGCCCAGAGATTTTACTCTCCGGGTGACTCAATCCGGGCTCTACCACGGCAACTCTCTCGTCCGACGCTGGACTGTGGTCCACTTCTGCAGGAACCAGCTATCACGGGTTTAGATTGGTCTTTTGCCCCTTCACCCAGGTCATGGGAGCCAGTTGCACTTGAGCATCCGTTCGCTCCTCCACGAGAGTTTCCCCTCGCTTCAAGCTGCCCAGGCGAAGATCAACCCGTTTCTGGTCTTGCCCCTGTGACTCCGCGCCTTTTCAGACGCCGCACCTCGCCTTACGGTTGTGTGCTTGTCGCTTTCGCTTTGACTTCGTGGATGATCCACTTAATCTTGCCACAGAGGTAAACTCCCCGGCCCGTGTTTCGAGACGGACAGCGTGACCCCGATCCACTCCAATCGGTCCTGTCGTTACCGACGTTCTCTTCTTGGAGTCTCGACTCTTTCGGGCCACACACGTCTGTAACCATGCAATTTCAGGTACTTTTCACTTCCCTTACGGGATACTTTTCAACTTTCACTCACGTTACTAGTGCGCTATCGGTCACGGGGTGTATTTAGAGTTGGCAGTTAGTGCCTGCCGTCTTCACGCGAAATATCCAATCCACGCTACTCGGGAGTCCCCTACGGCTGAAATACTTGCATCTACGGGGCTATCACCCTCTATGGCGCAGCTTTCCAGGGGTCTTCGACTTCATATTTCAGTCGATGTTGGGGGTCCGCACTCCACATTTCCGTGCCTTCGCAGGCAGGATTCGGTTTGCTCTGTTCCCTTTTCACTCGCCGTTACTCAGGGAATCGCGGTTGCTTTCTCTTCCTCCGCCTACTAAGATGTTTCAGTTCGGCGGGTTTCCTTACCTTTCGGTATGGCACCGCTTATTGGGCGATGTCAGGAAGTCCTATTCGGAGATCCGCGGGTCTAAGCATACTTGCGGCTCACCGCGGCTTATCGCAGCTTGTCACGTCCTTCATCGGCACCCGTGCCTAGTCATCCATTGCATGGCGTAGTGGCAGTCTGGTGTACTTTTGAGCGGTCCTATTTCGTCTAGCTTAAGGATCACTTCAATTTTACGATGTTGATTTTCTTTTATGATATTCTCGTCCACAGCTTGACTCGTATGAGGGTCTTTCTGGGTGGTCTTCTCTTATCTTTATCAGGGGGGGTTCCATGATCTTGGGTTCTTCTGTCCTTATGTTTATTACCCGTAGGTAATGTTTCGGGTCCGAAGTCTTGGTTGATTTCAGACCCAGCTGGATTTCTATTAGGAGGTGATCCAGCCGCAGGTTCCCCTACGGCTACCTTGTTACGACTTCAGCCTGCTCAACGAACCGACCATCGAGTACGGTATGACTCCGTAGTCTCTGGCAGGCCCGTCTCGCGTGCTGCGACGGGCGGTGTGTGCAAGGCCCAGGGACGTATTCAGCGCGCGCTGCTGACACGCGCTTACTAGAAATTCCAAGTTCATGAGGGCGAGTTGCAGCCCTCAATCCCAACTGAGACGAGCTTTGGAGATTACCGTCACCTTTCGGTGTTGGAACCCTCTGTACTCGCCATTGTAGCCCGCGTGTAGCCCTGGGCATATCGGGGCATACTGACCTACCGTTGGCCCTTCCTTCCTCTCACTTTTTCGCGAGCAGTCCCGCTAATGTCCCCGACGACCCGGGGGTCTCGCTGGCAATTAGCGGTAGGGATCTCGTTCGTTGCCTGACTTAACAGGACACCTCACGGCACGAACTGACGATGGCCATGCACCTCCAGTAACACGTCAAGCAGTGTCTTCAGCAGGACAATCATTCATGTTACGGCCCAGGTGAGCTTCCCGGAGTTGAGTCCAATTAAACCGCAGGCTCCACTTCTTGTAGTAGGCCCCCGCCAATTCCTTTAAGTTTCATTCTTGCGAACGTACTTCCCAGGCGGCGCACTTAACGCTTTCGCTTCGGCACTAGACAACGTCTTGCATTGCCTAACACTTAGTGCGCATCGTTTACGGCATAGGACTACCCGGGTTTTTAGCGAGGTGTTAAAAATAGGCTTTTACACGTTTTAATTTTGCTGGATGAAGTATAGGAACAGTTTTGATGAATTTAATGGCATCATCTTTTCCATAAATATAGATTTCATAATTTTTTTGCCACTTTTCTCGTTTTCGTATGCGTGTACTGTAGTTAATAGATTTTTGGTCAAAAAATTCTTGGATATATGACCAAATTGGTTTAGAGGTGATGGCAAAATCGATTTCAATTTGTCTTTTCTTTAGGCTGCCTTCTGAATCGTATAGGCCTGCAATATAATAAGCTTGATGATTTGTAGGGAAATTTGTAAGGTAAGATGGTAGTTTTTTCAGCGAACATCTTACCGATCCAGCTGTAAATTCTAAGACTTCTATCAGGTATCGAAAGATGATACTTGATTTTACATGACTATAATATGAGGAACGGTTTGAATCATGATAAAGATTTAAGGGGAGATTGAATAATCGTTTAAATAGTGGTTGAAGAACATTTTGATGGTATTCGATATTTTTATCTGTGATTAGTATTCGATTTGATGAGAGATTACCGTCTCCATGCATTATCCCTATGAATCTGCATAAATCCTTATTGATTTTATGTGGTAATTTGACTCTATATCGGGATCCTTTACAATAATAAAAAGAGTCAATAGTTTTGATATCTTGATGACTTTGTAAGAATTCTTTAAGATTCAACAATGTTACCGCTCAATTTTTTCGTGTCATGTTTGTTTATTAACACCCCGTATCTAATCCGGCTCGCGACCCTAGCTTTCGTGCCTCACAGTCGGACCCGTTCCAGTGCAACGCCTTCGCCACCGGTGGTCTGCATTGGATTATCGGATTTCACCCCTACCCAATGCATACCTTGCACCTATCCCGGTCCCAAGACGCGCAGTATCCCCCGCCCGCGCTAGGCTTAAGACCCAGCATTTCACGGGGGACTTACACTGTCCTGCTACGCACACTTTAAGCCAAATAAACACGCCCACCACTCTAAGAGCTGGTTTTACCGCGGCGGCTGGCACCAGTCTTGCCCTCTCATTATTCGCCAAGCTATGTACACTTGGCAAAAGGCGTCCGTTGGGACACCACTCGGATTAGCCGGCTCACGCTTTCGCGCATTGGCCAGTTTTCGCGCCTGCTGCACCCCATAGGGCCTGGCCCGTTGTCTCAGTGGCCATCTCCGGGCTACCACTCTCATGGCCCGTACCGATCGTCGCCTTGGTGGTCCCTGACACCACCAACAAGCATAATCGGACGCAGACTCATCCTCAGGCGCCGTGGCTTTGAGTGCGAAGCCATTCCAGTAAATCGCACCTATAGGGAATTATACCCAGTTTCCCGGGGGTATGCCCTACCTGAGGGTAGATTATCTACGCGTTACAGAGCAGTTCGCCAGGCGAACGAGTCGCCTCGACTTGCATGACTTAGTCCCAATCCGATAGCAGTGGGCTCCGTCAGGATCGAACGGAATTACACGGAAGTTTTTGTTCCTTTTTTTGAATGAAATGGAATTTAATTAAACGGAGGTTGGAACCCTCGTTCCTGAAGAAAGAGAATGTGTTGTTGAGGGTTCAGAAAGAAGTTCAGTTGGAGTCTTGATATTTTATAATATCTGCTGTGGAATTGACATATCCATATTGTTCGAGCATTTCGATCTGATGTCTGTACGCTGTTTAGACGGCGGTCGAGAGTTTGATCTTAAAAGAGGATTCCTGTTGCCAGGACGACCTTACCCTTGCGTAGCCTGGCTTTCGCCGTGCTACCCAATTGATTTATTCACAGTTCAAATTGGGGGCGCCAGCTTCGCTTTACCCACGTTTTAGGGATTACGTTTCCTAACCGCTGGCTGGTTGTGAGGGGTGTGGTTTCCCACAAAAGACCTACACCATCCGCGATCTCACCTTAGCGTTGGTGTTGTTCTGAACCTGTGTTTCAGACACAGTTATCATTATGTGAGATTGTGCCTAAGGGGGCTAGGGCCTTTCACCTATTTAAGCCTTACTTCTCGACTTACTTTGCTAGAGGGAATATTTTCCCTGTGGTCGTTATTCGTGTTATACTGGAAGGATTACCCTTCATTCACAGCCTTTTTAGGCAATCATTGCGAATTTTCTTCCTCTTTTTAAAGATTCAGCTTTTCAAAAAGCAACCTCGGAGTTTTTCTCTAGTGGGATTGTGATTCTTTTATATTTCCCTGTTTCTTTGATCCTGCTTTTTTCTTATCCGTTTTCGTCAATTATTTCTGTGATATAATCTTAGAATGTTGTAAAGAAAAAAGCAATGATTTTTGATGATGTATAACGTTGGAGTGAAAGAATTTTCATAGGAATCTTCCGTGATATCATTTAATTGTCTTCATTGACATGATCAAGACTATTAATCTCGCAATGTGCATAGTTAACTATGTATAACACTCAGTCATTTCTTCAGGGGAAGGTGTTCTTATTTACCAATATGTGCAAAAGTATAAATAGAGATATGACCGCCTATAATTCTATGAATTTCGTCTCCAGAAACTTCAAAGTTGATTCAAGGGAATTGAAGTTAAAATTTAAGAATTAAAACATTTTAAGGACTGGTTGAGTTGATTGAAGGAAATGGAGTGAAGAAAAATCAACCTTTAAGCCCTTGGAATTCCTATCCATGGTTTTTGGTGATTTCCTTTTTAGTTCTTTTTCTGTATTTTTTCATTCTTATTTTTTTATTGCTGTCATTCACTCTATTCAGGAACCTTTATCTCGGATCCTCAGAAATCCAGTTTTTTCTTACTTTTATCGGTAGTTTGGTCGCTAGTTTCTTGGCGTGGCTTATTTTCTATAAAGACTTATCTAAGCCTCATTTTAATAATGAACTCACTTCTTTCTGGCGAGCTCTTTTTCCAGAAGAAGAAATCCAGAGGGATTTCAATAAAGATCCCTGTGGTTCAATTATAGCTTATCCCTTAGTATTCATATTTATTCTCATAACTCTTCCAGCATATTATATTATCTTAAATGCGCCTTTTAAAGCACCTGATACCAAAATTGCCCCTCCAACAGAACCAGCTGTTACAAAAACTTTGGCACCACCAAATGCAGCAATAATAGCTCCCCCTGAACTTGTGGATCAGGAGAAGCGAAAATTATTTTCTTCCGTTGCTTATCAAGTCCAAGATGTGATTTTTGAGCAGAGTACTACTGGGCTTCTTGTGCGTCTCATTCCCTATTTAGGGTCTATTAGTGAAATCACTGTAGAATTTCCCCAGAATCGAATCGTCATGAATGGATGTCTTAAACATCAAGACCTATCAAATGTCTCTTTTGAGTTGAAAATTGAAGAAAAGCAAAAACAATATTCTGGTGATCCCTGGCAGCACATTACTCTTGTTGGGGAAGAGATGATCATCAAAGAAATCAAACTCCGTAGTGAGATAGCTGAACGACTGCTTTCTCTCAGTCCAATCCATGTTCTTGTCGATTCACCAAATCAGGGAGATATCTGTATCCAGCTAACTTGTAATGAGACTGATGAAGCGATTAAACGGGCTTATCTCTTAATTATTGATCTCCAGTCTTTCTTTGAAAGTAAAACTAACAGCTATTCTTTTTAAAGATTCAGTTCAAGAAAAAGTGTTTCTTTCTTCTTTTTGCTTTTCCCTTTTATGTCAAAATTTTAGACTTTATAAGGAAAAACTGGCATTGATTTAAAAGTTCGGAATGGATTACGTGGAGAATTCTGGTCGTATCGTAAATCTATCAAAAATATTTTTTTGATAATATTGGGTGATTGCTATAATTAAAGATTTTTATCTAAAAATAAACAGTAGGCTTAAGTGTGGAGTGAAATGATAAGATATGAGAAAATTGACGTAAATTTACATGTTAGATCATTAGAAAAAACATTTGAATGGTACAAAGAGGTATTAAATTGGGAATCTGGTTGTGATCTAAAAAACGAGAATAATGAATGTGTATTTGGTGATGTTCATTTTTCAGATAGTGACGAATTTCTGGGTTTTAATTTAGTTAGATCAGATGATGAAGAAATTGTACCTATTGGTTTTCATTTATTAATAAAAGTCCCCTCTGAAAAGTTGCTTAATGAGCTTTATAATCAACTAAAGAGTAAGAAGATTGAAATCGTTTCTAAATTAGTTATTCAGTCATGGGGTAAAAATTTCAAGATAAAGGATTGTAATGGTTTCATTCTAGAATTCTGGTGTGAAATCTAGTTTATATGATAGACTTACTTATTATCAATACTTTGGACTTTATAAGCATAAAATGTTTGTTATTCTGGGATATGTTTTTAGTTCAGGTCTTCTCTTCAGAATGAATGAGCTATTGGTATCTAGGTATTAGTTATGGAGAATACCAATCATTTGATTTCTAGTTTCGTTAAAAGTTTAGAAACTCATCCGAATGGTACAGAACTTATTGCTATTATCGAAGACATCTTAGCTGACGATTCTGCTGTTGTTTCGTCCACTGTTATTTCTTCTTTAATGCACCTTAGTAATAACAATGTATCCTTGTTGGTTGATTTTTGGATTTTACGAGGCTCTATTTTGTGTGAAGAGGGGCGAGATCACGATGCGTTTCGGGTCTTTATTGAGGCAAATCAATGGAAACCGAATGATCCCAGTACTTGGTTGCGGATTGCGGATTTTTTCAGGAGCCATGATGAACTTCTTAAAGCCGTTTTTTTTCTGATTGAGGCTCGGGAGCGGTTTGAATCCTCCTCTTGTGTCACTAATGAGTTACATCAGCTTATGTCACAGCTAGAGGTGGTTCTTGCGTTTCCCCCAGGATATAAACAACCGCTGATAGAAGTGATTGAGGATGATGTAGAATTTCTTAACCTGTCCTCCAATGTTAAAGGATCCATTTCAATTCCTCCTGAAGCAACATCCATGTGGGATCTTGCATTAGAATGCTTTGAGGAGGGTATGAAGGGTGACAATTTGATTTATCTTAATGCATTTATTCATTATGCTCATTCTACAGTACGAGAGATATTGGGTCTTGATGGGAACTTTAAAGCAGGTCTTGACCGTAAAGTTGCCCAATATGGCCTATTTGATTTCCAACCCTTTCTTAATCGCTTAAACTCTCTCCGAAATGCTGTGATTCATGATAACTATCTTCTCTCTAAAGACGAGGCTCAGAGTATCCACGATCAAATTACACATTTTCTTTCTTCTATCCAACAACAATAAGTAGATCCTTTTCTTAATTTAAGATTTTTACTTTCAATTGTCGTTAAATGTTGGGTAGGTTAAAGTTTTTATATAAAACGTTATATAATTTTTAATCTAACATTGGATAAGACTAGCATTTTATATAAAATGAAACACAGTTTCACACATATCATTGGGTAAGTTCTTCAATTGAATGACTAACTAGTTTTTGGATAGGAATCTTGGGTGAAATATCAATCATGGATATTTCAGAAATTCAAAACCTGATGCAACAAGGGGACTACAATCGTGCTCTCGAAGCAGTAGATGAGTTAAATGAAGAAGAATTATTAGATGGAATGATCCTTAAAAGCAGAATCTTAGAAATAAAAGGAGAACTGAAAGAAGCACTTAGAGTAACAAAACAAGCAATCAGAGAAAGTCAAATCAAGGGAACGAAGCTCCAGGCACTGGGAGCAATCATAAGTCTTGGTTACTGCCACGTTGCCTTTCGAAATACAGCTGAATTAAGTGAGGTCATCAAGAAAGGAGAGCAATTCCTTCTAGGCATTGGAAATGAATCACAACACGAGAAGAAAAAATATCAAGGCTCTCTACATTATCTAAATGGCTTCTTAAACTTTTTGAAAGGTGATCTGAGACAATCATTGGATTGTCTCCAGAAAAGCTTGGCATTAAGAGGGGGGGTTGGAAATACACCAGAACTAGCTGAAACTTATGTTGCGATTGGTTGGGTTCATATTAATTTATCAGGAAAATTTGACCTTGCATTAGAGTATTTTCAGCGAAGTTTAGCCATTGGAGAAGAGCTAGGGAATAACATGACCATTGCTCATTCACTAAGTAGGATTGGAGCGTATTATTGGTCTATAAATAATCAAGATGCTGCAATTTCTTACAGTGAGAAAAGCCTCGCCCTCTATCAGGAGTTAGATAACAAATATTGGATAAAAACTCAATTGCATAATATCGCAGCATCTTCTAGAGAAAAAGAGGAGTATAGTCTTGCGTTAGATTATTTACAGCGGGCCCTAGATTTTAGCGATGAGCTTGGTCATAAATTTGATGTTGCATTGACTTACAGTAATATTGGTTGGCTTCATTTTCAAAGAGGAGAGTTGGATCTTGCATTAGACTTTTTACAAAGAAGTTTACGATTATTTAAAGATCTGGGACAACGAGGATACATAGCTTTCGAATTAAGATGTATAGGAATGGTTTATTCATTCAAAGGGGATTTAGATTTAGCTCTTGATTATGCCAACAAAGCACTAAAAAATTTCAAGGAAGCAGGTAGTGAAATTGGCATTGCTTGGTCTAAATTATTGATTTCTAGAGCGTATAATTTTAAAGGGGAGACTAACCTTGCCCTAGACACTGTGAATGAAAGTTTGGAATTTTATACAAAATTAAATAATAACGAAGGCATTGCTATGTGTCTTCAACAAAAAGGTATTATTTACAAACTTCTTGGGGACTTTGACCTCGCTATTAAATTTTTAGAGGAAGGATGGGAATTATATAAGCAAACTTTGATTGGAGGAAGTTTAGCACCTTGGGGTTCCTTCTTTCTCTTCCATTTAATCCTTGTTACTCAAGAGCTAAAGGACCTTGTTAAAGCAAAAGATTATCTCAGTGAAATGCACGAAATCACTCAAAATAGCAAGAGTAGATTAGTACAATTACGAGTTCGGTTTGCAGAAGCCATTGTTTTTAAAATGAGTAAACGAATTGCATTGAAATTTCAAGCCCAACAAAAATTTCAAACTATTGTTGATGAAGAAATCATAGAGTATAATATTACTATTTTAGCGATGTGGAACCTTTGTGAATTGCTTATTTTGGAAATAAAAATTTCGGAAGCCGAAGAAGATCTTTTTCAAGAAGTAAGCAAGCTATCTGCCATGCTTTACGACATTGCCCAATCTCAGAATTCGTCGTTGGTTATTGCAATGGTTCTTATCTTGAAAACAAAATTATCATTAGTTGAAGGGAAGGTTGAAGAGGCAAGTAGTCTTTTGAGTACTGCCAAAAGAATTGCTGAGGAGAAAAAATTACATTATCTGCTTCCAAAAGTGAAATATGAACAAGAAACGATCCAATCCGAATTAGACAAGTGGGAAGAGTTATTCGAGCGAAAAGCGTCGATTCAAGAACGATTAAAACAAGCACAAGTGGAAAACTATATTGTTGAAGCAAAAAGAATACAGGAAGCGTGGGTACGTCCTTCAGCTGATACACTCAAGCAATAATCCTCAAATATTCATTTTAACACTCATTTGTTTTTATATAAAAATTGCAACTAGTGTTGGTTAAGTTAAGAAAATTACATGCTATAATATATACCTAAAATTCGTATTCAACTAACCCACTTATTATTTACCTTCTCCCATCAATATACACCCTCCTACTGACAAGATACAGAATTTGAACATCTTCTGTATTGACGGATATACTTCTGAAGAGTTTTACATCCGATTTCCGAAGCTTTAAATTACTACGTTTTCCATGATCCTTTTTTGAATTAATAGTATTAGAAAAAGCATAAACGTCCCTCTGATATCAAAATAAGGAGAATGTTTGAAGTAAAAAGGTTTAGTATTTTTCTATAACCAAAAGCCTAAATGATTTTTCAAGCTTAGAATTTTGTAACATAAATTAAATAAAAGCTTGGATTGATTTAAAAATGAGCAAAATAAAATCTATGATGTTGATTATTTTATGCTTGAATGTTATTATCCTTTCTATAAATAATGAAGAATATAAAAGCGTTTTAGTTGTTTCTGACTCTATATCAGAAGTAGTTCCGCAAACCCAGGTGATAAAGGGTGTTAAAAATGAGGGTAACTTGCACCAACATCATGTATACACCCTGACCATTTGAAGGGGATCTCATTTTTCTGTCCGTGCTGGGTTATGGGAGAAAACCATATAAGAAGCACTAATAAAACTGGGAAATGCCAATTGTAGATTAATTACTATCATGAGTTATGATTCCTATGCTTTTTTATAAGAAAATAGTACACCTAAAGCATATGCTGCGGCATGTGATGCTCTCAGAGGTTCTGATGTTTGAATACCAATGCGAAACATAGGGATTTTTTTTCTTACAAACAATGGAAGCCCCGTTTCTTCATTGCCAAAAATAAGACTAACATCTTTTCTTTCTGAAGTAGATGATTTAACACGTTCAATGAATTTTGGTAATTCGTTTACATGAGTTGTTCCCCATAATGAGAAACCAAAGCAGTTTTCCTCGTATTTATCAAGAAATTTACTTAATGAGGAAGTTATGTGGTACTCAATTTTATCTAATCCCTTATAATATCTTTCTCTTACTTTTTTTATCAAGTCATTTGCACGATTATTTTCGTCAGTAATGATAACAGGGATTGAGAAAGCTAATCCTAAACGAAAGAAATCAGCTACTTCCTGTGCCGTAAAAGGTGAATATAGTACTAATTGGGGAAGAGAATTGTTATAAATAACTTTTGGAGAGATAATTGGAGAAAATTTCCTTCCTATCCTACATTGGATGATAGGAGTATTAGTCTTTTTATCAGCTTTTTTATTAAATGCTTCCAAGTACAATACAAAATTACTTTTTTCTAAATACTTTATATTTCTCTTTTTTAATCTATCTATGATAGCCTTCCTATGGAAGGGTACTTTTCCTATACTAACAAACTCGAGATTGAATTCTGAAGTCTCATTTGTCTTTAAATATGTCGTAAGAACCCTAATTAGCATATTTAAGGATTTAGATTCCCAATTATACATATCTGTAGTAATAATAACTGCACTAACAAGACCAGGCTTTTTTAAAAGCGCTCGGACATATTGTTCTATATTTAAAGATGGACTACCTGTAGTTTTCAACCCAAGCTTAACAATTAATCTATTCTTTGGAGCCCATTTATCATTTCTAACCTGAACTACATTAATAAATTGATTGGAGCTTTTCTTTATTTCATTAGAGATTTCAACCTGCTCTTGAGGAGTGATAAATCGAGCTAGCTTAACGAGTAGGTACATAGTAGAAAAATCCATCATTTATTATAGATGGGATGAGAAAATATATTCAACTTTCTATAAGATATTGGTTATTAAATTTTTGATTCAGAGGTTAGAAAATTCTAGTAATTGTTTGTATACTATCAAATCCCTTATCGAAGCTCATTAGTTCTTTTATATTTAAATTTTCAGAAAACCAAGCAATATTAGCGTCTGTAAGACTTAGATGAATATGTTTCATTAAAATTGTCTTTGTATTGGAAAGGGTGAGGAAGTTGTTAAATAGAATAGTTATCTTTGGACTTTCAAGGAACATCACAAGAGTATCTAGCGCAGCAGAAAAAGATACTTTTCTTAACAAAAAATTATAGGTTTCGTTAATAATTAAATCTGTTACATAGATTTTATCTAATTTTAGAATTTGATTCTTTAACTTTTGTGCGTTTTTATGCCATTGATCTTTCTTTGATGCTAAAGCAATCCATACTACGCTATCAATCAACATTACTGGACCACATCATGATCTTTAACAGCATCAGTAACCAATTCACTATCATATGGATTATTTATCCAGTTTAATAAAACATCTTTTCTACCAGATTGAGTTTTAGTCTTATATTCTTTTATAAAATCATCAAAATGATTGATAACATAATCAGTAATTGATTCACTTAATTCTACTTGACTTATATCAATACCAATTTGTTTTAATTGGTATTGAATATCTTTTAGTTTTCGAAGTTCGGTTTCAGAAACTCTTCTAGTCGTAGACTTCAATTTACCTCGTTTAAAGTAGACCCTGAATATTTTATAAAGCTTACTACAAAATTACAACATTGACTACAATACTACAGCAAAATAATTTTTCATTAAACGTTAGTAAAAGAAAAAAATTAATTAGAAGGTAATCAATAACATATTGAAATCTCTATAAATAAGTTCTTTATTGATCTAGTTAAAAAGATAAATTGATCACTTACAGAAGACAGAGGAGATGACTTTTTACGATAGAGGATGAATTATTACATCTCTTATTTAGCGTGTGTTTCTTAATTTTTCTATTTGAAAGAGGGTACTTTCAATCAAAAGCAATGAAAACATCAGGTGAATTAGCTAAATATAAAACAAAGAAATGGTCTTTGGTTTTACTCATTACAATTCTCATTATTGCTCAGATATGGGTGCTAGGATCTTTCATTTTTATTATAAACCCGATGTTTTTGAATTGGTCATCATTTTATTCTCCATTATGGATAAGATGGATAGGGGTAATTCTTACAGTTCTAGGAATATGTATTGAGTTTTCAACTCAGCTTTATTTAGGTAGAAACTACTCAACTTTATTACATATTCGTGAAGAACAATCTTTGATAACCACAGGTCCATATCGTTATATTAGACATCCAATGTATGTAGCTCTGATCACTGTAGGTATTGGCATGACTTTTTTATCGGCGAACTGGTATTTTGGATTGCCCTTTATTGCTGTAATCGTAGTTATCTTTTTTAGAATCAAGAAAGAAGAGGAAGTAATGATTGACAAATTTGGGGAAGAATATATCCACTATATGAAGAGAACTAAGCGATTCATTCCATTTTTAATTTAAAAAGAGAATGTAGGTATTTCAAATAATTTTACAGAGATATCCTATATTAGAAAACTTAACGATTCTCTACTTTATCGATCCTTACTTAACACATTATGCCATTGTTATTAGCCATTTATCTTAATAGCATTCCATGCTATTTCACAAGCTTCAGTAATATACTTCTCATCCATGTTAATCACCCCCTCAAAATGGAAATTTAGTAAAGTGATTATTGGGAGAAAAGCGAAAGATGTCAGAAGTGGAATTGGGAGATCTTTGATGATCTGTTCTTTAATACCCCGCTGAAAGAGACTTTTGACGTAATTATGTAATTCAAAATCTTCATGATTGATGTTCTCCATCATTGGGGTCTGTTCGAATTTTACACGATAAATGACGTAATCAGGGTGGTTGAGATAATAGGAGAAGGAGTTATTCCAAATAGATTTGAAGATTTGTTCAACGTCCATCTTTTCATTTATAACCTGTAATGCTCTAGTACTCATGTCAGTTCTTATTTTTGTATATAATTTTGTGAAGAGATCCTCTTTGTTCCTAAAATGAATGTAGATTGTAGCTGGAGAGATGTTAGCTTGCTTAGCAATCTTTGAAATCGAAATACCAGTAAATCCTAACTCTTTTACCAGGTCAAGCGAAGCTTTAATAATGGCATTATATTTGGTTTGATCTTTAGGCCTCATTCTATGCAAAAATCTCCTTTAAGTTAAATTCATGAGAATTAGTCAGGAAAAGAAACATATATAAGTGAACGTTCATTCACTTAAAAATGAATCTGTCTGATGAGTGAACGTTCATTCACTTAATAGGTGAAATCAATGAACCCGAAAGAATCTGAACAAACCAATAATGAAAGTTTAAAAGCGTCAGGAAAAGTCCTGATGAAACGTTTAATCTATATTAGCCTACCAATAGTGTTCATAACAGCTACTCTCGTGATAATTCTATTGGAATTATCTGGATATCCTGGCTCCCTGGATGACACTCAGCTAGGATTTAGTGCTGAAATAATTAAAGGACATTTTGCCATGATGAAATCTGAGGATATGACATTCTTTATTCTAGGAAATCTTGTGGATTATGCGTTTATGATCGCTTATGGCTGCTTCTTCTATAGTAGTGCGAGATATCTAGCATGGGACTATCAACATGGGAGTTTACCTCTGAAATTAGGTAAAATGATTGGAAGGATTGGCATTTTATGTGCTATCTGTGATGCAATAGAAAATGTATTCCTCCTTTCAATGGCTACTAATCCTGTGGGTTTCCCAAACTGGCTTGCTATAGCACATTCAACATTTGCACTGTGTAAATTCATCCTAATGTATCTGACTATAGGTTGGTTAATCCTTTCCTTCATTTTAAACCTGATTCTCTCCACATCAAAGAGAATAACCAGGAAAGTTCCAACTGATCATCCTATGAAATGAGATTAATGGAAAGAATTTTCACCCTTCTATTTCTTTTTTCAAATCACTACCACTAATCAAGCTTTAATTTATTGCATTAGAAAAACAACATAATGAAAATCAGTGAAAAATTATGAATGAAACTTCTTCGGACTTAATTGAGACCATTACATTTAGAGATGTCAATTGTTACCTCCTTAAAACCAATGATGAGTTTATTTTGGTTGACAGTGGATTTTCTAATCAACGTTCGAAAATTGAAAGTGCCCTCCATACTGCGGGTGTTCAACGTGGGATTCTCAGACTAATCTTATTGACTCATGGAGATTTTGACCATTCTGGCAATTGCGCGTATCTTCGTGACAAGTATCAAAGCAAGATAGCAATGCATAAAGACGATCTAGGGATGGTTGAGCATGGAGATCTCTTCTATTCTAGAAAAGGTAGTAATTTCATTATTCGAATACTTGCCAAGTTAATGTTACCTCTCTTCAGAATGAATCTGAAGAAAAAGGATCATTTTACCCCAGATATCTATCTCGAGGAAGGGGATGATCTTTCTGAGTATGGTTTTAATGCTCAAGTTGTTCATCTCCCTGGACACTCTAAGGGGTCTATTGCATTCCTCACAACTGGAGGAGATCTATTTATTGGTGATTTACTGGAAAATAACAAGAAACATGGACCAGTTAAGTGCTCTCTGATCGATGACTCTTTGGAATTCAGTGCTAGTATCGATAAATTGAAGTCCTTACCAATAATTACGGTTTATCCTGGTCATGGTGCCCCATTCCAGATGAAAGATTTCATAAAGAACTACCAATAATTCGATATCATCAACTTTCCTTTTTCGTTGGTTAATGCCCACCTGGTATATACTGATAGTTATTTTGGAGGAACTAAACTCTCATTCTAATTTACAAGAGAGAGTGCTAAATAGCTGTGCTAATTAGGAGATAAAACTTAAATCTCTTCGAATTAGATCATTTTAGAATATAGGATTTTACTCTCCGTGTATTTGAGAAGATCACAGTACTAATCATCATTCCAAGAGCTACTCCAAAATAACTCATTTTATCACTTTATTTTCTTTCTTTGTTTTGGTTAAATATTCAGATTTTCGTAGATGTCGCTTTTGCATATTTAATTGCGTCTTGAGGACAAATTTCAACACAACGATTGCAATAATAACACTCTGTTTTGGTATTATTTCGATATGCCGCATGGCTAGGACAGATCCTTTCACATAAGCCACAATCTGTACATTCACTAGTACGAACATATCTCGCCCGACTAAATGATATTAATCCAGAAATAGCACCGAATGGGCAGAATAGTCGACACCATGGGCGATAAAGAAAGAAACCACTTATTAAAATCCCTAATACGAAAAAAACTGAAATAATAACAAGGTCAGAAGACCTCGTTAAGAATTGAAATCCAGTGAAGGGATCTAAAAAAGGTGAAACAGATAATCCCCACAAAATTGCTGTTACTCCGAGAACGCCTAAATAAATCCAGCGGATAATTCTTAAAATCTTCTCTGGGGGATCGAAGTTAAACTTAACTTTTTTTTGTTCTTTTAAACTTAACTTAAAATTCACTTTGGACGCTAATTCTTGCATAGATCCAAGAGGACATACATAGCCGCAAAATATCCTGCTAAAGAATATTACTGAAGCAAGCATTATAGAAAGAACACCCAATGATGAGAGAAATAATGGAATGGACATAGATGTTGTTGGACTTAGATTAATGAGTAGTTGATTGATAGCGTTCACTGGGTTGGGTCTTCCACCTAATAAAACTCCAACACCAATAAAGGAAATTATGGATAAAGAATAAGCCTTTTTTTTAGAAAGATTGGCTTTTCTTATTAAGATTAAAGCGATGATGAATATTGTTACCATCAATATAGGAGTTAGCAGCATTGTTAACGGATCAACTTGTTGTGAGGGGTCTTGAAGCAACATGTCCTTCATCTTTCCTTTCAAGAGACTCGTTTTATAAAGCCACACTTTAAAAGTCAAGGTTGTGTGGTTTTGGGTCAGGTGATTTTTGTGTTTTTTCCTATAGTCAGGGTGCCTGCCACAATGACCAAGTAATCTGTACGCTTGCTGAAAACTCCATTCAACATAACTAAGCTTATAACGACAGATCCGACGCCTAAGAGGGCCAACGCCATGACAGCTAACACACCTGATACTTCAAGTGCAGGGTGGATAAAGAATAGATACTCACTTCAATTGTTGTAATTCAAATTGTGCATTTTCCCAAGCCTCATAATCTCTAATACATGAATGAATTTTCTCATTAGTGATAGTTGGTTCCAAAAATATGTATATTGATTATATGATGCACTTTAACTTTGATTAACTCCCAGACTGATGGTACTGAAAAATTTACTTAAAATATCTTTATTAATGTTGGTTATATGTATAAATATTTGATTGAGCTGAAATTTATGCGGAGAATTGGTTTTTCATTTCAGGTTAGTAGTAGGACTTTAATTGATATTGAAAAAGTTCTTACTGCAGGTTTTTCACATATTGAGTTAAAATGGGGTAATTTCACCTCCCAATCTGAACAAAAGAAAGCTATCACTTTTTTACAAACTCAGGCCTGGGGAGAAGTCACTCTTTCTCTTCATACGCCATTAAAAAACATTAATATTGGGTCTTTATCGGAAATTAAGCGGAAACAATCAGTCATCTGTGTAACCGAGGCAATTCACATAGCAAAAGAATTAGAAACTTCATTTGTTGTTGTACACGGGGGAAAGATCCCTGCTGGAATATCGAGAGATCAAGAATCAAGGCGTAAGGCATATCAAGCGCAATTAAAATCGATTCAAGAAATCAATTCATTCTGCAGAGAACAAGGGATAGTACTTGCCCTTGAAAATGGGTATTCAATAAAAGACTTAGGCTTGTTAACAACTATTGATGAAATGGCTCAATTAGATGACCTTATTGATAATTTATCTTTTATTCTAGATATTGGCCATTTTATCCTCAATAATCCTTTATCAAATATCCAGTTACAACTCAAAAAACATCCCTCCCTTCGATTTAGTGCCATTCATTTCCATGATAATAACCAAACCACTGATGATCATTTAGTACTAGGAAAGGGAATTCTTCTTCAGCATAAGGAAGAACTAAAAGCTATCCTCAAATCACTAAATGATTGTCCAATTATTATCGAAAATACAGGATTAAAAGCGTCTTTAATAACAAAGACTCGTCTTCTTCAAAATGATCTTCTAAGCTAGCTTTGTTCAATATTTGGATCATTTTTCAATTGGATTATTCGAAGGAATACAGCCCCATGCGTTAGTATAGTAAGGAGAAGCAGGCAGAGAGGAATTGTCCAAGAAGTTAGAATGGAGCTTATTCCAGCGAGAAAAATAAGTAATAATCGCGTGTCTCGACCTTGAATTGTACGGGGGAAATGAAGATCGGTTTTAGTCTCCGCCTTAGCTGCAGTATAACTGACAAGAAAAGACCCTGACACGGTGGTCATGGCCAAAAGGAGAATCCATGGGGCTGGAAGTAACTGCAATGAATAGTAAGCCATTGAAGTTATTACAGCAAAGTCAACATAACGGTCAAGAACTGAGTCAAAAAATCCTCCAAAAAAGGTTTCTTTTCCTGTAGCACGAGCTATTTCCCCATCAGATCCATCAATGATGCTTGAGGTCTGGATGAGAATTCCTCCTATTATTGGTTGATATCCTCCAAAGAAAACCGCTCCTATAAACCCAAGCATTGCTGAAATAAATGAAATCAGATTGGGGTCACAATTTGGCCAGATACGAAGGATACAGATGGATAAAGGGCGGGAAAAGCGTCTATTTATATATTGAGAAACTATTCCATCATTCTTCGCCGGCAATTAATCATCTTCCACTTGGTGGTTCTTAGCTGCTCCTAGGTAAGCGATGGAAGTAGGAGGACTGATTTGAGAAACTGTCACCAAGCTTAGATCTGATAAAGCGGGAGTCACGTAATCTATAAGTCGATCCTCTGCATGTTGTAAATCTGTTAATGTATCAATATCTGCCCAATTACACCCAGAAACATCGATGCCTTCAACGAAATCCCGACACCGAATCATTTCAATAACTCCATCTGTAAGAGTAAGATATTTCTTAGAGAGCTGATTTAACCTCTGAAAAATTAAAGGAGAAACATAAAATAATCCTGTATCAAATGCAGTCCAATTTAATAGATTTTTGCCAATTTGGATGATCCGATTTTTTTGATCTAATAAGACTTTAGTTGCATCATCTACTTGAATGGTTGGATCTGGGGTTGTGTCAATACATAAAGAGAGGTCAAATTCCTTCTTAATACCCATTTTAAGCATTTGATATATTCTATCTTCAAAGAGATGATCACACATGGTTAAGAAAAAGGGCTCCGTAATAGAAGATTCCAGTGCGAGGAGGGAGTGTCCATTGCCCTGTTTATAGTTTGGTGCTTCTAGACAAACCAGTTCGCATGGGAATGAATCGTTCAATTGGTTAATATAGTCAGCAAGAATGTTTTTCTTATAACCAGCTACAACAAGGATTCTATCCAATTCTGGAAAGCTATCTATGATATTAAATAGTACATAATCGATGAGGGGTCGTCCCCCGAATTCTATCAGAGGTTTAGGGATAGAAGAGGTAATACTCTTGAATCGTGAGCCCAATCCAGCTGCTAGAATAACGAAAGTATCATTGAAAATGATCACCTCAAGCTCTCAAACCATATTTTTAATTGAAATATTGAAAAATGTTCAGGAAGGGGTTTATGCGTTTGGTAATTTGGCCAGATCAAGATTTTTTCATCAGTTCTGTTTTTTTAACAGTCCAAACACTTCTATATGTACAGAAGATTGGTAAATTAAATTCTGATGCCATATTTTATTCCTTATTTAATTAAATTTGGTGATTCTTTAATAAACTCCTTCAAAGAATTTAATTTTCCAATTCAGGTATGTATCTTAATATTTTTTGATGTAAATAAAAAATATAGATGCGAATATAATCGAAATCAATCCTCCTCAAGAGGAAAAATGATCAACACATGTTTACACCCTAAAATTTTAGGTGTATTCATTTTGATCAAGATTTACAAACTCTGTGAATAGATTTTGAGGATAGCTTACGCCTTACGTTAATTATTGTACATCTACTATATACTGATAGTTATTTTGGGGAAACCAAGCTCTCATTCTAATTTACGTAAAAGATGTTAAATAATCATGCCAATTAGGAGGTAAAAGTTAAATCTCTTCGAATTAGATCTAGGATTGATGAAATTAGAAGCTCCCTAGTTAATTTTACTCTGGTTAAGGCCAATTGTTCCAATTTAAACCTATCAATCACCCCTAAAATCATCATAAAAATAAAGTGAACCAATTGATCTGGATTTAATGTATGTGTGATGGATCTATCCGAAAATCCCTTTTCGATTGCATTTTTCCAATTCTTCTCGAACCTCCTCATTTCTTCTAAGTACTTGACTAAAATTATTGAAGATTGGTCTAAGTCAGTAACTTTTTTCTTACCAGTTTCTAGTTCTTTTATAATCACATGGGTTGGTACTTCTGCTTGACTATTCATTAAGAGATAACGACGAGTAATTTCATGCGTGAGTGATGATTCTAGCTGGGTTCTTAACGAATCTTCAGTTAAAATCATGATTTGTTCTAATCCTGAATGGCCTGCCCCCAAAAGATCTTTGTGTTTGTTACTAAGGTCTCTTAGACAATTTATACCAATTTCAAAATAAATAGATTCTTTATTGTCAAAATGGTTATATAGGGTTGCTCTACTCAGGTCCGCGGCCTCTGATATTTCTTCCATTTTCACTTCTTCATATGGCTTTTTTTCAAATAATGTTTTTGCGGACTTAAGAATTTGATTTCGAGTTTTTAGATTTTTACGTTCTCTTCGTGTCATTTTTTTGCCATGTGTTGCACTAGATGCTGTTATATTATCATTTGCCATTAAAATGTCTCCTAATAATATGTCAAGCGAAATGATTTAAAAGTTTTACTCTAAGTATATTATTATATCCTCTGTAGAAAAATATATAAAGCTAAACATTTCATCTACTTTTGGACGAGAAGTCTAATAATTTTCAGGTGAGAAAAAGAAATGTTGGAACAAAATCATATAGATATGTTATTTGGTTTGCCTCCCTCCGCTCTGAAGATTTATAGAATTATTGAATCTAAGCGAAAAGTCAGAGTCTATGAGATTGAGAAAAATACTACTTATTCGTCAAGAACAGTTCGTAATGCTCTTCGAGTTCTACGTAATTCAAATCTAATTACTAGAATTCCCAACCTACATGATATGCGTTGTCATTATTATACTTCAAAGATGATTTAATAAAGCAATTGAGGAGATTCCAATTAAAAAAATATATAGAAAGTGAAAATATGGTAACAACGGCGATAGAAACAGTTGATCTCACAAAAATTTTTCCAGGGGGAGTTCAAGCATTAAATTCATTGGATCTTAACACTAAAACAGGGGAATCAATTGGTTATTTAAGCCCGAATGGAGCTGGAAAAACCACTACCATCCAAATCCTATTAAACTTACTTCGTCCTTCAAGTGGAGATGTCTTCATTTTTTCGGAACAAAAAATGAAGAATAATCAAAGGCTTCTTGAAAAAAGGAAAAAATGGTGATATAAATGAGTAGTAAAGCAGGCCCAAATTGGGCATTTAGGATCATGGCATTTATTCATGATAATGCTCTCCGAAGACGATTTTCTGACCCCTACCAAACCCTAGAAAATGCAGGACTCAGATCAGGTCAGAAAGTGTTGGAAGTGGGATGTGGACCTGGATTTTTCACAATTCCAGCTGCACGAATTGTGACTGAAACAGGAAAAGTGTATGCATTAGACATTCATCCTCTAGCCATTGAAAGAGTTCAAACAAAGATTTCAACAGAACAAATAACGAATGTTGAACCTATTTTAGCAAGTATCACGAGTACAGGGTTTCCTAAGGAGAGTTTTGATCTTGCTTTTCTCTTTGGAGTCCCAAGGATAATTCGTAATGATCAATTTTTCAATGAAACCTTGATTGAATTACATCGAATTTTACGCCCAAATGGAATAATATCTATCAAAACCTCCCAGAAGAATATTATTGAGAAAGTTGAAGAATTTGATTTCACGTATTTAAGAAATAAGGAAGGAATACATCTTTTTTCAAAGGTAAGCTAATATTTAGATAAGATCCAACGGTTTTGTATGCCCCCAAATAATATATAATATCATTCATGTCTCAAAGCCGCAGAGTCACATATGGTCTTTCATTCCAGTAGCTCTTTGAAATTCCAGTCTCGTTAGCATAATCGTCATTTTAGAAACTGGTTTTATTAGATAAGGGTCTAAAAATGGTTCTTCTTCCTCCAAAATCTACCCCCCATTCGTGGTCACTTCTGCACAAGTCATTCTATCAATTTGTTAAGTTAATACTCCCACGATTTATGCGGTTATATTTTGAATTTGAAATTAATGGGATTGAAAATAGTAAGAGATTTCCTGAAGGAACGGCAGTTATATATTGCTTTAATCACAGATCCCATTTAGATACCTTTATTTTTGCTAGTGCATTAGTTTACCCGTTTGGAAATCGGACTTCTTGTGGTTTAATGGCAAGTGGAAAAGAAATGGAACAAAAATTCTTTAGCTTCCTCAAATATCTTGGTGCTTTTCCGGTCTATTCACAAAATCCCAAACCTGCCCTCGATTATGCTGCTAAACTTCTAAAAGAAAATTTTGCTGTACTCATTGCTCCTCAAGGTAAAAGAATTCCTAGTAACCCATTACACGATTATCATCACCTAATTCAAGAGGCAAAATCAGGAGTCGGACGACTAATTCTAAAATTCAATGGGAAGATCCCTGTAGTGCCAATGTACATTCATGGCTCTCGTGAAGCACTAAATCATGGAAAAATTATCCCGAAATTCAAATCATTTATTTCTATCTCCTTTTGTAAACCTCTTTTTTTCACTAAATATTATCAGAAAGGAGGATGGATTGATTCAGACCCATCTTTTTATACGACGGCCCGCAAGATCAGTAATCAAATTATGGCCAGTATTCGGGACCAAATGATAATCCAAGAAAGGAACTTCTTTACAATAATTAAAAGAAAGTTTAAAACTCCATTGGAGAAGTTTAATATTCCTCCTGACTCTAATCCAAAAGCGAATGAATTTTTCGCTAAATTATTACATTATCGTCCTGATGAATTAGAAAAATGGATCAAAGCCTCCCCTTAAAACCTTCAGAAATTGTTTTAGTACCTGTTATATCTATCATTAAAATGATAGTTGTGTTCGAGAGGTGCTATTCACTACTTATCTTTTGAAATATGTTGATAGAAACGATAAACTACCACCAAACTAACTATGGTGCTGGACAAGACGGTGAAAAACCCTAAGATCCATAAATTAAGGATCATGAGAAATACAGCTAGAACTAGGACATTAATAAGAAAAAACATTAAGAAAAATACATTTGGAACAAGTTTATTTCCCACTAAATAATGATTCATTACCACTCTTAAAGGAATACTTCTCAATTTTTCATATTTTTCTGCTAGCTGATATTTATTTCCTTCAACTTGCTTTATTGCATTATTTTCAAGTAATTTTTGTAAATGCCAATGTGTACTACCTACACTACTTATATTAAGATTCCTTTGAATTTCTCGGACTCCTAAAGGTCTATTTTCAGTCTTTAAATGTAAAAAAATGGAGGTTATATGGTTGTTAACCAGGATTTCCTCCAGTTTTATTTCGTTCTCTGATATTTGTTCCATTTCAGTATACCTCTAAATGATGCAATAAAGGGGTTAAAAAAAGCCTAAAAATCGTGTTTTCAAGGGATTATCTCTCGCAGATGGAGTTGTATCTTCCGAAGCAAAGGCTAATGCTCGAGCTTCAACCCCAACCATATAAGATTTCGAGATAAAACGATCCATTGAAAATAATACTTCTAGTCGGCTACCATTGATATTTACTTCTGATTGATAGTTCGTTTCGGTGCCATCTTTCACTTCATTATTATATATATGAGCAACATCATCATTCGGGGTTTTAGCAACGATAAATAACTGATATACTGAGGTGAGATTTATTTGGGCAGCAACCTCAAGATATAAGACAACTTTCTTCCCCTGTTGAAACGAGCCATATTCTACGATATCTATGTAACTGATATTAACATCATCTGTAATATCAGATAGTTGAAATTCAAACTGATGTTGAGGTATAAAGACCGCAGAAGGATCTATAATATATGCTGATCCAATTGAAGCTACTACCACAACAACAGTAGCAATTATAGATTTTAAATATGAATTTAATATAACACTCATTTTGATTACCTTATTGATACAATATTTATTGCGAATAATATAAAATTTTCTCTCTTTATAAAACTATGCTCTAAACAAGAGTGTACAGAACCTGAACAGTATTTTCTATCAATGTTCAGGCTCTAAACACCATTTAGTTAACATTGAAAGGTTATCTTAAGTTCGGAATATGATGTAAGAATTGTATTGTATCAGCCTTATTATTAATATAACAGGCTTAATCTAGAAATCAATTGCTTTCAAGGCTTCTATTACTGCTAATGTGGCACTTTCTTTATAATTCTCTGTTCCCCAAGTTCCATCTTTATTTTGATTGTTAATGATCCATGGTAAAGCAAATAATATGCCTAGTTTCGAGGGTAATGAATCATACTTTGCTAAAACCCTTAATTGAAAATAAATGGTTAAACTATTTTGTTCTCCCTCGATAGACATAATTGGTTGTTGTAAAGTGTTGTACAGTAGTGCAGCAAAACGCCACAAATGTGCTTCGACCAAACGACTTATACGGTCATTAATCACATGAGACAGGGCATTAACTGTGATATATTCACAACCTTGTTGTGGCATAGGCATTCGTAACAAATATTCTGTGTGATTTTCGAGTATTTTTTCTTCTAAACGTAGCATGAAAGTTTGAGAAAGTATTGAGCTTAATAGACCTAAGTCTACTATTCCCCCTTGTTTAAACTCAATCAAAGTTTGGTTATAATAATCTTCAATTTCAGCAAGTGAAAGTGATTGTTTTCTTTTCCATGAACTTTTCCCATGTTGATAATGACATTCACACCAATGTCCAAAAGCAAGTGTGTCTAGTGCGACCTGTATTCGCTTATGAGACTCATAACCATAGCGTAATAAGGTTTCCATCACAATCCCATTAACCCACATGATTCTTGGCCCACAGGGATTGTAGTAAAGCTCATCGGCTTCATAAATTTGATTTATTTCAGATTTGACTCTATTACGAAATCTTGGCCGTGATCCACTTTTCTGCTTTAATCTTTGGTCTATAATCTTGATTTGTTTTTGAACTAAGTCTTCTGATAAAAAGAACATCCCAGGATTATGCGGTGATTGTGGTTGTTCCAATAACCAAGAAATTGCTTTTGCTACTTGAGGATGATCACAAGTCAATCCTAATTCAAATAACTCAATTAAAACTTTAGCTGTAAGAGGTAGTTCGTTTTTCCAGGATCCATTTTCAGACTGTGAACTTAATCTAAGCTGTATTAGCTCTAATTGTAATTCTTTATCATTTTCATCTTTAATATCCAAAATTTGTCTTGCTTTCCAACCATGGAAAGTAGATTTATCTTTCCAATAATCATTAGGATTGATTTTAATGTTTAGGAGTTTTTTTTCTGTTTCTAATTTCTTATATATGTTCTTTGGGTCTCCAAAAGTTTCTATCTGTCTTGTAACAACATAAGATGTTTCAATATCTATTATACGAGGAAAATCTGATTCTATCACTTTAATATCAAGTCTTTTAATTGCCACCGCATCAGATCTTTGAATAAAACAAATTGTGGCTTTTCCAGAAATACCAAGTTTTTGTAATACATATTTAGGTAATTCCACCTTATATCTAGATAATATTGGTAGTTCTACTCCTTCAAATTTTGTTGAGATTCTAATCTCGCCATCAGTTGACAATGTTATGGAGTCTTTTTTTGAGACATCAAGAAAATCTATTGCCTTTTTAACCGATACTTTACCTGTTCCATGAATAGTCTTATAATCTATCATTTGGGGTATTGTTTCTTTGACATGCTGGATTTTCTTACGGAACTTTGTTAAATCTACCATCTTTCCAACCAAGGAATAAACCAAAAATTATATTAATATTTATAATTTCACCTAATCTTTCATCTAATTGTCATTTTTTACATTTTTATTTTCGTATAATAACAATTCTTTTTCTGGAGGTATCAACAATGATGATATGATTTATGAATATTCATTATGCATGCTAAATACCCACCAAAGAAACCGTGAATTAGCATCCAAGGTAAACCAAAATAAGCGACTCCCAGAAACGACCCTGGCCCTGAAAGTCCAGACCCTGCTATATAAAAAATTTCGAGTGCTATACATACTAACAGAAAGTAAACTAAATTCATAATTAACCCTGTTACTCCCGCAATATATTCTTCACGGATTCCTGTTTGTGCTTTTAGCACCTTAAACGAGACATCTGCAGAAAATCCAACTATTAAACCAATTAAACACCATCCAACAACGGCCCAAACGCTTTTTAATACATCAATCTCATAGTAATATTCGACAAAAAATCCAATTGTTGCATAAGGGACGAAAACCAAAACTCCCATTCCAAAGGTTTGCCCAGTTTTGTAAATAGCCGAGATTACAATTAAACTTAAGAAGAAAGAAACTGTATAGATGTAAAACATCCCTATTCCCATATATGTGTCTCCTTCAATCCCGAAACCTAATGTCGCTTGACTTGCATAATAATCCCAAAAAAAGATACAAAGAAAGAATACTATTTGTAAAATCAAACCTAAGGTAATCACCCATTTAATTATTAATTTAAATCTCTTTTTCGGATGATTCCGAGATTCTAAACACATTGGAAAACGATAGCCATCCTTACTAGTTGTCACTGGCAAATTTTTTACCCTAACTGACTATTCTCATGAATGATTACTTGATTCTTCATTTGAAAACTGTTCATCAAATAGTTTATTTACTTGCCAACATCCTCGATTATTATCAGAGCTAAATACGCATAATTTTTCAGGGTTACCCGCATTATAGGCTTTCTTCCCAAAACGCCAACAAAAATGGCATTGCATTTTCCCAATGCTAAAAAGTAAGCGTTTCTTCTGATTTCTCCCTCGTACTTTCTCACATAATTCTAAAGCAATTTTCTGGGGAATAGTTCGCTTTTTTTGCTTCATAATTTCCATCTCTCGAATTATTTCTAATTAATCTCTTTAATAATTAATAATTAATACGTTTTGATATGTTTAGGTGTAAAGAAGCTTACATAGAATGGTTATTGTCTTCCTAAAGTTGCACCTGTAGGTTCAAATAAGGGAAAAGTATACAATCAATTCTTAATTAGATAATTATATTTTTGTCTTAGACTTGCATTGGCGTTTTAGATGGACTCTAAGGATCTTGAAATCATAAAATTGCTCAATTCCAATAGCCGAATGCCTTTTTCATCTTTAGCAAAAAAAGTAAAATTAAGTCTCAATGGGGTGAAGAAGCGAATTAATAAATTGGAGAAGGAAGGGGTTATCAAGGGGTATTCATGCGAATTAAGCTTTGGAATCCTGGGAGAAGAGTCTGAACTTGCGCGAATCACTGTTTCTAGTACAATTGAAAGTGTACAAGACGTCATTAGTACTATTGGTAATCATGAACTCATTTTCACTGTTGGTGTGGGGATTGGTAACAAAATTATTGCTGTTTTTACTTATAAAACGAGTTCCGAAGTTGTAGACCTCGAGAATTGGTTAAAATCTATTTCACATGTAGACACGGTTGAACTTTTTCTATTATTATCAAGGCCAATTAAAGATACTTCTACCATAGTTCCTGCTGATTATAAAATAATTTCTGAGCTGAGAAATAATGGTAGAATGTCATTAAAAACCCTTTCAGAGCGAACCCAAATTTCTACGCGAACATTAAAGAAAAGACTGGATAGGTTATCTAATATGGGTTTGATTTACTTCTCAATATTATTATCACCAGGTTCATCTGAGGAACTAATTATTTTCACGATTTTTTGTACTTTAAGATTAGAAGCCAATAAAATAGATTTCTTTCAGAAAGCAATGAGAATTTTTATCGAGAATTTTTGGGTTGGGTGGATTGTTGTTGAAAAGCCAGTTGTTATCTTGAGTTTCTTTGCTCCTAACATTAAAACCATCAGAAATGTTGAAGAAGGGCTAAAACAAAGTTTTCCTGAGATTGTTTCTACAGATACAATTACTGGTGGTGAAGGTTTTCATTTTCGTGATTGGCGTGTTGACTATATCATGGAAATGGCAAAGAAGTATAAAAGATAGAAATACATAATTGTAAATTCATCATAAAAGAATCTAATAAAGGGATTCTGTTGTTTACTCAGTTAGCTTCTATTTCAATATCATTCACAAAGTGGTTGATTCCTGGCGCTACCGATTTTATAATTCTTTTTCGACTGGAATGTATTTTGAAGTGTGGGAATGATTCTTTCATCACTGTTGTTACTTGCAATTGCCAATCGCTTGGATGACGAGAACCTGTCAATCCGTGGGCGTGGATGATTCCTCCGTGCTGTTGTTGTAGACTTGCCAATGCTGCAGCAAGCTGAATGGTATCTAGTGTAAAATATCCCATTATTACTCTGTCCGCCCAGTCTTCTGGTGTTTTTTCCCGATTATCTCCGAGGACTCCTTTGTATCGTTCGTTCAAATGATTCTCTTGTATATTCTTTTCAAGAAACTTGTACGCATATGGATTAAGTTCGATCCCGATTATTTTTACTGTTGGGTTGTGTACTGCTATTGGAACAGATAAGTTTCCAACACAAGCAAACATATCGACAATTTGTTCATTACTTTTAGTGATCTTGATCATTCGTTGGCGTTCTGCATGGTTTCCGTTTGAAAATGTTAACTTCAAAGCATCTATCCAGAATTTGCAACCTAGTTCTTTGTGTAGGGTGACGGTATTCCTCTCCCCTGCTAACACTTCATAATTTGGTTGTCTTGTTGTTGTAGTTGTAATTCCTACTTTGTACGCCACTGTTTTGAGTTCTGGAATGCATTCTAGGTATATTTTCGCTATCTCTTGTTTCCATGGTAATAGTGGTGATTCCAGATTTAGTACCCCCACTTTTCCCACCCGTTTCCAGCGGCGGGGCAGCAATGAGATTAGATTTAATGGTAAGATCTCTTGCTCTAGGATAATTTGTTTGATCTGTTGGAATGGTGTTCGTTTAGGGGTCAAAATTTTCTAAAACCTAAGTCATTGGCTATCTCCCGGATGCATCGTCTGCATATGAACAATCCATATTTTCGAATAATTGCCCTATGAGTTCCGCATCTCCGACATGTCCGAGTTCCTTTTCCAAATTTCTTTTTTGTTTCCGACAGCTTATGCATGCTTATTCCACTCCTAGATTGAACTCATGCTTAAAAAAGGTAATTCCCTCTTCTTTCGTTATTTTATGATTACTAGGTATTTTTTTCGATCTGTTTCTTCTACGTTTTGCACGAAATCCTGGTCTTTCTAGGACAATTGTTGTATCGAATCCATGCACCCCAATTTGGGGGTCGTATTTAATATCTGGTAATTTCAAATGTTCATCTATTCCTAGGGATAGGTTTCCATGTGCGTCAAAATTCTTTTGAGACACCGTATCCTCAATCGCCCATAGTGTTTTTTTTAAGAAATTTTCGGCTAATTCTCCTCGTAGAGTCGTGAATACAGCTATTGGTTCGTGTTTTCTTATTCCAAATCCTCTGACTGATTCTTTCGCTCTTCCTTCTGCGGGTGTCTGATTTGTAAGTCGTTTACATAAAGTTCTAGCTCGTTCTAGCTCAGGGCCAGATGTTCCAACAGCAAAATTCACACACACCTTTAAAATTCGTGGTTTTCGCATTGGTCGTAATTTCCAGTCCTTGACAAACGCTTTTTCTGTTTCAGTAAGCGCTACTGGCTCCCGTTCTTCTTCTTCTGCTAGGGCTTTTTTCCTATAACTCATCTATTTTGGCTCCTGTTTCTGGTGGGATCTCTATTGGAGTTTCTATTGGTATTTCTATCACTGGCTTTTCTCGACCAATTATGAAAATATTTCCTTCCGTTGTCTTAATTTCTCCTTCTTCTGTCTCTAATGTCACTGTTCGCATTTTTCGCCCGCTTTGTTGTTCTATTTCTTGGATTCTTCCGAACAATCCCGTATTATGACCACCCATGATCAATGCTGTACTTCCTGTTGCAAAAGGATAATGATCATCTATCGTTTTATCTTCGAGGTTGAAGAGAATGCTATCTTTTACTGTTAACTGGTTTACAGGGAATTTTTGTTCTTCTTCTAGATTAATTAGGTGATTTCTACCATCATGAAAATTTATTTGAATTTGTCCCCCTTTCACAGTTCGTTTTCCATTAATCCGTAATATCTTTAGATGTGCCTCCTCCTTTGATATTGGGTGCAGCTTAAATTCTCTTTTTCCCCGATATGGGGTTAGTCGAAAATATTCGTTTGTTTTTGAAATTTCTAAAATATCCATAGGTCCTAGTGCATATTTGTAATTTGTACAAACTTTTCCATCGATTTTAATCAATTTCTTTACTAGAATTCTCTTTACTTCAGATAATGTTTTGGCATAGCCTAACATCTCTCTCATTATAATTCCTAATGGGATCGATGTTTCTATTTTACTCCGCGTCGGGTAAGGTCTGATTGTAAAGGTTCCATGCTTTCTTTTTATTGGATACGTGATTGGGGCACTTAATCGTTTTCTATGTCGTGGACTACCTTTCTTACCCATGTATTTCTACTCCATTATTCTTCTTCTTCAGCTATACTAATGTCTTCATCTTCAATTTCTAATTCCATTTTTGCTCGACGTTCAAGAATTTTTTTCCGTGATTGATCTACTTTACCAAACCGACGAATAATTACATTTGATGTACTGATTGGGTAAATTATTTTTGATTTATCCGCTTTTTCTCGGGAAATACCATCAATTTCTAATCGCTGGTTTTTGGTATTGAGTCTGAGAACCTTTCCTTCAGTACCCACAAAATCACCTGTTATAATATAAACCACATCCCCTCGACGAACAGGTGCTTTTTTCACTCTATATTTTGCTTGTAATTCTTTGGATAGTCGTGCTGACATCAATTTCGATCGTTGAAATGAATTAGCGGTGTAAATCTGTCGTCTTTGTTTTGATGGACTACGAGTTTTTGTTCTTGAACCCATTTTTTCTGTTCACCTTTTATCAAGAGATTATTCGTGCTGCGCTCGCGATCCGGGGCCATGCATCTGCAGCCTCTTTTGATACTGGCCCTCGAATTTCACTTCCCCGTGGTTCTCCGCTTTCATTTGTCACTACAACTGCGTTATCCTCGAAAAAAATCCAGCTTCCGTCAGATCTTTTATATGGTTTCTTTTGTCGAATCACTACTGCATGGACTATTTGTCTTCGAAGTTTTGGGGTTCCTTTTTTCACTGAACAAACTATCATATCGCCAACTCTTGCAGCAGGTAGGCGCCTGAGTCGTGTATTATGTCCTTTCACACTAATTACTTGAACTATTCTTGCTCCAGAGTTATCAGCTACCCTAATAATAGCTCCAGTTGGCAATGCTCGGGTTATTCGTCTTGTTACGAGCCTTAATGATCGTCTTTTTTTCATTTTTTATTCCCCATTCCCTATTTTCTCAATTACAACGAATGATACTGTTTTTGAAAGTGGACGGCACTCTCCGATACGTATACGGTCTCCCACTTTTGCGTCGATACAGGGAGGATTGTGAGCATGCATTCGTATAGTAGATCGTCCATATCGTTTATATTTTCTCACTAACTCCAAGTAGGGTCGTTTTACTGTTACGGTTTTGTCCATTCGATCTGAAATTACTTCTGCTTCTATTATACGGCCTCGAACAGATAATGTTCCATGAAAGGGGCAGTTTTGATCATCACATGTTCTCTTTGGAGTTGGAGCAATTCCAATATTTCGTGAATACTTTTTCTTCACCATTTTCGTTTCCTCATTCGTTTAATTCGATCTTCATATCGTCCTTTCATTTGGATACCATTTATCTCAAATAATTGTTTGTCAATTGTTATTCTTAATGTTGCTTGATCTTTTGGGATTATTTTTGGCCCTTTTTTAGTCATTATCTGCCATGTACTTTTTGTTTCATTTCTGATCCAACCAGAAAATGATTTTTCTGCATATTTAATTTCACACTGCTTACCTATCAATCGAATTTTTAGAATATTTTTCTTTGTTAATGAATTATTGTGCATTTTCGGCATCTTTTTCTTCCTTGTCGATTGTAAGGATTCGTGCCACTGTTCGTCTTAGCTCACGGACACGGCCTGCGGATTCCACAGATCCTGTTCTTGCTTTACCTCGTAATGTTAGTAATTCGGTTTTTAATTCCACTAACTTCTTTTCACGTTCAAGAGAAGTCATCTTCCGAATTTCTGCTTTGCGTAATATGGCCGTTTTTATCACCAAATTTAATCAAAATCTTCAGCTTTCAATAATTTTTCTTTATCATTTGTTTTTTCGTCTTCTGGATCGGTTTCAGTAACAATTTCCTTTTTCAGTTCCACCTCTGGCTCGCTCTCAGGAATGGGTTCCTCCTCTATTTCAATTACTTCTGAATCGGACTTAGCAACACTTTCCTCTTCTGGTTCGATTTCAGCAATAATTTCTTCTACTAGCTCTTCTTCATCTTTAGGTTCGCCAAAAACATTAGGAATGAGTAAAGCGTCATCAGGTAGTACTGCATCAGGTTGCATAATTTTCACATGAACTCCGATTACTCCCTGTTTAAGTGTTACTTCCATTACTGCTTCTTCTACATATTTTTTTGAGGGTTCTCCACATTTTGCTACAAATCCTTCCCTGAATACTTCCGATCGTGCTCGTTGGGAGGTTAATTTTCCTTTAATAGTTATTTCACACCCTCTTGCTTCTGCGGCCATAATCCGTCGTACTAACGCGTATCCTGCTCTACGAAAATGAAATCCTTTTTGGATTTGGGAGATCAATCTTCCTGCCATTACTCGAGAGTTTAACCTGGGATTCTCAAGATCTTTAATTTCTAGTTGAGGAGTTTCTAGTCCATAAACATGTTCTAATATCTCGGTGATTTTCCTGACATTTCGGCCTCGTCTCCCTATCACCATCCCTAAGCGAACTGCATGAATAACTACTCGATGCCCCATTGGTGTTTTATGAATCTCAATTTTCCCTTGTCCTGCTAGCTTAAGTTCATCATTCAGGTATTCACTTACTTGAACATATTGTAAGTTCCTATTCAATAATTCTTTTCGCGCAGCCACTAAACTCACTCCTCCGTCAACACTACTTCGACATGTGTTAGCGTTTTATGGCTTGGTGATGAACGTCCTTGAGCTCGAGGTGTAAATCCTCGAATTTTCCGTCCCCTTTGTGCTGCCATATGGGTTATTCGTAATCGACTTACTTCTAATCCTTTAAAGGAGGAATTTTGTTCCGCATTTTCGAGAACCCTGAGAATTTCTTTGGCTGCTTTCCGGGGGTATCGTCCTGCTGGCCATTTTCTCAAATCACGTCGGTGTGGAATTTTTTTTCGGTACCGTCGGAATGGAACGCTTTTTTCTTCATTTATCACTTGTTCAAGAAATTCTTGTGCAGTTTCTAAGTATTTACCTTTGAGTTCTCGACAGATTTCTCGAGCATGTTTCGGTGAAATGCGCATATTCCGTCCAGTAGCGACTGCAGTGCGGTCAGCATCTAACCCAAAGACTGAGATTTTGTAATTTGGCAATTCAAATTCAACCATTTTAGATGATAAGGAATAATTTTGAAATCTTTAGTATTCTTTTTTCTCTTGACATTTCCAAAGGATATTGGCTTATTTTAAACGTTTAAGGTTACCATTTTTTCGTTATAAAAAATCATCTCCCTCTATTGATTCGCATATCCTTTACTAATACATAATACGATTTAATATTTCTACTATCTTTTCATGTTATTAGCTATTTTACCACGCTCAGCACATTATATTTTGTAATCTTATTCTTTTTAACTTTTATATATCCAGTTTTAGAATCATTAATTCTCCTCTATTTTCTTTCAGCTTCATTGCCCCCTTTTTACTCAGTACCCTCGAACCTTCATTTTTTTAACCTGATTCATTTTTCCCTTAACCTGAAATAACTGGTGATATCTTTTGTCCTCTCGTCGTGGTTTTCGTTATCGCGGATTTACATTAGATGAACTTCGTCAGAAATCCATGGATGAATTTATTTCCCTTCTTCCCGCCCGTCAACGACGTTCATTAACTCGAGGTATGAGTACTCAACATATTAAGCTTATGGAGCGCATTCTCGCTTCTAAAGAGTCAAAACGGCCTGTTCGAACACATTGCCGTGATTTCATTATCCTCCCTGAACTCATTGGTGCAGTGGTTCAAGTCTATAATGGCAGAGAATTTCTTCGGGTTAATCTCGAGCCTGAAATGCTTGGGCATTATCTAGGGGAGTATGCACCCACCTGTAAACAGGTGAAACACTCTGCTCCTGGTATTGGTGCAACAAGAGGATCACAATTTGTTCCCTTAAAATAAGCCTTAGGTTTGAAAAAGTTGTGTTAATCTTAGATATAAATCATAAGCAGCACTTTTTTGAGCTTCTTTTTTGGTTTTACCATATCCTCTTCCTATTAGGATCTGATTTTGATAAGTTCCTTGGCATGAGTACCAATATATAGGACTATGATCAACTCCTGCTTTCTTTTGAAATCGATAGGTGGGATTAGGTAGATTACGTTGTTGAAAAAACTCTTGGACTAGATTTTTCGGATTTTTCTCATTCTGACCCCATACTTTTAATTCCTCTTTTTCTTTGAGTAGAATTTTCTGTAAGTAGCCCTCAAAAAGTTGTAAGAGGAGTGTTTGACATGATTTTAGTCCATTAGCAATATATACCGCTCCAAAAATGGCTTCAACTGTATCAGCTAGGTCTTTTTTCTGAATTTGGTAAGCTGGTGCGCAACGTAACATTGATTCAACCTGTAATTGTATTCCTACTTCTATTAACGTTTTATTTTGCACAATTTCAGCTCGTTTTATGGTTAAAATCCCTTCACTTTCAACTTCATGCTTATATAGCCAGTCGACTACTAGGAGATCTATGACTGAATCTCCTAACGTTTCGAGTCGTTGATTTGTATTAACGGTCGGATCCACTGATTTATAAGAAGGATGTGTAAGAGCTTCGAGAAGTAAAGGAACAGGTAGCTTTAAATTCCATTGAAGATTAAATTTTTGATAATACGCCTTGTCCTTATCCAAAAACATCAGAACCAAATACTATCTAGATTCTTACTTTGTAAATAATTTAATAAATGGCTTTCATGAGCCTGTTGATAAATTTTGGGTTTCTTTAGAAAAGATACAGGTGACAGAAGATGTTTCTTTGTGAATGTGTTTTTTTTTATATCATGAAGAATGATTTAAAAGAAGCTTAATCTAATATCAGTTTAAACAAAATAAGATCGAGAAACTGTTCAGTATATGAAGGAAAAACTTATGACACCGAAAACGCTGAAGGAGTATGGTTTAGAGTTTATTAATGAAATGGCTAAGGATCGAGAGGTAGCGCAACAGGAAATTGGTGTAGGTATATCTGGTGCGAGAAGTTCACTCATGACTCGAGGGGTTCAGCATTTTAGTTACAAAGAGATGGAAGAATTCATTAAAACCATTAAGAAATCAACAGCACGTATTGTAGATGGTGAACTGACACGTATTACACTTAAGTCTTTGGGTCGTATTCGGGAGATTATTCAAAGTGATGTGAAATTTCTTGAAGAAGTAACCAAACCCGAGATCGAAGATCAAATCCAAGGATTAGAAACCGAAATTCGGAAACTAAAAGATCAAATCAAAGAGAAAAATGCACAGCTTTCTCAACTTGAGCATGAACGTGAGGAAAACCGCCTTATTTTTGAGAAAAGCAAGGATAAGGTGAATGAACAAGAGATCGAGATAAAACGATTACAAAATCAGGTTCAAAATCTTCAAGAGCAGGAAAAATTGACCCAGAGAAGAGTTGAAGAAATTAGATCGGAACTTGCTGCAAGAGCGGCATTGATTGAGAAATTAAAAGAGAATGAAAAGATTCATGAAAAAGATATCGAAGAGGCTTTGGCATCTGTTGCTGAAACCTATCAAATACAAGAAGACTATTATGCTCGGATGCTAGAAGAAGCGATTCAGCAGCGATTGAAGCAGGTACGTCAGGATTATGACTTAGAAATCGAAGAGATGCAAACACGATTAAAAAATGAAATCCAACGGCACGAGGAGGATACTAAACAACATAAAATCACCGTAACTCGTCTTGAAGAAGCCCTTGCTATGGTGGAAGAAGAACAACAAGTGCTTCAAGAAAAACTTTCGAAGGTATATGATGAACGCACTCAACGTAACCTGATCTTGGAATATACCCAGCGATTACTTTCCACTCATCCTCTTTACGCCTCAATTCTTATATTGTTAAATCTTGGTGGTTCTCTAGATCTTCCTACTTTAGCTATGTCTGTTGGTGCCCATCCGATAAAGCTCAAACAGATGTTAGAAGAGTTGGTATCTAGAAATCTGATTAGTATTTCCTCTGATGATCCTCCAATCGTTAATGCAATCATGGAAACCATTCAGTAATAATATGGGAAATTTGTTCTAGATTTCCACATAATAATCTGTAAAAATCATTGTTCAAAATCTAGATCTGTTGTGAAGAAGCCCCTATTTTGGAATTGAATGGATATTAGAATCTCCATTGTTCCTACACTGTCTATTATAACCAATTTATCTGTTCCTTATTGCATGAATTTCATTGATAGGATCTCTAGGAATACTTTATTTCCCTATTTTCTTCATTACACCTTATTTAAGTTGTATTTAACAAAGTAACTTGTGAAAAAAGGATTTTAGAAGGGCCGGTGCCGGGAATCGAACCCGGACAGGGTGGGCCACAACCACCGATTATAGTGAATGAGGCAATTGTAAAAAGACCCCAATCAAGACTACCAGTGAATTATGAGTAAAAAACGACTCATATTTATCCTACACCGGCCAGATCGTCAAAATGCATTCAATTTCATGTGATATAAATTACTACCTTTAATGTATCATTATAATATCATGACAATGATTCAATTGATTCATTGTTTTCCTTTCTTGAATATTGAATCCAAGTGTGGGGAAGAATCAAAAGAATTTTGAATAATTTCTAAGGAATTCAAGGAATCTTTCTTTAAGATAAGTCGTTTCTCCTACATCTGTATTTCCAATGATCTTTTTAATAAAAATTTCAGAATTAAAGTCCATTTTCCTCCCCTTAAGGGCTTCCTCTCCATGTTTTAAAGATTCTTTAACCTTTTGTATTAATGAACTATCTTCAAGTAATTTATTCCGATATTTCCTTAATATCACAGCTGCGATAATATCCCCCCAGCGTTGCATTTCTTGTTTACTCTTTCCCCAATAGCTTATGATAAGAACATTATTTTTCCTGGATATGTTGGTCAAACCACCAATCGAATAACCTTTTCTTATATATTCCAACTGTAGTTTTAATATACCTGTACCCCTTTTAACATCAAAATGTCCTATCGTTTTTAAAAAATCTAAGAGATAATCTCGTGCTGAAATACATCCTTTATGACTTCCAATTTCTCTTATTAACTTATTTTGGATGACCTCTCTTGCCTCCTGTTTTTCCCCAATTCTTCCGATTTCATAAGTTATTATATCAGCTTTTCCTATAAGATGACTTGATCCTGAAGAGATTCTCCCCCACCTATCTTCTGATATGACTTGTGTGGACAGATTTAATGAATTAACATCATTAAATTCATTAGTCTTTCTAGTTATTGAGTCTCTAATATTTTTATCTTGAATTAATGCAGCATTAAATCTGTTGAAACTATTGTTTCTGCTTTCATTGTAGAATATGGTTAAATTATCACTAATATCTTTAAATTGCGTTTTCTTAGCATTTATCAAGTTATAAGTGATATTAATAGGTTTAGAATAGTTTATTTTAAGTTCTTGTATCTTTCTACAAATCATCGTTGCAGGAATTTTCTTCACTTCTTCCCACCAATCAGATCTCGGATTTATCTCCTTTATTAACCATGACCAAAATTTAAACATTAATACTGATTTATCACAAACATAGATTTCTGTTTCAAAAGAATTATCAGGTTCAGGGTCTCTTTCAGCATATAATTTTAATACAGACCGATTGCTGTCATATATCTCGAATATCTTCTGTTTTTGTGGAGAATCCTTAGCATGATTTCTGAAACCTGCATCACCCCCTAAATCTTCAACATGCTTCCAAAAAATACCCTCTAATATCTCATCCGTTAATTCTTTTGTGATTTTAAGTTTAAATACTGTTTGAAACCAAGTTCTGTATTGTTCTTTTATTTTTAAGGGATAATGATACCCTTTTTTTTCTAATTCCTTAATGATTAATATTTTAAGGTGAGGTATGTTATCAATCGAAATTTCTTTAGTAATAATTCTTATGAAAGTAAATTTCTGATTATTTTGTTTAATATATTTTCTAAATCGTTCTAATCCATTCTTATTCCAGCTGGAATTTACGTTTAGAATTAAAAATTGCTCTAAGCTCCCATGATATGGATTGAGTATTGTTATAGGTATGAAAGGGGTTATTCCTTCTAATTTACCTCTGAAAGTGAGCCAATCTTCATAACAATTGGTTGGAAATTGTTTTTTCGTCATAAATCCTTTCATTTTTTCATAAATATCCTCATAGAAACGAAAATAAAATTGGTTGTTCGGTTTATTTATAAGAAAAAGTTGATTTTGGAATCTCTTTTTCAGGCTATCAAATCTGATCCATATCTCATCTAAAGAAACTCTATTATTGTCAATTTTAGTATTCCAATATTTAATTATCTGTCTTAAAGTTGCTATGGAGGTTTTATCCTCTAGTGTTTCATTATAAGGTAATGGATACTGGATACGAATGCGAATCATGGTTCAACTATGAATTCTTTGCTTTAAATGCCTTTGACACTATATAATCAAAGAAATTCTTTCCTAAAACTGACCAATTACACTAGATATACTCACACTGAGTGTCATATTGTTTTTCACATTTTGTGATATATAATGTGCTGTTAAAAATTACTTATTTTTGTTAAAGAACCTGAAAATATCTTCTGTTTCCACTTTCACCATTTTATTATCATCCCATTATAATATAGGAAAAAATCTGCTTAAATTTTTCCTACACTAGCCAATATAATTGATAAATTGTTATAGTGGAATTTTTTAGTAGAACTACCATTTGAAACATTTAACAAATTGTGTTAAAATAATGTTGTCAATCAAGTATACAAATATTATATTCTAATCTACTTGATAATATAGAGAACGATCTTACAATATTAATAAGGTATCTGTGAGTCAATTTAGGGTGGATAAAATGACTGATAAAAGTCCTGATACATCACAACTCGGTTTAGTTCACGTGATTTCTGGAGATGGCAAAGGAAAAACAACCTCTGCTTTAGGGTTGGCATTTCGTGCCGCAGGACATGGATTTCGGACTTTAATTATCCAATTTATGAAAAAAGGGTGGATTTATGGCGAATTACAAGCTATTAAGGATATTCCTGAGATTGAAATCATCCAATTTGGGACTCCTGAATTTGTCGATAAAGCAAAACCGAGGAAAATAGACTTTGATGAAGCTAGGGCTGCTTTAGATCGTACTCGTGTAGCCATTACTGACGAAAAGTGGGATCTTTTAATTTTAGATGAAATTAATGTCGCTTTAGACTTTAAACTGATATCTGAGAATGATGTCATTGATTTAATTAAGCAAAAACCTAAAAACCTAGAGTTGATTTTAACAGGCAGAGACGCGTCGAACAGTATCATTGAGCTAGCAGATTACTATACAGAAATCTGTGAACGTAAACATCCGTATCAAAGGAAGATATTAGCCCGAAAAGGTGTTGAGTATTGACTTCAGAAACAAATAGTAGTGAAAAGCTTCCAATAAATGAAAAGAATAGCAATCTAGTTGAAATTAAAAGAAATCGTAAAGAATGGGAAAGTGTGTATGAAGAATCTGTAAAAAAACATCCAGAACGACTGTTGAAGTTCATGACAACTTCCAGTAAACCTATCAATAGGATATACGATCCAACAGATCTTCCTACAAATTGGAACTATATAGAAGCCTTAGGATACCCAAGTATGTTCCCATTCACTCGTGGTGTTCAACCAACCATGTATCGTGGGCGGTTATGGACGATGCGTCAATTTGCTGGATTTGGAAGCGCTGAAGATACAAATAAGAGATTTAAATTTCTCTTAGCAAATGGTATGACGGGATTAAGTGTTGCTTTCCACCTTCCTACAATATACGGTCGTGAATCAGATCATCCTATGTCACTTGGAGAAGTGGGTAAACTTGGAGTTGCTATTGATACATTAAAGGACATGGAAATCTTGTTTGATGGGATTCCCCTAGATCAAGTTACTACCTCTATGACCATCAATGCTCCAGCTTCAATATTACTTGCTATGTACATTGCAGTAGCAGAGAAACAAGGAGTTTCTCCTGCTAAAATTGGTGGAACTATTCAGAATGACATTCTTAAGGAATTTATCGCTCAGAAGTCCTATATTTTTCCACCTAAACCATCAATGCGTATCATTGTGGATATTATTAAGTACTGTTCTGAGCATGTTCCTCGTTGGAATACAATCTCAATTTCTGGATATCATATCCGCGAAGCGGGGTCAACTGCTGCCCAAGAGCTAGCTTTTACTTTAGTAGATGGATTAGAATATGTAAAATGGGCTGTAAATGCGGGAATGGACATCGATGATTTTGCTCCTAGATTGTCTTTCTTTTTTAATTCTCATAATGATCTGTTTGAAGAAATAGCTAAATATCGTGCTGCTCGACGAATTTGGGCCAAGCACATTAAGAAATACTCTCCTAAGAATCCTCGTTCTATGTGGTTACGATTTCATACTCAAACTGCTGGATGTTCCTTAACAGCTCAACAACCATACAATAATGTTGTTAGAACCACGATTCAAGCCTTAGCAGCTATATTAGGTGGAACTCAGTCTCTTCACACAAACTCGTTAGATGAGGCGTTAGCTTTACCTAGTGAAGAAGCAGTTGAGGTTGCATTGCGTACTCAACAAATTCTTGCTCATGAAAGCGGTGTCACAAATACAATTGATCCATTGGCTGGAAGTTATTACATTGAAACATTGACAAATGAAATGGAAGAACAAGCTGAGGAATATTTTCATAAAATTCAGCAGCTAGGGGGCGTTATTCCTGCGATTGAAAAAGGATTTTTTCAACAAGAAATCTCTAATGCAGCATATCAGTACCAGAAAGAAATCGAGAAAAATCAAAGAGTGATTGTTGGAGTTAATGAATTCTGTACAGGGGAAAAAATCAAGGTGCCACTTCTTCTGATCGGAGAAAACGTAGCTAAACGTCAAATAGCACGATTACATCACACTAAAAAAGATCGTGACAACGAAGCAGTAAGAAGAGCTTTAGCTGAAGTGCGTGAAGCGGCTGAAGGCACCAAGAATTTAATGCCTCCAATTTTAAAGGCTGTGAAGGCGTATGCGTCCGTTGGTGAAATATGTGATGTTCTACGAGAGGTATTTGGGGAATGGAAAGGAGACCAATTGATCTAAATGAGATTATCATAGGTGAGAAAGGTGACGCGGAAGATAAGAGTTTTATTAGCAAAACCTGGATTAGATGGTCATGATCGTGGGGTAAAAGTTGTCGCAAGAGCATTGAGAGACGCTGGAATGGAGGTGATTTATACTGGACTCCATAAAAGTCCAGAACAGATAGTAGAAGCAGCATTACAAGAAGATGTAGATGTCATCGGATTATCAAGTTTAAGTGGGTCACATATGGCACTATTTCCACAGATTATAGAATTACTTAAACAAAATGATATGATAAACGATACTCTTGTAATTGCTGGGGGTATCATTCCTGATGTAGACCTCCCGACGTTGAATGAAATCGGAATAAAAGGAATTTTTGGCCCTGGAACTGATACTACTGACATAGTAAATTTTATCAGGGCAAATCTTAAGAGATCTTTGTAAGAGAATCCACTATAAGATTGCCTAAGGATTGAAGGCTGAAAAGATGACGACCTATCTATGTCAAAAATGCCATCAGGAAATTGATCCTGCGGAGTTAGAAACTTTACCTGGGATTCGGTGTATTATTTGCGGTCACCGAATATTATTGAAAAAACGTCCCCCAATTATCAAACGGTTGAAGACAGATTGAATCAAGTAAAAAGAGAATTTCTATATCCTATTGATGCCAGCTAACAGGCAAAAGGGTGAGATTTAAAGTCTTTAATTTTCGATAGGTTTATATTCTCTTAGGAATAAAAAAAAGGCAGCTGATAAAATATTCAGCTAACAAAAAATTTGAGGTTAATATGTCAAAATGGGTAGTATATGCAAGACCTGCGGTCTGCCAATAGAGTTATGCGCTTGTTCTGATATCGCAAAAGAGGAACAAACCTCAATTCGGGTTTTCATTGAGAAACGAAAATGGGGACGTGAGGTAACAGTCATTGATGGGCTATCTAAGGATATTAATCTAAAAAGCCTATCTAAACGCCTAAAAAAGAGTTTAGCTACAGGTGGGACTACTAAAGACGGCCGAATTGAGCTACAGGGAAATTTTCTCCGCTTAATAGCCCCCATCCTTATCAATGAGGGATTTCCTGAAACTTCTATTGAGCTACGCGAGTAATTCTCGCAATTAAACCGACAGAATAATACTTTTCCCTAAAATGGAAGGGTTAGAATATAGTAAGAATAGACGCTGTACTTCTTGCTTTCGATAACAACTCGGAACTGATAGAATAGGTTTGTAATATTATTTAATCTTGTGGTGTCTCTATAGCTTCCACAAAGCGTTTTCCTGAAATCACTTGATCAATAGAATGAATAGAACCATGTAATTCCTTGATTGTTTTAGAAATGAGGTCGAAATCCATATTAGAACCCTCAATCACAACTTTTAAGTTCTCGGTTTTTGCATCTACTTCAACTAGTGTACAGTTCACTGCAGCTACTCCATCTACTTGTTCTAAAGCTGTTGCAAAAGAAACTATAGACGGATCATGAAGTTTTAACACATCCAACACAAGCCGACGAACACCGCTCTTTTGTGAGTCTTTTCCTTTTTCTGAATCAGTCATTTATATTAGGATCTCCAAGTGTATCCAATTTTGAAGAGAAAATGCTGATGAGAGCTTTCTCACAAAAAAGATTTAAACCTTTACAGAAGAATTACACTGGTGTGACATTTAAATGTCTGATTTATCGAAGTTTCTTCCTAAAAAAAGAAATGAAAAACCATCGACATCATTAAAAAACCAAAAAACTAAACCTAGAATTATAGATCGAAAAAGATCTCCCTTTTCATTAGAACAATTAAGTAAGGAGCAGCTGATTAATCTACTAGAACCTGTAATGGCTGCGATCCCAGGTTTTGCAGCCAATTTAGCTTGGACACGTCAAAAAATTCTCCCACAAAATCCTACAATTCATCCTGAAGAGTTAGCGCAACAATTAGCAATTCCTTTGCTTGAAGCTTATGTAATTTTAGCGCAGCTCCAATCAGGCCAAGACTAGCTAGTATCGGAATGGAACATGAGCCCAGCTATCTCTTGATACGAAGTTAATTTATTTAAAGCATCAATACAGCTTTTTATCAGAGGTGCGTTTTGTAATTCTTCCGCTTTTGTTTTTGCTGACTCAAGTTCTTGCTGAGCTTCTTTGAAATGCTCTATCGCTTCTGGAATCATCTCATCATACTCTGTTACCGCTTGGCAAAACAGTTGCATAGCTTTGAAGTAGCTGATTTGTGGCTCGAAATTATCCCTTAAGGACTCACTAGGTATTTTTTGAAGAACTTTTTCCAATGTTTGGCTTGCATAAGAAAATTGAAGAGCAGCCTGCTCATTGTTATCTTGTATCATAAGATTTTTAGCCGTTGCTTCGTAATATGAAGAATATTGGATTTGTTCTTGAAGTTCGTACTCTATACTTTGGCGAATATTGTTTAAAGAATGGTAGAGTTGAGCTGATTTCTGATAGCTGTCTTTTGCAGGATTAAATTGTTCTGCTTCTGACCTTTCTAGGCCTTGAGTAAAGAGTGTCTCTGCTTGATGTTCTAGTTTTTCTAAAGTCAGTAAAACAATATCATCATGTATTTTTTCTACAAACGATTGGAGTTTGGGTCGGCCAAGAAATGAAGCTTTTTTAAAATTTTTAAGGGCCTCATACAGATCATTAGAGTTATTGGAATTCTTTCCTCGCAACCGATAAAGGTGACCTGTTGAATAAAAGATATTACTCAAAGAATCAAAATAATGATCATAGTCATTATTACTCTGTTCAGTCATCAATTCATTATTATACCTATTTATTGTTTCAACATATAAGACATCAGCTTGTACAATGTCATTTTCGGCTTCTGCTACCTGTGCTCGGGTTTCCTGTATTCGAGCATCAATCCGTAACACAAGACGATCAATATCATATTGGAGTTGAGCATATAAATCAGGAAATTGGGTTTGAGTCTCTAATATGGCAGACTGTATTTTTTGATAAGAATTAAGGGCTTTTTTTGCCCGATTGCTGAAAAATATGAATTCAGAGTTATTGAATTGACGTAGATGTTGGAGAATGCGTATGTAGAATTCTTTTTCAGGAAAATCCATTGATACTAAAGTTTCACCAAGGTTATCACATTGGTTTACCGTTTCAACCGTTTCATCTGCTGAAAGGCGATATTTTTGCTTTAGAATCTTTTTAACTTCCACTAATATGCTCTCATCGGACAAGCGATAGCCCTCTGTATTATTTAGATATCTTGATCTTTTATTGCATCTTCTCATTAAGTCGTAGTTCTCTATAAATAGGGTTCGAATCAACGTCTATATATTTGTTTATGTAAAAACTCTTTTGACGATGAACCAGACATTGGACTGAAAATAGGTGAATATCGTGAGTGATTGGACATCTGAAGAAGGAATAACGGAAGAAGAGAAGATTTACTACTATCGAAAGGCTGGCCAGATTGGATATGAAGTTCTGAACAGCGTGAAAGATATGATTAAACCTGACATACCTATTATTCAGATTTGTGAAACTGCGGAGGAGATGATACTCAAGAAAGGGGCTGATGGGTTTGGTTTTCCAACCAATGTGTCTATTAACCATATTGCAGCTCACTATTCCAGTCCTTATGGTGATGAAAGTGTGATACCTGATGAAGGAAGTATCAAACTAGATATTGGTATTCACTGTAATGGATATATTGCTGATACTGCAACAACAGTTATTCTTTCTCCTGAGTTAAAAGAATTGAAAACAGCCGCTGAAGAAGGATTTAATGCAGCGATGGAAATTATTCAGGCTGGAACTTTACCATCAGTTGTGGGAAAACGAATTGAAGAGACAATCACAAGCTATGGATATCGTCCAATCAGAGAACTAACAGGTCATAAACTTGGAAGATATGAATTGCATGGAGATAAACGATTACCGAATATTAGTTCCCCCTATGACCCTGTAGAAAGCGCTTTAGATGTTGGTGAGGCTTACGCGTTAGAAACTTTTGCCTCATCAGGAACAGGTAGTATTCATGAGGTAGTTGGTACAAAAACTATTTACATGCTTCTCCCAAGACGTGTACCTTTACGTAATCCTGTTTCACGAAAGATCTACTCAACCGCCTATAAGAACTATAAAACCTTACCTTTTGCAGAGCGATGGTTAACAACATATGATGATTTCAATCGTGCAAGGGTTCGTTTTGCATTACGTGAACTTCTGAATGGAGGGGGTGTTATTGCTTATCCACCTTTAGCTGATGAGAAAGGGAGTTATATTGCCCAACATGAACATACATTCATTATTACCAAGGATGAGGGTGTAATTATTACAACACAACCCCCATTTGATTATGAAATGCCAGATAGCCTGCATGAAAAACCAGATACTGTCGTTGAGGAAGAGAAATGAATTCAAAAGGCTATTAAAGCATTTTAATCTCTCAAACTGTGATTTTAACGTTAAATCTCCTTTTTCATAATTAAAAAGGAAGTATTTTATCTTAAATCACTGACTTATTCCTTAAGGTTTTTACATAAAACTTGTGTTCATAAAATCCTTCCTATGAGGAAGAATAACACTACTGATTATAATAAAAATCATGAATGGTATGATGTAGTTAAATAGCTGTTTGGTACACTGGAATAATCTATCGTGGTTGAATTGAGCTCTTCATCCGATTTAAAGAGAATCCTCTATACTCTTCGCAAGAAAGGAGTCATCGATGAGAATCAGTTCGTCCAAGCTCTTGATAAACTAAAAAAGCCTTCTAAATCTGTTCAAAATCAATTAGTACCCTTATTGGATATGTTTGGACTATATAACATTGATGTAGAGTTACAGAAACTTGATCGTTATCTTATAAATATCGAAAAGTCAATTAGGGAAACAATTCAGACTTGGGAGACAGGAGAATTATCGAAAGATGAGACAAAAGCTGTTCTGACAAAACTAGTCTCGCAGAAAAATGCACTAATTCATAACCGTGAAAAACTTCAACATCGCATTCAAACAACGGTATCACGATTAAAAACTTTGAAAAAAACATCTAATTTTGATTTAGAAGGTTTTACTTCGTCCCTTCTTCAGAGTGCTGATGTAGAAAAAATGACCAATCTTATTATAGAGTTCACAGATATTTGGTCAAAATATTCCCCAGAAGGATCCGAATATGAACTTAAACAAGTGCCTGAAGAGCTAGATGAAGTCGAGCTCGAGATTTTACAATCCTTAATGGTTCCAATAACTGAAAAAGAAAGAATCGTATTCAATTTAGATGATATTATTCAACCTGTAGATCAAAATAGGAATTCTTCATTATCCTTGCTTGGAGATAAGAACCAAAAGGAGGTATTCTCAGACGACGTTCATATTGATCGTGAAAGTTATGTTCAAAAACAAGAAAGGCTATCTTCATGGGAATTGGTCGGATTGGTTGCATTTAATCCCAATAAGAGCCCCATAGGGTATTTTCGTTCGCCAATTGTAGTAAATGAGACCATTTTTCTACCTGTTGTTAATGAAGAAACATTATCTACGCACGTACTAAAAGAAAAATATGAGGATTTTTTCAAACAAGCTAAGCTTGATTTAACCGTAACAACGACTCAGCAGATTAGAGCAACTATAGCTAAGACTTTGAAGATTCCAGAAGGATTGACATTACAACCTTCTTTTTTTAATCAATGGATAAGCGATCTAGGTTTTGAAGCAACACCTGCCAAACCACAATTGAATAAAGTACGGTTTGTTGAGCTTGATACAATTGACTGTTCTTCTTCAGATATGCCGATCGTTAAAAACGAAGAATTAAAAACAATCAGCATTCCTGCGTGGATTCCTGCTCGTGGAGGAAATGTTTCAAAACCAGTGCACATTGAACAAAAAATCATTGGGATGGCAGGGTCAAACTTTGGAGTAATTGTCGGAATTATGAATGACACCCCTTTTGGCCAAGCATTGGTCATTAAACGGGAGATCCCTCCCTCTTATCTGTTAGATTTGTATTTAAAAGGACTTGGGAAAGAAAATCTCGCTGAACTTCGATTTACCTTTGCAAAAGAGCTGAATATAGGAGAAGGAGAGGCTTTTCGCGAAGATAGTTTGTGGATGGTAAATAATCAAGAACGTCTGCTAATATCCCCTCATGAGATTACAGTATCATATTATTCAGTCCTTCCAGCTGAAGCATTCACGTTTTCAGAAATAATTCGTGCCAAAATCGGAGTATATTTCCATTCGGTTCCAGAAACCTTCCGCTATCTGATTGGCAAACCATTAACTGGAACAGACACAAAATTGGGTTTGATTTATGGTTTTTCAGTTCATCAAGGGGAATTGTACATCCTTTGGTCCTCTAAAACTGCTGTTAATATAATAAAAGAGATAGGGAGGAAGTCTTCAGATCAATATGTTAATCGTTTACAGCGTCGGATTTCTCTTGCATTAGATATTCCTCTTGAAGAAAGTTTATGGCCAAGTAATCTAGCACGATATTTCATGAACTTCATATGGATGGAAGAACAGCTAACATTGAAAAAGGCACTTGTTACTATCGAAGAACAATTCTCTTTACAAAAGATATCATTCTCGGAAATTACCGAAATAACCAAAGATGGTCTGAAATGCAAAGGAAATCATGGTTAAAATCCGATGACAAAGACACACTAGTAATAGTTAATGTGAAAACTCTTCAAAAAGAAGATCAGTTTATTGTCAATGAAGAAAGCCTTGTAGTAACAGTTAAGGCTCCTCCTACCAAGGGAAAGGCAAATAGAAAGCTTTTGAGAATGTTTCGGAAAAAATTCCACACAGATGTCATATTGGAGTCAGGGCAGACTAGCTCAACAAAGGTCTTTCGACTTAGGAGCTTATCACCACAACAAGTAATAGAATTCTTAGGAGAGGAAGAGATGAAGTAACAAGATAATCTCCGCAGCAGATTCTAATGAATCCTAGCAAACAAATAAAAAAAATAATCTAAGAAAAATGAAAAGAAAGATGGAGTGAGATCACTCATCTTAAAATTTAATCTCACCCATCATTTTCCGTCTTGCAATGAGCTCTTCAACGACTTCTGGATTGGATAACGTCATCACATTACCAATATCTTTGTTTTCTGCAACAGCCTTAAGAATTCGTCTCATTATTTTCCCTGATCGGGTTTTTGGTACGGCATCTGCAAACATGATAACCTCAGGATAAACTGCAGGACCAGCTACCGATCGAACGTGAGCTTGAATATTTTTCTTCAATTCTTCAGTCTGTTCCACATCGCTCATGAGCGTAATGTAAGCAAAAATAGTCGAGCCTTTGATAGGATGGGGGTAGGGAATAACTGCGCTTTCAGCAACCCTGGGGTGGGAGTTAATGGCAGCTTCAACTTCAGCTGACCCAAGTCGGTGACCTGAGACTTTAATCACGTCATCAGATCGGCCAAGGATGAAATAATAACCTTCCTCGTCAATCATTGCATAGTCACCTGTGAAATAGTGTTTTGGGAATTGAGTTAGATAAGTATTAACAAAGCGCTCATGATCGCCCCAAACAGTCCTCATGAGGCCTGGCCACGGTTTATCGTATGCAAAATAAGCTTGTGTATTAGCAGCAGTGATTCTTTCACCAGAATCGTCTAATAAGACGGGATTGACTCCGTAGAATGGAAAGGTGCATGAACCAGCTTTCATTGGAGTAATAGCACCAAAATTAACCATCATGTAAGAACCTGTTTCTGTTTGCCAGTAGCTGTCCACAATGGGCCGACCTTTTGGTTTATCCCCACTAGAACCCTGTCCAACGACATCCCAGTACCATTTCCATTCTGGCCAATTACAAACTTCTCCTACTGTTCCCAACATTTTAAGTTTGCTAAGATTCCATTTAGTGACATGTTCGTCACCAAATTTCATTAATGCACGAATGGCAGTTGGTGCGGTGTAAAAATGAGTCACTCCAAATTTTTCACAAATTTCCCAGAATCTACCCCGATGTGGATATGTGGGTACACCTTCATACATAATAGAAATTGCCCCAAGAGTTAAGGGGGCATAAATGATTTGTGTATGTCCTGTAATCCATCCGATATCTGCGGTACAATACCATACATCTCGTGCTGCTGGTGGGGCACCTTTTAAATCAAGTAAGCAGGAATAATCCCATACATAGAAGTTAGTGGAAACACCATAAATCAAATAACCAGCTGTAGTATGCACAACACCTTTCGGTTTTCCAGTAGTACCACTTGTATATAGAATGAACAGGGGATCTTCAGCATCCATCACTTCGCTCTCGCATTCTGTTGATTGTTTCCGCATTAAAGCTAAGAAATCGACATCTTTCTGGTATTCATAGACATCTCCACCAGTAAGTTTGATGACCGCAACGACTTCAATTGAGGGACAAGTTTCAATAATACCTCGAAGGTTGTTTTTCATTGGTCTATTTTTTCCAGCTCTTCGAACTTCATCCGCAACAATCAAGACTTTACATTCAGAATCATCAATCCGATCTTTAACTGACTCTGCAGAAAAACCACCAAATACAATCGAATGGATAGCACCAATACGAGCACATGCTAACATAACGATAGCGAGGGAATCGATCATGGGTAACCAAATACAGACACGATCGCCTTTCTTAATTCCTAAAGATTTTAAAGCATTAGCAGCTTGATTAACTTCGTCCATCAGTGATTTGTAGCTATATTTTTTGACACTGTCGTCTTCTCCCATCCAGATTAATGCAGTTTCATCGCCATATCCTTTCTCTACCCAACGATCAAGACAATTGTATGTAACATTAAGCTTACCTCCCACAAACCATTTTCCAACGAATTCATCTTTATTTCCTGTTGGGGGAACCCAAACTTTCTCGTATGGAGAAAACCAATCGATTTTTTTCGCTTCCTCTGCCCAAAATTCCTCGATATTTTCGACGGAATACTTCCATTTTTTGAAATACTCCACCATATTTGGAGTTCTAGCATTCTTAGCCAGTTCAGGCTGAGGATAATACTTTTTCGCTTTTTCTTTCTCTGTTTCTGTTAGCTCTGACATAATATCGCCTAAATAATTATTCGTTTCACTATAGTGTGAAATTAGGTAACATTAAAGAGGAAAATGAGCCTCGATAATCTGATTCTGAGCGACTCAAGAACTTTTTAAGAAGTTTCTTTCATCTAAAAATAACTAATTTATAATCTATTAGCGAGATTTTTTCTTTTATGCAAAAAAAATGCGATAAGAACAATTACACAGATGTCTGGTAATTTTCAAAAATAAAAAGATGTAAAGCGTCTTTTTTAATGACGCTTATATATTTTTAAGCCATCTTGTGACGTGCTAACAATTCAGTTACTATTGCTAGTCCTAGAGCTAGAAAAGCAAGTAAACCAAGAAGTGGGAATGCATCTTTATAATCAAGTATTCCAGCTATGAAGGGACCCAGAGCTCCTGCAACACCATACGCAGTAAAGACTAAACCATAATTTCTTCCAAGATTTTTTGTTCCAAAATAGTCGTCTGTCGCGGAAGGAAATAGAGCAAAATTCCCACCAAAACAAAAACCAATGACACAGGCTCCAATGATTAAAAATAAAAATTCCGTCTGGATTCCAAAGAAAAACATTGCTATTCCCAATGTACCAAACATTACAATCATTGTAATGATTCTTCCAAGTTTATCAGAAATTGCACCCCAAACAATCCTTCCTGCTGAATTGAATACAGACAAGAAAGATCCTGTTGTTACTGCTAATATACTAGCTTCTTCTGCTGTAATTCCTCCTGATATAAGCTGGGCTTCTGTGAATGTTGTTACATTTCCAATGGTCATCAATCCAGCAGCAGCAGCTAAAATAAACATCCCCCAAAGAAGCCAGAACTGGGGAGTCTGAACCATTTCATTTGGCTCAAAATCTTTTTTATCTTCTATTGTTTTGATTTGACTTGGTCGTGGGGTATATCCTGATGGTACCCAACCGTTAGGAGGATTCTGAAGCATTTGAGCTGAGCCTACCACTAGAACAAGGAAAAGTATTCCAAGAAACCAGAAAGCTAAACCAATTTTACCAGCTCCTATGTCCTTAATCAACAATTCCTCAATATACAAAAGGAAAAAAGCTCCAAGACCGAACCCTGCAACTGCAATCCCAGTGATAAGTCCTTTAAGGTCAGGGAACCATTTAACTAATGCAGCTATCGGGCAGACATATGCAAACCCTATACCAGCGCCACCTACTAATCCATAAGTTAGTACAATCCAAACGAATCCTAATAATTCATTTCCATTAGCAATGACATCAACGAATCCTGCTAGGATCCAACCAACACCCAAAAGTAACCCCCCAATCGTAGCTACTTTTTTGGGGCCCACCTGATCTTGCCATCTACCTGCAAAGATCATAAAACCTGCAAATGAAGCCAAGCCAACAGTAAATGGTAGTTGAGTTAATAGCTTGTTCCAGACATAAGCTCCAGTATCACTAAAAAGAGCTGTTTGGAATTTCGACCATGCATAGATTGAGCCTAAGCAAAGTTGGATTATTATTGCGGGTATTATCAAGATATAGCGATTAATCACTTCTTCTTCACTCAAACTGAAGTCTCCTATATTTTCTGAATCTGGTTTGTAAAAATACGAATGCTTATTATTTCAAAGGCTTGATAGAAGGAAAAAATATGAGCTATAAATATTTAAAGATAGTTTTTCTCATAATGTGGCTACAAGATGGTGTTTTGGAGTTTTAGTTGTAGAAACAAGGTTTATCATATCAAGCTTTTTTGTAAATACTACTCTTTAAATGCTAAATCTTTTCTAGGGTCTATTCGTTGAAATTCATACTAGTCCCAGTTTCTGAAAGTCAGATATTAATTTCCTTCGTTCTTCCCACGCGTCTCTAATAGCTGATAAATCATCCAAAATTTCATTTGTTAAACGGCTACTATCTGACAGCATACCACTTTCAATAGCGTCATCAAAACGAGAAATTTTATCATCCAAGCGGCCAATAATATCGAGAATTGTTTTTTCTAATGTATAAAGATAGCTCAAATCGAATTCCTTGATCACTTCGGAGTCAAAAAAAGTACTAATACCATATTCTGTCATTCGAATTAAATATCTAAGGTCTGAAAAGCTAGAGATTAATCTGTCAAGATCAGACCATGTCGTAATCATCTGACTCATTAAAGCTGCTTCTTGAATCTTTTTGATGTCATCGGAGCATGTTGAGAGGCGTGATTCCAGATATTGTCGTACAGCTTCCTCGGTTGATTTTCGATCTGTCAGTTTTTCATATTTACCATAATCAGGAATCTCTTTAGCTATTGATTTACGTGCTTCGCTGCTTTCAGGATCCAATTTAGGCATTAAAAATTCCTCGAGTAATAAGATTAGGAAATCTCTTCCTCTTCATCTGAAGGTTGTTCTTCTTCTTCTTCTTCTTCTTCAGCTGCTTCAGTAGTGGTTATAGTAGGTTGAGAGCTCCTATCGAAATCCACTAATGTATCAATTTGTTGAACAACTCTTTCAAAGATCTTACCTGTTCTTCCACTGGTTAAATAGTGTAAAATTACGCCAAGTAAAATGAAAAGCAGGACAACATTAAGAATGGCAATTGTCTGAAATTCTGGTTGAGTTAATTCAAGACTCTGAAGAAGAGCTGGAAAAGAACTTCCCATTAAAGGAGTAAGGATAGTTTGTGGTGCTAAGATAATATAGGTAAGAATTGTGACAGCAAAGATCCGAAAAATCATCGCTGGGATGAAATGTTTGAGTAATGCGGAAACATCAGGTTGTGCAGTTTTTGCAGCTAATTTTAAATCGGTTTCAGGATCACTCTGGTTTAAACTTGCGAGATATGATTGCAACCGCATCATTGATTTAGCATCACGCATAACTTCTCCTTTTTTAAAGACTCGTCTTTCAACCATTTCCCTTAAATAGCTAGCTGCAAGTAGTCCAAACTTTTTTGATTGTACACTTTGGATAGACTGTTCTTTTCCTTTTTCTTCTTCAGAAATGGGTACAAATGTTCGGATTCTCTTTAGATGCCCTTGAATCCGTTTTTCTCGTTCAGTCATTGGTTCAATTATGTTTAGAGTATACGAGGTTTGGAATGCAATCTCTAGTAGAAGATATAGTAGGAATCCAAGTGTGAAAATAGGACTTAAAATCATCGCTAATAAGTGTGAAGAATCGATTGTTAATGGGATTGTGATTTTTTGAGTAAAAATTGCTATTATTAATATGAGTTGAAATCCTAGAAACGAATAGATAGCTAGTTTAGTATCCCCTTCTCGGAGGAAACCAAGTCCTGAGAGAAAAGCTATGGGAAGAAGAATTAAAATTGTTGTAGCTCCAAAGAAATTTCCAAAATCCTCTATAAAAGATTCCAATGTTGTAGTTGTACTAGCATGAGGGAAAAAGCCATTTTCAGGATTAGTTATAGCTTCAATTACAGATACCATTCCTGAAGTATTGGCACCAGTACTCCCAATTATAGGCCCTATTATGGGAATATTCCATTTTAATGAAGCTATTACAGAAACTATGCTGAGAGCTACAGTTGCTAAGCCTGGAATCAATTCTTGTACAAATAACATTATGTACTCTAAAATATTAAAGATTTGTGTGAAATCAAACATAGAAGGATCAATACTTGCGAGAACTAAAAGGCTCGAAAACACAAATAAGATAATATATAGGATACGAAAGAAATGAGCTGTAGCTTGTCCTGCTGGCATTTTTTACACCGATCCTTTTCCTGCTTGTTTGCCTTCCATATAAGTCTTGATAACATTGGGAAGCATGTCATCAGGCCCGACATTAATAATTTCAACACCTAATCCCCTTAATCTATCCTCTACTTGCTTCCTATAGCCAAGATACTCTTCAAAAATAGCCTCTGCTATAGCTCGTTCTGTTGCTGTCAGATCACCAAGCTTTGTTTCAAATAGTGGACCAAAAGGAGAAATTACAGTGATATTATTTTTTGTAGCTCTTGCCCGTTTCGCAGCTTCGGTGAAAATTTCTGAATCAGAGGATTCAAGATCTGTTAGGAAGATATAGAATGAAGCTCTAGGTACCCTCTGCATCGCGAAGTCTACAGCAGCTAGGGGATCAGATCGGCCTTGTGGTTCGACTAACGCTAATATCTCTAATAATTGGAAAAACATTGCTCTTCCTCCCCCTGGAGGCAGAAAAGAGGTCGGTCGATCAGCAAATGTTACCAATCCGAATAGATCTTGACGTTCTTCAGCCATCTTCATGACAAGCATTACAGAGCGAATGGCAAAGTCAAGCTTGGTGTTGAAAGGAATACCAGCCCCCATACTGCCACTATGGTCAAGAAATACAATCATTCGAATATTTTTCTCTGATTCAAATTCTCTAACCATAAGTTCTCCCGTACGGCTGAATGCTTTCCAATCTAAGGATTTAAAGGGAGCTCCTGGATAATATTTAGCTAACGCATGAAAATCATCTCCCATACCTTTTTGTTTAGTTTTATGAGCTCCAAACATCTTTCCTTGTTGGCGGCGTTTACTTAAAGCTTCCATTCTACGAATATCTTCATATGAGGGGTAACAGAGAATTTCAGTATAAAAGTGCCTCACATCTTCTTCAAAGTAAAATCCTAATCTATCGTGAATAATGACTTTGACAGGACCAAGGCGATATACTCCACGAGTACTCACTTGAACTATATAAGAAAATTCTTTCGTTTCTCTCCCCGCTAGTTGGGTAATAATAAAATTCTCCCCTAATGCTATTTCAAACATATCAGGGATGGCATCATAGACCTCAAGGAAATCCATTCGCCTTCGTCCAGTGTTTTCAACCTTGACTGTGACATGGACATATTCTCCTGCGAAAGCTTTTTCTCGATCAACAGAACGTGTGACTCGTATGAGAGAAGCGTTGGCTGACACACGGAAAAATGGGAGACCAATGACACTAGCCAGAAGTAATAATGTGCCTAAAAACATCGCATAGTCAACAATTGGAGAACTATTCAAGATATTAAACGGTTCAAGAATCTCCATTCCTGTTGGAATACCTAAAGATTGGTTTCCATTTGTTTGAGATCCATTAGTCTGATTTTCACCCGAAACTTGAGTTAAACCTTCTCCCTCGAACAGAATAGGAATCATTGTAGTAACGGTACCTATTCCCTTAGCACTTAGTCCTACTGATATTAATAATATGCCTCCAATTGCAATGAAGGCTCCACGAGATGAAAGCATTCAAATATACACCTATGTGATTCTCAATTCTTAAAGAGATGAGTTGAATGGGATTGATCCTTACTTATTCTTCATATTCTTCTTCATAGTACTCTTCGTAAACAGCTTCTTCTTCTAGTGGGTCCACTGGTATGGTTAATCCATCTCGAATATCCTCTGCGATTCGTATTTGGGTAATCCCCTCTAATTCGGCTTCAGGTTTTAGAATAAGACGATGGTGGACAATGTGGGGAATCATCAGAAGGATATCATCTGGAATGACGAATTCACGACCATGTATGGCAGCACGTGCTTTTCCTGCTAATAATAGGCTTTCACTTCCACGAGGAGAACATCCCAAAACTAATCGGGGGTCAGTTCGTGTTGACACAGTAATATCACGGATCATTTCCAGAAGTTCAGGACAAACAAATACTCTCTTGACCACATCCATCATAGCAATAATAGTTTGAGGAGAAACAACCTGTGTAACTGTAGCTGGAATTGGTTCGTGTTTTAACTTTATAATACGAAGTTCATCGTCGGGAGAAGAATGATGGACAATAACCTTAAGCATAAAACGGTCTAATTGAGCCTCAGGCAATGGATATGTTCCTTCTTGCTCAACAGGATTTGCTGTTGCCATAACAACAAAAGGTTTTTCGAGTTTGTGAGTCTCTCCCTCAATTGATACCTGACGTTCCGCCATAGCTTCAAGCATAGCAGATTGAGTTTTAGGAGGAGCTCGATTAACTTCATCTGCAAGGATCACATTACCAAAAATTGGCCCTTTCTTGAGACGGAAGGTACCTGTTTTAGGATTAAAGATATTAGTTCCTACAATATCAGCGGGAAGCATGTCAGGAGTGAATTGGATGCGTTTATACACTGTCCCAAGAACTTTAGAGAATGTTTCTGCCATATAAGTTTTTCCGATACCAGGAACCCCCTCAAGATAGACGTGTTTGCCAGTTAACATAGCAATCCAAAGCATTTCAAAGATTTCAGTCCTTCCAATGTAAACTTTGCGAACTTGCGCCATAATTTGTTGATAGGCACGAGCAACATCGGCAACATCAAGCATTTCATAAGTTATTTCATCACTAGTGAAATCTTTACCTTTCAAATCAGTTTTGCTCATTTCTTTCACTTCTAATCTGGTTTTTTGGTTCTTTTTTTTGATCATGACGAGGTTATGTTATCTCCATCCCAATATTTTTCAGAAAGAGATAATGATCTAAGAATTCTTGTTCTGAAATCACAGCTCGAGTTTCTATAATTCTTTCAATTATACTCAAACCTTCAGTAATAGTTCTGTGAGTGAATCGATCAGGAAATTCATTTACCAAGTAAGTGGCGGCGATTTCAGGTGTGAGTTCTACATCTGGATTATATCGCCTATTTAAATTACGTTTAAGTCGTCTATAAATAAGTTCTAGTCCACGAGAATATTGTTGATATTCAAGAAACCATCGCATTTTTACCGCAAAGAAGCTCCGCCCATAGTATCGTTCAACACGGGTTAATAAAAGAGGTTTAGCTTGTGTTCTCTTAGGCATAAAACGTCGTGATAGAATGATTGCAGCGATTGGCAAAACCCACGCAAATAGTGGAAACATAGTTATCATGTCAAGAAATTTCAGATAGAGACTTAATGGAAGAGTAGGGGATAGAGGATGATTTGCAAGATGGCCTTCGTCAAATATAACAGTCTGGCCCGTACGATTTCTCATAATTTTGTCTACTACATTCAAAGCAAATCGGTAATTATCATATCTATCATCATAGTCGGTTCTTGAAGTGTCAATATACTTATTTATGAAAATAGATGGATCAGAACAAATAATTATATCACCTCCCAGAGGAAACGGAAAATATACAAAAACTGGGAATCCAACGTTTGGATGAGCCCATTCATAAGGATCAGAACTATTGGGCCCAATTGCGTTTACATCTCTTTTGGCTAGTTCAATATCTGACTCTAACCACGCCTGAGAACTACTGTATAATACTGCTATCTGCAGGCTGAATGAAAGATCAGGTATTTCAAATCCAGCGGTTTCTAATTCTGAAAAAGCACTCGCTGCAGAAGCTGGAAACTCTCCCATAGGTACCCACTTAGTTACAAAAGTTACTTCACATGTCTTATTTCCCCCTCCCACGTCGACCTCAGTGACATTAACAGGGTAACGAACCTTCATGCTTATTATTGAAGCAAAGTTCCCAATAACTCCATCACCAGATAAACCAGTGGTGAAATCGGTGACCCAGGGTGCTGGCATTCGATAACTCCCAGTTTGGTTCCTTGATACAGGAGAATGGAATATAGGGGTAAGGGGAGTATCATTGTAGCTGCCTTGATCTGCAAGAAGGCTACCATTAATAGCAATTCCAGCAATTGGGAAATTAGCTCCTAGATTACATTCATCGTCACCGTTAGAAGTAGCGTTATCAGCAGTCGTAGTATCCAAGCCAAAGACATTTGTTCCACCAAGCTGTTCTTCCATACCAAGATCACCTAGATCCACCTGTGACATGAACCCTAGGAAGATAGAAAGAACACCAAGAATATCATTAGCCGTTCCGAAGTCATCTGCAATCAGAACTCTTCCTCCGTTGATTGCGTACATGAGAATAGCTAAAGCTTCTGTGAAATCATAATGAACTGCTGGCCCGAGAATTATGAGCGCACCTTGGCTATTATTCATCTCAGATTTATTCAAGCGGTTAAGAATATTGCTACTACCAACAATAGTAGAGATTTGTCCTTTTTTTGCATGATTCTTAAACATATCTTTGAATGCACTAGTTCCATTCCATCCTGTGTTGTAAATTGAAAAATTTGTGGTGTTTGTGGTAAATAAAAAGCCCAATAAGGATGCTGATACAAAGGGATAGCTAACGAAGATGGCTAGGATGATCAGTGCAGCAGTTGTACGATTAATCTCTACCATGAGATCTCACTTAATTCTTGTCATGAAATGACGATTTCTTCAATAGTAATCAATATTCCTCGGTGGCTTCAGGAATCCCACCAGCCGATGTCGCAGTTTGGAGGAATTGGTGAAGTCCCGATAAACCATCTTTAAATTCCTGAGTTGTGAGAGGAGTTTGACCATATCGAGCTTTCTCAAATGCCATTACAATAGCATTGATAGCGCTGGGATCTAAGTCCCCACGATTCATAAGTTTCACACCTAATTGTCGTGCTGACTCGTTAGGTGCACGGCCAACACCAAGAAACCCCTCAGAGGCAAGTGTCATAGTTTGCCACATAAGGATAGATGCTTCCCGAAACATCTGTTGACGGGCTAATTGCCGAATTTGAACTAAACGTTGCTCTATCTCTTGTTCGAGAATTGTCTTTTTTACTCCTCCTACTCCAATGGCTTCAATGATTTGTTGCCGAAAATAAAACAGTAAGAATCCAGCAACAATTAAAGCGCCTAAAATTAAAATAGGGAAGAGTATTTCGAATATAGTTTGGGCAAAGAAACTGATTCCATTCATTCTCATCACAATTTTCATAATGGTTAATTATTTAATTTATCCTGATCTAATCCAACCTAGATTATTAGAGATTTCATCTATTTTTTAATCTTTATTTCATTTCATATTTATATTATTTCTTTAAAGACAATGATCCTAATCATATAATGTCGTATTTTTTTGTGTTTTTGGTAAAAGTTTCAAGCACCTCGTATTCCTTTAAATCGTTCATACAACGCAGCTAATCCAATTCCCCCACCGAAAGCAAGTATTGGAGACAAAACAATCAGAAATAGTGTACCTAATGGATTTTGGGCCCCAGGGCGACTGATGGAGAAGGGTTCAGAAGTAACTGTCTTCTTATTGCCAGTTCTATCGAAAATTGTTATTTTAATGGAATATTTGCCTTCATCTAAATCTGAGATATCAAGAACTATTGTTGCTTCAGTATTAGTTTCCTTTGTTATATTGGCATCTTCATATTTAATAGTATCCAGAGTGGCACCAGTCGAATTAAGAAGCTCAAGTGTCAGTTTATCTAAGAAGATCCCAGTTTCTTGATCACTAAATGTAATATTAATGACTAGGTTCTCATCTACCACATCAGGTAACTCATCAACTATATCTAATTTAGGAGGAGTATAATCAAGTTTAACTTCTCTATCAGTATAGTTATCATTACCCGCTAGATCGCTATAAGTTAATCGTATCTTCCAATTCTGTGCGTTAGCGAACGAGTCATTTCGAAGAAGATTATCTTTATCAATAAGGATTTCCCATTCATATTCAAAGTTATTATCACTAATAGACATACTAGTATTAATTTTAATGTCATTTAAAACAGGATTAATTATAAAAAGACGAACAGATGAACTATTTACCCCAGTATTCCAGCCTGTCTCAGATTGATTATCCTTTATCGTACCTGAAATAGATACATATCCAGTATCTAAATCGACAATGATATATCCATCGTTATTTTCTGGAACTTCAATGGTGACCATCGGTTCAACAATGTCGATTATGATCTTGATTTCCGATTTATTCCAATTGTTTGCTAAGTCAAAAGCTGAAACTGTTATATTGTATGTAATATCTTCGATATCTTTTGAAGTGTCCCAATCATAAGTGAATATGTATCCGTTGATTGGATCTTGATCCATAGCATCGCTAATTCCATTAATCCAGATTGTAACGGATAAATTATCCAATCCACCCGATACAAAACCAGAAGTAGGACCAGGATCTATGATACTCGCTGTAATTTGAGTAACATCATTTTGGGGGAGGAGTGCAATGCCATTGGAGGTTATTGGACTTGTTATATCAATAATGGGTTTAGTTTCATCATATACTTTCCATTGGAGGGTGATCTCATAGTATTTCGATAATATAGTCCCATTATCCAGGAAGTGATAGAGTTGCCAAACCCAAGTGTCATTTTCCCATCCAGTAAATGAATAATCAAGCGAGAAGTCTCCTGCAGGGTCCACGGATTGTAGATCACTACTACCATCCCACATGGGATTTATCCATTTTCCATTAAGGCTACGTTCAGTTGAACTTTGGAGAGTTCCCCTTATCGTTATATCTCGATTGTTAATCCCCGTAACCACATAATTGCCCCCACTTGTCAGGTTTGTTGTTGTGAAATTAAACGGGAAATAAATTTGAAAATACCCAATTTGAAAATCCCAATAGACATAGATTAACTCTTCAGTATGATTTACACGATAATGAACGAGGCCTGGACTGGTAATATTCAATCTAATGTAGAGCCTATCCACATTGTAATCATGTGGAATTATATAATATAACGAATAAGTTCCATCAACATTTGGACTCGCGTTTAGATTCATTCCAATTTCATGGGTTCCGTTCCAACCAACAACGCGTATTCGGTCATTTAATTCAGAGTACGAGTCTGAAAATATTGGTGAAGAACTATCAATTGGGAGACCAAGGTTGTCTGTTAATGTTCCACTGACAGTTACGTTACTCCCCACAAACACCGAGCTTCCATTGAAGTTGCTAAGAGTATAATCATTAAGGTTAATAGTAGTTACTACTCGAATGAGATCATATCCTTGTCGTCCTTCTCGTGGGGTAGGGGGAGTTGGATCCTCGCCATAAATCATAATATTATCCTTCAGAGGTGTATTAGGGGGTAAATTGACAACGACAGAAAAAGAGCCTAGAGCATCTGTAACAGCGTTAGTTAGGAACACTCTCTCACCATTACTAGTATAGTTTACACGAATTTCTATTGTTTCATACTGGACTGGATCTTGAGTACTGTCTTTGTACGTTCCCTCAACAGTGATATTTGTCGTACCACGATAAACTTCAAATACTCCTGTATCGCTGTTGAATCCTACATCAGTATGATAAGGATCCGTAACACCATCAGTAGGAATTGTAACCTCAATTTTGTCAATATTTTTGACCTCAAAAGTATGAGATGTAGTCGAATAGGTATCAGCTATGGAACCATTAACCCAAATCCCCGACAAGTGACCTGAGGGAACCGTATCATGTGTAAAGTTGTATATTAAGCCTTGTGCGTCTCCAAACTCCGCTCTTGCCTCGATAGTATAATCACCCTCAGGTGTGAGCCCTGTAGCATTCGTAAGGATGTAAAATGTAACACTACTATTATCTGAATATTGACTCCGTGCGGGAGTAACCTCCATGTTCAAATCAGCAGGGTATTGGCCATTTATTAAAATAGAAATATTAACACCATCAATTAATATCGCAGGAGGAGTGATCCAATCACCGTCAGGATATTCTCTGAGTTGTAATCGGAATTCTATCTCAAGTGTTTCATTTTGTTGTACAAGGTTATCGGGAAGATTGTCTTTAGGGACATAGATATACCCAATAAAATATTGAGGATCTACTCTGATGGTACGTGTTGATACAGAATAAGAGCTATTGGAGCGGAAATCTGACCTGATACCTTTTGAACCAACATACCATTTATTGTGAGAGTCATTCTCAAAATCTGCTGTAGCTCTGAGTTTGATATCTGTTAATTTAGGAATAGTACTATCTGTACTCAAAATAAATTTGATTTCCCCAGAACTACTTGTATTATAATATAATCTCAGTGGATCCTTATCCGCTGCATGATCAGGATGGATAGCAAGGGAAACTCCTGGCCGTGGATTATCAATAGAGGCATTTACATAAACATTAGCAAGAGCTACTCCATCTTCATCTCGAACTTTATATGTAATAATAAGGTCATCCCCCCGGCGAATAGTGGTATCTCCAGATTCATTCGTGGTTGAGAGAGTGATTGAACAGATATTAAACTTGGGATCAATGGATAAATATTCAGACAGCTCTGAGAGCCAAGTTTTATCGAAATCTTCGAATGAACCATAACCTTTGTGTTGGTCTCCAATCCATCTCACATTTGAATCATTTTCAAAGTCAACAGTCAAATTTAGTTTAACTGTTTGCACAATTTCTGGAGTCAGTAGGTAAGTCGTCTTCACTATTAGTTTAATCATCCCTTCACTATCTGTATAATAATAACCATTACCCACGGGATTATTTAATGTCATAAGATCTAAGGAGACACCAGGAATAGGCTCATCTAATGTGATATTGACTGGAACACCTGCAAAAGTGTTTGTTCCAGGTGAATCACCGTCTTTCCTGACTTCATAATGCAGTTCTGCAGTTTCCCCTGGTCGAACACTTGTAGTATTACTCCACTGACAATCAATTGTACCTATCCAGAAATCAGGATCAATTGTGATCATTTGAGATTTTTTAAAGATTTTTCCACCAGTATCGTTTTCTAAAAATCGATGAGGTTCACTAGGAGGATAAGTGGGAGGTGCATTACTTTGAAGATCTGCCTGTACAATAATATTTGGGGTCTTACTTTGATAGGGGATTGGAAATCCAGCAGTGATATTAAATTTGACTTCTCCGTTTGAATCTGTAAGGTACCAACCAGGTGTACCATTAGTAATAGCACCAAATCCAGATGTTAAGTTGACCCATACTTCCTGAATATCTAAGGCAGCATTGATTGGGAGGTTTGAAAGAGGATATATACTCCATATACCCCCGTATGCAAATTGAGCTTGTATTTTTACAGTTACAATTGTTTTATTTGCATTTGGAGGATTTATTTCAGCAGGTTCAGCTGAAATTTCAACTAAGCTTTCTATAACACGGTCAGGAGTGTTTTCAACTGTAAAATTGGCTCTAATACTAACAATTTTTTCATAACCAGCGGCATAGAAATTTGTCTCCGTAAAATCTGCTGTTATATTAAACGAGTACTCCCCCTCTGGAGTAGTTAAATAAGTGGTATCTACAAATAATCTAATTTCACCATTAGTATCAGTCTTGTTATCGGGAGCTAGTAGATCAGCGTGTATATCATAAGTAGCAGGGTTTATTTCTACTTCAGGAATATGACTTTTATTGTAGAGATTATTAATCGTGACTGTAACATTATCTATAAGATAGGTTCCTGATTGTGCTCTGAGTATAGCAGTGGCGTTTTCTCCAGAGCGGAAAATATATTCACTACTTGCATCATTTATAAATCCGTCAGATGTGAAGTCAGCAACCGCGCTTAGTTTGAAGGTGTCAATATAATAAAGGAACGTTCCAATCCTCGAGGTTGCGTTTTTCGCAGGGTAACACTGGAAGATATCGACATCATCGCCGGAAGAAATCCCCATAGCTTCTAAACTGGTCATATTTGGAATTATAAATGTTGTATCGATCCATCCATGGCTTGGATCCGTCGAATAAGACGCTGTTCCAGCAGGGGTTCCATTTGTAGTTGCCTGATGGACATAATATGAGGAAGATGTTGGGTTTGGGTCAGAGTTATTACCTTCATTAATCATTGTTTGAACTTCAACACTAGCTTCGAACAATAAAATGTAAATCACTTGTTGGACAATAGCTAGCTCTGTTGCAGGGATCGTGAAACGATTTCTTATTCTGATACTGCTTTCAGGGAAATATTGATCTGGTCCATCAACTATTTCGTTTATACTACCTCGTGGAGCTTCTGATGGGGGAATTATGCCAGTACGTGGAATATCTGTTGATGAAGGTATGTTCTTACGTAATGGTTTAACACCCTCTATACTTGTGGAAGAATATTGAGTATTCAGACTATAAAATTGGATAAAGTAAGCCAATCCATGTACAGAAAAGGCAAATATTAAAACTACTAAAAGAAGGAGTGTTGTACCATTCCGAATTTCTTTCACTTTAATTCCACCAAAAGGATTGTCCTCTGTTATTTTGAGAACGACAACATTCCCATTCATTTCAAAATTTGAATGGCTTTAAGGGAAAGTATTCCGTAGGTTCATTAATATTTGACTTTCTTTATTTATGTATCCGTTTAGAATATGTAGAAAAGAATATTTTTTTCAGGAAGAAAATTAATTATTTCTCGTGGGAAATCAATCGGACATCTCTCTTGGTTTTTCTATCATAATCAAGGATCCTCGGGCACTAATTCTACCAAGTTGGATAAATTTTGGAAGCGGTTTGAATTGGAGCGTCTGTCCATCAATGTTCATCAGAATTGCATACCCAGTAGACATACGACCCTTAATAAAATATTCGTTACCTTTGTATTTAACCTTATCAAACTTTCGGAAGCCACAAATCTTACTGGTAGTAAGACATTGTTGACTACGAATCCCTTTGGTCTGTTGGTAATCCCCCGCTGCAACACATTTCTTTAAGAGAACTACTTCAGTTTTGAATTCAACAGTCTTGCCAAACTGATTTGCAATAGCAACTGCATCATAATAATGTTCTTTTGATAATTTCAAGTACTGTCGATAAGCTTTTGTAATATATCCGAAAGTTTCAGTTACATTTACCCGTTTTAACAATTGACTTTGGATGTTATTCATTTGGGTTGCATGATTCAACTGTTTTTTACGTTTTCCATGTAATTTATTTCTGACTTTATCTTGGATAACTTTAGGGCTATTATGAAGAGTTTTATGACAGGTTTGGCACATAGTAATTAGATTTTCTGGTTCATTACTGCCATCATCCTTTCTATAAATGATGTGGTGACAACAGAGACGTCTATCTTTCGATTTTCCCTTACATTGCCAGCAAGTGTACTTATCACGATGGAGGACATATGCTTTAATATTTTCAAACTCATAATTAATTCCCTTTTGATAGAGCCATTTATTCTTTAGTACTACAGGATTTTTCAAGGCGTGAGGATCGAAGGTTGCAGTTTCAACAATAATATTACTAATTGGAACGCGGTTTTCTATAACGGGTTTTTCTAGTTCGGCGGTTTCGGCGGTATTTTGCCCTTCGATTCATTTTTCTCGTGATGTCATCTCTCAATTCAACTTGACTCATATAGAAGACATTTCTATGTTCAATATCTACTACTGCTGAACCGAGTTTACGGCTTCCAGGGTCAATTCCTAGAACTAACGGTTGAATATATTCTGTTCTCGTCTTGTAAAGTAATTTAATTGTAAATGGTGTTTGATGTTTAACCTGTGCTTTCTCTTGTTTTAAGAGCAAGTGTGCGATAACGGGGCTACATGGCATTAATTGTCTACCATTCACATTAATAACATAAACTACCAATGTTTTTAACCTTTTATTCAACCATCTGAAAATTCAGATAGATCCTCCGTCAATAGTAAATGACGGGTAATGCGTATTCCTAGACTTTGACCATCTAGGAAATCCGACTTCACCTCGACAATGATAACCAGGCTTTTTACAGCTAAACCACCAGGCCATACCCTTAGACACTTTTTAAGTATAGCCGATAGAGCATCGATCTGGTGCGGCAATCGAAGGTATCCTGACCTGGTTATCGGAGTCAGCATTTCTACTCACTAAGTCTGGTGAACTTGAACTTCCTTTTTTTGTGATATAGAAGTTCCATCTAGAAGGATGGGGTAGTTCACTTATGTTTGCTTATTATTTCTCTGTTTCTTTATTGCTCGTATGATATCACAAATGATCACATGCTAATTGGGTTAATATTACTTGGTTTCTTACAATTATTTATTTACTCATGAAATATTAAATATTGATATTTTTCTTTATTTTTCCAATTTATTACTCTCTATTATTGTTATTTATAGTAATGATTCTAATTAAAAGCCTGGGGCTCTAAATTCTTAACTATCTAATATTTTTCTTATTGCTCCTTAATATAATACAGAGATTCCCCTTATATACTACTAAAATTTTACTGGGAAATCGAATAATAGGACGTTGAATTAATTTTTAGTTCATTACTTATTATTAGGATACGTTTGCTTATTTTCTGAGACTCCTGTAAAATTCCCAAAAAGATTATTAAAGAGAATTTTTCTTAAACATGATATATATTTGTAAAAAATCAAGTAAATGTATAAATATAGATCAGTTTGAACTATTTGGGGTTAAAAAAAATATAATTATATTCATTTTCTAATGGAAGAGTTCTTCCTAAGAGACTACTTATGAAATGAAGTGACTTTCACCCGATCAGTTTTTATAGAAAGTATTTTTGAGTATAATCAAATTCAATATTGTTGTAATACAAATTTATTTAATGAGTCTCTGATGGTCAGAAATCATAGAATTATGCTATTATGGAGTTGGCCTTCATGCCATTATTCAAGGGAAGTAAAACAAAGAAAGCTCAAGAGGAATTCGATGAAGGAATGGTTTTTTATGAGTCCCAGCGGTATGAAGAGGCCTTGGAGAAGTTTAAAGCTTCAGCCAAGCTCTTTATAGGGGGAGATCAAAAAAAATTGAGTCAAAGAGCCGAAGCGTACCAATCTTGCGCCTTAGGCTATATAAATGTACTGAATATGAATTTTCTTGAGGCAATTAGGTGTTTTGGTAAGGCAAATGTGATTTTCTCAACTGAAGGATTTTTAGAGGAAGCAAAACAAGCTAGAACCATTCAAGCCCAAACACAAGGTGAATTGGCCAAGACTAAAGCTAGAGACGGGGAGTTTATAGAATCAGCCCGATTATATGAATCTGCAGGTGCTCTTTACCAGACAACGGGGTTAGAGATGGAAGCAGCACGAGCACGCGCCCGATCGTTTGTACAGAGAGCAGCTGCAATGGAATCGAATTCTGATAAAGCTTATTATTTGGAAAAGGCAGTAGAAGAGTTCAAGAAAGGGCGGGAAGATCCAACACGATATGAAGCACATGCATTATATCAACGAGCAAGGGCCTTAATCAGTGCACGAGAAAACGTTAAAGAAGTAATTGACCTTCTAGCCAAAGCTCATGAGAAATACCATAAGGTGGGAAATGATTCACAAACGGAAAAGGTTAAACAATTACTGAAAGATTTAACAGAACAGGTGAAAACTCGCCCAGCCGAGTTCGGGATATAATTATTAAATAAGCATCCTAAATTTATCTCAAGCCCAGCCAATGATGACAGCTTAGGGAACAGACTTCTTTCAATGATGAACGATGAGCGGTCTGAGGCTTCTAAACTCTTTTTAGGATTTAATTACAATGATGGTTACAGTTTTTCCTCTTCGGGATTTTCCTCTCATTAATCCAGGAGATGATCTTGAAAAGATTTTGATAACTGAATTACGAAAAATAGACTTGATTGATGACGATATTCTTGTCATTGCTCATACTATTGTATCGAAAGCGGAAAATAATGTTTATAATCTTCATGAAGTGACTCCAAGCGCCTTTGCTCAACAAATCGCTGAATTACAAGATAAAGATCCAAGAAAAATTGAGGTTATCCTTCGTGAAAGCCGTGAAATCATTAGAATGAATGAACGAGTGTTGATAACTGCAACAAAACATGGCTTTGTCTGTGCTAATAGCGGAGTAGATAAATCCAACATGCCTGGAGAAGCAGTCATATCCCTTCCTAATGACCCAGACCTATCAGCTCGGAGGATAAAAAAGCGTATTCTTTCAGAGTTGGGAAAGAATGTTGCTGTGATTATTTCTGACACGTTCGGCCGTCCTCTCCGAGTAGGAACTGTCAATGTTGCTATTGGTATCGCTGGAATTGATCCCATTGATGATTTAAGGGGACGAAAGGATCTTTTTGGCTATGAAATGCAATCCACATTTGTAGCTAGAGCAGATGAAGTTGCTGCCGCAGCAGGTTTAGTTATGGGCCAAACAGATGAGGGAACACCTGCGATTATTGTCCGCGGGGTGGAATATACGCAAGCTGATGCTTATGCAACTAGTTTGAATAGAGATCCACAAACAGATGTGTTCCGTTAAGCGAGTAACCCAGATTTTTCTAATGGCTATTTTTCCTACATTTCCTTGTTATAATAGGAAGTAAGTAGATTGAATATTTATTCTAATCCAGCACATAAGAATAATTTTCTTGAGGAATTTAATTTAAATTAGCAATAAAAATCGATGAATCAAACCAGATCTGTGCGCTGATAGTCTAGTCTGGTAGGACTCCAGCTTCATTAAAACTTACATAAAAAATTATTGAATGAGTCTCAATAATATGATTTGGACATGATGAGATAAAAAATACTATTAAATTGAAAAATCAAACAAAATAACACATACTTAATGAGCTTTAATGCGCTGATAATCTAGTTTGGTTAGGATACTTGCCTCCCAAGCAAGCGACCCGGGTTCAAATCCCGGTCGGCGCACTTTTTAAATAGTAGTAACATTTTAAGCTTAGAATTATTTATAACTAACCTTTTTGGAACTATATTTCTAGTAATATCCTCTCTTAGAGTGCTTCCATAGAGTATATAGATAAATATCTCGAAATAACGTTTCTTCGCCTGCATTAAAGTTTAAAATACTTATAAGTTCATTGATTTTCGTTCTTGTATTATTATCCAATTCTCTCTTAAAACCAATAGCCTCTTCTCCATATTTATTTAGGATTTCGGTTACATGGGTCACTAAGATGTCAGAATTTTTGATATTTCGTTTGAATAAGCCATGACGAATCGCAGATGTAACTTCCATTAAACGGCCAAGCTTATAATCACTCTCTCCCCAATAACTGAGAATTAGGATGTTAAAATCCTTTTGTTCATTAATAAAACAATTTGAAACACTTCCTTTTGGTATAAATTCAACTTGTAAATTCTTTACTTTACCTGATGTCAAGTCATAATTACCTAATGTTTTTAATTCATCAAATAAGAAAGTAGAATCTCGAAGTTTTCCCTTCTTATTCCCTAATTCACGTATAAATTTCGTTTGAACGATTTCACAAGCTTTTTGATTAGCTCTAGTAATATTGTCAGGGAAAGTAATCAAATTCTTATGTGTTTTTATATATCCCCATTTTATTTCGGAAACTACTTTTAATGGGAGATCTAAGTTCCCTAACTGATTTCTTTCCTGTGTAAATAGTGTAATTCTAAGACGAATCTTTGGATCTTGAATGACAGCACCCACAAATGCTGGTAATCCTTTCGGATTATTTTCATCTAAAAATTCCTTGAGATTTCTATTAATTGGGCCAATATTCGGGAATTTCTCTGCCTGGTCAATGCTATAAATTATTCCAGAATAATGCAGATGCTTACTTTGTTTTCTTATTTTCTGAATTGCTCTTGCTAGATGCATTGGAGTTATTTTTGTTCTAACTTTGTTCCACCATTTATTAAAATCGGTTCTATCACTAGGAAATTTATTCTGATTATTTATTTCTTTAGTGATAGCATCAATAAGTTTTGATCTATCCTGTAAATAAATTTTAGTGGAATTACAAATGTTCGGATAATAGAGTTCATCTGTAATAAAGATCACTCTTCTACCTTTATCTTCAAAAGATTTTACTATTTTTTGAACATTCTTATATCTAGATAGCCAATTTGGTTTTAAATCATCAATATATTCCCAAAATTTAATTTCTAAGTAGTCATCAAGGAGTAACTCATCAAATTTAGGTCGATACACTTTTTTGAAGCCATTTCGAGCTTGCCATGATTCTTCGGGATATCCAATGTCCATTGCTTTTAATTCAGCAATTATTTCGTCCATTAATGTGATTCTGATACTGCTTAGTTTTGGTTTATATGGATTGATCGTTTCCATCAGGTAATCCATTATTTTTCTTCTTGCACCTGTTTTTTTAGCAAATAGAAAAGGCTTAATGCCATTCTTATTCCATGTAGATTTAGCATTACGAATGTAATATGTTTCCCTTAACCCTGTAGATGGATTGACGATGTTAAGATCAATTAGACATTTTTTTCCAACAATTTTATTTCTAAGAATAAACCATTCTTCATAAAAGCCAGGAGTGAAACATGAGGTTCCAAGATCAATTTCAAAATCTTGAAACACTTTAAGACGTTCAAATTCGTCACTATTATAGCGAAATCTCCTTAGGGGAGCTCCATATATTTGTTGGATCTCGTTGTAAAGATACCACATATGAGATGTCGGAGCTATCTTTTCTTTCACAATCTCATTCCATTTCTGTGAAAACAGAAGGAAGTCTTTAAAATTCCCATGTTTTCGCCCCTGCTCTCCGTATTTCAGAGTTTCTATTAAATGTTTTTGATGAAACATATATTGAGTATATCTATGCTTGAATATTCTCATATTTACAAAGCTATTATCAATTTTTGAGGAGATCACATCATTATAATCATTAGCTTCCCCTTTTCGAATGAATTCTCTTATGATAGCGTATGACGAAGTAAATTCAGTACTAACAATTTCTTTGATAAGTGTTGGGTTATTCACCCACTTTCGCCATTTTCCACTTAAGTACATAGTATGAGGAAGGATCAAATAGTCCAAAAGTTCAATAGTTTTCGTTTCTTCAGGGAATGGATCGTCAAAATACCCTGGTTGAGTTTTTTTTCTATCGTTAGTCAGCAATTGATCGTTCACAATAAAGAATTCTCTTCCATCTTTTTTAAAACTATTATTCCCCTAATTACAAGTTATAAAATCTTTAATTCCTCTGTATTCGCCATAATCTTAATGTTTTTTGATAATATTCCCTAGAGTGATGAGATATGGATTTTTTCAGAGCTTTATCATTTCACTTCATACTTTTGTCTTACTTTTATCTTCTTTTATTTCACTTAATTCTCTACTCTTAATTCTAGGACAAAAGGAGTTGTTATATTCATATCAAGATATATAAAACGATTCTAAGAACTTTGAAATTGCTGGTGACCCGGGTTCAAAAACCATCCACTTTAGAGGATTGCTGGAAATCCCGGTCGGCGCATCCTCCTAGTTAATAAACTGATGCTACAATGATAATCCGCTTAAAGTTTCTTGGATCATTACAATATGATTTAAAACAGCAGAATTTACCTTACCAGATTTCTTCGGAAAAATCTGTACAAGAAATTGTTTCAGAGCTTACACAGAATCCCCAATTCAAGGAACTGAAGAGTTTCTTTACTGAGTCTTTGGAGATAAAGCGATCCCTCTTGATTTTTATCAATGAACAAGAAATATCTGTACTGGATGGTATGAAATCTAAGGTAAAAGCGGAGGATATAATAGCCTTTATACCAGTCATTCATGGAGGAATATTCTGATCAAACATTTAATAGATAGAAGTGATGATTAATGACGATAAATATGAAAGGACGTTCTTTATTAACGCTTAAGGATCTTTCGCCAGAGGAGATTCGCTTTCTGATTGATGAGGCAACGGAATTCAAAACTCACAGGTCACAATTTATACAGAGTCAACCGTTAAACGGAAAAACTTTAGGTATGATTTTTCAAAAACGCTCAACACGAACTCGTGTCTCGACAGAAACAGCTATGGTTGAATTAGGGGGACATGCCCTATTCTTAGGAAAGGATGACATTCAATTAGGTGTTAATGAATCTATACAAGATACAGCAAAAGTTTTGGGCCGAATGGTTTCTGGGATTCTAGCTCGTGTTTTTGATCATGCTGATGTAGAAATTCTTGCAAAATATTCTGGAGTTCCAGTAATTAATGCACTTTCAGATCTATTCCATCCGCTTCAGGGATTAGCAGACCTAATGACAATCGAAGAGCATCTAGGGAAACTGAAAGGAGTAAATATTGCGTGGATAGGAGATGGGAATAATGTATGCCATTCATTAATGATTGCTTCTATAAAGATGGGGATGAACATATGTATTGCAACACCTGAAGAATATGAACCAGATTCTACAGTCCTAGAATACTGTATGAATAATACATCGTCATCTGAACAGATAAAGGTGATCCATGATCCTATCATGGCCGCTAAAGACGCAAACGTAGTTGTAACGGATACATTCATCTCCATGGGACAAGAATCAGAGAAGGAAGAGAAATTACGTAAATTTGAGGGTTATCAAGTTAATTCGCAGCTAGTTCATCACTCAGCCAAAGATTTCATTTTCATGCATTGCCTTCCCCGTCATAAAGAGGAAGTTACTGATGAAATAATATATGGTAAGCACTCAGTTGTTTTCGATGAAGCTGAGAATCGTTTACATACGGTGGCAGCAGTATTGAAGAACGTCTTATGAGCTTCCATAAATGAAATATGTCTATGCAGAGAGAAAATCCATAGAGAAGATTTATATGAGTGTAATTTGGAAGATGGTTAATAAAAAGATGATAGAAATAAAGAGGCTAAATTCTTGGTTATAACCCCTATTTGCAACTTCTGCGCAAAAACTGGAGTTTTATGCAAGAAATGTAAACAGAAACTTAGAAAGGGGAAATTCACTCAACTGGATGTCGACGTTTCCAAAGCTTTTGCTAAAGCTGAACAGCGATTTCCTAAACAACTTCAAAATGTGACCTTAGACCGCGCACATCGTCTTAACGGATCCATTGTTCTATTAACACGGAATGGTAATAACATTCTGGAAAATGAAGATTTAAAACATTTTATTGAAGATGAAATTCGAAAACCTATTGAGATTGTAGAAAGAAAATCTGATACACGAAAAACTTTTGCAGATTTCTTCGCTCCTCTCGATATTCTTGAAATTGACCAGATTTTTGCCCCTCCTGAGGGTGATATCGAATTAAAGATCACCTTACGAGGTGACCCAAATTTACTTCGATTCCCTTTAGATCAATTGAAACAGATTGCTGAGCTAATTTCAAAGAATTCTGTGCGGCTGGAAATCCAAAGCTAGAAATTTCTATATTTATCAAGGTAGAAATATTGATATTATTCCCCCAATCGACAAACCTAAGATTTGTAATATACCTTGTAGTATACAGAGGATTCCAACGATTATAGATATTAGGGGTGATGATAGAACTTCTGCAACAAGAAGATAGAGATCCTCAAACATTTTTATTGATAGATAAATGACTAAAAAGAGGACAAAAAATACAACTGATAATAATTGTACTGATTCAGCTCCAAGGAAGACTAGTAGCCCTGCTCCAAGCAATCCAATTGCTAAAGAGATGAAAGCTCCAAATCTGAATTCTTTTATTGGTCGTAGTATCAATACGAGACCAAGGATACACAAAAATACGATAGTAACCAGATCAAACGTTGGATATTCTTCAATGAATGTAGGACCTGGTTCACCCATAATTGACCAAAGGTATAATCCAGCTCCAATTGTGATTAAGGCAATAACACCTATAGGGAACCCTATTAATGATAATTTGTCAACGATATTAGATAGATCATCTGAACTTACTCCAGCAAGTCGTACCAATAGCCATGAAGCTGCTAATAAGCCACCAAGAATTAGAATAACGAAATTCCAAGAAACAAGAGTTTCGGATGAGAGTTGCACAAGATCAAGAGCCATACACATCCTTTCCTTATATTCTCCTTCTTTAGAAGTAATTATGCTTGATTGGATTAATTAATGCTTCCTATATATTATGTATTTTGTATTGGTACATGAAATAAGTTTGAATCCTTTTATTACTAAAACCAGCCGTTTTTCTCATACTTTGATAACAAATGAAATTTTATTCATTAAATAAACCCCCCAAAAAGACTAAATTTGGGGCCAACCCATGAAAAAAAGAGTAAGGAGTAAATTGATTCCCAGTACTCCTAATGTAAAGTATCTAATCCAAGGTAGATATTTTTCAAATTTTGGCCCCAAAAATGCGGTTAAAAGCTTATCTCCATCTAAAAAAGGAATGGGTAACAGATTCATGATTGCCAACATAAGATTAATCATAAAAACATAGATAAGTGTGTTGAGTGTCCAATAAGGGATTAAATTTACTAAAGGTGAAGGGCTAAAAAAGTGTGGTTTAAAGTATTCCCACGTACGAATCCCTATGAATCCTTTTGTATGGTCATCGCTACGTTGTACCGTTTTAAGGGTGATAGGATCTCTTCCACTGGCGAAATGAAAAGTTAAGGTTTGGTTAGGAAAGACGGATGAATTAACAAATTCTCGAAAATCACTAGCAGATAATATTTTATTATAACCATTGGATGTACTTATCCCAATAATTGCATAACCTGCTTTCATGCCTGCTTGATAAGCTGGATTTTCTGGGATTGTTTCTATTATTAAAGCTCCATTCGACTCAGGTTGATAAAGAGGAGCGATCAACAAGGGAAAACCTATTGGAATAATCAAGATTATTATGATAAGTCCTGCCACCACCATATTAGCCAACGCGCCAGCTGCCATAATTCGTGCTTTGGATCGACGGGATTTTTGAGCTAATATTTCGTCATCAGGTTCAACAAAAGCTCCAAAAAGCACTAGAAAAATGAAGATTCCAGTACTTTTCAGGTCAACTTCTTCCACACGTGCAGATATTCCATGAGCAAATTCATGAGCAATCGCTCCAATCATTATAGCAACGATGAAATATGGAAGTGTTTGAAACGAGACGGTTATCCCTGGAATTACAGGAGTCACACCAATAGCACTAGTCGTTCCTTCTGCAGTTGGTTGGAAAAATAAAGGAATATTAATAGTAAAAATGGTTAAACCAACAATGAGGATCCCCAATCCAGAAATTACTCCAATATCCCAAATAAATTTCCATATGATCCGTCCTCTTCTCGCGAGTCTATCAATAAAGTTATTTAGTTTTTTTGTACGATACATAGCATATCCTAAGCCGATTTCGGGATTTTTCACCTCAAACCAATGGATTCGAGCAATTGCATTCAAAGAAATCCAGCTAAACCCTACAATTATTAAAAAAATAATCGGATCCATTTCATCTTCCATCTTATTTGGTAATGGTTAAAACAAAATATTTCAAAACTAGTAATTTCAAGATTTTAACGCACTTAGGCGTCCTATAAAAGACATTTTCATGAATAAGACTGAATCCTTTCTGTTTATATTCTACTAAAGGATTTTTTGTTGAATAAATAGAAAAGTATTTTTTGGGGTTTTCATCCTTTTACAATATTACTAGGAATTTTAACTTAATTTAATTGTAAATCGAGGAGACTTGAATAGATTTGAAAATCGCTCTCATTCAGCAACATACAACACAGAATAAGAATGAAAATGTAAAACGGGGAATAAAAAGCTTAGAAGAAGCAGCCTCTCAAGGAGTAAAATTAGTTGCATTTCATAAACTTGCTTTTGAGTACTTTTGGCCTCAAAAACCAGCAACCAATGCTTTTCGTGATTTAGCTGAACCTGTACCAGGGCCTACAACAGAAAAATTCATGGAAAAAGCAGAAGAATTTGGTTTAGTAGTTGTTCTTAATCTATTTGAGCGAGAAAATGAAAAGACTTACGATTGTTCTCCTATTATAGATAGTAATGGGAAATTACTAGGAAAGACTAGAATGATTCATATCTTAGAAGCGCCCTTCTTTCACGAAAAAGGGTATTATACACCTGGTAATTTAGGGATAGAAGTCTTTAATACTACAATTGGTTGCATTGGGGTTGCTATCTGTTATGATCGGCACTTTCCTGAATATATGAGAATGTTGGCTCTAAAAGGGGCAGAATTAGTGGTTGTTCCTCAAGCTGGTGCTGTTGATGAATGGCCTCCTGGCATTTTTGAAGCTGAATTGCAAATCGCTGCGTTTCAAAACGGTTATTTTACTGCTTTAGTCAATCGAGTTGGTAAAGAAGACAGTGTGACTTTTGCTGGTGAATCATTTATGACTGATCCAGAAGGCCGAGTCATTGTTCGAGCACCGAAACTAAAAGACTTTATCCTCTATCATGATATAGATCTTAAAGAACTCAAGAATTGTCAAGCTAGAAAGCATTTTCTTAAGGATCGTCGTCCAGAAATTTATCATTTAGATTAAAACAAAAAATAAACCTTTTTATTCCTAAGATGAGGCTAGATATATATCGAAAAATAAGAGAGCGAAAACCTCAAAAAGATTGAGATAACTTCATTATATTGGAAGGATCCAATGACGGCTCTAGCCCTCCCGATAAGGCATAAAATACATCTATTTGAGTCTTAGATGATGAAGATCTTGAGTTCAGAGGTGTCCTTCCCAATAATCATAAAGTTGAGTTTGTGCTTCTTTCTTTTTCTTCCATTCTCAGTTTAGTACTACTTTCTACAGTACCATCTGTACGAATAACACGAGGGATTACAATAATGGTGAGTTTTGACTTCCCGTGTTTTATACGGAAACGGTTAATTGCATTTGCTCCCGAAAATGTCTCTTGAGATACAACCAAAGCAGATAAATCCGCTTCACTTGCTAATTTCTGATCCATTCCAAGGTCGTTTATAGTTGAGATAAGAATATGGGTATTACGGCTTAAAAGATGATTTTCAACCTTTTTTTTACGAAATTGGAAACTTTGAATCATTTTAAAGTGTTTTTTCTTGTTCTTTTTCAAATAACTTGAGTTAATCAAACCAACATGGACACATTGACCGTAATAAGCAGCAATATCGAGGAATAATTTGTGTCCCCTGTGTAGGCGATCAAACGTCCCACCTAAACCGACGTTTTTATATTGTTTCACAATCTAAACTCCATGAATGAGTTTGGGAGGTTTAATCTAAAATTTCATTGTGCTGTAAAAATGAAATTGAAATGTTCAATACCTAGCTGGGTAAAACGTTTTAAAAACATACTAATTATAGAAAGGTTTTTTTATTCATTCCACAAAAATTTAAATGCGATGAAGGAATAGATTCTGCTTTTCGAGGACCTGAGGATTTTAATGAATCATGGTGCAAATAAGCAGAGAAATCCGGAGCTCTTCAATCCGATAAGATTAGGAGACGGGCTCTCGCATGAGATTGGGTGAGTCACCCATCAATGAGCGGTAGGGTCAACCCTTCTAACCAACAGGAAACATTAGGATCGTTACTGCCCTTCACCAGAGAACTCGACTGAGTTGGGAAAACCCTGTATGTGATGTCGCTAGAGTTAGTGTTAAGGGCTACAGATCCTTTTAATTAATAAAGATAAAATTTAAGAGAAAGTTTTTATCAAATAGAAGAAAATAAAAGCACTAAGTTTTCTAATGGAAAAAAAGCAGGTGTCCTGCTGATCCTGCTGAAAAAAATGAGGGAAATTATTCGGAGAATGTGTAGATATCAATGTCTAAGGGTTTCTTTGTAACATCGTGTTGTTTAGCACCAACGATATTCTTTATTCCACGTTCTAGTGCAATATCAAGAAGCCTTTGGGTAATAATTCCGTCAAAAATTACAGTCTCTACATTTTTTGTCTCGAGAATGACATCTCGAAGTTCACTGATTGGTATATGTTCTTTTAAGACCTTTAATTTTTTTCCGAGTAGAATTGCTTCCTGTTCTGAGAGATTTTCGACAAATTGGCCGAAATTACGTGGTATTTTCGATGTTACAGAAGCATTTTTTTGTGACTGAACAATAATGGGAATCTCTTTTGGTTCTATTTCTGATTGAGATTTATCTTGACTTTCTTCAGAAGTCTCTATACCTTCAGGAAGAATGTTCATCTCTTTCATTATTTGCTCAATTGGAATTTTAGTTCGTAGAGCTTTTAGAAGTTCTTTACTAGACAATTCTTCTACTTCACGATTTGGTGGGGCTTTAGCAACGTAGTCTAAATCAGTAAGGTGAATGAGTTCTCTAAGGATAAGATCCCCACCGTGGTCTCCATCTAAAAAGGCAGTTGTTACTTTTTTTCGAGTGAGTTCTATTACATCTAATGGAACATTGGTTCCTTGGACAGCAATTACATTCCGAAAACCATGTTTTAAGAGATTGACAACATCAGCCCGCCCTTCCACAATGATTAAATTATCACTCTCTTGAATGCCAGGGCCAGCAGGTAATTCTTCTTTTCCATATTTTTGAATAATACTGATTCGAGCTTCTTTGAGAACCTCCTCTAGAACAGAGATTGAATCAGGGGCGATCTCGTGATCCCATGTTTTCAGAATTTGAGATGCGCGTGTGATAATTTGCCTTCTTTTACTTTCACGAACGTCCTCAATTTTAAGCAGAGCAATTTTCCCAACACAGGGTCCAACACGATCTACAGTTTCTAAAGCAGCAGCAAGCAAAGCTGTCTCGACCCTGTCTAAAGAAGAAGGTACTATAATAGTTCCAGTAGTTTTTCTTTGCTTCTTTTGGTATTGTAGTTTAACAGCAATTCTTCCTATTCTTGATGTTTTTTGTAATTCTCTTAAATCTAGGCCCTCACCAATTAATCCCTCAGTTTGGCCGAATAATGCTCCAATAATATCTGATCGTTCAGCCACTCCGCTAATACTAAATTTCTCGTGGATAAGGTACTTTACAGTTGAAGTATCGATATCCTCTTCGTTAACCATGGTTGTTTCACCTCCAAAGGTTACTAGGTGAAACCACATATTTCATTATGATTGAAGAGATCCTCTTTGGTTTTAATGGTTTTGTTTAGTTATTATGAACATGATGAAAATAGTTAATGGAAAGTTAATGAGGTGATAATGATGATATGCAGTTCCACTTGCATAATTGTCTTTATTTCTTTTTTTAGTAAGTTTACATTCTAAATTGATTTATTTGCCATTACTCTTTGAATTAATATCAGCTGAAAGTGATATCTTTAATACATATATTTTAATATCCAGTCGGATTCATTCTAAATTCGTGATATCTTTTTAGTGCAAATATGTTTGTGAATAAACCTGCAGGACAAAAGTTTATTCATTTTGCTTGCTATAACAACTCACGAATTGAGAGAATTTTAAATTATGGGTAGATAGATTGATTGATTTAAATTCTTATTTAGTAAATTTCTGCTTCCGTAAGGCTAACATAATATCTTTATCTTCCACTGTTTTTTTACCAGCATAAGATGCTATCTCCCAGGCTAATCTAGCAATTTTAACGCCATATTCCTCCAATTCCTTTTGTAAAGCCGTTATCGCAGATTTTGAAACCCTCTCTGCCCCTCCTTTTCGAATAATTCGATCTATCGAAGAAACTGGAATCTCTACCACCTTAATTTCCTCTAATGCTTTCTTAACCAAGTATAATTCTTCATAATTTTTCAATATTATTAGATTCTGCCATCAGTCATTATTTTTCTGAACTCCTTTGTTGATAAAACAGCTAAATAAATTTAAAATGCTGATTAGGATAAAGCCAGATTCAGAGGTTTTCGGACTCTTTCATCGAATACTTCATTGAATTCTGTTGAAAGACCAGGAATGGACAATTGAGTTGAAATTATATGGGAAAAAGGCCTGCATACTGTTATTCTCGTGTAGACAGACCTCCTTACACGCGGAAAAAATTCATTAAAGGTGGTCCCGAGCCTAAAATTCGTGCTTTTGATTTTGGATCACCAGAAAAAGAATTCCCTTTGGAAATATCGTTGATCACTGATGAAAGATGCCAAATTTCTCACAATGCCCTCGAAGCTGCTCGGATTCATGTTAATCGATTTTTAACACGGAAAATTGGGCGAGATAACTACCATTATCGTGTTTGTGTTTATCCCCATCATAGAATACGTGAGAATAAAATGATGACTGGCGCTGGAGCGGATCGTTTGCAAGATGGTATGCGTAAAGCCTTTGGGAAAATTATAAGTGTTGCAGCTCGTGTTTTTGAAGGAGATCGAATTTTATTTATCAGAACTTATCCAGAGAATTTAGCTTTAGCCAAAGATGCACTCCGTCGCGGAAAAGCTAAATTTCCTACCCCCTGTCGTATTAAGATCACGAAAGGACAAGAATTAGTGATGTAATTTTTAATCCCTCAATTTTACTTCAAACTTTCATGAACCAGAAGAAGCAGATGAGGTTCTTTTTGGGCTAAGGGCTTTCACCTCTGAAAATACTATTCAAGAAGGGTAGGAATAAAAACATCTTTCTTAAGTTATGCCAAGAAAGTTAAATTTATTGATAATCATACCTTTAAGTATCTAACAATAAAATACTACACTAAAGTTCATCAACGATACTGCATAACAATCGCTAGGTCTGTAGATCAGAAGCTAATCTAGATTCCTTTAGACAACATGATGAAACTGACCTAAACTGAGACGGGTTCATGCTTGGACACCTATTGAATCCGTTAATGATGTCCATGTACCTCACTGATCGTTAATTTCCGATGATTAACTTTAATATCAATAATTCTGGATTTCCTTCAATCTCATCAAAGTACAATTCATAAATGTGGGTTCTATTGCTTGAATTGAAGCAAGTAATAATTCTTCGAAAAGATTTACGGATGTCCAAAGGAAAAGCTGCAGCTCAAGCATCTCATGCTGCTGTTGCAGCGGCCATTAAATCAAAATATGATAAACCAAACGAATTCAATTTATGGTGGAACACTGGACAGAAAAAGGTTGTATTAGGAGTAAATTCTGAGGCTGAATTAGTGGAACTTGAAAACAAACTTAAGCCTACTGGAGTTGTTGTTGTAAGAATCGATGATGCAGGGAGAACTCAACTCCCTCCAGGCACAACAACAGCGTTAGGGGTAGGACCTCATGCCCAAAAAGCTGTTGAAGAAATCACCTCAACATTAAAGCTGTTTTAAAGCCTAATTGCCCTTTATAGAGTACAAGTGAGACTTAATGCGTATTCTAAAGCTTGATTTGAAGAATCAACGTGTTGTTTTACGACCTGAAAACCCTACAGATCTTTATGTCCTCTCAAATATTATTAGTATTGGAGACCATGTTATTTCTAAAACCACTCGTAGAGTCAGACGGTCTGGTAGTGAAGGAAGATCGGGTGATGAAAGTCAAAGGATTAGCATGGTAATTGGGGTGGTAGTTGAGGACTTTGCCTTCCAGGACAGTTCTGTTAGCAATCGTTTACGGGTTAAAGGTACAATTTTCCAAGGCCCTGAGCAACATGTGTCTCTTGGCTCCTACCATACCCTTAACCTAGAGTTAACAAAAGCAATAACCATTATTAAGCCAGAATGGTCAAAATATTTTCTTGAATTATTGAAAAAAGCTGAAGAAGCAAGTAAAAAACCAAAAATTTGTCTAATTGCTATTGATAAGGCTGAAGTTTGTTTAGGTATTCTTGATAACTTCAATCTCAATGTAATTGCTCATGAGAAGTCACATATTTCTCGAAAGTTAACAAAAGAAAAGGTTCGCTCAAAACAGACGCAATCTTTCTTTGATCGGATTGCAATGATTATTAACAGACAAGTATTGCCTGAAACAAATAATATCGTATTAGGGGGACCAGGTTTCATTAAAGAACAGTTAGCTTCCTTTTTAAAAAGAAAGTTTGTGAAACAAAACCTCAATGTTATCGTCTCCGGTTCATTAAGCGGTGGGAATCGTGTTGGGTTATCTGAGCTCCTAAAAATGGATGCGGTGGATAAACTCGCAGCAGATTTCCAAATATTCGAAGAAAATAGTTTAATTGATGAGTTTTTTAAAAGAATAAACCAAGGAGCTGCAGATGTAACATATGGATTTGCAGAGATAAAAAAAATCGCTAGTACAGGAGCTATAGAGACATTAATTTTATTGGATTCTCTGTTACGAGGAGTGGATGGATCAAATCAAGATGAAGTACAACACTTACTTCGTGAGATAGAAAAAACCCGTGGAAAAATATTTATCGTCTCATCCCAAAGTGAAAACGCAAACCGAATGAAAACTTTTGGGGGTATTATTGCTCTTTTAAGGTATGCTCTTCATTGGGATTAAGATTATTCATTCCATTTTTTTTCAGTCTTTTCATATTTAAAATAGGGATTCTAACAAGAAATAAAGATTCCTTCATTTGTCAGAGTCTACAGTTCAATGAAGTCCGATTTTGAATGACAAAGTAAATTTTTTGCTATATTCCCTAGAGAAGAGAATATAGAACCTAAAGTTGCCAATAATCACCTAATAAACCCTTGGATCGATTAACTGTAGCAATAGTCTGATCGCTAGGCTCTAATAAATGAGAAGTTTCTACTCGATCCTGAATAAAAGGGGTAATGTATGATGAAACCAAAGTTGGCAGAGATTGGATATTGTACCCTCCTTCTAGGAAATGCGCAAATGGGATTTCTAATTCGGAGGCGATTCGGTTGATGTACTTTCCTATAACAGAAAAACCATCAACTGTAACTCCTAAGATTCCAATAGGATCTCTTTCATAAGCATCGAAACCTGCTGAAATAGCTAAGAATTGTGGTTTAAATTGAAAAATAATAGGTTGGATGAGCTCTTCAAAAACAAATTGAAGATCAGCTTCAGAGGCACGATAGCCAAGAGGTACAGGAACATTATAACCTCGTCCATCTCCTTTTCCAATTTCTTCTACAAATCCACAACCAGGATAAGAGATTCTGGGGTCAGCATGAGTGCTAAAATACAAAATATTTGGATTCTTCTCATGAATATAAGCGGTTCCATTGCCAAAATGCTGATCAAAATCGATAATCGCTATACGTTGAAACTTTTTTTGTACTATTGCTAATTCTGTTGCAATCGCAATATTATTAAAGATACAAAATCCCCCAGGTGATGTTCGAGTTGCATGATGGCCTGGAGGTCGCACTAAAGCAAAGATTGAGGTGTTACGGTCACTCTCCCATATAGCTTTTTTGCCAACAGCCACAGCTTGACGTGACGCTTCAAAAGTATAATTATTTGCAGCTGTATCTCCATCAAAATAAAAATGACCAGTTTGACCTTGACTTCTTTCAATAAGACTATAATGGTCTAATGAATGAGTCACGAGAATTTCATCTTTGGATGCAGGTTGATCCAGTATATCATAACTTATTTGATCATTTTTCTGGGAATGAAGCCATTCTTCAATGATCTCTATCCTTTGTGCTGATTCAGGATGAAACATTCCGCAAGAGTGTTTTTTCGATAATAAATTTGAAATAAAATTAATTTTTGCCACTTTATTTCTACCTGACTTCATATAACCTATACTATGTCAAATTTCAAATCTGTGATTGAGTTATTAAAAGGAGATCTTTTTTATTAATATAAGAATAGTTATTAATTACTCTGGAATAAATGAATCCTCAGATAAAAATTATAACTTATTGTGAGTTTATCGCAAAAATCTAGATAATTATAGCCAATTCCATAGATAATAGAATAGATATGTTACTTCAGAAACAGTAAGCTTCTAGAGTGACCGTGATAGATCTTCTTAAACCAAATTCGGATTATTCTAAAATCTATTCTTGAATAAAGGTCTTAATGAGGAAAATCCTGTGTCATCAAAGAGAATCATTGTCCAAAAAATATCTTGTATTAGAAGCACAGGTAAAGCTAATGAAACTCCCGGCTTTCAAGTATCTGGTCTTAAAGACTTGGATCGAGATGAAACAACAGCGAAAATTGGATTTATCATTTCAGGGGTAAAAATTGTAGCTTTTCAGCAAACAATTGGCATGGGAATTCGTACAAGAATAAAATGGATACCATCTGGGTTTGAGATCCGAGAAGAGATCCATCCTCTCGATGGGGTAGTAGTTGACTTGCAGCGGCGGAATAATGTAATCTTTGTAGACGGAGATGACAATTCTGCCGTAGTTATGCAGGGAGAACCAACAATCCAAAATAAAGGGTTTACTGGTCAAATACTTCAAGTAAATTGGTTAGATAAAGAAATTTTCATTACTCCTCTGCATAAACAATCAAGTTTTCATTGTGTTTTGAACCCTAGAAATAATCGAATAGACTGTTTAGTTAGGTGAATTCTGAAAGCGTTAAAGTTTCCTTCTTCGAGAATTAGAATTGCTTTGAAACAAAGAAACTACTAAATTTTATATCATTTAATTAAAAAAAGGGAGTTAAACGACAATAGAATCGATAACGGTCTCTGTTCCAGAAATAATATTTGTAGAATAACTTTTGCATTTAGGACATTGAAAAATTGGAGCTAGTTCGTTATGCTCTTGAGGAAAGTTTTTTATCATCCCTTTAAAATCACAATTTTCACACTGAAGTTCTCCAGGGATCCAAATAATCTCTAGTTCGGAATTAGCGGTTAAATCTGACTCAGTTTTAATTAAATCAAAACAAAAACGGAATTGATCTTCTTGAACTAGCGCAAATATTCCAAATTTCAGAACTATTTTTTGAATTCTTTTCACATTATGTTCTCGGGCTACAGTCAACGTATTTTCAATCACTGATTGCACTAACGAGAATTCGTGCATTTTAATTCTGAATTAGTCTCTCAGAAGAGATTAAAAAAATCTTTACTGTGATGTTTGTGAGGATTAAAATTTGCCTGATGTTCGAATAATAAGTATAGATCAAAAGATTCAAGAAGCAAATGACCTTATTGCCAATAGAATTCGAAAAAAAAGAAAAAAATTCAACATTCCAATGATTGACATCATGGGGAGTGTGGGTTCAGGGAAAACTTCCATTCTCGAGTTTTTTGCTAAAAAATACCGTTCTACTCACAATTTATTAGTCATCAATGGAGATTTAGCAACAGATATTGATGCTCAACGAATTGGACGATTTGGAAGTACATGTCTTCAGATTAATACTGGCAGAGGGTGTCATTTAATGGCTTTTCAGATTGAAAAAGCATTTGAAGAAATTGAGTTCAAAAATTATGATTTTATATTTGTAGAAAATGTAGGAAATTTAATCTGTCCATCTTCAACAGATGTGGGAGCAGATATGAAAATCACGATCACCAGTGTTACAGAAGGCCCTTATGTTTTTCAAAAACATCCTGTTACCTTTAAGATAAGTAAATTAGCAATATTAAATAAAATTGATCTTGCTCCTGCAATGGAAATTGATGTAAAAGCAGTTATTTCTAAAGCTAATGATATATATCCATTGCTTGAAGTAATTCCAACAAGTGCCAAAACAGGAGTAGGAATGGATTTATTAGCAACCAAAATCGGGTTAGAATCAATATAAGAAAATACTTGATTTTAATTTAAAAAGAAAGAAGGAAGGAAGAAACCTTAAAGATATTAAAATAATCCTAAGAATTTCTTTCTATTCTTTTTAGGTTCAATGGAATTAGTTTCATCTTCAATTGTAAACCGTGCCGAGGGAAACCCCTTCTTACCTTCCATTTTTTGAGCAGATATAACAGAGAAAGGAGAATCGAGATCCGATAATAATGACTCTAAATCACTTTTTGAATAATATAAACCATCACTTTCCGTTAAGGGGGAGTGGACATCGCTTAAAACCACAATAATGCGTATTTTATTTCCCAAGTCAGGATCTATTGTTGCACCCCAGATTATCTCCGCAGAGGTGTCGATTTCTGTTGCGATTTTCATTACCGCTTCTTCAGCATCCTTCAAAGCTAAACCTTCACCTCCTGAAACACAAATTAATCCTTTTTTCGCACTACTAATATCTAAATCATCTAATAACGGATTCTTAAGTGATTCAAAAACAGCTTCATCAACTTTCATATGTTGATGGTCTGATTCTCCAAGACCAATCATAGCCATTCCTCCCTCTGTTAAAATTTTACGCACATCAGCAAAATCAAGGTTAATTAATTGAGGTTTTGTGATAAGCTCTGTAATTGCCATAACTGCTCGGAGGAGAACTTCATCAGCAATCCGAAACGCTGCCATCATAGTAATATCATCGGAAATTTGAAGGAGCTTCTCATTAGGTACAACTATGACAGTATCTGAAGCATCATATAGCTTTTTTAATCCAATTCGTGCATTTTCATATCGTTTCACTCCTTCCATTTGAAAAGGGAGGGTACAAATCGATACAGTGAGGGCTCCTTTTTCTTTTGCCTGTTTTGCGATAACATGTGCAGCCCCAGTTCCTGTACCACCACCAAGTCCACAGGTGACAAAAACCATATTTGCCTGGTCTATCATAGTTTTAATGTCGTCCAGTGATTCTCGAGCAGCAGTCTCACCAATTTCGGGATTATTTCCAGCACCAAATCCACGAGATGTATCTTTACCTATTAATAATTTTTTATGAGCACGAGTCGATAATAAATGTTGAGCATCTGTGTTTACAGCTATACATTCGGCATCTACACCAGCACTCATTAAACGATAAACAGCATTATTACCTGCTCCCCCTACTCCAATAACTTGAACCCGAGGTAATCGTTCTGTCAGTATATCAGCTATTTCACTTTCTACTTTTTGAGGGGTTGAGTAGAGAGAAACAGGTTCGTTTTTAGGCGCGCCTAGATTTTTGAACGATCCTGATCCGTTCAAAGCATCTTTTAAAATCGATTCCATAAGATGGGCCTTCCTTCTTAATCTCAATAATTTATCCGACAAAAAAGATAAAGGAAATTATATCATTCTCATGTTATGGTAGATAACAAAGAGAACATCCATTTTTCAGCTAGATACCTGAATTTTCAGTGAGATTAGTAAAAGTAAATTCATTGAAACACTCCTAATCCGCGATTTAGTTGCTTCTTGAAGCTTTGGAATCATATAAATACTTGAGACGACAATTACTTTTCCCTCCATACTCATCAGCTAGAAAAGAAAGAGTAAGATGGGTTCGGAGGGATTTGAACCCCCGATCTTGCGCGCCCCAGGCGCAGATCCTACCAAACTAGACCACGAACCCTTCTTAGTGGTTAATTAAATTTCATGTATGATTAAACTTCAAATGTGATAATAAATGGGACACTTTTAAGCAAATTTTGCGAAATTAGATTTTTATGTTCGTGTGTAATTTTATATGGGGCAGAAAATTGAAGGAAGTCTAGAAATAAAAAGTTAATCCCGCAATAAAGAGTTTATTTTGATTGAGTAGGAATTTGAAAAAGGATTTGAAGTGAATAATAGAGCTAAGAATCAAACATTATTAATCGGAGACGATCAAAACCATTGGAAAGTGAGTCTAAAATAAAATTGAAACAACGGAAAAATAGCGAACAAAGTTTTTTTTTCCTCCTCTCTGGAGAAAATCCAGAATTAGCAACTTATGAATTTGAAAGTATTGTTTCAAGCTTGGATATCCCAGTAAAATCAGATATCAGTCCTGATAAAAGAATCATCACATTTCAACTTGAATCAAACAAACGAAAGATCTCCTCTTCTGAGGTTATTTCACTTCTTATGAAACGAGTCACTTTGACTCACTTTGGCTGCAAACAACTCTTTCAGGTAGACTTCAAACAGCTTCCTCCCCAATCATTACAGGAAATGGTTTTAAACTTTGATTCATCTACAGTTCAAAATTTAACACCAAATACTTCCTTTTCTGTATTCACAAAAAGAATCGGGGAACCAATTGAGGTACACAAACCCCGAACGCTAACCCAAGAACTTTCTAGTTACTTAGGTACTCTAATTATCCAAGAAAATCCTACTAAGCGAGTGAATTTAGATAATCCCCAAGAACAATTCATTACGATCATAAGTAAACACGGTATATGGTTTGGCCAACTTATTGCTTATTCTCTTCGGAAAAATGTTCAAAAAAGAGCTGCTCATAAACGTCCATTTTTTCACCCAAGCTCAATGAATCCTCTGTTACAACGCACAATGGTGAATCTAGCAGCATTAAAAACTGGTGAATGGTTATTAGACCCGTTTTGCGGGGCAGGGGGAGCCCTAGTAGAGGCTGCTAGATTGGGAATTCAAAGTGTTGGAGTTGAAATCGATCGTAAAATTATCTGGGGGGCTTATCAGAACATAAAAGCTGATAGAATTGCGAATGATTCAACTCACCTCATTTTTGGAGATGCTACCCAACTTTCATTCAAGAAAGGATCTATTTCAGCCATAGTTACAGATCCCCCCTATGGTACGGCATCCTCCACTCATGGTTTTGATCTTCAAGACCTATTACTTAATTTTTTTCGTGAACTTCGTCCAATATTGAGTCCTAAAGCTCGAGTTGTCATTGCTATTCCATCTAAAATAGAAATTGAAGAACAGATTGCTCAAATCTTGAACTCATCTTACAGAAAATTTCTTCAGTATGTTCATAGGTCTCTTACACGAAAGATCTTAGTCTTTTTTAATTCCTAACAACCAAACAAGATTTATTAATCCCTTTGTTCAGAAAACAGGAGAATGGAATAATTCTGTTCTTCTCCCACCAAAATGAAGGAGACTTCTAGTAAGAAAAGCTCAAATAATAAAGCGAAAAATAAGAATTAAATCCTAACTAAAAAGATACCTATCACTAGCCAAAGTTAAATAAGAGAGTTTATTCATAAAACCTAGTCATTTAAAAGTCAGTAATAAGCTAGGTTATTTGGAACTAAACAAAAGAATATAGAAAAACAATAACTTTTTTCTAATTTAAACGTATTAAATGCTCGTACAGTAGGCTCACTATGAACTGGTCTTTAGTCCATCTTTCAAAAATGTTGGAATGATCAAATGGAAAACATAAAGGCAGAATTGATTGAAGTGGATATGGATTTCGAAACAACCCAAGAAATCCCCATTCCTTCAAGATTGGTTGACCAGGTCATTGGCCAAGATCAACCAGTAGAAATTATCAAGAAAGCTGCTATCCAGCGACGAAACGTACTCTTAATAGGGGATCCAGGCACAGGAAAATCGATGTTGGGGCAAGCATTAGCTGAATTATTACCGAGAGAGGAATTAGAAGATATTTTATGCCTTCCCAACCAAAATGATTCCCATACTCCTCGTATAATGACTGTCCCTGCCGCTGAAGGGCGAAAAATTGTTGATCATTATAAACAATTAGCCCGGAAGGCTGATCAACAACGGAGTATGTTACTATTAGGAATTCCAGCAATAATCATAATTATAGCAATATTCATGAGTGGGGGTGATGTCAACGCGATACTTATGGGTATTTTCGTTGCTTTAGTAGCATTTTTTGTTATTGGTCAATTTAGAAGTCGTCGTGAGAATTTGGTTCCCAAGTTATTGGTTGACAACTCGGAAAGTACAAGTGCACCATTTAGTGATGCAACTGGTGCTCATGCAGGAGCCCTTTTAGGAGACGTTCGTCACGACCCATTCCAATCAGGTGGTTTAGGAACTCCTGCACACGATCGAGTTGAGGCTGGTTTGATTCACAAATCACATAAGGGAGTTCTTTACATAGATGAAGTAGCTACACTTAATCAAAAGACTCAACAACAGCTTTTAACTGCAATGCAAGACAAACAGCTGGCAATCACAGGACAATCAGAACTCTCAAGCGGAGCTATGGTACGAACTGAATCAGTCCCTTGTGATTTTGTATTAGTAGCATCGGGAAATATAGATACTGTAAAACGGATGCATCCTGCTTTAAGGTCCCGTATTCGTGGATATGGTTATGAAATTGCTGTCAATCATTCCATGCCTGATACAATGGAGAATCGTCGAAAATTAGTACGATTTACAGCTCAAGAAGTGACTAAAGACGGGAAAATTCCTCATTTTTCCCGAAGCGCGGTGTTGGCTGTTATTTTAGAGGCTAAGAAGCGAGCTGATCGGAAAAACAGATTATCGCTAAGATTAAGAGATTTAGGTGGATTGATAAGAGCTGCTGGTGATATTGCCCGCGAAGAGGGAGTTGCATTTACAGAGGTTCGTCATGTTTTAAGCGCTAGAGATCTCGCCCGCTCTCTGGAAAATCAAATAGCTGATAGGCAAATAGAGCATAAAAAAGAATATCAAGTTATTCAAACCACTGGCGGTAGAGTTGGGCGTGTTAATGGTTTAGCAGTTATTGCTGACCAAACAGGAGGCGCTCGTGGGGGTCATATAACGCCGATAGAAGCACAGGTGGTTCCTGCTCAAGGTGCGGGTGGAAAAACAATAGCTACAGGGAGTCTTCGCGTAATAGCTAGAGAATCAGTTCAAAATGTATCTGCTCTCATCAAAAAATACACTGGAAAAGATATTTCAAAGATGGATGTCCATATCCAATTCCTGGGAGTTCATGGTATTGATGGAGATAGTGCAAGCGTTACTATTGCAACAGCTATTATGAGTGATTTATTAAATCTTCCAGTTCGCCAGGATTTAGCGATGACAGGTTCTCTCTCAGTACGCGGTGAGGTTCTTCCTGTGGGAGGAACATCTGCAAAAATTGAAGGAGCCGCTTCAGTTGGGATCAATCAGATAATTATTCCTGCTAAGAACTTTGAAGATGTTGTTCTTGACGAAAAAATCCGTAAATCTGTCCAAGTAACTCCAGTTGAAAATATCGATGAGGTTTTATCCATTGCACTAATTGGATGGGACAAAAAGAAACATGTCTCAACAATAATTACATCTCAACCTGAAAGGGTTTCTCCAACTACAAAAACCGTCGGATACCCAACTTAATTTCCCTTTTTTATTGTTAGGTAATTATTTTTACATTGGTTCTATGGAGGGAAGCTATATGTCTCCCGTTGTCTCAAAGCTTACAGTTAATAACCCCTGAATGAAATCAGTGACTTCTTAGTAAGTCATTCTATGAACATTGTCATTTAAATTAATAAATATATTTTATAATACTGATCATATTCTCTGGCTATCACTTTTTAAACTTCTAAAGAGAAAAATACACATAAGTATGTAGAAAACACAACCCCAAGAAGTCATGGATCCGTGGCTTAGCCAGGATAGAGCGGCGGCCTTCTAAGTCGCAGGTCGGGGGTTCAAATCCCCTCGGATCCGCCATATCTGCTTTATTGGAAATGGACTCGTGGCTTAGCTTGGATAGAGCATCTGCCTCCTATTTCTAAATCTATATAAGTTGAAAGAGATAGCAGAGGGTCGGGGGTTCAAATCCCCCCGAGTCCGTTTGGAATCGTTTCATGGGCCCTTGGCTTAGCTTGGATAGAGCGCTTGCCTCCGGAGTAAAAGATTGGTTTCCCAAATATTCTCTACAGAGGTCGTGAGTTCGAATCTCACAGGGCCCGTAAATTCGTTAAAAGGGGAAAAATAGCCTTTCTGAAAACAAGTTTTTTTTCCATGTTTCTCTTTCTAGCAAAAGTAGAGAGCGTAGATATGAAACCATAAATAAAAAGCTAGGATTGTGAACCATAGTATGGACTAAAGCAAATTCAGTTCGCGTATATAGCATATCTTATTTCTTAGAACCTAAATACCAATCGAGGTATTCTCTATTCCTTTTACGTTTCTTATCTGTGTTTTCACTTTGTTCTACTTGAGCTTCCCATAAAGCTTCTTTTTGTTTGTCAATCATACGTTCATATTCTTGGCGTCGGAGAGCCAGTCCACAGACACTGCAAACATAGAATGGGGGGTTCCACTTCGATATGCCACCACATTCAGGACATGTTGCCAGTGTATTCACCTCAGCGATAACAAACTGGGCATTACTTTCTATTAAAGGTTAATTAATTCATGATTGAAGATTGTTTCCATTCGAGAATAAAGCTCTATTTTTCCCCTATGTTCTTGGAATTATTAAAAATCCTTTATATTGGTTCATAACAGATCTAGAGGTATATACTTGAAATATATTCCATCAAATGAGGTTAAAATATTGCATAATGAAAAATTTAGAGAAGAAAAACTTAGTCTTTTAAAATAATTCCACTATTAGTCTAAAAATGAAATCTTAAGGTTGGAAAAATGTTTCTTTTTCTGCAAATGCCGTTTGAATCAATATAGCAAGATCTTGTACTTTCAGAATGATTAGTACGATATAAAGCGATATTTAAAGGAGAAAAAAATACGAAATATTTGATCGCAAAAAAAATACCTATGATAGATTAACTTAGGCAGAAAATGATCTAGTTAGCGCGCCAATATGCTGATAAACTTGGTATTGCTTGGAAAAAAGTTACTTAGTTCTATCCTCAAAGCGTCCTCTCAGTTATGGAATTTTCTATTATTAACTAAATCGTTTGAATACGAACTCATATAAACCGTAAAAGGTGTTTCTTCGGAGTTCTTAAAGAAATTCCTTATATGTCTGTAGATTATCATAGGTTGGGTATTCTTCCACAATCCCCAAAGTTACATCTGGAAAAATTGCTTTAATTTCATGTTTTAATTCGTTTAATAAAGCTGCATTTGTTAAAAGACGATTTTTTTCCTGATCAATGTGAATTAAATCTTCTTGAATCTCCAATGTTTCAATCAATGTCCAACGAAGGCGTGTTAAATCTATAGATGGCGATTCAATCACACCCCGCAGTAACAATCCTTTATCTGGCCCATTAGGAATGATTACATCCGAGAGTAGTTTCACATTTTTAGCTATACGGTATATACGGTTCGGTAGCTGGACTGCATCCTTAGTAGATAAGGAACAAAAATGAATAGGGATTGAAATGGATCGTGAAGCCCATTTGACGACTTTTTTTCCTAATTCAGCACTTCCTTCGACCGCTGATGGATTGTCTTGATCACAATTCAATCCATGAGCCAGGAGATTCCGATAATTTGTCTCACTAATTTCAAGCTCATTAAGATTAACAAAGTAGAATTGGTCTTTATCAGGTAAGATAGCTGTAAAATGGTTAATAAGATCACGATAGAAATCAAAGCCCTTCGTAGGTATTATAGGTACTTCTATTCCGATATCCAGATCGAATTGCGTGGCTAACTCAACTTGAGCAATATCCTTCTGAATATTAATGACATGAAACCTGATTTCATCAATGTAAGGGTTAATTTCGGAGAGGGTTTCTGAGGTGATCTCCTTCCCACGAGTGTATAGATGAATGTGAAAGGACTCTGAGTATGTTTGTTTCAGAATCTTACAAAATCCCAGAGTTTGTGAGAAAGAATGATGTTCAAGTGGGTCTCCCCCTGTCATACTTGCACCTTTTGCATCCATAATAGACGCTTCTAAAGTAAGGTCATCAATGTGCTTGATTGGCCTCTCATTCGCAAATGAATAAGGGGAGATTTTTCGTTCTACGCTTAAAGGACAATAAAAGCATTTACTAGAACATTCTGTAGTAACTAAAACAACAAGCTTTTCTCCAGTTATACATTGTTGGCACCCTCGCGAGAGTGAACCCGTATAACTGCTTCCCCAAGGAGTTTTTTTTATCATAATTATCACATTCATCCCTTTTCAGGGGGACAAAATCAGAAATCGGAAATTATAGACTGTATCATGGGTTTTACTCTGGAAATTTCCAGAAAAACACTTCAAAATGGTCTCCCTGCGAAATGACTTTGAACTGGCCAGGTAATTCTGCTTGCCCTAATACCTTTTTTGTATAAAATTTCAGCTTTCGAGATGACAATCCCTTTAGTTCTATTGTTTTACCCTCTTTTTTCGCTTTAATATCCTCTTTTTCTCGAATTAGAGCTATAATATCATCAATCAACTCTGATTTTGGAATATTTGAGAGATCGACTTTCATTTCGTACACCATTCGCATTTTACTTAATATTGCAGCAAGGATCTTATGCTATCCAATTTACTTAATTGATATCAGAGTATGTCGAATCAGTAAGGGTGGAATCGAGGTAAGTGAGAAGGAGTTCTAAGTTATAATTATTTCTTTCTTCAATTAGATTTGATTCAAAAGCAACAAATTTTGAACATTCTTGGTTTTGTTTTGATGGTGATAATCGCTTATACGAGCATGCGCGGCTGATATCAAGAATGACTGACTCAAGGGGGCGAGATAATAGATCCTGTCGCACTTGAGACTCTGAGAAAAGTCCATTAGCCAAACCTGATGATATAATGGGTTCTGCCTTCATTATATATCGTAGTAAACAGTCAACATGCGCGACATATCCTTCCTCATTTCCAACTACAATTTTCTGTTCAAAAAGTTCATCAACAGTGAACCTTTTCCCACAATGAGAACAGATCAACCCACCTCCGTTTATGATGAGGTCGTAAACGACAAATAGGTCAGCTTCGTTTTCATCGATGTCCTTGATGTCCAATTGGATATTTACTCCTATTACAAGCCTGTTGGAGTTTTTTAAAATCAGGATGAACCGGTTCAAGTTCATTATTTATAGTATTTTCTATGTTTTAAGGATTTTCTAGTTTCTTGGAATTTTGTAAGTAGACCCCTTTGGTGTCACCGTATCAATTCCTTCTGCTCACAATTAGATAACAACGACAATCTATCTCGTTATGTCTAATAATCTACCAATCGGTGTTGTTGGAAATCTTGTACGATTAAATATGAAATAACCAAAAAAATAGTCTCGTAAAGATGCGTGTCCCTGTTTTAATGATTTGTTTAGACCCCTAGTTATATGCTTTTATAAGTGAAACCATTCAATTTCTATATGTTGGCATAACCCTCCTTTATTTCCTATAGTAGTTGTATAAAGTCTATTTTTGTTGTTGAACTAAAGTATGGATGAAAAAAGGGGCCATGAGGGAACAAATAAATTTCCTGTTCTTAACCAAAGAAGTTTGGTTTTAAATGGATTATTTTTTGTAAATGTATTTCATAACCTTTCTTAGCATTCTGCCTTTGTTCCTCAACCCATTTCTCAAATCCTATTTCCTTAAATCTCTTATATCTATCCATCGTGTCAGGATCGGCAACATTTTTAATTTTGGAACATGGAAACTCTTCACACTCAAAACAAATACGTAATTCTTTTTTAAGATTGCATTTCTTTACTTCACACCAAGTAGGTCCTCCACCTTGTTGACATCCAGGACACTTCGCATTCTCGATGAACCACTCTAGTCCCTTTATAAATTGCTTGAAATCAAACAGTCCTCTGGATCGAAACTCGAATCCATAGAGATCTGTGAATTCCTTCATTTGTACAGCTGTTTCTCTAATTAATCCATTATACTGCCCACAACTACCACAATAATCACTACATGGTGCAACTAATTTATAATTTCCCATTTTTTCAACCCATATTTTTGATCTCTTATTACAATAAATTTACGACTTTTTCTATCAGGAAATCTCCTTTTCTCTCTCTGGTTTCGAACTTCTATTTGGAAAGCTTTTCTTGGGTTAATATTCATAATAATTCCACTATTTCTCCCATTTTTTCATCAATAGCTCAGAATTCAGTTGGGATTAGCTCTTCCGCGGAGAATACTCCTAACATTATTCAGGATGTCTAGTAATGTTCAAGTCAACTCCATTGTTGTAAGATCTTTTTAATCAGATTTTCGAAGACCGTGGAAAGTGTATCCCCCCTGTTGGGCCTAATTTCATTGTATCCCATCTCTAATTCCTCAGCCAGATCTTTTAGCTCCTTTGTTGTATTTTTAGCTTGTATTACCACCAAATTTATAGGAACATTGGAATCTGGCACAACAGACCGAAATTCTGTATGCCATGCCTTCACTTGATTACGCCTCGATTTTTCCTCATGATTAATAAAAATAAGGGCTCCATTTGCACCGTGATAATAGCTTGATCGTAACTTTCTAAAAAATTCCTGTTCTGCAGTGTCCATGATTATGATTTTTATGATTAAGCCATAAAGATTCAGAATTTTGGTGGTGATGTCTACACCAATAGTAGAAAGATAATTTGTCGAAAATTTACCCTCAGCATACGCTCGTACCAGTTCTGTTTTTCTTTCGGAACCTGTACAACAAATTTTTAGCAAAGCAAAAGTGGAATTAGCACACTTATCAATAAGCGAAGATAATGTGTCTGCAAGGGATTCAAAATCACCATATGGGATTTCATGATACGCGATACATTGATTGTTTTTCAATCTCATTCGCTCTGCGTTGGTGACACGAACAGGAGTTTTAAGAAGACCTATAACGGTTTGAGGGTATTTAGCTAGACCAGAACAGTTGGCATTGAGATCAAAGACTCTATCTATTTCTTTATAGCCAAACCGACTATTTAGATTATAGAAATATACTCGTGCATGTGAAAGTTTCCACTTATTCCTCCAATCAAGGAACTGAACTTGGATATCACGACCCCCACACTTTACCACCTTGCCTGGTTTATCAAAGCCAACCATTTTGTAAAACTCCCCAGAGAGTTCCCGATCAGGAAAATTCTTTAAAAAAGTTTTAGCAGTGGGTGGGATCGTCCCTAGAAGATATAGTCTTACCAACGAATCGGGTTGGGTCATCTTCCGTTCCTTGGTAACTTCAGAAATCTCATCCCTTAAATTAGTATTGAATTTGAATATCTAACCAGAGATATTTAACCTCACTATCACACTGAATCAGTTAATCTAAAGGAGCGTGAATCTTCAACTAGAAGTGAAAAGAGTTTAGGAGATCGGAAATAGTGAGTGTTAAATCATGATCTGATGTCTGAGTTCTATTTTCGGGAAAAGAAAACTAATTCTTCCTTTTAAGAAGAGATTCGAATTATCAAATTCAGTTGATGTCGTTTATTGTTGGAATGAATTCGTTAATTTGATACTAAATAATATAATGTCTATGAACGTTGGATAAGACTAGTTTTTTTGTTTAAAAAGGGATATAATTTTTCACATAACATTGATTAAGACACTTGCATAGACATTTCATGAGAATACATGGGATAATCAAATTTTTTCTCTCAACAGGTATGTTAGAGGAAATTGACAAGACTCGTGCTTTAGCTAATCGCAAAAGAAATGATATTATTTTATACTCTCCAGGAGGTCTTAATTTGGATTTTTCTATTGCTTACTTGGTTATTCTTTCATAGATATTACGATTTTTCCAGTGAATTTTCCATCTAGATAATACTGGAGAGCCTCTGCAGTCTTATTTAAAGGGAAAATCTTATCAATTACTGGAACTACTTTACCACTCTCAAGGAGTTCTTTAATTTGGATAAAATCCTCTTCCTTAGGTATTGGTATTTTTGCAGTTATTTTTTTATTCCCAATAAGTGATATTATTGGACCAATCAATAGTGCTTCAAAAAATCGTCTTGTTGATCCTCCGATACCGATATATCTCCCTTTAGGATTCAATATTCGTTTAAAATCCCGTATTGATCGATAAGCAGCAAAATCAATAATTAAATCATAAGTCTGTCCAGTTTTTGTAAAATCTTCTTTTTTATAATCAATAACGTGATCTGCTCCTATTGATTTCACCTTTTCTACTTTGCTCGTGCTACAGACTCCTGAAACCTCGGTTCCGAGTGTTTTTGCTATTTGTACTGCAAAAGTTCCCGTCCCACCGGAAGCACCGATAATTAATACTTTCTCCCCTTGTTGAATTTTTCCAAATTTCTGAAGACTTTGTAATGCTGTAATTGCTGTTATTGGAACTGCTGCTGCTTGTTCAAATGAGATATTCTTTGGTTTTTTTATTATTCTTTTTTCTGGAACACATCGATATTCAGCAAATGCTCCCCAGTTACTAAGTCCAAAAACTTCATCACCTGGCTGAAATTTTGTGGTCTTTTTTCCAACTGCTTCTATTACTCCAGCTATATCATCCCCAAGTATTTTATGACTCGGTTTTCTAATTCCTAATGTAGTTAACCTAATAAAAAATGATTTTCCTTCTACTACAACTTTATCAATCGCATTTAATGAGGCAGCATAGACTTTAACTAGTACCTCATCATCCTTTGGCTTTGGTTTTTCAACTTCTTCAAGTTCAAGAACTTCCTGAGGAGGGCCATATTTTGTGTGGACTATTGCTTTCATCTTCATTGGTATACTTCCATTAACTAACGCTCATGTACTTCTGATGCATAACTTACTGATGATATAAAGCTGCTTAGCTGTACACTAGGATTTTTCATTAAATAAACTCCGATATAAACAATAATTGAGCTATAATTTTGTTCCGCATCAAAATATTTAAGGAATATCGACAGTTTTTACTGAAAAACTTACGGAAAGCGTCATATTCCAGCTAAAAAAAGGGGTACAAACGAACCTCCGTATATTCCTAAGATCTTAGTTTTTGAATATTTTTAACGTTCTATTTAAGGGGAAGAGTAATCATTGTAGACTTGATTCTTTGATTCCGTGATCCAAGATCGGTGGTTTAATAAACTAATAGAATAGTAAAGATAGACGCAACAACAAGAGAGAGTATGAACAACCCAAGAAAGATCATCATGTTTCCACTATAACCAAGATAAACAGAAAAAGAATCTACCAGCCAATGACTAATATCCGTTTTTGTAGCCAAAATTAAGTTTTAATAGATTTCACAATTTTATGCTTCTTCTACCTCTTTGAGCTGAAGAACCTCTAGTTGTCCGTATTTTGTCTGTATAATTGCTTTTATTTGAGAATTTTTCCCTATTTAATTGTAGATGTATTGAATCCTTTAACTATTAACCATATCGCAAGAACCATTTCATTCACGAAAATTGGTAGATCCAACAACATCGAAATCGTCTCATCAATACCACCGAACATATCGAACAAACCATTCACAATCCCCAATGTGATTCCAATAAGACCCCAGACTGATAACCATCGAGGAACGAGTTTTGTTTGATAAAAAATGCAATAATACATCAGAGCACCTATACTAAAAGCAAATACCCCTGGTACCACAGCTTGGTCTACAGTATATCCTGTTAATAATAATTCGCCTATAGTTTGAAAATAAGGTTCAGCTGAAGCTCCAGCTTGCACATATTCTTGACTTAATGGCACTAGTGCTAGTATGCCCATTACACCAACCATAAAGATTGCGCCTTCAATAATCCTGAAACCCACGGCTCCAAGAGCGAGGCCTTCATTATACTCTTTTAAGATTGGATACATCGGAATTACAATACCAGCCCCTGCAGCTGCCATAATAAAGTAAAATATCACTCCTAGCGCCATTTGCGTTTCATTCGCAGAAACCTCGGCTAGATAATCTGAAGCTCCTATAATTGGTAATATAAAAACACCACTTACTATAGCTGCACCTGTGCAGCTTATGAATAAGACTCCTACAATTCTTGCGTTCGTTTTGTATGTATTCATTTTATTCCCATTTTTTTCTTATTTTTTATAATTAATAGACTGTTAAGCTATTGTTCTGAAACTGCTCTTTTTTAGAAATAAGCAATTATTGAAAAATATTTGTACTAATTCACATTCATTTTTATATAAGAAATGTAGTTAGCGTTGGATAAGACTAGTTTTTAATATAAAATGAGATATAATTTTACATATAACTTTAGTTAACAGACATTATATCGACTAATGTACTACATCTAGGAACCAAGTTACCAAAAAAAGTTGATATAGGATCAATTCGATTGGTCATAAATGCTTAAATCGGAGATAGGGAATGATAATCCATGCCTTACGCATCTTCTATTGACAATGAGAAAATCTATTATGAAGTATTAGGAGACGGTGATATTTCATTAGTCTTTATAGGAGGATTAGGCGTTCCTACTGGAAGAGATTTTTGGACAAATCAATTAGAATTTGCTTCTAAATATAAATTAATCTTAATTGATCTTGCAGGCTACGGAAAATTGGATAACGGTAGAAAGATTCACACCATGCAATTATACGGACAGGATGTAAAAGCAGTAGTAGAGGAGTTAGATTTAAAGGATGTCATTCTTATCGGGATATCAATGGGTGGAGTGGTAATTCTAGAAGCTGAAAAATTAATACCTGAACGAACTATTGGATTAATTCCTATAGATTCATTATTATTAGATTCCCCCTCATTCTATACTTCTCACGATGAAGAACAAACTGAGATTTTCTGGAAATCTTATGAGGAGGATCTGAATAATTATGAGAATGATATTTTACCTTTTGATAAAAGAGTAGTTAAGAGTGGTTCTAGGGAATTATATAAGTGGGATTTTCGTGATATCTTACCAGAGATTGAGAAGCCTATAAAGTGTATAATAGCTGAGAGAACCTTACCAACTAAACAACAACAAGACTGATATGCTAAAATTTTTGATGCGGTTTTCATGGAGGATGTCGGACATTTGTTGATCTTCGAAGATCCTCAAAGGTTTAATTTAGTGTTGGATGAACGGATTAGAGAATTACTCAAGATAAGCGACATTTAGACTATATAAAGCGAATGTAAAGCTTTTGAGCTAAACGTTGGTTATTGTACATCGATTATAATACAACCCCTTTGTATCCCAAGAATTTAGATTTAATGAATAGCCAATTTAAGATCATTTTAATATCAATAGAATACGAGTTGTCCAATCGTGGATACGAGCATTTGGTTTCCTCCAACTAGATGACAATCTTATAATTCTATTAGTTGATGGAACGTTTCCAAAATCCCAAAGCCCATTCTTAGTTTGGTTGTCCCAAAACCACTCAAGAAGCTCCTCAACATGAGATTTCCAGCTAGGATACGGTTTTAAAATCTCAAGGGATCTCAACCACCTTGTGAAAGTATTAGTTCCTACTAAATCATTAGGAGAAGATCTTAGATCCACATTTAAGTAACCAATTCCTTGATTCCATACAAATCTGAAAAATGCTTTTTCTAACTCTGGATTTAACTTATAAATTTGAGAACAGATTAGATTTACAGTGTAAACATCATTTATTGTGAGTTCTTTCCCTTCCTTTATTCTTTTTTTAAATCGGGCCGAGAATTCGTCATAGTTAATCTGTAGTATTTCTAGAAACGCAGAAATCTGTTTTTGTGTATTATATGAATTACTAGGGAAGGATCTTTGTATTATTTTAGACCATAAATCAAAATAATCATTAAGGATTGGATGATTAGGGTTTATTTCAGCTAAAGAAACCGCAACAATTTTCTTAATAAAACAATCCCAAACATTTTGACCTAGACCTTTTGGAACAATATCTCGTGGTTTTACTGAATTGTTTAGAATTCCAACGATATAGTCGGTTACTTTTTGAATGATAGGATGAGTATCATCAAGACCTAGATTAATGGATCTACTAACACCCACTTCAGTGGTAGGAACTTTCTGTTTAAGGGCAGTGTCTTCAGTGTGAAATCTTCCCCAGCTCCCATCCTCCCATTGGTCATTTCTAAGTATTTGTACCCATTTATTTTCTTCTAATCTTGATTCTGCTTCAATTAGTTCAGGATCGTTTCTATTCTTTCTTAATATATCGCGTAATAATCTAACTTGAACAGCTGGATCAGGACTATCTTCAAGGATTCTTTCTGCGATATTTTGAATTTCTCTCTTTCCCTTTGACATAAATCCATCTCCGAATTAGAATACCTGAATAGTAAATATAGTTACAATTCTTTTAGTGAGTAATAAATAGAAATAAGATTGTTCCTATATCAACTTATCTTCGGAAGAAGTCGTTGGTTAGGTTATGAAAAGTAAACACCAAGATTTTTATCTATGATTTTCCCAATTGTTTGATTACGACATTCTTTTCATTATTATCAGTATCATAAAGTTGATGATATTATGAGAGTTCTACAAATCGCGTTATAGAAATGAGTTTCCTCATTTTTGCCATTAAATTAAAGTTTAAAACCTTCAAATCTGACTGATGGCCTCATTATGATTCTTTTAACTCCTGAAACTTTAGATGACGTGTCTAATCTTTTAGATGAGTATGGTCAATTTATACAGGAACAGCTTGGTATTCCATCATTTCCTGTCAAAGAAAGGTTTAAGACTTTTCTTAAGGAAAGAAATGACCGAATTTTCGCCTTTTATGATAATAATCACGTTCCTATTGGCATAGCAAGGACATCAACTGAGAAGGGGAATCCTGATGAAGTCTATATTATGGAATTTTATTGTTCAGAAAAAGGTAAAGACAAGGGAAGCTTAGAGATAAACCTTTTTGATGCAGTTTTCAATCAATTAAAGGATAACCATACAATTATAAGAGTGGCTGGAATGCCACTTTCATCCGATTTAAGAAATCATATTACATCACGCAATTTTACAAGATTTGATCGTTGGAAAATGTCAATTGACAAATCAACTGTTCAATCATTATCTAAACTTAATTTACCATTAAATTACGCTTTTGCTAGATGGAATGATGAGTATACAGAGCCAATAATCGAAGTGATTACCAATTATAACGATCAAAATGTTGATAATATACTATTTCCATATTTCAAGACCGTTGACACTGTTAAGGCATTTATTGAAGATTTAACTAAGAATCGGTGGGGGAAATTTAAAACAAATTTAACCAGTATTCTGACACATAACGGGGAATTAATAGGAGTTTGTTTCCTTACGGTATTAGACAATGGTAAAGGGTATCTTCCAGATATTGGAATTCTTAAGACTTATCAAGGAAAAGGACTGGGAAAAACATTACTCATCCACAGTTTAAAATATTATATGGAAGTACAGGATAGTAATGAGATCGAATTAGATGTTACTCTGAAAAATACAGTTGCACTTAACTTATATAAATCCTTAGGATTCCGATTTAAACGAGAATATACAGTTTTCGTTTGGAACGAGAACGATCCCACTTAATCCTTAAAGAATATTATCTCTATCGTAGAATCCTCTGTGTAAATAACCAGAAGCGATGAAATCGTTTTTTCTGACAAACTTTTTCTTAGCCTTCTTTGTAAATACAGTTCGCCATTGTTTGATATCATCACTAGTTATTCTTTTCTAATCACAAGATCCTGACACAGGTGTTATCAAAGCGTTACAATGACTTTCTGGCTGATATTTGTAAATAAATAGGTTCTCATCACCTGAATAATAAAATTGTGGAAAAAGAGGTTATCATTTGGATTCATTTAGGTTTAACTCTTTGAAAAGAACTTTCTAGCATTAAATAAACGAAAATAAAGACAATCAATTTTTCAAAAAGAAAAGTTTTTCTAAAATTTATTATTAAATTTCATCTGCCTAATAGGTTGGATATTGATAGCATTTTGTCTATTTCCAGCTGAATTTTCAAATTAGAATAATTTTGTTGTGAGTACGAATAAAACTATCAGGTTGGTGTAATCAGTAATGGAGGATAAGATTGAAAATTCTAAGATGTTGTTACAACAGATCTCTTCGGATCATAGTGTTCCAAAGAACATCCGAAGAGCTGCAAAGGAGGCCTTCATGGCCATTTCTGGTACGAATACTCAAGATGATGACCCTCCTGAAGTACGCGCCAATTTGGCAATTTCAATTCTAGATGAAATTAGTCAGGATCCCAACTGTCCCCTTTTTGCGAGAACCACCATATGGAATGTTCTTTCTCTCCTCGAAACTATTACATCTGAAAATCTAGAATAATAATCTCTATCTTTTTATCAGACTTCTTCAACTGGGATATTTAGGTTCTGAACAATCTCATTTGCTTCTTTTGGGTTTGTTTTAAATGTATATAAGCGTTTTTTCGTTCTAAGCTTCAATTTAACAATGTCTGAATTCTTGAGGCGTTTTACATAGCAGATTGAAGCCAAACCCAGCGTGGTCATGAATTCTTCTTTAGATTTTAATTCTTCTGGCAACTTTGTCTTCCTCGTAATAGGATCTCTTTGTAACTTCGATTTTCGTTTGATTTTTTATTGTTATTCCATTAATTCTGATTTAGGTTTGGCAGGTTCAATTGGTACACGTTTAAGAAACCCACCACAAATTGGACAAATTTGTTGTAAATCTTTTACTATTTTCCCACAGCCAGTACATTTAAGCTGCCATTCTCGGAGGAAAGTGATTTTTTTTCCACTGATGACTTTAATAGGAATTTTAAAATGAAGAGCAGCGTTTTGTAAGCTTAAATCGTTGGAAATCAACGTTCCTTTTATTTGAACAGCTAAAGCAAGGACTTCAATGTCAGTTGAGGAAAGGGTTGTTTGTGGATCAATCGCCTCAATTCGTCTTTTCAGTTTTTTAAGCAAATTACTTTCAGGGATTCCAAACTGTAATCGCCCAGAATGTTTCAAAATATCCAGATTCATCCGAGAACGGAAATTCTTTAACTCTGAAACAACACTTAAGGTTGTAAAGAAATTACTTTCAGGATTCTTTTGTAGTTGTGGAAAATCTAATCCAATGAACGCAGTTGCATCCAACACAAATATATCTGGTTTCAAAGAGTTTCCACTCGTTTTTAAATCTCTGGATTAAAGTGTTGCCGTAACTTGGCAAGAAAAGAGCGTGATCGGTAAAATTTTACCGTCTTTTCTGAAGGACGAATAGCGATCTCAATGGGTGGATCATATTCAAGACTAATTTGACCATCAATTACTATTTTAATGGGATTAATTCGAGTTACACACCGTATTTTAATATCTCGAAAAGAACCCAAGATGATGGGTCGAATTGCGAGATTAATAGGATTAATCCAGGAAATTTCAAAATTATCAAGGAGGGGATCAACTACACACCCCCCACTGGAAAGACAATGTCCAGTAGAACCTATTGCTGTGGCAATAATCACTCCATCTGCTAGCGAACTTGAAATCACTATACCATCGACAAAAACACGAAAGTCAATAGGCTTCAATAAATCAACAGAAGTAATAACAATCTCGTTGATTGCTGAACCTAGGTTATGGTCACCAATCTGGGCTTCAATGCGTTTATGCTCTTCTAAGTTGAATTTTCCAGATAAAAATTGTTCAAAACTTGAAGTAACATCTTTTGGTTCGATTTCTGCCATGAATCCCTTTCTACCCTTGTTGATAGATAAAATAGGAATATCAGGTATTGTTCGAGCAATTCTTAGAATTGTTCCATCTCCCCCAATAGAAACGATGCAATCTACTGCCATCTGTTCTAAAGATTCTTGTTGAAATACATGAGAGATTTCTGGGTTCGTTTCTTTCAAAAAATCATATAATTCAGGATTCAGGAAAAAGGAAATGGAAGAAGATCCTTTAACTGAGAGAATATCGTTAATTATGGCTACAGTTTCTTGAAAGAGTACCTGGGAGACAATACCAATTCGTGATATTCTCACCAAAGGAATTACAACCCATTAAATGTTAGCTAAAGAGACATTTCCCGTACTTGCATGATTTTCCTCCTATCCATAACAATCCAGTATTCAATCTCAATAGTTTTCCCATCTGAGAATAAGCTATTGAGTTTTGCGTTCAATTCTTCATCGGAAGGAGGATCTGCAACAAAAGTATCATATGTCTCAGTGTCCATAACATGTACGAAGCCAGTATTTATTTCAACATTTGTAATTTGGCCAACACGTTTTTCTATAGTTGGGACATTCACTCTTTTGTCGACTGGCGAAATGAATTGTCTTTTCTGGTTGTCAAATAGGCCTATCATCATCATTCTCGCTTTTGCGGCGCCATGTTTTCCGGGTTTGCTTTTATCTATAGAAATAACTTTACAGGGTTCATTGGAATCGGGGTCGATAATATAACGACCTACTTTTATACTACCGACTTTCTTAGGTTCGTATGACATTGTTAAAGCACCGTTTTTGCTTTTATTTACATGACCACAGTGTTAGGAGGTAGAATAACACACTAAATAAATATGTATCTTGAATTTTTAAATAAATATTTATCTTATCTTGACAAAATAACTTCTTCTCTCCAAGTATGTAAATGGTAAGAGCTTTTGTTACTCTACTAGAACGTTATATATTACATCTAATTTCGGTAGAAATGAAAGCGAAAAAGGAATAGAGTTACTTTTTTTGGTGGAAAAACATTGTTTGCGCCGAAGGGTTTAGGTTACGATAGGGGGAGCACAATTTTCAGTCCTGATGGCAGATTATTTCAAGTCGAGTACGCCATTGAAGCTGTAAAGCGCGGAACAACTGCTATTGGGATTAAAACTTCTGAGGGTTGTTGTTTGGCTGTTCAAAAACGGTTGCATACATCTCTCGTGGAGAAAGAAATGGTAAAGAAAATCTTTGAGATTGACAATCATATCGCTGCTGCTATTGCAGGACTGACAGCTGACGCCCATGTACTTGTGAATCAAGCGCGTATTCAAGCACAGATTCATAGAATAACTTACAATGAAGCAATAACTGTAGAAGCTCTAACTCGACGATTAGCAAATCTTAAACAGATGTATACTCAGCATGCTGGGGTACGGCCATTTGGGGTTTCGCTGTTAATAGCTGGGTGTGATGAGATGTTAGGACCTCAATTGTATATGACTGAACCTAGCGGTAGTTATTGGGGGTACCGAGCAACTGCGATTGGTTCGAGTGCGCCAGCAATCATTGAATTTCTAGAGGGTGAATACCAAGAAATAGCTCCAACTATGGAAGAAGGGAATTTACTTGCTTTAAAAGCCCTCAATCAAGTATCTGAAGAGCCTATTGATGAGGAAATGATTGAAATTGCAGTAATCTCTAAAGAAAACCGAACTATAGAATATTTGGAAAAATCAAGTATTGCCGCACTTACCAGTCGATTATAGGAGATGTATAAATGTTACGAGATGCCCGTAGGGTTGATTTAACTGGTAAGTCAGTTGTTCGTGCCAAATTTCAAGGAAACAGATTTGAAATCATCGTAAATCCTGAATTGGCTCTTAAATATAAGATGGGATTACTGGATGATACAACTACTATCAGTGACATCCTTGAGATGGATGAAATTTTTCAAAATGCCAGTAAAGGAGAAAAAGCCCCTGACGAGATTCTCATACATTGCTTCGAGACTACTGACATCCTTAAAATTGCAGAAAAAGTCCTCCTTAAAGGAGAGCTTAATTTAACGTCAGAACAACGCCAAGAGTTCTTTGAAAAGAAACGTAGACAAATTGTCACACTATTAGCGAAAACTTGCATTAATCCTAAGACACGGACACCTCATCCTCCTTTACGTATTGAGAATGCCATAAAAGAAGCAAAGGTGATAATTGATCCATCCTTACCTGCAGAAAGTCAATTAAAGGATATTATCAAAGAACTGCGGCGAGTTCTACCCATCAGTATGGAAACAGTCAAACTTGCAGTTAAAATACCACCTGAATTCACAGGGAAAGCGTATGGTGAAATAAAGCGTAATGCTCAAATTGAGAAAGACGAATGGCAGAATGATGGGCATTGGATTGCAGTAGTGACTGTAGCATCTGGAATACAGGGGGAATTCATGGAAAGAGTACAAAGTATGACAAAAGGTCGTGCTGAAATAAAAATTATGGAAAGAATTCGATTATAACAATTAATATTCTGTAATGATACTTTGTTTATAGATTTTTTATAAAGAGTGAATAAAATGACGATTTTAGTTACAAAAAATCAGCTCGTTATTCCTGGTGAAATCTTGGCCCGAGGATCTGGGATAAAGGCTGGTGGAGGAGTTTTTCGTAAAAAGGTGAACAACGAAACCGAAATCTACGCGTCTATGATTGGACTAGCTCAGATAAGAAAAAATAGAGTTGGAGTAGTTCCATTAGAAGGATGTTATATCCCATTGGAAGGAGATATTGTTATTGGTAAAATTACTAGGGTTGGAATCACTTCTTGGAACGTAGATATTCGAGGGCCTTATGTTGGGACACTTAGAGTTGGTAATGTCATCGAAAGAGATTTCGATGCCCTTCATGAGAATCTTGATCGCATTCTACAGGTTGGAGACATTATAAAAGCTCAGATTACTTATTTTGATAGAATGCGTGACCCTGTTCTCACCTTACAAGGGCGTGGTCTACGTAAAATCAATAACGGTAGATTGATTGAAGTGGATCCCGTAAAAATCCCCAGAATTATTGGAAAAAAAGGGAGTATGATTCAACTATTGAAAAATATGACCAATTCTCAAATTGTCGTTGGTCAAAATGGTAGAATAATCATTGCAGCTAATAATCTCAAGACTGAAAACTTAGTAGAGCGCGCAATACGAAAAATCGAAGCTGAGGCTCACACTAGTGGGCTAACAGACAGAGTTCGGGAATTTTTGGAAAAAGAAAAGAGTATATTATCTGGAAGAAGTGATGAAGATGAATGAAGAAAAAACCTCTCTTATACGTGAAGATGGACTCCGATTGGATGGCCGTGGACTCCATGAATTAAGGCCTATAAGTATGGAGACTGGGGTTCTAGATAGAGCTGATGGAAGTTGTTATCTTACCTGGGGTAATAATAAAATTATCTGTGCCGTTTACGGACCGAGAGAATTGCATCCTAAACATCTTGCTCAACCAGACAAGGCAATAGTACGAGTTGAATATCGGTTAGCTACTTTCTCTGTTGGTGAACGTAAAAGCCCTGCTCCTCGCCGAAGAGAGTATGAACTAAGTAAAATTATATCTGAATCGATTGATAATGTTTTATTTTTAGAAAAGTTTCCTAATGGGACAATAGACCTTTTTATCACCGTTTTAGATGCAGATGGAGGAACTCGATGCGCTGCATTGACAGCTGCTTCATTAGGACTGGCAGATGCTGGCATTCCAATGAGGGGTATAATTACTGGTTGTGCTGTCGGGAAAATTGATGGAAAAATTGTGGTTGATCTCGCTGATATTGAAGATAAGGAAGGTGAGGGGGATATGCCAGTTGCAATGTTATTCAACACTGGGGAACTGACACTTCTCCAGTGTGACGGGACTTTCACTCCCGAAGAGATTGAAGAAGGACTTAAGCTGTCAAAAACAGCCATTGGTGAAATTTATCAGATGCAACGAAAGGCTTTGATAGCTAAGTATTCTCAAATCGAAGAACATTTGGATGTATTAGAAGAGGAAGAAGAATAGGAGAGATACATATGCGGTCAGAAGATATAATTGGTAGCTTAGAAAGAAAATATTTAACAGACTTGCTTACGAAGGGCGAACGAATGGATAATAGAGGTTTTTGGGAAGGTCGTCCAATTCAAATCATACCTAATGTTATTAAAAAGGCTGAAGGGTCAGCCATGGTTAAATGGGGAGATACAGTAGTCTTAGCTGGAGTAAAAGCCCAGTTAGGTTCTCCTTTTCCTGACACACCAAATAATGGTGTTATTACGGTTAACCTTGAATTATCTCCTATTTCATCACCATCTTTTGAAAGTGGTCCACCAGGCCCAGAAGCTATCGAAATGGCTCGAATTGTAGATCGTGGGATTCGTGAAAGCAAGGTAATTCCAATGGATGATCCAAAATTATGTGTTATTCCTGGTAAGACAGTGTGGATTCTTTTTGTTGATATATACATACTCGATGATGGAGGTAATTTGATAGATGCCTCAGCTCTCGCTGCAATGGCGGCACTCGCTAATACGCGGATAAACAAAGTTTCAATTGATGAGGAGACCGAGGAAGTCACTTTATTGGAAGAAACAGAACCATTACCCAAAAAAGGCTGTGTAGCAAGTTTAACCTATGCAAAAATTAATGATATTATCATATATGACCCAAACTTAATTGAGGATCGAGGTAAAACAGCACGATTTTCTATAGCTATCACAGATGAAAATTTAATATGTTCAATGCAAAAAGGAGAATCAGGAGTATTCCTAGAAGAAGAAATTTTAACTATTATAGAGAATGCATCGAGTCGAGTTAAAGAGCTAATCACACTTATTGAAGAAAATTCTCAAGTGACAGAGCTACAGGAAATGTTTAAGTTCGATTTTTGATTTAAAAATCAAAAAATAAAAAACCCACAATTAAAGACGGAAGTGTGATATTAATGGGACGAACTAAGAAAGTAGGATCAACTGGTAGATTTGGTACTCGGTATGGTGCCAGTGTACGAAAAAGGATTCGAAAAATTGAAAGTACTTTAAAAATCAAACATACATGTCCTTCCTGTAACACAGTAAAAGTACGTCGAGTTTCAATTGGGATTTGGGAATGCTCATTCTGTGGTTTCCGCTTCACTGGTGGTTCATGGACTCCCGAGACTCCTGGAGGAAAAATCGCCAATCGAACTGCAAAACGCCTAGCAGGTCAATCAGAAGTATAATTTGCTTCTCAGCTATTTTCTAAATCTAAAGCATAACTTGAAAAAAAATGGACAATGAGAGGTCAGGGAAAACATGTTAATAACTACCTCTCGGGATCCCACCCAATATTTACGTCGTGTAAGTAAAATCATTACTCTCTCGTTTCCCAATTCCCAAAGGATGAACCGTGGTTCATTAAGTCTGAATAAACTCTTCACTTATTGTTGGAATAAACAGATTTCTAGGCTTCTCATCCTTCAAGGGACTACAGAGGAGGGTCTAGTCTCAGTTAAGGCTTATAAAATAGGAAAAATACCCCAATTAGTAGAAGCTACAGTTGAATTGAGTAAGATTATATCTTTACAAAAACACAGGAAGAAACAACGTATCAATATTGAGAAAGTTTGCTTCGACTTTTCCGAGGAGGTAGATAAAATGATCAAAGAAAGAATTACAGACTTTTTTCAACATGTGTTTAAGGATTCAAAACATATAAGTACAAAGAACTTGCTAACAATTAGTTTTAGAAAAGAAACTAAAAATTCTCTCATTGGGCAAGCTGTTCTACAAAACTTATTACAATCACTCCTTCTTTATAAGATTCAAATCACTTCAGAATGCGTTAACAATGAGTACCAAACTTGAAATTCATTTTTCTATTCAATACGATTGTGAGGATCAAGCTCAAATTATCTTTACATCTTTGTCACCAGAGATTCAAGAACAACGTTTTGAACGTTCTAAGGCATCAATCAAATTGAAAGGTCAAAAAATCGTCATTAATATCACTGCTCAAGATATTAATGCAGCAAAGGCAACCATTAGTTCAGTTTTGCGCTGGATCTCTACAACATCTAAAGCAGTTATGACTTTGTCAAAACAAACTTTTAATTAATAAGCAGACTTCAACGATTAAACCTGAATTATCTAACAAATGACTTATAAGTTGTGATAACAAAAATGGCCTTTCGTGAACTCTCCCCAGCTAAACAAGAACAACTCCTGAGATTTCGACAGCTGGAACAAACTGTTCAGAACCTACGAATTCAACAAGCCGAAATTTCACGAACTCTCTCTGAAATCGAGATGACTAAAAAGGAGCTACAAAAGTTAGATTCAGAAAGTGAAGTTTGGAAAACTGTAGGATCAGTGATGTTCCCTAAAAAGGTTAGTGATGTCCTTAAAGAATTAACAGAGCGAGCAGAGTTACTAGAGCTTAAACAAAAGAGTTTTTCTTCACAAGAAGCACAGAATATGAAACGTTTAGAGGAATTACAAGCTCGCTTAAGCGAAGAATTGGGTAATCTACAATCATCGAATTGAATGACTGAATTCAGGAATAGTAATGTGGAATAATTGGTAGTCAAAGACCTAGATGAGGTACTTGATCAATTATACATCAAAATTCGACAATTTATTATTACAGAAGTTGGTGAGGATTTAGATCAAGACCTGATTGATATTAATCTTGAAACAACAGAGAATGGAGAATTGATTGTAAGCATTGATCTATATTTGGAATTGTCCCCATTTTCTAGCTATGATGTACAAAGAATTGCAGAAGAAGCTATCAAATACGGTATTAAAGAAGCTGATCAAATTCTTCCTTCATACAAAATTAGTATATAATATTCTTTGATGTCTCAATATGTCACAAATAAACTGTTGTAAAAACATTCCTTTCACACGGGATCTACAATCTAAAAAAACATATTGTAAAAAGCATTTCACAGACTTAATTGAGGATCGAGTAAGAAAGACCATTAATCAATATAATATGTTGAATAGAGATGATCACATTGGTTTGGGGTATTCGGGGGGGAAAGACAGCACAGTTCTCCTTAATATACTCTTTAAGTTTAAAAAACGATTTTCTCAGTGTAATTTGACCGCATTGACTATTGATGAAGGCATTAAAGGATATCGAGATGAATGTTTAGAACTTACTCGGAAAATTACTGAGAAATATCATATTCCTCATGTTATAATATCCTTCAAGGATATTTATGGTGTAACACTAGATCAAATAGTGGAAAAAAGCCTTTCTAAGAAACATGCATTATCTGCTTGTTCAATTTGTGGTATCCTACGTCGTAGGGCTTTAAATTATGCAGCTCGACGGATTAATGCCACAAAAATTGCCACTGCACATAATTTAGATGACGAAGCACAATCAATTCTGCTGAACCTGTTACGAGGAGATTCAAATAAATTCATTCGTTTTTCTCGTTTTCCTATTCAAAAGTTTCAGACCTTAATCCCTCGTATACGACCGTTTGTACGAATATCTGAACCAGAAATCGTCCTCTATGCATATGCAAAAGATTTGGAGTATCATTCATACCCTTGTCCTTATGCTTTTTCTGCTATGCGAAACAACATCAGGACATTTCTTTCCGAAATGGAGGAAAAACGCCCTAGTACTTTACGAAATATAGTGAATCTTCATGATTCCGTCTCTCAATATTTCCCTCAAGTACATAAGCTTGAAGCCCCATTTTTATGTCAGAACTGTGGTGAAGTTTCCACACATGAAATTTGTCCGATATGTAAGCTCTTAGATGATCTTGGGTTTGAAAATAGACTGAAATCTGAGGAATCTCTCAATCCTCACCCACAGTCAGATATTTTTGATCACTCTCGATCCTTTTAATCATCCGTTGATTCTTTTTAATAGATTGAATGTGGATTAAACCTTTTATTTCTAATTTCATTAAAGCTCGGTTCAATTCTCGTTCAGAGAATTCTCCAACATCGTTTTTAAGCAAACGAATCAAATCATCTTCTAATAGTACGCCTTCACGTCGTTCTACAATATTCATGATTGAAAATGTCAATGGGAATGGTCTCCAATAAGGATCTTTATTTACCACGATCTTTGTCACCTTTTATTTTTTGTCAGAGATAACAATATTGAAATAGGAGCGATATTAGGGGTATATCCATTTGGTAGAGAATTGATTCGATTGAGGTGAACACCTTGATGAGAAAAATATAATTGAGTTCAAGATTATTCATCTAATGAATTTTTTGGTAGATTCAATTATTCTCTCTTGAAAATATACTTAAGATCATCTTCTAAGCAATAGTAATTGGAAGTCCTCGTAACTAGTCATAAAAGCATTAACGAGCATATTATCCAAATAGGGGAACAGTTGGTTGAGAACCAAGAGCTATTCTTCGTCTGAATTGAGATTCTTGATTTTCATACCATTTCATCATTTCTGGAGTGCAGGAGGAATGAACTCTCGACAGAGAGGACTCAAAATGCCGCCATTCAACAATATTGGTATCTAAACCTTCACGAAGAGCTATCATACCAGCTTCGCGGCATATAGCTTCAAGATCAGCTCCTACATAATATTCTGTTTCCTTTGCCAGCCGATCTAGATTTACATCTTCAGCTAGTGGCATATTCTTTGTATGGATGTCTAATATTAACTTGCGACTTTCTTCATCAGGAGGAGGGATGTAAACAACACGATCAAATCTTCCAGGTCTGAGAAGAGCGGGGTCAATCATATCTGGACGATTTGTAGCTGCTAGCACCACAACATCTCTTAAAGGTTCTATTCCAGCTAATTCAGTTAGAAGTTGGCTGATGACTCGTTCATTTACCCCAGAAGAGTCACCAGTTCCTCTTCGGGTAGCAACAGCGTCAATTTCATCGAAAAATACAAGGGCTGGCGAGGCAGTTCGTGCTTTACGAAAAACTTCTCGAACTGCTTTTTCACTTTCCCCAACCCATTTTGATAAGAGTTCGGGACCTTTTACACTGATAAAGTTCACTTGGCTTTCTGTTGCTAAGGCTTTAGCTAAAAGAGTTTTTCCAGTTCCAGGTGCTCCAAATAAAAGAACAGCTCGAGGAGGATTTATCCCTAATCGTTGGAAACTACTTTTTTGCCTTAGGGGCCATTCGACAATTTCAATGAGTTCCTGTTTGATGGAGTCCATCCCACCAATATTCTCCCATTTCACGTTAGGAACCTCAATAAATACCTCTCTAATTGCAGAAGGATGGATCTCCTTTAGAGCATCCTCAAAATGGCGATCCTCCACCTTTAGATTATCAAGAACAGTCGGTGGGATGGTATCCTCGCTTAGATTGATCTCAGGTAAGATTTCTCGCAGCTTTTTCATTGCAGCTTCACGTCCTAATGCTGCAAGATCCGCACCAACAAACCCATGTGTTATAACTGCAAGTTTTTCTGTATCCACATCTTCTATTCCTGGCATCCTTCTCGTGTGAATCTGAAGGATTTCTAAGCGTTCATTTTTGTCGGGAACCCCAATTTCAATTTCACGATCAAAACGTCCAGGTCGACGTAAAGCAGGATCGACTGCATTGGGCCGATTGGTCGCTCCAATAACAATTGTTTCTCCACGGCTTTCCAATCCATCCATCAGGGCTAAAATTTGTGCAACAACACGTCGTTCGACTTCACCAGTGACTTCCTCTCGTTTAGGAGCAATAGCGTCGATTTCATCAATAAATACTATACTTGGCGCGTTATCTTCAGCTTCTTTGAATATCTCGCGTAGTCTGGCTTCGCTATTATGCACTAATAATCCGTTTGCAATAAAATTATGGTGTTTTGGTACTTCAAAATCATATACATGCGCTTGACTTCGTTCAATTCGTCGAATTGGTGTCCATATTACTTTCAAATCTAGTAAGTAGTTGATTTTGTCAAGTAAGATACTATCTAAGCCTTTTTCTTTGAATATAATATATGCTTTACGCAGTTGTTCAATAGTTAACCCTTTAACAGCAGGATTAATCCCATTTCGTAATAATTCTCTATGTCCAATATTCGCTTTTTTAGCATTCTTGTATATCCACTTAGCTATAGGGATTCTATCATAAGTAGGACGAGAATATTCTCTTTCGATTTTACTCATCATTTTTTCTCGTTTCCTCTGATGGATAAATGAAATATACTTCTTAAAATTCTCTATTGATGAATTATTTGATATAAACAATCTCCAAGTTCCATCTCTCTTTCTGTGAGAAATAGTCGAGAGAATATCAAACCTAAGAAGACAGAGCTTGATACCTTGGATTAGCTTTCTGCTTTTTGAAGTATATGTGATTTGAATACTCCTTTTTTCAGGATTCTTCTCCGAAATAAATTGTACTCCACCATCAGAATCAAATAATCCCCGCAAATAGGACTTTAATAATTTTATAGGTGTATTTATTACGTAATGAGGAACAGTTACGGTTTCTGACTTTTTAGAAACAGGCAATCCTAAGTTATGTAGGAGATCACCAATAGGTCGTGAATTAAAGTAATACGAATAATCAGCTTTAGAATATTCGTGAGGAGTAATATTGAAAGTATTTTTTATCGCTTTAATATACTGATTTTTAACAGCTTCATCTTTTGATGTTAAAATTATTTGAGTAACAGTTCCGTATGAATGTGAATATCTAAGATGACCGTCTCCAGTAAGTAAGCCAAGTATATACATAAAATCTTCAGTCATATAAAGAGGGACTTTTCTATTATGTTCCAAATATAAATCGTATTGATCATCAACGGGATATAATGAAAAAAGCTTTTTTACATATAAAGCAGGAATTTTCCCTTTAGAATACTTTAGGGTTTCAAATTTCCTCTTATTAATCCCTAATTCTTTTGCATACTCTCCACTTTTTCCGTATTCTGACATATTTGAAAATAGATTTTTAACAAGTTCGCCACAAATGAGAGTATTGTCCTTCAGACTATTGAGAACTAGTGGTGTTTTCGTATCTATAATCCTTAACGTTCTAGGACTAGCAATTTGATCTCCAACCTTTAATTCATCTGCGTAGATCCAATTTAATTCTCCATCATACAGAGTCAGAAACCTTGAAGAAGGTGTAACCTCAAGTTGTCCATGTGGAGTTGTTATCTTTAATGTGATTTGGGTTCCTTTGTCAAATAATTCTTTCACAGGTAGAAGGTTTATCTCTCCGGTATCAAAATTCAATCCTGCAATCGAATGGACTTTCCCATTTTGGATTGTCTTTCCAATGGATTTCAATCCGTTTCCATTTGTAAAAACCAAAGAATCTTTAGCGACACATTCACCGTAGAACTTAGACATGATTTCAGGCCCTTGAATAGGAATGAAATGGGCCTCTGATTCATTAGCAACTGCTTTAGCAATGAGTGTTTTACCTGTTCCTGGGGGTCCGTGTAATAAAACTCCTTTAGGTGGATCAATTCCCAATTTTTTAAAGAGTTCAGGATGTTTCAAAGGTAATTCAACCATTTCACGAATTCGTTGAATTGCATCTGATAAACCACCAATATCCTCATAGCTTACCCCTGGCATTCCAGTTTCAATTTCAGAAACTGGTTTTTCTGAAACATTAAGTTTTGTTGTATCAGTGATTAATACAATATCTGTTGGAGTTGTTGAATTCACAACAAATGGTATAGATCTACCTAGAATAGGGATGAGAACCGTATCATTCTTGGAAACAGGATATCCTAACAATTTTCGTTTTACAAAGGCTTCAAAACCATAATCGAGGGAAATTTGGCGAGTTGGTGCAATATTGACCGTTTTGGCTACTTTTATCTGGGCTTTTTGGATCCGAACATTCTCTTCTAACGATACCTTGGCATTCCTACGAATTATTCCATCCATTCGTACAATACCAGCTCCCTGATCTTCAATGTAAGCAGGCCAAGCGATAGCTCCTGTTTTTTGCCTTCCTTTAATCTCGACAACGTCACCAGTTGTGATACCAATTTCTCGCATATTGATATCATCCATACGGATTTTTCCCCGTCCCACATCACGTTGTCTCGCCTCGGCAACCTTTAATACAACTTCCTTTGCCAATATCCTCAACTTTATACATTAATTAACAAAGTATTGAACTCTTGTCTAGTTGTCCTGATTCTTGTTTAAAATTAGTTTCTATTTAATCCTATTAATATTACCTCTAGATGTCAGGAAAATTCTAATGCTTCATCACCCAGAAAATTTTTTAATACCTAAAAACATTGTGAAATTAATAATCAATGATTGTTTGAAGTTCAATTTCGCAATTGTCCACTTCTTCCAGAGCTATAAGACGATCCTCAAATTTTTGAAGTGTTTCAGTTCCTTCATCAGAGTCAGCTGTTTTTACGAAGAGTTTAATGGCATATAAGCCGAAAAAAAGGGGCTCCTCTTCGTTCTTAAGTATTTCTAAATTTAAGTCACTTATTAAGTTGGTTTGGACGTGAGAAAGCACCTCATTGCGATTTACTTCTGGGGAAGTGGGAATTATCTTCAATATCGATAGAACATTAGACATAATTGAGCCTCAATTAGTTACATTTAAGACTAGCAGTTGAATAAACCGCATTATATTAAACAAAATGACATTAAGGTCCTGAGAATCCACAATTAGGACAAGTATATCGGTTCCCCAATTTTCGACATCGTTCACAACGAATTATGGGGATCATTCCACAGGAAGGACAAGGAAATCGTGTTGTTCCATGTTGACTAGGCATAACAGCAACTTGACAGGGATTACATCTTTGCATTCGGATGATTTCGCTCATTACAAGTACCTCAGTGTCTATTTGCCTCGCCTAAAGAAAGCATAATAAATTCTTCTCTTTGTTTCAATCCTTCCTCTAGTTTTCCTATCATTTTCTAGCTATAGATGAAAAGAGTATTCTCACAATTAAACCAGATGAATGAATTTAGTAATGATGTAAACAAAAGCAATGGATGAATACGATTTATCAGTTGGATGTTCACGATCTAGCAAGATAGATTTATTTTAATAGAAAAAAACAAGAAAATGTTCTTCAAACAACATTCGAATTTAGGGATATTTTGGAGCTTAAAAATGACAGAGAGACATAAATTTTGTGAAAGTATAGACCTTTAATTTAAGTGATTAAATTGGCAACATATGAACATATCACCATTGATAGAGATGAAGAATCTTCATCTACAGAAAAGATTCAAAAGATATTAGATAGTCTAGGTGCAGTTCAAGGAGTGGAACAAGCACTTTTAGTAAGCGAAGAAGGATTTCCTATAATGTGTGCACGAACTACACCAATTTCCGAAGAAGTTGAAACATTGGTGTCTGCCATGGTCGCTGGAATTGTCAGTACTTTTGCTGGGGCTTGTGTTCAACTTAATTTGGGAAAGGAAATAAATTTCATCCATGTTCAGACCCCCCTTGGTTTAGGCTTAATCTCTAGTGTAGGGAGTACCATTCTCGTATTGATAACAAAACCCAAAGTCAAGCTTGGATTAATGCATTATCTTATTACTTCAACTAGGACTAAAATGTTAAAAGTGCGGGAATTTTAATTTAATCCCGACAAAACTTTCTCTTTGCCCTATTTTAATTTATTAGTTACTACAAAGACAAATCTTTTATTTTTCACTAGATGCCATTGATTATAAAGGAGAGAGTAAATGCAATCAATTGCAAAAATTCTGATTAGGATGAATCTTATTTGCCATTATTAGAATCTAATTTAGTGTTACAATCCGTTAAATGTGATAAAACAGGAGTCGAACCGATATGCGTTCTTTGTCCTGACTGTGAGGGCTGTGAAACGGCTCTTCGCGAGATTATTAATTTTAAAAATGGTCAGTTAATTAGACAAGGCAATTCAGCTATTGCTTCCCTCAAACTTCGCTTCAATGATCCTGTTGAACAGTTTATTTTCGAACGAATTCGAAATGAGCTATGGCGAGATGCTGGATCGAGATTAAAAGTTATACGAGAACCAGAAGAAGGATACCAAATTTCATTTTTTCTCAATACAGAAATGGTAAAAACTGTAGAACAACGAGAAACTTTAATTGACTATTGGGAGAAATTCAGTATAAATATGCGGCGAATCTTAACAGATGGAAAAATGGTTATCAATAAATACGTTCGTAGTCGTGCTGAAGCTTCCCGTTTATCTTAATTTATGTAAAAACATCCAATTATGATATTTTTCATACTTAAGTATATTTTAACGACAAAATCTAATTTAAAAAGTCAAAATTTGATTTTAAAAAAAGGAAATGAAAAAGGAATTATTTTATGGGTTAAATTCTCTGGTTAAAGTCGAAGGTGTTGCTTTAGCATCATCAGTGGGTCTAAATGAGACTGTGACTCTCCACTTAGTTATTGTACCAGCGATTTCTTCATCAAAAGTATATTTTAATATGTCTCCCTGTCCAGCTTCAATTGAAATTTCGGTAAAATCAAATTGTGCTTCTACCCATGTACCGTTATTTGCCTCAAGCTTAATATCTGTTATTGTCGCACTTTTGGTACCTGTACTCTTAATCTCAATTTTTGCTGTGCCATTAGTAAAAACAGGAGTTCCTTGAAATTCTATCTTCGTGCTTGTGGAGATCATTGGTATTATTACGAAAAATAACGCTGCACCTGCAGCGACTGCAAGTCCAATTAATAGAATTGCAGCTATAACGGGACTGACTGCACGCTTTTTATGATATAATCTTAGGATTTTCATTATGATTCATTCTCCGCTTTTTTTTTTTGATTTCAAAATGTCAGAAATTGACTTGTTGAAACATGTATTACATATTACTTAAACTTTTCATTATACTAATTTCTCAATATAGAAATATATTACTTTAAAATTTGAAAAATTTTCAGGCATATCAGTTCTTACTAATAATAATGTGAATATTAAATTTGAATAAAAAAAACAGAATATTTACAATGTTGAGAGTAAAATACCAATATTTTGTCTTAATTTGGCCATTGTCTGTTCAAGGGTTTCAACCAAGACTCTTGTTTTTAATATCTCCATAAAGTTTAAATCACCAAAATAGCGAGGTACAATGTGCCAATGTAAATGTTTTACACTTCCTCCTGCTGCATTTCCAATATTTAATCCAATATTAAAAGCTCTTGGTTGATGAGTGATTTTTAGTAATTTAATTCCTCGCTGTAATAATAAAGCAAGATGAGTGACTAAATCTGTCGGTACCTCTTCATAATGTTCATAATGTTCCAAAGGTGAAACCAAGAGATGTCCTGGATTATAAGGAAAACGATTGAGTAAAATCATGCTCTGATCATCACGAAAAAGTTCCCATGCTTCTATTCCTGCTGTTTTATGGGTGATAGCGCAAAAAAAACACTGATTTGGATCTTTCTTTTGTTTAACATATTCAACTTTCCACGGGGCTGTAAGATAGGTACGAAACAATGGTTTTGGCACAGAAATTCTCCTCTTTAGTGAGCTTTTGGCAATTAAAATATCTAATCTGTCTTCTCTGAACTTCTTTATTTACAGATTGCGGGATATTGGTTCGGAAAGATTTTTTTTATCTGAAGAGGAATGTTGAAATGTCGGTGTAAGCAGAACATGGATTGCCAAAAACGAAAGTTTCACAGGCGAATAGCGATAAGAATATTTATTATAGTAGGATTTTTATTAATAAGTAATTTTATGCCAATTATGGAAGCAATAGGGAACGGAGAAACAGAAGAAGGTATAATAGCTGTTTTTTATGGTTCAGCTATGGATAAAAAGTTAAGTCAGGAGATGGTGAGGTTATCAGGGAGAGTAGCTAAGTATTACAACCTCTCTGTTGTCCAAGCTGATTCATCATTTGCATTTGACAATGAAAGTGTTACAGCCATATGGTGGGTCAACGAATTAGCTTTACCTATAGATTTGACATTTGTGGGCGACATTAGTGAATGGAAACTGAATGGGAGAGGCATGTTTGTATTGAATCGTTATTTTAATGAGACTCCCCTCCAAGATTTATCACATCTAGGTATCGCTGCTTATGCCCCAGTTGTATATCCACTTAATGGTTCATTCGCAAAACAAGAATTAAGCATAGTGGAGAATCAGTTGCCAATGCTTAATTTGAGTAAAACCATCTTTGATTTTAATGGTAGTACAGCATGGGTGGAGATGAATAGCCAATCTCAACTGCTAGCAGAGGTTACAACGCCCAAGGTAGACCCTATCTTGGAAGATCTAAAGTCAGGAATTTGGAAGGTAGACAATCGTGTGATTGTTTGCAGTTTCTCAATTGAAATGAATTTAGAAGTGGAAGAATCCAAGTTTAGGTTACTTGGGGTCGGATTAGAGGCACCAGAAAATGTGATTGAACTTTTAGGGCAACTTGCACAATTGACAATAGGAACCTTACCTTCAGGCCAAGAAGGAATTTATCCACAACTAGGAGGAGTAGACGAGATAGCAGCAATTGGTATCGCTGTGATTGCAACCATTTTATCTGTTATCATATTGATTAAAATAGGAGTCTTTTCTAAAGTCCGCGAAATCGTGGTAGGAGTTTTTATGAGCCTGGTTTTATTTATAGCTCATATTACATACTCACCACAAAGACGACGAATCAATGAAACTGAACTTCTGGAAAATGAGTTGAGAAATCAAATTGTAGAATATCTAGAGCTGAAAGGGGAACAGGGAGCTCATTTACGTGAGATTCAGCGGGAAGTTAAGTGTGGTATTTCTTCCTTGTTATGGCATTTACAAGCATTAGATGACTTTAATTTAATAACCCATGAGAAAATTGGGAAGTATCATATTTTCTATTTAGTTGGTGCAAAATCTGTGCAAATATCAGAAATTGCCTTGGCATTAAAAAGTGATGTAGCGAAAGAACTCTGTCGTGTATTGATAAGGAAAGGAAAACCGTTACCACTGTCAAAAATTTCACAAGAAATCGATGTACATCATTCTAGTGTACAACATCATATCAAGAAATTAGTTGAGTTAGGAATCATAATTACACTAAAAGAAAAAAAGCGATCAAAGTATATCATAGGCCCAAAGCGATTAACATGGTTGAAAAGCCATTTGGAGGCAGCCTAAACGAAAGCATACAACTATTCATTTAGGAAATCATGGCTCCTAGGTTTGTGTTTAGTATTAGTTACCTCAGGAAATACTGTATCAGGTATTGGGAGAAGTGAATATCATTTTATACAATTAGATTCATTTTTTGAAAAAAACCTGTTTGGAGTAAGGTTTGATTATAATCCTAGAGTTTCTAGTGGTCAACCATTACGAATAATCAATGATTTGCTAGATCAATCATGGGATCCAAATACTACTGACCCAGACCTCAAAGAAGATAATATTCTATCATTAGTAGGATACGAAGCTCAAGACATCAGTTCAGCATTTCTGGCTTTAGAACAGGTGAAACGGACACAAGACATTCTAATTGATTCGATAGAATGGCAATCTGCAGCCCCCTTTGTTAAGTATTTACATCATTTCTCTCTTCCAACAGGAGAGGATGTCCTATTAGCTCAGGATTTTCTTGGGATGGCATTAACGGTAAATGGAAGCGGATTTAATCCTATTGATTATCAGCTTGGATATGCTAATGTACCATTAGAATTTTTAGAGTTTTTAATTCCAAATGATAAGGGATATTCCTTTAATTTGTCAGTAGAAACTTCCATAATGATCCAAGAATCTGTTAACGAGCTACAAATCGATTTAACATTTTCTAATCTGACCTTTCTATTCCAAACTAGTGGTGTTGCTTTAGATAATTTTGGATTGGAGATTGCAGAACATTTTATGATTGTTCAGTTTGATTACATATCTTTCTCCCTGACTTTGAGAAAATACTCACATTATGGGACTTCTGGAGTAGAGACTCTGTCAGAGATTTCAATAGGAAATGTAATGAATTTGATCATTAATGAGGAATTACCACGCGAGCAAAATTGGTTAAATGCCCTTAATTACACGATACAAGAGGATTTCAAGGATTTAATCCCAATTAACGAAACATTCTCCTGGTATCAGGGCCCAGATATATCAGAACGGTTACAAATGTTTTCTAATCTTTCTTTCTCCCTCATCACAGCTCAAAACATTGGTGTATTAAACGGAACCCAAGTGGTAAATGATCTTCAGGTAGTTATAGATGATCAGAACAGAACAAAAGCAGAATTATCTCAGTTGGAGTTTACTGTAAAAGATGGAATTTCAGTTATTCATGATGAACGAATATTATTCTCAACCCAAGTTAAAGGCCGGAATTTTGCAATAATTCAGGAAGATGGTATAAATGAAATCTCCCTGGTTCCAATGGAAGCGCGAGTAATTGCTTTGAACCAACAAACTGGGTTTGCAGACAATCTTTTATTCCTACAAGAAACATCATTACTAAAAGAACTGATTGTTGAATGTATTAAACGCTTCATTGCAAATCCAGAGATTTCTACATTAGGGATCAGTGAAGTATTAAATAAAGTAGGTTTAGATCTGACTTCAGCACAATATATACAAGATTTTCAACTAGTAGAATGGTCAGGGATGAGTTTCAAAATTAACTTAATACAATATGCAGTTAAAACCGCTCCATCTTCTACCATTAAATCAAAAATGAGTCAAGTCACACTCATTCCAACCGTATCAGTATTATTGGGGCTTCTAATTCTGGTAGTCATTGTTAAACGAGGAAATAGGGGAAAATGAATACCTAAAAAGCTCTAAGAAAGGAATAATCCACATCCACTAATCAAAAATGAAGCTAAGAAGGTTATTCCAATCCAATAAGATTGGAACCTATAATATATTATTGAACATAAAGTAATTCTTTTAAAAGCAAGGTTTTAAGGGATTTAAAAAACATTATAAACTTTTTTTGGCGGATTTTTGTTTCGCACATTTTTTTAAAGGATGATAAATGCATAGTTCTTAGACCAATTACTCGACTTCAGATGTGACTCAAAACTTTAAATTATGAGTTTCATAGTCGAGAGTTCAATTAAAGTAATTTAAAAGTTATTTAGGTGAAATCTAATAATGAAAAAACAAAAAGTATTGATTCTACAGCTGGCATTGTCTACAATTGCTATCTTAGCTAGTTCGATAATTTTTTCAGCTGCTAATACAACGGCTCCTACTGAATTCGTTCTCTCTCATGACTTTAGTGAAGATTACTTCCATGAAACAATCGATGTTCCACTTAAACCATATTTCCCTGATGATAACGCCTCGGTCTTTCTATCCTATATTAATGCATCAGGTATTGAAGTTGGTTACACTGGCTTAGAAAAAGTTGAGATGGATCTTAAACTCAGTGATATTTTTAGATCTTCAGCCATGGCTGTACTAGAGGATCTTGGTTTTCCAGATGAACCGATCGCAACTGTAAATGCAACAACACCATTTCAATTCCTGCTCGAACATTGGACAACAACAGAAGATGGTTCCACTTCAGAGATGTTTGCTGCAAATGATTTTGTAGCGCTTCTCGCATACTCTACTACTCCATCTGAAAAAACCTTGACTCCTGATGACACAATCTACGTTGGATACACATTAGCTCTAGATCAACTAACTAATGGTATAAACGCACTAATAACCGATCCTTCTCATGGTTACGATGCTATTCCGAAATATGACGTTGAAACCTCATTTGAAGTTGTAGACAAAAACGAAATTCATTTTGGTATTAATTACACCAATATGGTGACATTTTGGCAAAAAGCAGACGAGAGCGCTTATGACCCAGTTAAAGACATTCCAAAAGCATTATTAAAAGATAAAATAGATAAATTAAAAGCAATGATTGCAGGGTTTCAGGCAGCAACAGTATTTGACTATCTAGCTTTTAACTACAACGTAACATGGTCCACGTCAACTGAAGGTGAAGTTACAGAAGTTAAAACTGACATTGTTACCCATTACAATATTGGGGAAGTCAGCTGGTTATTCACATTAGACTCTGGATCTCCGATTGACTCAAAATATACTGATTCATTCAAGGACTCAATAACTTATGAAATTGATTTACCTGGTGCTGGTTTGAACATTCTAGGAACACCTATTCCTGACAAACTTTCTCATGAGTTTATAGTTGAAGCTTATCCATTTGATGATGCACAAGCCCGTATAAATGATGCAAACGGATTTGGTTTCGCTGTAATGACACAGACTAATTCTTATGGATTGAATTTCAAGGATGCCATCTGGGATGATGGAATGCTGACTATCTCGGCTGAAGATGACTTTGAAACTTCTTTTGTTGATAAAAACACCTACAAATTAAAGGGTGTTGAAGAGCTTGGCTTCGATGCTGATCTTGACCGCAATGTTACTTTTCTTGCTAAATACCATTCAGATATGACTCATGTAACAACTCCCCTAGTCAAAGGATATTTGGATATTTCTCACGAACTCTATCACGACTTTATCAAGTGGATACTCGAAAATGGATTTGGTTATCACAAAACCTATGGCTACAGAGCTGAGGAGGCAAATTACTTGACCCTCACTCAGTTTGGTGATTGGGTTGGTGGAGAAATCGTCCACGATCCCGCGTATTCCGCCGTTGCAGCGATGGCTGCTGTTGAGTCAAGTGCTTCATCATCATCAAAGACCAGTGGGCCTCCACCAACTAGTACCACTGGTGGTGTTCCTGGATTCGAGATTCTCATTGTGTTATTTACCCTTCCTCCTCTGTATACAATGCACCGTAAGCGACATCATTAATCTTTTTTTTTCTTTTTTTTCTTTTTTTTCCCTCTTTTCTTTGTATTCTGATTAATTTTATTAAAATTAGCCTCAATACATTATGAGATTCTTTATTAAGATGAACTTAAAGGCAAATATCTATTACCCAATAAGCTCAAACTTCAAACTTGGTAAATAGTCTAGCTATGACCATTATAACAAATTTAGAATAATCTTTTAAATAAAGTTGAAATCTTTTATCTCACAAAGAGCTAAAAAACTAAAGATCTTTTTAATCAGAGTTAATTGCAATAGGATGAGAAATAATGGTATCAATTGCCTTATTAATGGATCCAATTAACCTTTTTGCCTCGTTACTTCTCACGTTCTCCCCCATAATAATTTTATTCTTTCCTTATCTTATTACACGGCGAAAAGATGAAAATATTTTTGCAGTCATCTTTAATCGTGCTTATATTGGCTTTATTGTTTTTTATTTGGCATATTTCATCTTTCCCAGTATCTTAAACGCTTTTGTGCCACACCCGACTCAATATATGGATCAGGAGTATTATCCTGTTTCAGGTACAGGTGTGTGGGAAGGAGACTATACTACTATATGGGATTCAGCTGCGAGTCCTGTACAAGCTACAATTCCAGGAATGCCCATGTTAGTTCGCTATCTGTTTCAGCATTTTGTAAATTCAATTGTTAATTATTTATATTATCCAATCATTATTCTAGCGTTTGTTTTCGGTATTTCCCCAATTGTTTCAATGATAATACTGTTATACCAGACTTGGAGCGATAAACGTAACGAAAAGAAACCTCTCAGACGGCTAATCAAGCAAAATAATGAGGAACTTAAAATTCTTTTGAACAGGCAAAGAGCTGCCAGCGAAGACGAGCTTCAAGAGATTGGCCGAGAAATTAATGAGTTAGAAAAAGATATTCTTAGTTTAAAGCAGCAAACAGAAGAAGTCCGAAGTGTTACTCAACGATTAAAAGAGATTCAGTTTGAAATGGAAGTTTCACCGTTTCAAGAAATCAGAAAACGGGTGAAAGAAAAAGAGTGGGCAAATGAAAGGGAGTTATTAAAAGTACTCATTGCCATCCTTCCCATTACACTATTTTTACTTATGACGATCTTACGTCTCCTAGGAGAAACCGAAAATCCCAGCTTACTTCAAGGTACTTCAATGGGTTGGTTTTTAGAGATATTCTTTGCATACATTGCAACACTTGTATTTAGTGTGTACCTGATTAAAGCAAGTAACTTGTCTCGTAAAGGTAAATTCCTAGGAAATCAACTATACATTGCAATGGTTCAGAGCTTATCGACTGTAGGGGCAGTTACATCAGGATTAGCTGTTATTCTCTTCTTATTCGAGTATTTCGATCAGATTTTTGTTATTTCCTATTTCGTGGTTTACTTCATTATGGTTTCGATATTCTTTGTACTTTTTCTGGATATTTTTGAACCTTTTTCGATTTATTTGCTAATAAAGCTCATCGAATCATTTAAAAATCTTAAATTGACAGTTAAAAGAATTGATCGTACTAATATCCTAAAATCAACCGCTGTGGGAATTGTTATTGGTTTTCTTCTTGCAATTGGGTTTCTCGTTTACCGTGTTATTCTCACAGGTATAGCCCGTAATATTGAAACTGTTCAATATGATACCTTCTTTTGGATAACTCAAAATTGCATTAGCTTTCTTATCTGTGCTGCGTTGATCTTATTCTTTAGAAGATGGAATTGGAGTGTATTTGGAACAACACTAGTGATATTTGTGTCAATATCTACTGTTAGTTTCTTGGTCTTTGGCTGGTTTGATCTAAAATGGTACACGCTATTAGGTTTACCCACCTCGATTTTCCGGATTGGTGGTGTTCCTTTAATTCCTCCATTTATCACTCTCACTTCCATCTTTGCTGGTTTGACTCAGGGGTGGGAACTAAAGTGGCTAACTTCTGTCTGGAAAGAAGGTGTCTTCAATGAGGTACAATTTATAATCCCTGAATTACGTCAGATTCCTGTGATCTGGCAAGGGCAGGGAGGAACCTTCCTCGGAATTCTATCTATTCCCTATAACCTTTTACATCCTTTTGCAATAATATTAACCTATGGTGCGATTTTATTCTTAGCTCGGCGAAAATTTCATGTAAAAACACAGAAAAGTGACAAAGAAGGGGAAGAAAAAATCCAATTTAGGTCAATTTTTTCTGAAATGGGAAGATTGCCTAATTTAGGTGAATTACGGAATAAATCGGATATAATTCTGGTTGGAACGACACCTAGTGATGATCCTGAAGTGAGGCAAAAGGTAGATGAAGCCTGGGTATCAATCGAGAATGGACAACAGCTGCGTGATGCTATCACTGGGACACTTAAACCTTTGAATGAAATAGATATGCCTATTACTGAGATCTATCGAATTTTAGATGAATTAACTTTTGATATTGAAGTTCCTTTTAATCAAATACTTACTCTATTGCATAGAGAATTCTCATACTCCTTTGAAGAAGTAACTATTGATTCGCTCCATATAATGATGCTTGATGGGCGTGCTGTGTTATCACACACTTTTGCAACGGAGTCACTAGTCGAGCCAGCGTTAGTAGCTGGTCTTTTCTCAGCCATTACCTCTTTCGCGAAAGAAGCAGTGCGGAGTGAACAGTTATTAAAGACTATAGATCATGGTGACGTGGTTCTAACCATAGAATATGCAAAATGGGTTTTTGCTGCAATTTTTGCAGATAGTACCTCTACCGAGTTGAGAAAAAAGCTTAACGAATTTTTAACAAACTTTGAAGAAAGATATGCTAAGACTCTTCCGACTTGGTTAGGAGATCTTGATATTTTTAAACAGGATATAGAAATTATAGATGAAGTTTTCTCTCCTGGGTAGAGAACATTATTAGTCCTAACATAAGTTTGAGTCCATTGGTTGTATATATTCAATATATTGCCTAAAATGCGTTTAAAGTTTTATTCACCCTCTCCAATGATAAAACAATAATCACCAGTTTTTAATTGGGTAATTGAGCAAATGATTGTTGTAAGATCTGTCTTTAGGGTTATTTTTAAACCATTTAAAGGATTTTTGGCTTTTGAATGGAATATAAATCCTTTTTGAGTCATTAAAGTGGCCCAATGTAATAAATCTGATTTGGAGTAAGCTTTTATACGGATTGAAGTAGTTTTTATTCTTAATTCTGATTCAAATATTAGGTCTCGTTGTAGAATATCTGATATAAGAGATTCGGGGAGAGAATTTGTTTGAATTTCTGGAATTAGTGTAATAAACCAATCGATATCTAGTTCTCCAATTTCTAAAGGTTCCTCACCAGGAACATATTCTGATACTTCAGGAAATATTTGTTCATCAGCTACGGCTTCTTCAACCTTTAGTTGTTGCAGATCTGCTGGAGGTAGTGTAGAGATAAGCAGTGGTAGTTTTCGGTTTTGATCTACAAGTACAAGAACCTTATCGTGCAAATACGAGATAATTACTTCAGTAATTTCTCGATAATTGTAATCTGAATCCAGAAGACACTGATTAACGATCTCTAAAGCAAAAAGTCCTTCGTTTATAGCAAGCTGGTCTATTTGTTTATAAATAATCTCGTACAAAACAGGATGAGGAATTTCGCCTTTATATGATCGATTGATTTGGAGAGGAGTTATTAAGGATAAACCTAGATGAAGATCAAGTATTTGTATTGTTGGAGCAAAATCATCAATAACACCAACGAATTCTTCCAGAGTGGTTCGGAACTCTGTTTCGAAGGCGTAAGAGAAATTCCTGATTCGCCGTTTTAGGATGTTCAGGTACTTTGGAGTCCGATCGAGGATAACTGCAGCAACAGAGTTGGTTCCCTCAACCGTGACAATTTTAAAAGCACGATCTCCAATTTCTTCAGTAAATATTCGTAAAATTGTACGTTCTTTAACGAGATCTTCTTTCAGTTCACTAAAAAGCCCTGAAATAGCGCTCAGAAATCCTGAAACCAGTTGAGGATCTATTTTCAGCATGGTTATTCCAAAATCAAAGATACAAATTCCAGTTTTTTTGTGTAGAATTAAAATGTGTTTACATGCAAGTAGATTTGTTAAATCTTTGTGACTAAACGCTTCAATCTCTGAAGAATCCCGCGTCATTGTACTAAACTCATCTTTAGGAAGACTAGAAACAACTTTTAACTCTATTTTCTCCATTCCTCCTCTATATCGCGGGATAGTATTAGGCATTTCATCTTCCTGAGGATCGATATGTTTAGATAAACGGGGACGTACACGAATTTTAATAGGTTCTTGGCTCCCTCTTTGTAGTCCTACAATTAATGCTTCTCCCCTAATAAGATGAGGTAATCTTGAAACAATTTCAGTGCTTATTCCTTCCATCAAGCGAATTTTATTAATGTCCTTATCAGATCTTATCCTTAGCGCAATTAATGTGTTCATGTTTGCTATAATGTTATCTGGAAAATCTGCAGGTCGTTGAGAAATGAGAATCTCATAAATACCAAATTTCCGTCCCTCTCGAGCAATTTTTGTAATTATCTCATTTGTAGAGGCAAAACGATGTGCTTCTTCAATGACAAGTATAATTTCATTCTCACGCGCTAGATCCCCATGAATTTTCTTCTCAAATACTAAAGTAAGTATTTCATTAACTAAAAGATTACTTTTACGTTCATCAAGAAATTGATCTAACCGAACAATCGAGATCTGTCCTGGGCGGATAAAGGTCTCCAAATCTAGTTCTTCTTCAAAAAGGTTCAGATTTTTCAGGGAAAATATCTTTGAAATTAAAGTTTCTCGTGTAGAACTATGGATATTTGAATTTTGTATCAACGAGATTAAGTCTTCTAATAAGATTGGTTTTTCGATAATATTTGATAAAGAATTTTCTTGTGCAGCCGTTAAATCGGTTAATCTACGTAGTCGTGGCAAATCGAAGCTTTTTCCCAGACTTAAGGTATCTTTTTCAAAAAGAAGGATACTGTCTTGAAAGCCACGAGGCGAGTAGTCCTCATAATCTAGTTTTTCGATCTCTGTACCATCATTTGGTTGAGCTAATCCCCAGTATTCGTTATGGATATCGAATAACAAGACAGATGCAGTATCAAACTTCATAAGAATTTCTTCTAATAATACACCAACACTGTACGATTTTCCAGCACCTGTACTAGCCACACAGAGTACATGTCTTTCCAAAAATTTTGGTGATATGAGAAAAGGGTCTGTATTATTATCAAAAGTAATTACGTCCCCTAAATAAACCCCTTGGTCACCACGGTACGAGATAATCTTCGATACTAGTCCTTTAGGTGGATGTTGGATTTGTGCTTGGGAAGATATTGGAAACTTGCAGGGTGAAAGTGAAAAATCTTCAGAGTTGATTTCTCCAAGAATTGTGGCTGTGCCTTTTATTTCTTCTCCCTTGGTTTGGATTAAATTCGTTACTTGGGCCAGATACTGTTTTTGTGGAGTTTTTTTAGATTCAGTAATCAAAATAAAATCCTGTTCATAAATCGATGTTTTTGTCGTGTCTATGTTAAAAGAAATTTCAGATGTTGAGGACTTCAATACTTCCATTGTGCGTGGCAACCGTTCTGGGTGGAACTGAATCTTTTACGATATGATAAGTAATCTAAATAATTGTACTCCTTGGCTTGATAAATTAGTAGTACTATTACCTGTAAAATCTTGAGCTTCAACTTAAAAATACATTCAATCTCTAAGACAAAAAAATTTGGGGATAACTTCTTTTTGGTCTACAAACTCGTTTTCATATTAACATATGAATTTCACACTTAGATTTTCTCAAACCAAGCTTCAAAAAGTTAATATTTGAATATTAACACAGGAATTGTTAAATCACCTAATCCATTATTAGGTGGAGAGTACTTTATTATGGGAATGACTTCTGATTTCGACATGATAATAGTCGGTGGTGGGCCAGGAGGTATGGCTGCTGCTATTTATGGTTCACGCATGGGTTGGAAGACATTAGTACTAGAAAAGGAGGCAATAGGAGGTTTAGCAGCGAAAACTCCCACGATTGAAAACTACCCTGGTTTTTCTGAGATTAGTGGTATGGATTTTTCAGACAGACTACGAAAACAAGCGGAAAAGTATGGAGCAGAGATTCGAGAGTTAGTCGAAGTGACAGATATTAAGGCTGATCAAGTTCCCATAGAAGTAATAACTGCAACTGGTAGTTTCAGGTCAAAAGTAGTCATTTTGGCCACTGGTACGTATCATCGCCATTTGAATATTCCAGGAGAAAAGGAGTTAGATGCAAAAGGAGTCTCCTATTGCGCAACCTGTGATGGCCCATTATATAAATCTAAAAAAGTGGCAGTTGTTGGAGGCGGAAACTCTGCAGTCACAGAAGCTTTGTATCTTGATAATGTAGTTCGGGAGGTATATTTAATCCATCGTCGCGATCGGTTACGTGCCGAGGAATCACTTCAGAATGAAATTCTCAACAATTCTAATGTAAATATAATTTGGGACACCATTGTTCAAGAGATTCATGGGAGTGAAGCTGGTGGAGTCAAGAAAGTGACCCTACTGAATAAGAAGACTGGAGAAGAAAGCTCTCTTCGTGTTAAAGCTGTTTTCATTGCCATTGGTATCATTCCCAATAACGAATTAGCAAAGAAAATCGGGATTGAGTTAACGGAAGAAGGTTTAATCAAAGTTGATGAGAAACAGCGTACAAATATTCCTCGAATTTATGCTTGTGGTGATATTACTCCTGGTCAAGGGCAGATTTCCGTTGCTGTTGGTGAGGGTACGACTGCAGCAATATCTGCTTTCCTTGATATGAAAGGTGGGGATTGGTATGGGGAAGAAACTCTTTAATGGCAGAGAACTCTCTTGAATCTCAAAGAATCTTCTACTTCGGTTGCTCTTGATAAAGTATCTGCTCATTTTAGTGCCTCCCATGCACTAATTTCTGATGATTACGAAGAAGGATTTCATGGACATAATTATCAGGTTGAGGTAGAAGTTGAGGGGGAAATAGATGAGAATAACATGATAATTGACTTTGTTTTTCTAGAGAATCTCATTTGCAGAATCGTTTCATCCTGGGATCATTATGTTCTGCTTCCATCAAATAATAGGTACATAGAATTCAAAGAAAACAACCATAATATGGAAATTATGTATGGAGATCGTTACTATTCTATTCCCAAAACAGAAATTAAAATGTTAGATTGCACTAACGTTACCACAGAAGCGTTAGCTAGATTATTAGGAGGGAAAATCCGCGATCATTTGAAGAAAGAGGTTTTTTGGAAAAGAATCGAGGCTATTAAAGTTACAATATGGGAAACATCCCGTTATCGCGCAAGTTATACTATTAAAACCAATTTCTCAGAATATTAACAATATTAGTTTTTGGAAATCCTGAAATTTGTTGCCCTTGGCAAGTTAAATTGTAACGTAGTCCATTATGTTGAGAATAATAAGTGTCTATTAAGTTTAGAGCGATTCGGAATTTTTCAAGTTTTTTTCTTTGTGTTTTCTTGATTGGGGAGTTTAATGTGCTATATTCCCCGATTTGTGTTCCAAAATCAAAACCAATTAATCCAATTAAAGGGGATTGAAAATGAATTGCCATAAAAATCGCACGATCACCATCAGTAAACCCACCAAAATTAAAAAGGACTTGCCCTGGATTACACTGAGTAGTTCCCCAAACATCATTCTTGGTAATTAAATCATTATTTTCGTCAAAAAACCAAGAAATACATTGTTGATTATCACCATGGGCATGAATTAATGTCAAAGCACCTTTTTCTATGGCCCAACTAATTGCATTTAAATCCCCATCAAGATCGGTGACTACTATGGATGGAATAACATTCCTTTGATTGAATAATGTTGTTGCACCATCAACAGCAATCGTATGAAAATTTTTAGTTGTTTTATTTGAATAAGGGCCCAAGAAAATAGCTGAAAAATCCTTTTTTAAGGAGGGGCCAGCTCCTGCAATAATCACAGGTTTTTGATGAATTATTTTCAATTTTTGAAGGATTTTATCTTTTTTAGCGAGATTTAACTCTTTTAAATATGTTTCTAGTAATTTCGCTGATTGTTCATCGGCCTCTGTATCGAAACCTAACTGTCCAATTATCTGATAATAGCTTTTCTTCCATTCTAGCCAATTCATTCTAAAAATCTCTGGTTAACGGTGAATATTTAAAGACTCTTGAATGCGCTCCTTTTGGTTTGTAGCTGCGACTATAACCATTTTGCGCCAATAACCTGCGAGACTCTGCCGGAAGTTAAGTTAGGTTCCGTTTCGATCTGTACTGTTGTGCGCGAGCCAACGGGAACATTGGAAAGCTGAGTATTGCTCGGTCAAAGGGCCTGAGTTACACCCGGTCTCATTCCGAACCCGGAAACAGAGTTTCCTTATCATTAGGCGCTATTTCCATTTTTTTCTTGTATGTTTCCATCAGAATGTGATTTTATCATTATCAATTCTCTCCTTTCACACCTTGATTTCAGTACATGAAATCATTAATGTTTTATTGTTAGTAGAAAAGAAGTACTTTTGATCCTCAACACAACAATTGGTATTTCAATATTGCCTTCAGCTCTTGTAGCGATAACAGAAAGGTATTTATTCCCTAAATCTTACGAAGTTGGCTATACATATTTTGTGTGGGTTTATACCTACATGGAGGTATTGAATGGTATTCTCATCGATCGCTCAAAGTTATTTCGATGAATTTCCATTTCGACATCGAGCTCGTCGGAAACCATCTTCAGGATATTTTTTCCTGTCCCACGCTCACTCTGACCATACATCTGGTCTTAAATCGAGTTTAACTGATCCTGATGCTATGATAGTTTGTTCTAAGGAGACAGAAGCAGTTATAAGGGTACTTTATGGTATTCCCCAAGAAAAATGTCTTATTATAAACCCCAATCAATCCTTGGACTTCGATCATTTTATTGTTCACGCTTTGGATGCCAATCATTGTTTGGGTAGTATAATTTATGTAATTGAATCAAAAGAAGGATTGAAAGAGGTATATACAGGTGATTTTAGATTAGGATCCCCCATTTTCGATGAACTTAGTTTGATTAAAGGAGCTAATCATCTCTGGGTTGACTATACTTATGGGAAAGACCCGATTTTTAAATTTCCAACAAGAGAAGAATTAATTTCACAAATTATCTCTTTAATCTTATCAGAAGAGAATTATCCTTCAAGAGATGTATGGATTGCTGCATATCAAATCGGTAAAGAACTTCTCCTTAAGACAATTAGCGAAGCGTTGAAAATAAAAATTTGGGCTTCAGATCAGAAAGTCTCAATCTACAAGGAAATTGGAGGAGAATGGGATATTTTCACTAATGATACAGATTCGAGAGTGTTTGTTGGAAGTCGTCGAATGGTAGAGGGATTATATGGAATTAAAAAACAATATCAAACAAAAATGTCAGATGCTTTACGAATCTCACCTACCGGTTGGTCAGCACGCTTACAAAAAAAACACTTAGACGTGCATTTTTTCCCTTACTCTGATCATTGTTCATATTCAGAGGTTCATAAATTCATTGAGTTAGCCACAGCAGAAAGAATCACAAAAATCTGAGGACTCAGAAAAAAGGCATAAAGGTAATTTAAAATTCTCCCAAATTAATTATTAAATATGAATGGAACCTACATTGAGTGTAATAAATCTTCGAGACATACGCGGAATCGGCCCATCAGTTGAAGAAAAACTGAAAACATATTTTGGGAGCGAAATGGCTGCTCTTACGGCATTACGTGAATCTAGGATAGCAGAAATATCCTCTATTGAGGGAATTGGGGAAAGGTTTGCCTTGAGTCTGTGCCGTAACCTGCATTTTCAGGAAACTGGAGAACAAATACAGAATTTTCTTAAAACAGAAGATGCTGTTTTGCTTTACAATCGAACAACAGATATAATTTCAAAATTTGCAAATACTATTTATTCTAGATCAAAATTATTTCTATTTTTTCCATTACCAATTTCAGCTTTGGAAAAAATCAGGAAAAGGCAAGAAATTACTCAACGCGCACAAAAATTGGTCACTTTAATAAAAAAATCTCCTTATTCTTTCAAAGATTACAATAGATTACTCAGAAATCTCTCTCCTCTTAAAGATCAAGTTAACCAGCTAGATACAGCGTCACGAATTATTGCGACTCCTGATAGGCAGATTTATGAAGAGCTAATAACCAATGAAGTTGGATATCATTGTGAAATCCTCTTGATTGAGGAATCTGAACAGGTTTCAGAAATCATTTCAGGTTATGATGAAGTTATTTGGATTGGTTCGGATATTTTAGTTGAAGAAGGGTTGTCTAACACAATTACAATTTCCGAGAGTCAACGTAATGATCTAATTCAGATAATCCCAGAAAAAATGCTTAGCTTCTTCGCACGTAATAAGAAAGCCCTTGAGTCAATTTCTGGATTATCTCAATTACTTAAGTCAATCCCTCCTGTGGAGCTAAAAACGATTCTTGGGGAGATAAACCTTGAAATGCTTATACAAATGGGCAATGAGCTTGTAAATTTAGATGAATCAGGTGAACCAACCCAAAAGTTTAACGAGGAATATTCACGTCTTTTAATGGCAGAGCAAACCTTTGAAAATAAATTAAGTGAAGTTTTACTTGGATTAAATGAAGAACTGGAGCAGAAGCTTCAGGATACAACTGTTCACTTAGAAGGAGAAAAGATTCTTGCCCTTCTCAAAGGGATGACCGAAGAGGATCATAGATATTCAGGAGATAGCGGAAAAGCAGAATTACGTGAATATTTAGATGATGAATTATATTTGGCAATTGAAGAAATAATCACTAAAGCAGAAGAAAAACTCATTAAAGAATTAGATTTAAGAAGCGATGAAACTGACTATATTGTTGGTATTTTTCCTAGAGAATTGAGATATCCCGTTGACCCTGTTGATGATGTTGTCAATAGGATTAAAACTTATCTACGGCAAAGAAGAGCAATAAAATCTTTTGAATTGAAGGTTACATTAGCTAAATCTCTCAAACAATTTGAGGATGTAGCTAAAACGGCTTTAAATTACATGTTGGAATTGGATTACCATTTAATGATTGGGAGGTTTGCCCTTTCTTATAAATTGGCCTTACCACGGCTTGTAGAAGGACACGGTACAGGATTATTAGTAGAAGAAGGTCGAAATCTGTTTCTAATTCAACAAGAAAAGCGAGGAGTTTTGAATGTGGAACCTGTATCTTATGCAGTGGGAGAAATTGGAAAGATTGCTGGTAATGTCGATGGTGAAAGAATTATTCTTCTATCAGGAGCTAATAGTGGAGGAAAAACGACATTAATTGTATCAATTGCAGTAATGGTGATTCTTGGACAAATGGGCCTTCCCATTCCATGTAAAAAAGCAATCATAGGAGGTTTCAAGGAATTACACTATTATCGTAAGGCCTCTGGACAGATGGATGCTGGTGCGTTTGAAACTACACTCCAGACATTGTCTCAAATGATTATGAGTCCTAATTCGAGATTGGTGTTAGCTGACGAAATGGAAAGTATGTCAGAACCAGGTGCGTCAGCTCGGGTAATTGCAGCATTTTTAGATCTATTAGGCCGTTCCCCTGACTCTGTAGGAGTATTTGTGACTCATCTAGCACAATTGATAGCCAAATATAGTAAAGAAAAATTACGAATTGATGGAATTGAAGCACAAGGGCTTTCATCAGATTTAGAGTTAATTGTGAACAGAACTCCGATTTATTATAAATATGCAAAATCAACTCCAGAATTAATTGTTCGCAGATTACAACAAGTTTCAAAAGGCAAGGAAAAGGAGATATATTCCTACATTTTAGAGGCTTTTGATTATCAAGAATGATCTTTATATTACAAACAATGCTAGTGGGCCGGGACGGATTTGAACCATCGATTTGCTCCGTGTGAGGGAGCCGTCATACCGAGCTAGACCACCGGCCCATTACGTTTTTATGTTTAATTTTAAATGAATTTGTAGTGTTGTCTGATTTTGTTAAAATTGATAAAAAAATTGTGTCAAATTCTTCATTAAGAGGTTATTTTAGATAATTATTTTAGCGGTTCCACTTTAAGGATGAGTTGATTTTTAGCGATTCCAACGACTTTAACTGCCTCATTCTCATTAATTGGTCTATCAGATTGAGCTTTCCAAATGGTACTCCCTAACTTCACCCGTCCCTCCTGAGTGGGACTGATTACTGAAATTGTCATTCCATTCATACCAATCAAGTGCGTACGTTCCCCTGCTACAGGAATTCTCTGTTGTGATCCCCGAACCCTTAACCAGATAACCATAATTAAGATACCTAATAACCCAATACTATAAGCCAATCCACGAATTGCATCATTCCATAGTACCAAACCGCCTGCGACTCCCAGAATCCCTATACCAAGAACAATAGGCAAAAAAGGTACAATAAAACTCAGATCACCCCCTTGTGTACTAAAAAAAGCAATTATGATGATTAATACAAGTATAATTAAGGGCCAAGTGAATAGTTGTGTTTCTTCGGATTGTGATACAAAATCACTACTTAATGTTAAGACAATGGCTAGAATCATTATTATAGGAAGCCAATTAAGCAGCTCAACAACCCCTCCACTAATCAGCCATTGTACAAATACAATTATGATAGAACCTAGAAAGATGAAAAATCCAATGTTATAAATAAATGGTTGGTCCAATAAAGATCCAAGAAACATTAAAAAAATCCCTATTGGGATTCCTGAAATCGGAACTTGCTGAGGATCGACAGTCATTTTCGCTCGTTTTACTCAGTATGACATGTTCCTTTTTAGACTTTTCCTTAGAAGAACAGTTTTTCCATTATTATTCGTTGAATTGTTAAATATTATGGAGTTTTATCTTTGAATTCTTTTTTCATAACTTACTGGTATCTGAAGGTAAAACACAAAATTTCTTTCCCAGAAGGAAACTTGATGTTGTACAGCAAAAAATATCTCTGGAGATCAAGCGAAATATGTTAGAAATCATGGTATTCGGCGCTTCTGATTCTGTAGGAAAATCCTGTATTATGATTTCTGATCGTGATCGTCATGTCCTCTTAGATGCTGGCATCCAACTCCACCCTCGGAGGACTGGCTTACTTTCAACTCCACCTGAAGGTGTAGATGAATTTTGTGAGGAAATCTTATCTGTACTCCTTTCTCATGCACACATTGATCATTCTGCTTATGTACCAGCTCTTTACCGGGCTGGGTATAAAGGTCAAGTACATATGACCTCACCTACAAAAGATATCGTTGACATACTCTGGAAAGATCACCTAAAAATTGAGGGTCCACATCATTACGGTATTTCTCATATACGTTCAGCCCTCGCGAAAACTGAAACACATGAATATAATCGAAGATTTCGGATTGCACCTGGAATTTCAGCTGAATTTCTTGATGCTAGCCACATTTTAGGAAGCGCAGCTATCCTGGTTGATTGGGAAGGAACACGAATATTATACACGGGGGATTTCAATGACGCAAAAACTCCTTACCATGATCCAATTGTTTATCCTGATCCTGATGACACTATTGATGTATTGATAACTGAAACAACAAATGCAAATCGAAACATTAGCAGTAGTAGGAAAATAGCTACATCAAATCTCACAAAATCGTTGTTAAAGTGTTATTCTCGCGGTGGAAAAGCAATTATTCCATCATTTGCATTAGGAAGAAGCCAAGAAATTCAAGCGTACTTAACTAGCGATTTTGATTCTTTTCTTTACAAATTCCCCCTTTATATTGATGGAATGATCTTGGATATGAATTCAATTTATCAAAGATATCTGAATGAAAAGTGGGTTTCACCACGTATTCTCATCGAATTAAAAGAAAGAGGGTATAGAACTCCTTTTGAGCATGAGGGGCTTAGAACTGTTGATGAAGTTTCTTACACAGGAACGAGAGGAAAAAAACGCGAAAAATTGGCTTCTCAAGATAAGGCAAGTATCATTTTGACAACTTCTGGAATGCTTGAGGGAGGACCTGTTTATGATTATCTTCGTTTTGGAGGAAGTAATCCTCTTAATGGTCTGTATATCGTTGGATATCAGGTCAAAGGAACCCTTGGATCGGATATTATATCTGGTAAAAGAGATATATCATTAGATAATGGATTTGGAGAAGTTTTTGAAATACACTTAGAGTTAGAAGTCCAAAAATTCGAGTTTTCAGGCCATTCTTCATTAGAAGGTCTTGTCCAGATGGTTCGTTATAGTTCACCCTCATTAGTATATGCAATCCATGGAGAACCTGAAGCGCAGCATAAGTATTCACAAGCTCTCGAGACAGTTGGACACAGAGCCATAATATTATCAGAATATGAAGTTCTTCCTGATTATCCTTAAAGATAAATTAGTGAATGAAGTAATTCTAAAACTCAAATAGTAATGTCTTTTATTAGATGGGAGAATATCTTTATTAGATTGCAGAAAAAGAGGAATTTATTGTGCAAATACAAACAGTGGTAATATATTCCCCTGTTTTTCGTCGAATAAAGCAAATTCTCAAAGAAAATCCTATAATTGAAAGTGTTGGTCTTTGTTTTGGAATCTACGAGGAAAGTAGAGGTGTAATTAGAAATTTTGTATCAATGATAAATTTAGATGATTCAGCCATAAGCTTTTCATTGGATTACGAAGTTTTGTATAAAGAGATACAAAATCATGAAGAAAAAGGAGAAGTATTTGTAGGTATATTTCATAGTCATCCTGAAGAAGCTAGCCTTTATCCCTCGCGAAAAGATCATCATTTTATGCGTTATTGGCCTTACCCATACTTGTGGTTAATTGGTAGTATTAGAAAAGATGAATACGATCCTAAGTTAGCCATTTTTTCGCTTTTAAACGAGACAATAATAGAAATTCCCTATTTGATAGTCAATATTACATAAGAGTTATTGTAGAGTTTTAAGAAAAAACACCAGGAATGGGGGTCTGACATTTATTACATTTTCCATCCGTAATATCATGAATCGTTGTGTAGAATCCTGCTCGTTGAATTAAAAGATGATTACAATGATGACAATAAGTATCATTACCTTTACGACTCCTTACATTTCCTAAATAGACGTAATTTAGACCAATATCCTTAGCAAGATGATATGCAGCTTCTAATGTTTCTATGGGTGTGAATGGTAAGTTACGAAGCTTATAGTCTGGATGGAATCGAGAAAAATGTAAAGGTATATTGGAACCTAGGTTGTTCAAAATCCATTCACACATTTCTCGGATCATATCCATAGAGTCATTTTTCGTTGGAATTACTAAATTAGTAATCTCTAAATGAACCCCTAGTTTGTGAAATATTTCACAGGTTCTTAATACAGGTTTCCAAGAAGGTGAACTGCAAATTTCTTTATAAAAATCAGATGAAAATCCTTTCACATCAATATTTGCTGCATCGATTAATTTTCCCAGTTTTTCAGCTAATCTCTTCGTAATATAACCATTATCAACAACAACCATCTTTAAATTGTGTTTATGTGCAATTTCGGCAATATCTCGTACATATTCAAAAGCTATCATTGGTTCATTGTACGTTGAGGCAATTGACGGGACATTCTTCGCAAGAGCAGCTCGTACTAATTCTTCTGGCATCATTTTCCTTAGAGACGAAATATTTCGATTCATTGAAATTGAGTAATTCTGACAATGGAGACAACCCATATTACAACCATGGGAGCCAATTGATAGGATACCTGTTCCTGGAAGAAAATGATAAAGTGGTTTCTTTTCAATAGGATCAATCGCAAGTGATGAAATTAAACCATAAGTGCGGGGGATAATTTTTCCATCTTTATTGATCCGTGCCCCACACCATCCAATTTCATTATCTGAAAGTTGACAATGTCTGGGGCAAGCGAGACATTGCATTTTTCCTGATTTCAGGATTCTGTGAAATATCCAATCGTTTTCCTGGGCTGATATTTCTTCTACCAAATGGAATACATCACCTTTGGCCTTTTATCGGATGGAAATAACATCATTTGATTCATCATAGTTAAGTAAATTCTTCTCAGCCATACGACCAAGAGTACGAGTAATAATTACTGGAGAAATTTGGCCTTCAAGAGCTTTTTTCAATTGATTTTTCGATGTTCTGCCTAACTTCATCGTTGCTGCAAGTATGTCCACTTCAGGAATATCTTCTGCTGATTCCTCAAGAAGAAACGAGATGACTGCATTATCAGCTTTCAGAGTTTCGAGTTCATTCCTTAGTTTTACGTTTTCAGTCTCTTTTACCTCAATCTCTGTTTTTAACTTTAATTCAAGGTCTTGATTTGTTTTAGTAAGTGTTGCGATTTTTTCTCTTTTTTGAGAGATTTCAGATTTTAAGTTGGTAATTTCATCATTAGTAGTTTGAAGAGTATCAATAATTTGATTTTTCTCTATTTGGATTTCCTCCAATCGATTTTTTTTCTCTTGTAATTCTCCTACGCTATCAGTTTGTTTCCTAACTAGTTTTTCCTTCAAATTTGCTTGGTTATTAATTTCATCTTGAAGAGAAGAAATTTTTGCTTCCTGTTCAGTAATTTGAGTATCTACTGCTTGTTTCTCTTTAATGAGTGTTTCAAGATACTCTCTTGATCCCCGAAGATCTTGAACTCTAGTAAAAACTAATTGTTTTGTTTCATCCCCCAATCTATTCAGAGATTCTTCACTCCTAATGAATTTTTCTCTTAAAGTATCTGTATCCATGATTAAACCTCCTTGTCAAAGAGATCTATCTTTGTTAATAGCGTGATAGTTTCTGCAGATTCATTGAAATCTAAAACCTTTCTAGCTTTTAGCAAATTCAATACAGATTTTAGTGTGTTGAAATCCATACCTAGTGCCGATCGAACCTCTGTCAGGGTTGAGTGTGGACTTGGCTTTTTAGCTAAAAATTTAATCAATCCCACCTCAGGACTTTGGATATAATCTTTAGAACATAATATTCGAATTGCTTGAAATCTATTTGCAAGCATATCTTTTTCAGTTTTCAATCGATCATATTGTTTGTTAATAGTGTTCATGCGTACTTCAAATTTAGGTTTTAATTCATTATGCGTATTTTCTAATGAGGTAAGTTCGACATCCAACGAGCGAAGATTAGTTGTAAGATTCGTTTTTTCAGAGTCAAGGATTCCTAATTTATTTTTATTTGCTAACAAATCAGACTGAATTTGAGATGCTTGCGAATTTATTATATCAATATTACTCTGAATTGTGGATATCTCATTCTCGATTTGACCAATTTCGCTACGAAAGGTTTGAAGATCATTTGTAAGATCGGAAATCTCACGTGTGTAATCGTTTGAGATACGTCTTCTTTCATTTATATAATTTCTAAGGGACTCAATGTCATTTACAAGAGATTTTAGATCTTCTCGTATTAACTCAACCCGACTCTGAAATTTATTTACTAATTCACTTAAGCTGAGTTCTAATTTTCGAATTTCTTCAGCAGATTTGGGGGTACTCATATGCTTATCTCCAAAGAGTTCATTAAACATCTAACTGATACCTTAAAATTCTTTTCTAAACTTTTTTGGTAGAATTGCTCTTTCAATAATAACTGAGAATTCGTATATAATAATAATATATATTCACTAAAAAAGTGTTATCAAGAAGGTTCAATGATATTCAAATGATTTTGTCAATTAGAACGAGGAGGAAGTAGGACTTTAAGATATCTTCTTAACCAGATAGAAGGCCTAAATAATGAAGGAATTTCCTTTATAAGCTAGAATTTTTCAATTGTAACAAATGGATTCACTATATTTCCCTCTACCACTTTCTTAAAAATTTAGAAAAGCTTCCAACTCAAACATCTCAATAAATCTTAAAACTCCTTGATAGTAGCTGAATAAATCTTTAAGATCCTAAACCTAAACACCTAATGGTAAAAGGGGAAAAATAATTGAAAAATTGGTCTCCCCAAAGAATGGACCAATCAACACAAGAAATCCTCCTCATATTATCTGATAATTTTTAATTTCATGTGATGTGAATTTAATTTTTATTTTGGTTTTCTCCAATATTCAGCTAAATAACAAAGGTTCATTCCCCCCAAAAACTTCAAAATGTTTTTATTCACACAAAGCGAAAGGTTTATGTGATTTTGTGTATAATGCTTTAATTGAAATATTCACTTAATTTATGGAGGTTAATTCAATGTCAGATCCCACTGATGATAATTATGACGATGAAGATCGTCACCCACGCCGTCGTCCACGAGAAAATCCATTTGATGAATTCTTCACTAATTTTATGAATCAATTTGGAGGATTCAACTTCGAAAACATATTTGATCAGATGGATTACTTCCTTGAGGATATCTTTCGCCGATTCAATGTTCGTAACCTAATGGATGATAGCTCTAAGTTCCCTGGATTCGTATGGGGTTTTAGAATGACAAGAGGTCCTGATGGTCGTCCACATATTGAACGATTCGGAAATAATCCACGAAAAGTCGGAACTGGTACGGATATCAAGTCATCGTTTGAAAGAGAACCTTTAGTAGATATAATTGATGATACAGATGTTTTACGTATTATCGCGGAGATTCCAGGAGTTTCAAAGAAAGAAATAGATTTATCTGCTACTGAAAGTAGCTTATTGATTCAAGCTGAGTCCGTCGATGGAAAAAGGAAATATTTTAAGGAGCTAGATCTTCCATGTGTTGTTTTCCCTGAATCCGCGTCAGCCAAATTTAAAAATGGTGTTCTTGAAGTCGAATTAAAGAAAAATGCATCAATAGATCAAACAGGAATGAAGGTGCAAGTTGATTAACTTCATTCATAGCATACTGGAGACCCATTTTATAAATGAAATCCGTTGAAATCCGTTTAAAAGTGAAAGAAGCTCATTATCGTGATGTTGGTCGTGGTATTGCTAGGATTTCTAAAGCTCATATGAAAGAATTAAACCTACTATCAGGTGATGTACTTTCAATAGAGGGATCTATGGAAAAACGAACAACTGCAATTGTCTGGCCTGCTTATAGTTCCGAAGAAAATGATTCGGTAATATCAATTGATGCAACAACCAGATCAAATGCTGGAGTTCGCTTGGATGAGTTAGTTAATGTTCGAAAGGCATCTACAGCTGCAGCAAAAAAAGTTGTTTTTGCTCCAACAACAGGAAATATCTTGAAGGGCATAGAAGGATATCTACACCGCGAACTTCAAGGGAGAGCTTTCTCTCTCGATGACAAAATTCGTTTAGAATACATGGGTAATCTTTTTGAGTATAATGTTGTAAAAATCATACCAAAACAAGATTCTGTTTTCATAGATCAAAGTACAGTCATTGAAATTACTCCTACCTCTATCATTTCTGATGAAGCATCTGCAGACTATAAACTCATACCCAAAATAGCTTATGAAGATATTGGAGGATTGGATGATACAATTCAGCGGTTAAGAGAGATGGTCGAGCTCCCCATGCGATATCCTGAATTGTTTGAACGTTTGGGAGTAGAACCGCCAAAAGGCGTTCTTCTTTATGGTCCTCCTGGTACTGGTAAAACTCTATTAGCAAAAGCAGTGGCAAGTGAAACTGAATCACATTTTATTGATGTTTCTGGCCCTGAAGTAATGTCAGTATACCACGGAGGGAGCGAAAAAAGAATTCGTGAAATATTCAAAGAAGCAGAGGAAAAATCTCCTAGTATATTGTTCATTGATGAAATTGATAGCATTTCACCTAAACGTGATGAGAAATCTTCGGGAGAGATGGAACGAAGAGTAGTTGCACAATTGTTGGCCTTAATGGATGGTTTAGAAAGTCGTGGTGAAATAATTGTCATTGGCGCTACAAATCGTCCCAATGCAATCGATCCAGCTTTACGTCGTCCTGGTCGTTTTGATCGCGAAATTGAAATCGGTATTCCTAATAAAAATGGTCGTTTATCCATTTTGGAGATTCATACACGATCTATGCCTCTAACTGACACAGTTAACCTAGAAGACTTAGCAACTCGAACTCATGGCTTTGTAGGAGCAGATTTATTATCACTTACAAAGGAAGCTGGAATGCGTGCAATTAGACGTGTCTTCCCTAAAATTATTTGGGGAGAAGAAATTTCTCTGGATATTATTAATCAAATATCAGTACAACCAGAGGATTTTGAGTTTGCTCTAACAGAAGTCAAGCCCAGTGCTCTAAGAGAGGTTTTTGTAGAGATTCCCTCTGTTTCATGGGATGAAGTTGGAGGGTTGGATGAAGTAAAGCACGAATTAAGAGAAATCATCGAATGGCCTTCAAAATACCCAACAATATTTAACTATCTGGATGCTGATATTCCTAGAGGAATATTATTAACAGGCCCTCCAGGTACTGGAAAGACTCTACTAGTTCGAGCTATAGCTAGTGAATCATCGAAGAATTTCATTTATGTAAAAGGTTCAGAAATTCACTCAAAATGGGTTGGAGAAAGTGAAAAAGCGATACAGGAGACATTTCGAAAAGCTCGTATGAGTGCACCATGTATTGTGTTTTTTGACGAAATTGATACATTAGTTCCATCACGAAAGACTGGATTTTCTGATGCAGGGGTTTCAGATCGGATAGTGACAACTTTCCTTACTGAAATGGATGGATTGGAAGAATTAGCTGAGGTTATTGTCATTGCTGCTTCTAATCGTCCTGATATCCTTGACCCAGCATTATTAAGACCTGGGAGATTTGAAAGGATCATCAAACTACCAATGCCAGATGAGAAAGCCCGAGAGGAGATTTTAAAAGTTCATACTAGGAATAAGCCCTTATCATCGAAGATTTCACTATCTGACATTGCTAAACAGGCCGAAGGTTTCAGCGGAGCAGATCTTAAAGGAGTAATTAGTCGTGCGACTTTCATAGCAATAAATCAATTCCTTGAAACTCATCAGGAAGATCTAGAACATATGAATCAATCAGAGAGAAAAGAATTCATTGAGAAAAATCAGCCTGAAATAAAATTGTCTAACATGATTGAAGCCCTGAATTTCTTCATACACTAGGAAGTATGTCATTGGATCTAGAGAATTTGACTGGAGAGATTGAAGAGTGGCTTGAAAAAGCTGATGAGGAAGAAAATCTTAAATTTATAAAACAAAAGGATTCAGAATCTGGATTTTTCTCCAATACAATCGCAATCGAATTATTGGGTTATTTCGGGTCTGTGGATAGAATGATTGCTAAAGAGATCCAGAAATTCGGTCAAAAAAAGAAAAAACTTGCTGGTTTCTTTTCTAGCTATTTTAATGAAATGATTCAATTGTATTTTGGTGAAATTTTACTCCCTATCACTCTTACCCATTCACAAATTGGGTCTCAACACTTCATTATTACCACGGGGAGTTTTGCCATACCTGATGTGATTAGTTACCGGTTAGCAGAAGAATTATACGAGTTTTATAAAGAGAACAAGGTTTCAAAGATCCTTTTAATCGATGGGGTATATAATTATCAACGTCAAATTGAAAAAAAGCCTCAGGTTCATAGAATATTTACATCAGAATCAAAAATCAAAGTGGTTAATGCAAAAAAAGCAAGTTTTACTTTGATGGGCCAAATAGCTAGTTCATTCTTGACTTATTGGAGTTATGAAGGCAGCATTCCTATTGAAATTCTAGTAATAGATGCTTTTTCTGAATACGATCCAATATCCTCCCTGGAATTACTGAAGGTTTTAACAGAAGAATGGGGAATAGAGGGTGATTTCGAAGAATTAAGAAGAAAATCACAAGAATTTATTCAATCACACATGGAATTAAGAAAAGAAATTAAATTTCAAAGACAGAAAGAAGTTGTTGACCCACGATTTTTTACTTAGGAGGTAGAATAAGTTGAGTGGAGACCCACTAAACGAAATTGAATTGATCCTAAAGATCCTGACCTATCAGATTGAGAATAAAAGATTCACGGCAATGAAAGAGATAGATGAAGTCCTTCGCTTATTAGCAAATCAGACCCGCAGGCGGATGCTTTTCGAATTGGCATCAGGTGAAGGGTTTGTAAATGAGCTAGTGAAAAGACTAGATGATCATCCGCAGTCAATCGTCAGACATTTAGAGGTATTAAAAAAGCATAACCTAGTTATTGGCAAACAACGTCCAGGGCGGGGAAGAGGAAGACCAAGACTCTATTACACATTGTTTCCTGAAGTTGCAGAGTTAATTCAGAGAACAGGAAAAGATAAGTCTGATTCAAATGAATCTAACATTTGCAGTTGTTTTCCCCGTCTAAATACCATTAGAAGGCGTATTAGCGATAGTATTTCCCATTCTGAACAAAGAAAGATTATTTCTGAAGTTAAAAACATACAAAAAGAACATGAAATGGCACTTCAAGTATGTAACGAGATTCTCGAGAAAGTAGAGAAAAAAGTTAAAAAAATCGAAGTGAAATGAAAGGAAGGGTAGATAGAAACTGTCCCGGGGCCATATTCAGAGTTATCAAAGAACACTCTTTCTTTTTCAAGATGAAAAAGAGCTTAAATCTGTTTTTGGAGATTTTCTTCAACATTGCATTGAATCAGAGTATACTGGTACAGCTGGGTTAATTGTCATTGATAATAAAACACATAAAACATCACTATTTCAGGATTTAAATCAATTAATATCCTCATTGAGTAATGTCAAAATTAATACTTTTGATGTAATTTCCTCTGTTTTAGGTCAAACCTTGGACTTTCTTCTTCTAGATCTTCGGGAGAATTTCGTTCCAAACACGATCAACATTGTATTAGAAACAGTTAGAGGGGGAGGTGTGATTTTTCTTCTTGGTCTCCCTTATTCTGAATGGGTTTATTCAGTAAATAAAAACCAAATTCTTCTTAAGAATGTGCCATCTACAAAAACAAAACACACAAAATCAATCCTTTTAGACTGGTTTCTGAAAAATATTCTTAATAATCCCCAATGTAGAACAAAAGGATCAAGCTCCTCAGAAATAATTGAAAGTTTTAATCCAATGCCATATCAAGTTAATCTAACTACTCAAATCAAGGACATTCATGTGACACCTGAACAGAAAAATGTGATAAAGAGTATCGTTGATACATTGCTAGACACCAAACATCCTAATAGCTGTTCCATTTTGGTGGCTAATAGAGGAAGAGGAAAATCTGCTTCTATAGGGTTATCCATATCTCAAGTTCTCTCCAAACAACGTATGCATTCATATAAAGTTGTGATCTCCTCTCCCCATCTAACAAACGTTCAAACCTTGTTTGAATTCCTTTCAAAAGGATTAACCTCTGAGGAGGTAATATTTCACGAATTGAAGCAAGATAGTTGGGTATCAGGAATCAAAACTTCTTCTGGTGCAAAAATAACTTACCTTTGGCCAAGTGAGATAAGTAAAAACTTGAGAACCGATTTATTTGTAGTTGATGAAGCAGCTGCAATTCCTGTAGAAATTTTAAAGGAAATTATAAAGGTTAAAGCAAAAAAAATCTTTGTTTCGACAATTCATGGCTATGAAGGAGCAGGAAGAGGTTTTCAACACAAATTTCTTCCATATTTGCGAAAACAAAAGGGAATTCAATATTCAGAATTCTCTTTGCATCAACCGATTAGATATCTCTCAGGTGATTCTATAGAGAAATTGTTAAATAATACTTTTCTTCTTAATGTTGAGCTAGATCCATCCGAAATGGATTATAAAACCCTTGATAGGGAGTCTTTTGGACTCAAGGTATATAAAAATATAGAATATTTGTTTTCGGAACAAGGATTGCCCTATCTCAAGCAACTATTTAGCCTCTTAATTTATGCTCATTATCGGAACCAACCAAATGACCTTTTAGTGTTAGCTGACTCTGGAAAGCATTTTTTAACTGGTGTTTATGGAAAAGATAGACAACAAAACAAACTATTACTAGTATCCAGCCAACTAGCTAAGGAAGGGGAGATGACTGAGAAAGAGATTAGTAAAGTGGCATCTGGTAAATTCATTAAGGGGAACCTTATATCTACGATCGCCATACGTCACTTTTCTAAGGAGTTTGCAAAATTATGTGGTTTAAGGATAGTTAGAATAGCTGCTCATCCAAGTCTGATGAATAAAGGGTTCGGACGATTGACGATAGAGTTGCAACAGAATATATTTTCATCATATGATTGGATTGGGGTAAGTTACGGTGCAACAGTTAAATTAATGAAATTTTGGAGGAAGTTCGGTTTTAAATCTGTCCACATTCGACCAATTAAGACACCAGAAACAGGTGAGTGGAACATTGTTGTTATTCACCCTTTATCACCTCCTGCAGCCACTATTATTAATCAGGTTTCTTCTGATTTTCTTTTACAGTTCTTAGCTTTACTCAAACAATCATTACATTCAATGATTCCAGAATTAGCTATTCAAATTCTTAAGAGTTGCAGTCCTATTCCTGATTACAAGCCTAAGATTACCTCTAGTGGAGCATTTCGTTTGAATAATTATTTAGATGGGCACCTCAATTTTCTACTTGCAGTTGATGTTATCTATGAATTAACGGTAAAATATTTTGTCTCACCTAATACAATCAAACTTAGCCCAATTCAAGAAGTATTAATGATTACACGAATTTTACAGGGAAGAACATGGGGTCAGACCTTGAGTAGGACAGGTTTGAACTGGAAAACAGCAAACACTATGTTAAAGAAAGCTGTTGTTAAAATTGCCCGTGATTATGTATGATGAGATATAGCTGCTGAAATCAGAGAAAAGAAAATTACAATCTATCAAGAAATGTATCTAGAGGGAATAGTTTGGAGCTTGATTTCTCTGATAGGGGAATTTCTGGCTTTTTTGAAACAGTGTAATTATTATTGAAGGTGTAAGCACGGTGTTTATCAATCTGGATGGCACAACAAACTAAGCTCAAAGAGCAATCTCCTTGAGGATGATAATTATTTTTATAAAAAGCTAAACTACCTTCCTCACAATTACAAATATTGCTTGAAATCGATAATGTGTCATTACGATTAATAGGTTTAGACAGCTGATTGAAGAATGATTGCCATATGGACATTAAGATCTCCTCTTTTAATTTTTTGGTAAGAGATAATAATTAATAAACAAAAAAAAAGAAATCATGTAAGTTTTAATAAAAAGATATTATGCCTGACGTATCGTCCGATAAAAAATCGAATTTGGAAAGGGTGGATTTTTGTCGGTTTCTAAAAAGTCTACCGTTTCTTAAAGCTTTTTATTAAGAGAAATATCCCAAATGATATATATGAGTGGAACTCTAATAAGATGCGATTTTCATAAAACTGTGATTGAAATTGAGACCTAAAAAACATTTATACCTCAGAGCAGATTTTATATATTCCTAAAACAAAATATATTTACAGGGGATCTCTGTCGAATATGTGATTAACAAGACTCAGTCTTGATGTACTCCCAAAAAAACTTCTAATCTCGATTACACCCCTTTAGATGATAGTTATGAACGGAGAAAGCATTTTTTTAATAGTTATTGTCTTAATAATTATATTCATAATTATTATCGCTTCGCGGAAAGGGTCTGAGAAGAATTTAAAAAAAGCATATGAATTAGAACAACAGGGGAGGCACCTTGACGCCCTTGATTATTATGCACGTAATTCATTAGAACAAGCAGCCAACCTGGTGTTACGAACACCTGAAGCATCACAAATTCTGGTTTTACGAAGGTTAGAAAAGAAATTTCCTCCTCAACAGATAGAAAGGGCCTTTCTCCGTTTAGCTCGTTCAAATATGAATAGAAATGAAGCTCACGCTGCTGCCTCTGCTTTTGTTTTAGCAAAAAAGCCATTTGCAGCTGCAAAAGTCTTCATTGATATTGGTGGTTTAGAGTATATTCCCGCCGCGATACAGATTATTGATAGGAATATTTCAATTATTCATAATCGTGATCAAGCTATTCGCAACTTAGCAAGACATGCTTACAATAACAAGAAGTACATGGAAGCAGCTGAACTTTTACGAACTATTGGGGCAGATGAGGAAGCTAATACAGTTTTAATTGCAGCTGCAACAGAAATGCGCAAACAAGGGTTCGTTGAAGAAGCTAAACGCTATTTGACAACAATTGATAAGCCAATTATTGCAATAAAGCATTACTTGAAAGAGGTTCATGAAAATTTACAAGAGGGGAATATCGAAAAAATGCGAAGAGCTCTTACGATTACTAAGGATATTACCGAAAAACTCCCATCAGAGGAAAAACAACATCTTAAAGAAGAATTTGATCCTCTAACAAAAACAATAACAGAATATGACCGTCTTCTTAAGATTCTAGATTCAGCTCGCGATATATTACGGAAAAAAAATACAAATCAAGCAATAGCACTATATGATGAACTATTGGAAAGCCTTGGAGAAGAGGCGCCAACTCCCATCTTAGCTGAAGCTGCTTTAGCAAATGAAGAAAGCAATCCTCAGTATGCTTCTGAGTTATTTCAGAGGGCAGCCCAGAGAGCAAAATCCCCTCGTGCTGCAGAATCATTCAAAATGCGAGCTAAAAAGCTGGAAATCATGACTAAAGGAAGTTTTCCGTTTGCGAAAAAAACAGCAGTAGAAATTCTTGAAACAGAAGTAGAAGAGTTTTGTAGTGTTTGTCGTATGAAAATCTCTGATCCTTCGACTCTAATCCGATGTCCCAATTGTGGGTCTCCAGCTCACTATTCTCATCTTGCTGAATGGTTAAAGATACGTGGTGTTTGTCCTATTTGTAAAAAGAAAGTGAAGATCCAAAGACCAACAAAGGTAGCTTTTTAAGAAAATTATCAGTAAAACAGGTTTTAAAGGATTAAAAAGGAGATTTATGAAGTATTTAAGTCTTTCTCTCCTCTGATGAAGCATGGAATTTTCGAGCATATTGTAATCGCTGAAATGCTGATATATTCGACAGTACTCCAATAATTAATACTACAAGGGCTAAAATCCCAAAGTCTAGAGGCCAAACAGCTCCCACTTCCAAAATATTTTCATAAATCATAATCTCGGCCAGACAACCAATTGATAACAATGTCAATTTTTCTTTACGTTCAAAGATTCCAGTGGTGGAATCCATGCTTAAACCCCCACGTTTTTCAGCGGTTGATCTGATATAACTGGCAAGTATCATACCTTCAAAACAGAAAAAAACCCATTCTGGATATACATATCCCCCAGCCATGATTCCAAACAAAAAGAAAAACTCAGAAACACGGTCTAATGTTCGATCCAGTAATGCACCAAAATGACCTGCTATCCCTTTTGCTCGGGCTAAACTACCATCCAACATATCCAATAATGACGAACATCCAAGAAGGAGTGTTCCAAGGAGCAATCCTAAACTTTTATTAGCATTGGGATAGGAACCTGAAGCATATGCAAGGCAGCTGAGTACACTTACACTTACACTCATAATGGAAATTGTATTTGGAGAAATCCCTGTTTTCGCAAGAAATCTTCCGAATGGGGCAAAAAATGCTTCATAACGTTTTCTTAATTTTTTAGAAGGCTGTGACTTCTCCAACCTTTTAACACATTCCAGATTTATACTTTAAAAGCGGTTAAAGCGTAATAGGTCCACATGATAAATTTTTTGAAGAAAAATTTGAGATTTTTTTTTTTTTACGTTTTATGTTATGGACAAAGCGTATTAATCAAATATCCCAATCAAGTTATTAACTAGTGAGTTTTCCTCTTTATTTTATTAAATATTTTTTTCTCGAAATAATTGATATAGGAAGAAACTATGTGGAAATCATTGAGAAACGATTAAAAAAGATCATTGGAGCACATCGTAATTCTGTTGGTCTCCTTTACAGTGGAGGACTCGATTCATCTATTATTGCTAAGATAATGACAATATTGATACCCCCATCTTCTATCATCGTTGTTAGTGTTGGTTTACGAGACAGTATTGATCTGAATAACGCAATTCTTGGTGCTGAAATTTTAGGTATTGATTTGAACATCTGTTTTCTTACAGAAGAGCGAGTACTGGAAACAACGGAAATTTTAAAGCAGATAAATATAATAAATCATCCAGTTGCTCTTTCAATTGCGATTCCAATATTCTTAGGAATGCAAACATTAGCTAATAAGCTAAATGTTAAAACTGTATTGTTAGGTCAGGGAGCTGATGAACTATTCGGAGGTTACCAGAGATATGTACAGCTTTATGAGAAAAAAGGTCTTGATGCAATAAAAAAGGCAATGACTGGTGACCTACGTGCATTGCAAGAAGATCAAATTATCAGGGAACAAAAAATGGCTCAATTTTTCGGATTGAATCTGATTTATCCATTTTTAGATCCTAAAATTATAAAACGAGCGAATTCTTATCCTATATCAAATCACATCTCTTATACACCCCAAGAAAAAGTCATCCGAAAGGTTTTATTACGCAATTTGGGAAAGAAATTAGATTTACCAGAAATAATAGTTGAAAGGCCGAAAAAAGCTATCCAATATGGATCAGGAACCATAAAATTACTCAAAAAAATAGCTAAATCTAATAACTATAGGAATATTGCAGATTGGTTTCAAGCATATTTTCAACAAAATAATACTTCTTTGAATCAAATTGAGAAGATTTAATCCACCAATTTACAGTAGAAGATTAATCTTTTCTCTTCAGGACAGTAACAGATTTATCTGGATCTATTTGTACAATTAAATCGCGTATTGGATTTATCAAAATGTATGATCTTTTTGGAAGGGCCTCCAAACAGTCAGAAATCTCCTTTTCAGTATAACGGATCGAAAAGTGGATTGGAATCAAAGCTTTTAAATTTGATAATTTATTCGCCTCCTCTATTAATGATTTGATATCTGAATGAGAATCAAGGTGATATCCTTCCTCTTTGCTAAGATAAGTTGATTCGTGTATTAATACTTGACTATCGTCAAAGAATGGGAAAAGCCCTGAATCCACATGAGTGTCGCCAGAATAACATAGAATGGTGCTTATTTCGAAAAAAATGTCAGAACGGGATATCTCCTGAGTTCCAATTTGAATAGGGTTATAGCTTTTTTCGATTTGTTTTAGAGTTTTATTGAATGGAATACCCAATTTTTTAGCTTTCTCAACATTTAATTTTGTTGTTTTGAATTCCAGTTTATAAGAATGAGAACCGAAGGTAAAATGGCTATTTTTTTTAGTCGATAAGAAATATCCAGAATCTAATGAAATTGTTTCGCCATCATCAATGGCTATGATTCGTAAAACAGTTCTAACAGATTCTCCCACTTCTATTGTGAGTAAACGATAAAAAAATTCGTCATCTGGGAGTACAATATCCATATGTGTGTTGTTGAACACTTTTTTCATACGCTGTTGAAAAGGAATTGTTGAATATTTGGGGATAATAATGATTAAGGGTTCTGCTATCCTTTTTTCACTTTCCAATAACATTATACGATGAATAATGTGTGCTACTCCTCCCCAATGATCAAAATGGAGATGTGATAGGATTATATGAGAAATTTTTCCGAAAGTCGGTTTTCCTAGTGCCGTAAGTCGAGTATTGGAGGACAAATTTGGTAGCGTTAACCAAGATTCTTGGAATCTGTGAAACGCCTGTACTATTTCAGAAGGACATTCGAATAAGAATCGGTTGTCAACAAGGAACGAGACCGTTGCAACCTCGGCTGTTGGTACTGTACCTCTTGAGCCAATCAGTCCGAGAATCATTTAGTATTTCTCCATATATGTTTATTAAATAGCCTAGGGTTTCTATTTTATACTATGATTAGTTAAATCTCGATTATCCGATTAATCAGGTTGATAAACCGTTTAGTTGAATTTTGATATTCTCATTCCAGATATTAAAAGATAGAATTTCTTTGATACTTTAATATATTAGAAAATTCTTAATTATTTAAGCAAAGGAGAATTAAATTAGTAAAAATTACTGTTTACAATTAAAGATCTTTGACATATTAATGCTTTCAGAATGTTGTTGAGATCTCCCTCAAAGATAAAAAATAAGGTAAAATGATTAATCTAATTTAATTATCTGAAAATTTACCGTGTTCTCCGGCGTTCTTTTCGTTTCCTTTTCCTTAAGCGCTTCTTTTTCCATTTATTACGCATAATTACTCACTCTGCATTTTGGATCCTATAAAGAATTTCCTCAATCCAAGCTTTGAATTTTACTCTTGGAATTACCCCGGTACGTTGATTTATTCTCCTTCCAGTATTGAATACCATAAATGTAGGTACAGAAAAGATTCTGTATTTCGCAGCAGCTTGTGGATTGTGATCAGTGTTGATTTTTACAAAAAGAACACGATTTATAAATTCATGGCTCAATTGCTCATAAACGGGACCCATGACTTGACAAGGTTTACACCAGGCATCAGCGGAAAAGTCTACTAGGACAGGTAGAGGAGATGATCGAATGATTTCATCAATATTATCATCAGTTATAATCGTGACACCATTACGATTGACCTTATCAAAAAATGCTGCTTTTTCATGTAAAGAGGCCGCTTTTTTTCTAAGAATCGCTTGAAGTTCAGGATCAGGATCAGTCATTTATTGAATTCATTCTCCTAATGTGCCGCGAATGACCCAAATTAGTTAGAACATTCAGTTTTACCCAAGAGGAGGAAGTTTTAAAAAGATTTCATCTCCCTTAAAATGGGGAAGTAGTGTCTTTACAGACTTCAACTAAAAAATGTTCACTATGAAAGTTTTTAATTGCCAAAGTCAAAGAATTGATAAAGGTGACTTTGCTTAAGTGCTTAAAAGTCAACAGATAAAAAATTGCTTGATAGTATGTGTTTATTTATAAAAAGATGAAATAACACCTGAAAGGTTCAATTCTTTAATTATTGTCAATCTGATAACATTAGAAGTTTTGAGACAGTAGGAAAAATATCAGTTCTCTTAATAAGTTAAAATCTCACAATAAACTTGAAAGATTCTAAAAAAAACCAAAATATTTGCACGAGAGTTTTTTCACACGAATTTACTCAATGGAGGAATCGTTATAACAAAAGTATTAATCGGAATACCACTATATAATGAACAAGCATACCTTTCAAAGTGTATTAGTTCTCTTTATGAATTCATTAACCGAGAATGTCAAAATTATAATATTTCTGTATTTTTGGTAGATGATGGAAGCACTGATCGTTCGCAAGAAATATATGAAAAACTAACTAAGACTTATCCATTCAGTTATAAACGTCACAGTAGTGGTCCTCTTGGTTATGGCAGAACTATTCTCACCCTATTTCAGGAATCAAGAAAAAATTTTGATATTCTAATCACGTTCGATGCAGATCTCCAACATGCTCCTTTTAGCATTAAAGAGATAATTATAACTTGTGAAACTTACCCTGAGATTGACTTAGTCTCTACAAGCCGCTATCTTTCATATCGTTTTTGTAAGCAAAATACAAAAACACCAGTGGATCGTTATATTACAAATATGTTGGTTACAAGTACAATCAATAAATGCTTTAAGCTTAATCTTACTGATAGTTTTTGTGGATTAAAGGGTTATAGGACTAATAAACTCCCAACCAATCTAGATGAAACTGGGTATGCATTTCCTATCGTTTTTTGGCATTATGTATCAAATAACAAACTAACTTTCCAAGAAATTGATACCCCAATAATCTATAGATTAGATCGACGGACACGAGGGGAGTGGAAACATAGAATGAGGGAATATTACTTTAGAATAGAATCATTGGTTTCTCTATCAGAACTTAAACAATTAGTTCGTCAAGATTATGAGTATGGAATAGAAAGAATGACCGAAATGATTTCTTATTTTAACAATCATCCTATAAAAATTTACCAAGATTTTATCAACATTAATTGGGAAAATAAAATTTAATTCACTCAAAAAACAAGTAAACATTGAGTCCTAAGTGGCTGTATATTGAGGATCAAATCATCTTAGCTGGAAATTATAATTTCTATATTATTTTCGAAAATAAATTCAAAGAAAATGTGAAGCCGCTGGTGGGACTTGAACCCACGACCAACAGATGTCTTGAGTTTTCTTTTTAATAGAGGATAACTTTACGAGTCTGTCGCTCTACCAACTAAGCCACAGCGGCTTATTGTAATATTTTTTTAAAAGCTTTTAACTCTAGCGGCTTGGACTCTTAATACGCATAATTAGAGGAGAGTCTCATTATTAAGTTTTTTTAGAAGTTTTTCTGAGTGGTCTTAATACTTTGACGTTTTTGCGCGAGGGAACTTATTTGAGTTATTATCAAAAGAGGCTAAAACCGAATTAAAGCAGAAATAATAGCATTATTCCTTTAATGCACACTTTTCCAAGTGTTTTTTGCTTAATTTTAACAAATTCTTAGCAAAGATGGAGCCCCTATAGAAGGAATCAGAGATGGCCGCGATAGAAGTTGGTAGAGTTATTGTGAAGACCGCTGGTCGCGAGGCGCTAATGAAAGCAATTATTGTAGATTTGGTTGATCAGAACTTTGCTTTGATATCTGGAGCAGGAATTTCTCCAGTCAAAAGGCGTCGGTGTAATATCAAACATCTTCGTCCTTTAGATCTAAGCGTCTCTATAAAGCGTGGAGCTAAAGATGAAGACATTGCAAAAGCAATTGATAAAGCTAACATTGTGAACGAGATAAAAACTCCATTGAAAATTGCTCTTTAATAGATCATTCTGATGGTTGTGTATGATAGGTGAGGGTGAAATGGTTAAAAACATCCTCAAAGTTTTTGATAAAGTTTCAAATTATATCACTGACAGTGAAGTTGGAAAAATCCCTCAACACAGAAGCATAGCAGAACTTTTAGATCTTGGCATAATTAATCTTGACAAACCTGCTAATCCTACCTCACATGAAGTAACAGCATGGGTTAAACAAATCCTAGGAATTAAAAAAGCTGGACACGGAGGAACGCTAGACCCTGCTGTAACAGGGTGTCTACCAATTGCTTTAGGTCGGGCAACACGCGCGTTACGTATTTTACTTTCTTCAGGAAAAACATACATTTGTGTTATGAAATCTCACGCTCCTGTATCTAGAGAAGAACTTCTATCTATTCTTGATAATTTTAAAGGCAAAATATATCAAACACCGCCCTTGAGGAGTAACATCAAACGAAAACTTCGTGTTAGGAAGATCTATGATTTACAGATGCTAGATCATTATCCTGATTCTCAGTTATCTTTACTTCGGATAAGTTGTGAGGCTGGAACCTATATTCGGAAGCTTATTCATGATATTGGACTTCTTATGGGAATAGGAGCACATATGCAGGAATTACGGAGAGTAAGAACAGGCCCATTCTCTGAGGAAACCTGCGTTACGCTTCAAGATTTACGTGATGCTTGGTACTATTATGAAATGGAAGGGAATGAAACGGTCATTAGAAAAATAATTCAACCGATTGAATCAATTTGTCAAAATATACCCAAGTTATTCATACGTGATTCTGCGGTTGATGCGATATGTCATGGTGCAGCTTTGACTCTTCCTGGAGTTGTACAAGTAACTGAAGGTATTGAACCAAATTCTCTTGTTGCAATCCTTACAATGAAAAAAGAACTTGTAGCTTTAGGTCAAAGTATATTATCTACGAAGAGGATTCTAGCAGAATCAAATGGAATCTGCGCACGCACTAGTACTGTCTTTATGGAAAAGAAAACCTATCCCTCAATGTGGAAGATTTCATAAAGGAGCTAGTATGAAATCTAGGAGTCATTCATGGGATAAATTGTTAAGAAAACTGATCATTTACTTTTTAGTGAACATATAATATTGAATGAGATTTTTTGAATTAGAATATGACCAGAAGACCTTAAGTAATTGATATTAATTAATAGTAGGGAAAGAAGTTTGAGAAACAAACATTAAACACGGCGACCACGTCGCCCTCCACGTGCCCTCGTACTGTCATGAGGAATAGGTGTGACTTCCTCAATCCTTGTAATCTGTAATCCAGAGCGTGCGATAGCTCGAATTGCAGCTTGAGCACCTGGACCTGGATTACGTGCGCCAGAACCTCCAGGGGCACGAACCCTGACGACTATTTTTTGAATTCCTCTTTCTTTTGCAACACGTGCGATTGTGTGTCCAACTTTCATTGCTGCGTAGGGAGATGACTGATTTCTATCAGCTCTGACCACTTGTCCTCCTGATGACTTGGTAATTGTTTCTGCACCAGTCATATCAGTGAGTGTAATGATGGTATTGTTGTATGAGCTTAAAATATGAGCAACTGCCATAACAGGGCTTTGATTTCGTTTTGACATATCTTTCACATTATTCTTCCAATGAAGCACGGTTAGAAGTAGCTGGAGAACTAGATGAGGGGACAGTAAGAGCAGGGTGAGTCGGATCGTTGTATGAGGAACTGGGTGAGTACTTTACTTCTTCCTCCTCTCCACGGTTTACATGATAACTTGGTGAAGTTACCTTCTTCCCACTAATAGCTATATGTCCATGAGTAATCATCTGTCGAGCTTGCCAAGGAGATTTTGCTAGCCCAAGCTCGTGAACAATTGACTGGAGGCGTCTTTTAAGGAACTGTTCAATCGTTAGGGATAAAACTTCATCAATTAAGCCTTCTTCATTGGGCATTACACCCATACGATAAAGTTTTCTCACTAGAATGAGGCGTTCCTCCTCACGTTGATGCTCAGGAAGAGCTAAAGAAGCTCGAGCTCTGGCTCGAAAATTCCGAAGGATTGTTTGGGCTTTCCAAATCTCTTTTTTATTTCTAAGGCCAAAATTACCAATATAACTCATCTCCTCCTCAATTCGGGTCTTGTTGAAAGGATGTCGTGGTCCTACAAGTTTCTTTCTTAATCTACGCGGATCACCCATGCTACAATCCTCATTTCTTGATGAACTTCTTTTTTGATACACCAATGGTCGCTCCACCACGACCCGATGTTTTAGTACGTTGCCCACGGACAGGTAAACCTAGATAATGGCGAATTCCTCTATATGAACGGGTTTTCTTTTCACGTTCAATATCAATTCGAAGAGTATCAATCAAATCACTACTGATGATGTGAATATCCTCACCAGAAACAAGATCTTTTTGACGATTTAACATCCAGGACGGTATCCCAAATGCTAAGCAGTTCATTAAAATATCCTCAATTAGTTGAATTTCTTCATCTGTTAAGAAACCACATCGCATTTCAGGGTCAAGATCGGCTTTCTCACAGACTTGGGATGCTAATCGGTATCCAACGCCTCTTATTTGGGTGAGGGCATGACTTAACTGCCAATCACCTCGGCAGTCGGCTCCTGCAATTCTCAATTGATGATTATATTCCATACTGAGTTCCTACTTGGATTTATCACATGAAATATGCATTAAATATGTAATGATGATTAATGTTTTGAATATTGATATTCTACTCTTGTCATTAGGGAGTTTCGAGGGGCTATATTATCTTTTGTAGTTGTAATGATATAAAACAATCTTATTCATGGAGGAACGAAAGCCAGTATTCAATAAAAAAAAATGCGCCGAGGGAGAGATTTGAACTCTCGAGCTCAAAGAGCACATGCTACCTGGAGTAGAGAAAAATTTCTTTCATCAGAATTTCCAGGCATGCTTCCTACCGGACTAGAATACCTAAGAAACTCTAACTAATTAAAAACTAGTAAATTATCCCTTTAATATTAGAAGAAACGCCAGCGGAGAGATTTGAACTCTCGAGCTCAGAGAGCACATGCTACCTGGAGAAACGAAAGGCTTTCTTTCATCAGAATTTCCAGGCATGCTTCCTACCGGACTAGAATACGCTGGCTTTTGAATAACCTAAAGAATTTCCCAAATCATCATCTCTATAGGATTTATCATTTCTATATATCTTTTCTATTTGTGATTATTGGCTTCTGTAATGGAGAACCCTTTAGTCAAGTACGAGTGCCACTAAACCGTCAAATCAGATGATATTATTTTCTAGAGCGTTTTTCACATTGGAATTCAGATTCAGTGGTTGTTTTCATAAGTGATTTTTATGTCTTCACGTAAGTAGTCATCCATAATTTCATAAACCGTATGAAAATTCTACATTGAATTAGCAAACACTTTTTGAAATACTTTCTTATCAAATAATTCATTTAATTGAGAAAATGATGATTTTGAAGTTCTTACCTTATGTATAGAATGAATGACAAGAAAAAATGATATTAAGAATTTGGAATCAAAAAATCATCTGTTTCAACTTATAGCAGTTCATCAGGAAATTACTGACGTATTTTAATGTTAACAGATAAGCTATGTATTTAAGCCAGCAGCAAACTCCTTCACAGAAGTATCTGCCTTGATTTTGAATCTTATAGAATTCACTCTTTGTGAACATTATCTCGAAATCTCAAAATATAAGTTATAATTGATAAAGCTAGCTTTCGTATAATATATACTTATACGATACGTGGTTGGTTTTCCCTGTACTCACTTCTACTCCGTTCTTTTTAAGATTGACCGATAACTAGAATGACCTCTAGAGAGTGATTTTTTGATGGAAGACCATTTTCCCCGTTTTGAATTTTTTCTAAATAAGAGTAAGATCTCATTATTTTACGTTACTAGGTACGAGTAAAGAGAAAATGGGAGGAAAATTTTCTATAGATACCCTTTTACTTACGATTATGTCTTCAACAACAAGAAAGTTCAGGTTCTTATCAAGTTTAGCTCCTTGACGTATTAGAACATAATAGGACACATATGTCTTAGACAGAGGTCTTTTTATCCTTTCGAAAGACTAAAACTATTAGTGCAGAGATGATCAGAAAGGGGATGGGTTCAAAGATAGGTATTGTACTAGAGGAGGTATGTCGAGTGAAATATACCTCGGTATAATTAACATCATTGAGCCAAATATCACCCCGCATTCTGTTCTCCAAAGTAACACCACTCTCATTCCATGTTTTTTCAAATTTAAAATCAAGATGTGTGAGTAATCCGGTAGTCTTATTATAGCGTAATTCGAAACCACACTTTCTGCTACTATTCAACATTGTTGTTCTAGCAAGAGCCTTAAACCGTACCGTGTGAGAGGCGGGATTGCTGCCCGAGGAAAAATTGAGGAGAGGAGTCCAATTTGCTCTCCATGGAGAATACTGGATGAAAGACTCCGAATAGGGTACCAGGAACCACTTCTCGGTTGAGTTGGACGATAACACAGATGAATTTAACCATAAAAGGTTGGTGGTTATCCCTTTGGTTGTATTGGCTAGGAAAGTGAGGAATGGAGTACCGTTTGAGGTGTTTCTTGGAACACTTTGCCAAGTAACCCGTAATTGCCCTTCAGGAACAAAAAGCGGGGTGTGCCAAAGTTCTGTATATTTAATAGTGTAATGAAGCCACTCTGAGTAAGAATGAGAGACTAACCTGACACGAGCAGTGTGAAACTGTATAATATCTCCACACCCAAATTGTGTACCATTCTCATATTCTTCTGTAAAAATGGTTCCTGCTTGATACTCT
>JBHLMN010000053.1:0-3344 GCA_048938105.1 Promethearchaeota archaeon
TATGCTTCTTATACTTACCTGCACGATCCGTTGGAAATTTCATATTATCGTCCTCGTAAATAAAGATATGACCTCAGATTCTTATTAACGATTCTCGTCATTTTCATTAATAACGATACGCTCATATTTAAACTTTTTTAAGAACTATTGATGGTCCCCTCCTTTGCTCTTTCCTTCTTTCTCCTCACACCAGTTGCGTACCTTAGCCGAAGCCGTCCCTCTTCAGCTTCGGCACGCTTTTTATTAGGAGGGGATTGTCTTTTTTATTCTCACATATAATACCTATATCCTTCAGGAGGATTGTCTACATCATTATCGCGCATTTCCGCTAATATATTCCCAACTTTCCTTGATACCGATATTGTTACTGGCTCTCTTCTGCAAAAATCAGCAGTATTCCAATCTAGTTTTGTAAGAGCCATTATATCTTTACATATCTGATAAGGGGTTGAATCTAATCGAGCTATGTCGATTGTTAATGGCTCGGGTATTGTCGCTCCTGGATAAGTTCCTAATGAAGGAATATATCCTGTAGTAAAAAGAAACCATTTATTATTTTTTCCAAACATAGTTCCTCGAATTGCGGGGTAGCTAAATCCATCTGGGTAAGCTCTGATATCTGTGACTCTTCCGATATGTACGTAATCAACAACTTCAATATCTGATGTTCTAGCATTAAAACCCGATTTTTCTTCCTCAGTAAATTCAGAAGATTTGTGAATTACCAATCTTCTGGGTTTCTTATTCTTCTGCCTTTTATAAAGGGAGAGAACTTTTTCAACTATGTACGAAGCATGATCTGAAGTAAGGCTTGGTGAAAGATCCTTATCTCTTCCCCATCTGAATGACTTTCCTCTTATAATTTGGCTTTCACCAGTACTGAGATAAACATGGGCCATACTTGTTCTCATTACCTTTTCCTCTTTTGATATTTCCTGGTAAAATGAAATGCCCACGTAACATGTATTTTCATCCATTTCTCCTAATTTCCATGGGATTCCCGTCCCTTTATAGTAAGATGCTCCACTGAAATTCCATGCGATTGTAGCAGGATCCTGAAGTTCATCTGCAAATTTTAACGTTTTAGGTCTTATCATCTGGGAAACCATTCCATATTTAAATGCAATGACCTTTATTGCATGATGGAAATCAAACAATGGAACATCGTAGCTGATTTTAGACTTATCAAATGATCTTTTTTCGTAGATAATTTTATCTTGTTTTAGCATCTTATCTTTACATTTATCCATGACTGTTTGGTCAATGGGTATAAGCATTATATCTGGCGTATGAACTCCTGAGATATCAACAAATTTTTGTTCATATAATTTATACATATTCAAAATACGTATATACCGATTTGGGGCGCTTAAAGCATTTGATAATTCTTTATTTGAAATTATTTCAATAGCTTCATTACTTATCTTTATTTTGTATCTGAGTGGGGATTTATCTGAAATGCCAGGGAAATCAATACCTCTAACATTAGAATCTGGAATTTCACGCCCTTCAATTCTATAAGATAGCCTTTCTAGCCAGTCATTTAAGAGTTCTAAAGATTTATTCGAAGAAATAACACCCGCAGTTAAGATTACATTGGATTTGTCTGAATCTTGTAATGATCCATATGGACCAAAATTCATTAAACCGACTTTTGGATCAATCGTTGGTTTATTACCTCCAAAGAATAATTTCGGTTCTGGAATAATTCGGCATTCAATTGTCATCAATTTCCTCCGTATAATCTAAAATCAATTTTTGATCTTTATCAATTGATTTAGGGATACCAATTAATGAGATTGATTCTAGCTCTCCAAATTTAAAGTTTTTAAACCAGCCTGCTTGTTGGGGATCAATAAAAGCTCGATCGAATAGATAATATTTCCATAAACGCGTTCTTGATAGGATTGCCACAGATCGATTATAAATAGGATTTCGATATTTCCTATCCAACCTATCTTTATTGTCTCCTTCAATCGGAATTTTCCCATCGGATGTAAAATGTCTTGTGGGTAAGATTTGTATATATGTTTTGCCCCATAATATTTTTAAACCTACCTTTACTGCTGAGTGATAAACATAATATAGTTTTTCTTCTTCAATTAAATCAAATATCGGTCTGACAATTCTTCTGTCTCTTCCTGTCTGAGATTTAATATATTTTTCTTTAAGCTCTCTCTTTTCAGATATAACTGGCAGCGCAAAATAAATATTACCGTATTTTCTTAAGCCTCTACATCTCATTATTTTATCAAGATGAAAATTAACCAATTTGGTAAGTTCCTGAGGATTACTGTTTAGTAGTTCTTGAGTTTTAAAGTATTCAGGATTCCCAATTATTATTGGCTTTAAGGTTTTGATCTCATCAATAGAACAAAATGTGCATATATTTTTTCCATCAAATACAAAAGGAGGTACAATTCCCTCACTAACTCGATTCCATATTTCATCAATCGTTCTGCAATTAGACTTAATTTTGAGATATTTATCAGGTAATTGTATACTGAAAAGATTTATTACCAAGTTGCTCTTTAATTCAATAAGATGGTTTCTCCGTTCTGATTCCTCGAGAAGTAGTTTTGCTTTTCGAGTTGGAGATAGTTGACTTTGAATAAGTTTTTCCTCAGCCGCAATTTCTAATTTATATGCCGGTCCAACAAATACTTTTATTTTCTGAAAGAATGAGTAAATATTTTTCTTAGAGCATCTATTAATGAAGCTCCAATCATCATTTGATATCAAAGATTTATTCTTATTAAGCCATTCTTTGATGAATTTTCTATTAATTATTTCTCCAAAAACTAAATCCAATTTCTGCTTTTTAGGTTCTTCTTGGATAAATATCAATAATTTGAATTGACGGTCTTTCTCCTGATCTAACCAAATCCTTAGAAGCATTAATACTTCTTTACAAAAATCTCTATTTGATAATGTGACTTTTGTTCCTTTTGCTTCAACCCAGAACTCACGACCAGGATCGACATCTTTATTATAAAAGATCATATCTGGCACATGCCCTTCAATATAGGAATCTGTTGTCTCACTATAGCCCATGGATTCAAGATATCTTCTCACAGCTTTCTTGTATGCCTCGCCTGAATACATCAAGGACTCTCTTTCACGTCCAATCCTATATATGGGCATTACATCCACCAATTTTTTAATTAATATTAGAGTTCACGCGGGTTTTGACCTAAGTTTATAGTAATGGTAAAGGTTATTAAAAATATATAAAATAATGCTTAGGAGTAGGGTGAAACTATTATACGGCATTGTCTCAAAAGTATTCGTCTATTTTCTTTCTGGCTAGTATCATTAAGTTATAAACAATGATTTTTAATGAT
>JBHLMN010000015.1:0-161770 GCA_048938105.1 Promethearchaeota archaeon
TTTTGATAATTTCATCAGAATAAAAACTAATATTTTTCTATATAAGCACATGAATTATTATACAGCTCACCAACCCTTGAAATATAAATTACACGATAATAAGCTAAGATAAAAGTTCTCAGCGTAAAAGGAAGCTGATGAAATTCTTTCATCATAACTCAAGATAAAAAGTTCTTAACAAAAAAAGAGACGGATGAATCAGGAATTCCGAGTTTAATGAAGGTAGCCCATGCTTCTGCTTTATTATATCCTTCCGAAATGGTTCGTTCGGTCATAAACTCGTAATATTCGTGCGGAAATACCACCCATTCTGTTGTTTCTTCAACAAAATAGTGAGGAATAACTTTTGACCACGGTTTTAAGAGAAGAGCAGCGATTTTAACTTCTTTTGGATTCTTTAAGTTAAGATAATCAAGTGCACACTGAATACTATCCCCACTATCCACAAGATCATCTACCAACAAAATTTTCTTTTGCTGAATTTCCACGGTGACATCTTGGGAGATCACAGGACGTGTATGAGTTTCTGCTATTCCTGTATAAAATCTTATCTGCATCGTGGCTAGTATTGATGAAGTTCCTCCCCGTTTAAAAGGGATTTCAGCCTCAAACATGTCGCTTAATAATCTTGCAGGTATTGTTCCTCCCCTACTTATACCTAATATGATTTCAGGTGTAAACTCATTTTTTATTAAATGAAAGAGTTTACGTGCTAAATAGTCTATTTCATGCCATCTAACTATTTTAAATTTAATCATCTTACTCTATCAACACCTTAGATTAAACTGCAACAATAATCATACTTTATCAGGAAAGGTTAAAAAAAAACCTAATGGAGGATAAATCCCCCGTTTCAAATGGAGAGTTGAATAAATTACTCACAACAAACCATATATTCTTGATAAAATTGATGGGTCTAGTTTATTAGTGTTTTCTGGATCTCTTGTGTCGAAGTTATCCCCTGAAAACGTTGGGGCAATCTTGAACCAAATTACAGGTGAATATAACCTTTTGGCGTCACAATTGTTTGATAATCGTTATATTTGGGGATATCGTCATCTTTACTCTGCAGTCTGGCATGCATTGAATGCAAAAAAGAATGATCAAATGATATCTAAAACTCTTTCTATTGAAGTCCTTCTTTATGTAGCTACTGAACGCCAGATAAGAAAGGCAATTACTTTCTTGGGAGTGAAAGAAACTACAAAAGATATTACTGGAGTGTTACTAGGCGACCCAGTTAAGCATCTAATTAATGCTTACAACCAACTTCAAAAGAAATTATGTGTAACTCCAAACATGGATCTCTTAAATGACTTTTCATCCAAAAATCAACATCTAATAAAGATACTTATGGATGATGGATATCTTGCACGCGATTTCACCTTTATTGATATTGAAAAAGCCATTCTTCAAAAAATAGCTCTCTTAGCCTTAGAATAATAGATCTAAGCTAATTTCAAGTTTTGTCATTAATTAATTTAGCCATGCTAAGTACAGCTTGTGGGTGTAGAATAGATATCCCTGTCAAATCTCTTACAATTTCAATACGGATCTCGAGATCAGGCGTTGTTAGGTTTACGTTCCCCCAATTGATTTTCTCTGCGACTTTTTCTACTATTTGAGAAGTCTTAAGGTTTGTTTGCCTTTTTCTCACATGAATCTTCCAAGAATTAGTTGGTAGAATCTTAATTTTAGCAAGGGAAATTACATTTTCCACTATCTTTGGGAGATCAGTTCTCATTAGTCTTTCGAGAGGAACAATTTTTAGACAAGCTACCAAGGGGCCCTTTTTTTGAATGTATTGTCTGATTTCATCAATTATTCTATAAGTATCCTCTTCCTCACTTAACCGTAAAATTGCTAAACCTGGTACACGCGATTTTAATGGATGAACTTTGTATCCTAGGACATCTGAAATTACGTAATAAGCTTCAGAAAGAGCATCCCGTTCGAAAGTTCGCTGAGAGCTGATTAAGAAGCTCATCGTAGCGGTGCCTCGATATTGGTATCATTTTTCTTCTTTTAACAGCCAAGCAGAGGATATTATATCCGTTGTACCACATTCTGGACAAGAAGGCTTTGTTATATAGACCCCATCTTCTTCAACAGTGATAAATTTCGCTTTCTGAAAACGATGGCCACATTCCTTCTTTTGACAAATATATACATCAGGTTTTTCAACCATATATGCCAACTCCTAATTAAAATAATCTTTGAATAACTACTTAAATCTGTTTGTGTCCAAATTCAAGAATATCAGTAATATTCGAAACACCTTTGGTTAAATTAAACCTCAGGTTATCCCAATCAGCGACTATAAGTCGTCTCCAAGAAGCAAATTGTAGTTGCGAAAAAACATCTTCTTCTGGTTGTTGTATGTTTTTTGCAATCTCTGCAAGTTCCCCGTTTGATTTCTTCACTGCTAGAAGTATATCATAATATTGCTTGATCGCATTGAGCACAATTAAACCTAAAGCATGTTCTATTTGATCTCCAGTTATTGCTGAAGTCCCTATAACTGAAATTCTGTCTTTATTCTTTCCTAGAACCACATTTGCCACTTCATCGGGGCTTTTTGCTCCTCTTATATCTTGTTTATTTGCACAGAGGACAATAGGAACACCTGGTAAAATATCATATACTTCCTTCAATAATTTTTTAGCTTCATCAAAGGAAGCTATATTGACTGAATCAACTATAAATAATATACCATCTGCTCCTTTACTTAATATTTTTCGGATTATCTCGAATCGTTGGAGCCCTGGAGTTCCAAATAAAAAAATCTCGACCCCATAAATCTGTGTTCGGCAATGATCTAAAGCAACCGTTGTTCCACCGTAATCAATAGAAACTGCAGAACCTCTACATATCTTTTGGACTGTTGTCGATTTTCCACTATTGTAGGGGCCTAACAGGACTATTTTCATGTTTCAGACCTCTCTGATTAAACAAAATCGTTTCCCATAAGAGAAATCACTTTGATTGAACTAAGGGTTCAATCCATACTAGTTTTTTTTAACTAACAATCCGAATTGAGCAGCCCAACTATCTTGAGGCAATGGTTATTAAGGTAGGAAAAGCTTTGTTCCTTACCTTCGTTACATTCATCCTATTTCTTCAACTTATAAACATTAGCTTTTATTTTCTTTTTACTTCCCTAAATCCTTAAGTATTTTATTAATTGGAATTTTCAAAGGTTTTCTTTTCTTCAGATTGGCAATGGTTAGAAAAAAATACTTCTAAAGGTTAGAATGAGTGTATTTTTATTTTATTCCAGTCCTAATCTTTTTATACTTGCATCTTTATCGAGATAAACAGTCGATTTTCTTTTCTATATAGTTCAATAAGTGATATCATTACTCAAATAACTGCGGATTGTTTTTGAAATTTTTGGGAAAAATTAAAAATCAAACTAAAACTGGCAACGTCTTGAGACAATCATGGCTCAAACTCTTTATCGAAATTTATGGGCCTCAGATGAGGTAAGGACTCTAATCCTAGGAACTTTAATACTCTCAATTTGCGCTCTACTAGAGCTTTTATTCCTTTTCTTCCCCGTTGAATTGCAGAACTCATTTATAGGTTCTTTGTTCTGGGAAATAGAATTATTTGGTGGAACATTCACCCCTCTTCTAACTCTTTTTCATTTAATAGTGTGGGGACTGATGTTCTTTTCCACGCTCATGGTTTATGCGATACTCCGGGAATATACTGGGGGAAGAACAGGATTGCTTGAAATTGCTGGAATAATCCTTATTTTTGCAGTTTCAAGCCTAATAATATACAATGAATGGTTTGCATTATTCTTTATAGGAGTCTCAGCACTAGTCATGGGTTACTTATTCTTTGCATTAACTGAGCATTAGCTAAAAGTGCAAGAGAATGTATTTGCACATGTAACGAGACGCTTTAACGTTATTTAAAAAATGTGAACAGAATGACTTGGTACTGCGGCGAAAGAGAGTGTTACTCGGAATATCAAGTTGGGAACGTTTAATATGACATCTCAGACTGGGACGGTGTCTTCATCGGGTTCAGTCAGGTATAATATCATCATCGAGGTGTCGTTCCCAACTCTTGCAAAGTATTTTACGGAGTTCTTGATAACGAGTTAAGTGTTTTGATCCTAACAATAGTTTTTTTGCTTTCTTCAATGAACCACTGACATTTTCTGAAAATAAGAAAAGGGGGTTATTATGTCTCGCGTGGATAAAGCAAAGGGTGGATCTAACGCGATAAACATACTTATGTGAAGCCCTAAAAATACCTCCTTGAGCCGTTTGGTCAAAATAAGAGAGAAATAAACCAATCTCTGCTGCCCCATGAGTTCCAAAGAGGCGTTTTACCTCAGATGATACGGTAAACCAAGCGTCTTTCTCTTGAAGCTGAATTGGACTGATAAATCGAATATTTATATACCGTATTCGTTCATCCATTTTTTTTATTCCTCCTCCTCCTCCTCCTCCTCCTCCATTAGTGTTATGGATGACTGTATTGGGGAAGATATCTTGTACACTCCAGGTCTAATATACCTTGGACTGATTTTTACGAGGTTTTTTTGAATCAATTGTTGGGGAATTGTGCTTAGAGAGTCCAAAGGCATGGTAGAACTCAAAAGTAACATTTGACCTAATGAAGCTAGTTCTCGGGGAGAGCGCATTTGCTCAATTCTTTTGCTTCCAGAAGTGAAAAGAATGGGAATATTCTTGCGTGTAGCAATTTCTAAAGCAGAACGAATTTGTCTCAAAGCTGGAATTTGTTGTCGTTCAGGTAGGGAGTATAAATCGGTAAGTTGGATTTCTAGGTGCTTTTGAAATTTAACCATAAGCTTTGCAATAGATCGGGACATCAGTTTACCAATTTGAAAAACAGGAAATGTTACAATATCAACACGATTGTCTTGTGCTGCCCATGCAGTGAGTTCAGGGGTTAAACACGTTACCGCTATGATTGGGATTTGTCGTCTTTGATGACGAAGGATCGATACCATCTGTACTTTAGATTCATGCTTTAATCCAATATCTAATCGCTCGTATATACGTATCAAAGATGAGAAGGAAGGTTGAGTTATCAAATTTCTTTCTTCTTTCGTTGGATTGCTAATCCATATTTCTGCGAAACCTAACTGGTTAGCAGTGTGAAGAATTGCTTGTAAATGAGATTTATGTCTTGGGCCAACCGAATCAATGAAATTTCGGGGCAAATTCTTCACCTCAAGGATTTTTTAAATTTCTCACTTCTTGTGCTTTAAAAACATTAAAATTAACATTAAATCGGAGTACATGTTATATTTTTGCTTGGAAGAAAAAAGAAAGTCATCAGCGATCGTATGAAGGTCTGATGTGTTCTGTTCCCTTTCCACGACGATGTAATCCTCGACTTTTCAGGCCAGCTGAAGTTTTTCCTCGAGTGACTCGGCCACGACTGCTTCTGTTACAAACCCAATTGATTTTAGGATCAGATAAAATTTCTGGGGCCTGAGGATCAACTAAAATCACTTCAAACCAACGATGTAGTCCATCTTCTAATACAGGATAGCTATTTAGTACCTCTAGATTTGGGAAATGACGCCAACAGCGTTCTTCAGCAATCCATTGTCTGGACTTCTTGGGGGTAATACGTCTTACTCCCATTCTTTTTGATCGTCTACCACTTTTAGGTCTAGATTTTCGACGCCCACCACGGGGAACACGAACTCTTGCCATGATGTAGCCTTTCTTGCGACGAAATCCAAGTGCGCGAGCTCTATCAACCCTTGTAGGGTTTTCAATTCTAATAACAGCTGGTTCCCGCCTCCATTTAATCAATCTGGATATTCTTAATCTTCGAAATTCTTGATTTCTTTCTTTCCAAAATTTGGATATATATTTATATGCACTCATCAAGATTACCTCCTCTAGGTTCTGCGGACATGAGTTTCTGACTCACTCTGCAACATTCCAAAACGGAGATACTTGGATTAGTCGTTTTTTAGGAAAGTTTTAAATGCTTGCTTAAATTCAACAGATTTTTCTTTATTGTATATTTGATTTCAAATGAATTTTAGAAAAACTCTTTTTTTCTTTCTCAACAACGAATTTCCGTCCTAAGATCCTAGATAATTACTTAAAGCATAACCTTAAACGATTATGTGAGTTCACCTACACACGAAACTGTTTCCCAATTAAGAAAATGAGTAACTAATTACTTCTTGAAAAAAAGTGATTATAATGAAAATCTTAATAGCAGATTCTATTGCAGCTCCTGCAGTAGAAGTTTTAAAGAAAAATTATGAAGTAATCGAACAGCACTTTTCTCAAAGCGAATTACTGAATGAAATTAGTAAGTACCATGCAATTATTGTCCGTAGTGCTACAAAAATACCTCGAGAGGTTATCGAGAAAGGAACAAAATTGAAAGTCATTGGAAGAGCTGGAGTTGGAGTTGATAACATTGACGTTGAAGCGGCCACAGAAAACGAAATTTTCGTTGTTAATTCCCCTCAAGCATCTACAATATCTGTTGCGGAAATAACAATAGGGTACATACTTGCACTCAGTAGAAATTTAGTTCAAGCGACAAACGAGACTAAAAAAGGAAAGTGGCCAAAAAAACGCCTAATGGGGACAGAATTATATAAAAAGAAATTAGGTTTTATTGGATGTGGCCGAATTGGTGCCGAAGTTGCAAAGCGTGCACAAGTCTTTGGTATGCATTGTCTAGTTTATGATCCTTATCTTCCACCTGAAGTACCTGCAAAAATAGGGGTGGAAATGACTGATGATCTTGATAAATTGTTCCGAATTTCTGATTTCATTACCATCCATGCATGGTTAACAGAAGAAACTCGTGGAATGGTCAGTAAGAACGAACTTAAAAAAATGAAATCAACATCTTTTCTAGTGAATTGTGCACGGGGAGGAATTGTCGATGAAGACGCTCTTTATGATGCATTAAAGGAAAAAAAGATAGCTGGTGCAGCCCTGGATGTATTTTCAGTGGAACCTGCAATAGAGAATAGGCTATTCGAACTTGAGAATTTATATGTTTCACCACATATTGCTGCTTCTACAAAAGAAGCACAAATTCGTGCTGGGTTAGTTACAGCTGAACAGGTACAATTAGTTTTAAGTGGGAAAGAGCCTAAATTCTGTGTTAATGCAAATAAGTTTAAATAGAAAATTTGAAAATTTATTTCATGGTGAAATCCCCTTTGCCAAAAGATCGAAAGAAATCTCCTATAGAATCATTTGCATTAGATCAAAACATGACAATTAATGAAATCAGAGAAAAATTTCCAGCAATATACGCAGAACTTGCCAATAAAAAAATGAGTTTGAAAATAGACGAAGTTGAAGATGATAAAATGCCTTCTATGCATCAGAAAGAAAAACAGAATCAAGATCCATTTAGTAACTATGAGCCAAACATATACGATTTCTTGGCTAGAGCGAGAACTAATGAAGAAGGAAAAGAAATAATTGATTTTTTAGCCAAACAAGGCCAAATTTCACCTGAAACTGCAATCAACTTAACGAAGAGGCTACAGACATTAGGGATACGATCATTTGGGCCTATCCGTTCTTCTGATTATTATTATAGAAAGTCTAGCGAAATTATAACTCGAAAACTAATCCAGAAGAGATATCCCTCTCAGGTGGATTCTGAAAATAAGGATTAACACTGAATTACGCAGCAGCTACAATTTTAACGACATCACCAAATTGTAATTCGTGTTTTTCGGAAATTCGACGGTTCGTACGGGCGTCAATACCATGAATGAAGTTCTTATATAGATCTTGATGAATCACTCCAGCAAACTCTTTGATAGTTATACCTTTTTTAACCAGAAACACATCAGGAAGAACTTTTCCATCATTGTCGCTGAAATGAGTGATATCTGCCACAGGATAAATAGGTTGGAGATTTAAGACATTAAATACTGCTTTATTCAACGTTTCAAAAATTCCAGTAGTACCATAAGGCTCTAATATTTCTGTTTGGATTTTATTAACAATTGATTCCTCCTGTGATGACAGGCTGCCTGTGGGATTTAAGCGTCCACTAGCAGAGTTATATTCAACTTTTCCTTGATTAACAAGTTTTTTGAGGACTATATCAGTTAGAGCTGAAGTTGGTATAATTTTTTCGTTAAATTCTTTTTCTAAACGATCATAATTACGTTTCGCAGTAGGGCGATCAATTTTATTTGCTGCAATAATTATTGGTTTACCTGTTTTTCGTATTTCTTGGCAAAGTTGAAGTAAATCATCATCGGTCCATTCTTTTACTGTTGAAGTATTCAACGCGCTTGAATTTATTGATTTCAATATATTATTTTTTGTAATTTTCAATCCAGTCATTTTTTCTGTGATAAAATCAACTATATTCTTTTTTTCTGTGTCTGCTTTTCGTACAGCACGATCCCAATCTTTTTTCAAAATTCCACGGATCCAAGCAGCAATCTCATTCTCTAAAAAATTGATATCTTTCATAGGATCATGACTACCAGGATCAACGGCTTCTCCTTCTTCATTAAGAGATCCTGAGATATCAACCACATGAATAAGAATATCTGCTTGAGCAAGATCAGATAAAAACTGATTTCCCATCCCTTTCCCCATATATGCGCCTGGAACCAATCCAGCTACATCAATAATTTTGACAGGGATCTTACGAACTCTATCAATGCATTCTGAATTTCGGGGATTACAAGTTACACCGAGCTCTTGACAAACGCATGGTGTTGTAACAAATCCAACTCCTTGGTTTGGTTGGATAGTTGTAAATGGATAATCAGCTGTTTTAGCAGATGTACCACAAAGTGCGTTGAGAAAAGTTGTTTTTCCCGAAGACGGTTTTCCAACAATACCTATTAAGACAGCCATTTCTCACACTCCAATAATTTTCGCAATATTTCTTATTTTAAGCTGTACCCAGCACTTTAAACTTAAATTTTGAGAGTTCAGATTCTTATTTTTTGATTTCTTATTCCATTAAAGAATGTCTTTCTATCTTCCTCTGGTATCTTTGTCAATACATGAAACTTTTTATCCTTTCAATAAAATGTGACCTTGTTAAATTCTCGATCTTTCACTAGATGAGTGTCTGAAATGAGTATAATAGAATTTCCCGCTGAGCTGGCGATTTTTGCGGATCGTATTAATGATTATTGGATTAGCAAAATAAAAAATGAGTTATCGAAAATCCAAGAAAAAAGCCCTACTCTGAAGCTGGATGACTGGTATTTCCTTATTCGGAATCTTCTTGAAGACGAAGAAAACACTTCAAGCGTACTTTGGGCATTATGCTCAAAAATAGCATGGATTCAGGCTGATATAGAGTTTTTCAAAAATAAATCCGAATTCCTTATCGGAGAAGCTGAAATACAATCTGATCCACTCTTATTATCCTATATTGGAGCAGGGATTACAGAATTTATCAATGCAGACAGCGGTATTACAATGATAGGAGAGGGATTCTCCCAATTAAAGGCTTCTAAAGATTGGCTTGCATTACTTGACATAACAATCCCATACATTCTCTTATTAAGCAACTCTAACAGAAAGACTACTTTCAAAGAAATATATTTGACCACTGAACAAGTTTTTGAAGATGAATTGAGCTCTAATCCAAAATATGAGCACTTATTTATACCTATACAGGCTTTCGCATTTAAAAAGGGGATATTGGGGCCTGAAATCCAAATAGATCTCTTTAACTCTTTAAAGCTGATGAAAAAATCTCGAAATCATTTGAATATAGGACTTCTTTACACTTTGATGTCTCATAAAGAAGAAGATGAGGCTTTCGAGAGACATTTAGAAGCTGCAATTCAAGAATTTCAAATGATCAATGCCAATAATCGCTTAATTATAGCTTATACAAATTACGCAAATTACTGTGCTTCCAAGGCGAAACATGAGGAAGCTTCTGAATATTTATCAAAAGCATTTTCATTAACAAAATTATTGAATAAGGGAATCGATAGTAGTTTATCTCTTTACCCATTAATCCAACAAGCTTGGCTTCTTGTTGAACAAGGGCAATTACAAGAAGCGAAGGAGACTTTTAAAATCATTCTTGAGAAAGCTCAAACTTTTTATTGTTCCCACCACCAAATAAAAGTAGAATATGGTCTGGCTTATGTTTTTTTCCTAGAATCACAAGATGATCTCGCATTAACTCATGCAAAACAAGCCCTTTCAATTGCTGAAGGCCTAGAAATAAAGGATCCACAGTTTCAATATGATATCCAAATGAAATATGCTGATTTTCTCATCGATCTTAATAGACTAGATATGGTTTCTAGTCTTTTTGAGACAGTTAATACTGATGATCTAAAAAACTGCTCAAAAGCTTATTATAATTACATCAAAGGGAAATATGAGTTTCGCGTGCATAATATTGGTATAGCAAAGGCATTTTTACATGATGCAATGAAACTAGCTGAAGCTGATTGTCCTGATTTTCGATCGACTCTTCTATATACACTAGCAGAAGTATATCTAAATGAATATAGGCTTTCTGAGGATTCTAATATACTTCAGGAAGCCCAAAAAATGATTAATGAAAGTTTAGAGAAACTTGTAGGTGTTCCTGAACGTACAAAGGGGAAATGCCTCCTATCTATTATGCTTTCAGCCCAAGGACGTAATGAAGAGGCTGAAGAGCTCCTTGAAACCCTTATAACTGATTCATCGAAGGCCATTCCTCGCTTTCAGACCTTAGCTGAGAAATTATTAGAAAATATTCACAAAAGTAGAGTTGGAAGTACACCAATTTCCCCAATAACAAATATAAGAGATGCCCTTCGATATCTTCGAGATGCAAAAACAATGATTGACTCTCAATCCCGCTGATTTATTACTTCCGAAAACATTGAGAGACTTTATTTGAATCTAAATGAAAATATGATTCTTATAAGCAATAATGGTTAAAATAATAATCTATTGGTTCTACATCTAATCTTTTTTTCCAACTCTGGTAGGATCCTCCTCTATCTGCAACATCGATCATGATAGGGGTTAATTCACGTCCTCCAATTGAGAGAATAGCCTGTATTGCTGCCCAGTGGACTGGAAATCTTTTCTGATGAATCGATTTAGGCAAATGTTCTTTAAGAATCCTAAGTCCAGCCTGAATTTCTCTGAAATTATTACATTTTTTTTCCATTCTTGTTCCACGTTTTGGAATCAATGGTGTTACAGAGATACTAAGTCGGAGAGAAGAACATAATTCAGCTAGACTGTTAAGAAAATCTATTATTTCATATGATTCCATAATTGGATCCGAGGTTAATCCACAAATAAAGTAAAGTTTAAGTTCTTGGATTTTATTTTGCTCAGCTTTTTGAACAAAATCAGAAACTTGTAAATTGGTTATTTTTTTCCCTATATTAAACCGAACATCCTCTGATGCGCTTTCAGGAGCAATACTAAGACTTTTTAACCCACTTCGTTTTATTTGCTCTAGCATTTTAATTCCTGAATCGATTCTAATACTGGGAAGAGAGAATTTATATTTTTTTTCAATTAAGTATTCTAAAAGGTCTATAATTTGAGAATAATCAGCTGTACTCGACCCAATGAGAGAAAAGAAGTTTGTCTTAGTTTCTATGCCTCCTTTATCAACAATTCTATATAAATTGTTTAGGGATCTCTCTCTTAGAGGGCGAAAAGCGTTTCCTATTAAACAAAAGTGACAACCATGAATACATCCTCTTGATACCTGCAGGAAGTAACCATCCAAAACACCTTTTCTTTCTCTCCGTCCACTAATTGGACGGACTTGAGCGGTTGGATAATTGACATCATTGAGATTTCGTGTTATAAAAGGGGTTAAATGTGTAATAGAATCTTCAGAGGAAAAAAACCCAGAAAGAGATAGGATCGTTTCCTTTAAAATACCGTGCTTACTTGAAATAATTGCTTCTAGAAAATCATTAGAAATTGATTCGAATTCTCCTGAAAAAATAATGTCAAAAATGTCAAAAATTGGTTCAGGATTAGTAGTGACTGTTGGACCTCCAGCTAACAATAAAGGATGGTCAGGAGTCCGGTCTTTCATATAAACAGGGATACCAGATCGTAGTAACATTCTAATGGCATTGATATAATCAAGTTCAAACTGAAAAGAGAAAGCTAGAAGATCAAATTGAGTGAGTGTTTTTCCAGTTTCAATTGATCTTGGAGGGCCAGGTAGATCAGCGAAAAAGAAGATTCGTTCTGTAAAAACATTTCTATGTTGATTCAAAAGATGATATAAAAGTTTAACCGTTAATCCTGACATTCCTATAGAATATGAGTTGGGATACACCAATCCAATGCGCCAATGAGTATCATGAATCGATTTTTGGACAACATTTATTTCTTTCAGACGAGTTATTCTCATACTTGGTCGTACCTTACATCATTCGAGATGTTTTTGGATTAGTCCTTTAATAGGATCATGATAGATTATGGTATTGGGGGGGATATCTTGGTTAATTAAAGTATGAGCACCAATTCTGGAATTTTCTCCAATAGTGATTCCAGGCATTAAAGAGACATTAATACCAGTCTTGACATTATCTCCCATAAAAACACCAAGCTTCCTCCTCCCTGTAGGGATTTGTTCACCCTTTACGCTCATACTAATTTCATTATTATCTAGTCTTAAGTTAGCTACCTTAGTTCCAGCACCAAAATTACAATCTCTTCCAATAATAGAATCTCCTACGTATGAAAGATGACCAATTGTGGTGTTATTAAGGATCACACTATTTTTGATTTCAACCGCATTTCCTACTCGTACATTGTTCCCTAAATATGTGTTTGGTCGAAGAAAACAATTTGGGCCTACAGTGACATTTTCATCAATAATAACTGGACCTTGAATGAAAGTACCTGCACGTAATGTCGCGCTATCTGCAAGTTTTATTGGGCCTTCAATTGTTACAGCAGAGGAAGGAGGAGAGACTGGTGGGAATTCTATTTTTTGCATTCCAACTTCATTAGCGGTTAGTAGATTCCACGGATATCCAATATCTATCCAGTGATCTTTAATATAATAGATAGAAAAAAAGAATTTTTTCTGGTTTTGGATTAGCTGATTTAGGCCTTCTGTCAGTTCAATCTCCCCTCTACTAGATTTAGAAGTGTGATTTAAGTAATTAAAGATGGTTAAAGGCAAAACCATCATACCTGCATTAATATAGGCACTTGGAGGATCAGGATGTTTTTCTAATATTTTCACTAGTTTATCATCTATAATCTCTAGGCACCCATATTTTTCCGGATTTTTAACCTTTTTTGTTGAAAAAACACCCCCTGAAAGGTCATCAGATTGTCCTAACGTGATAATATCTTTGATTGTCTGCTGGCTAGTAAAAATATCCCCATACATCATAAAGAAAGGATCAGACTCAATATACTTTTCACAGATTTTTACTGCATGACCAGTTCCTCGCTGTTCTTGTTGGGTGACCCAACTGATCTCGAATGGATAGTTAATTTGATTTATAGTTTGCTTGATTAGATCCGCCTTATGACCAATAACGATAACAACACGATTGATATTTTCTGATTCTGATAGCGTATCTAGAATATGACAAAGTAAAGGTTTTCCTGCTATCGGTATTAGCGGCTTAGGGATGGTTTTAGTGAGAGGATACAGACGAGTCGCCTTACCAGCTGTAAGAATTAACGCTTCCATGTAATTACCTTCAGCAATAAGCCATAATAAAGTTTCTAATCAAAAAATCTAGGAAACAAATCAAAAAATAAAAATATTTACCTCTAACCCTTAAATGTAGAATAAAGAGTAAATACTATTTCAGCTAAATCATTTGACATTATTTGAGGTAATCAGTCAGCCAAAAATTGTTTTTAAAATAGTACTAAATTCCAAGATAGAAGATATTCTAGGTTGTTGAAGACAGGATCGTCCCTAGTTCCTTATTAAACTAATTTAATGAACTTTCTTATAAGTCCTGGCTTCCTAATCTTGATCTTCATTGGAATACTAAGTAATCAATCGGATGCGATACACATTGACTGAAAAAAAGCTTGATTACGACAGTTTGGGTTTTAAAGCAGGGATAGAGATTCATGCACAGCTCTCCACTGAAAAGAAATTATTTTGTTCCTGTTTGGCAACCTTGACAAATGAAAAACCACAAGCTATTGTTCAACGGAAATTTCGCCCAGTATTAGGTGAAATGGGGGTGTATGACCCAGCTTTACTAATTGAGTTTGAAAAAAAACACACAATTTTTTATGAAGTCTTTGATAGTGTCTGTACTTATGAATTAGATGAAACACCACCTTTTCCTATCAATACTGAAGCTCTTTATGATTGCATAAAATTAGCAAAAATGATGAATTGTGAGATTGTTGAAGAAACAAATGTCTGCAGGAAAAATTATTTAGATGGATCTGTTCCGTGTGGTTTTCAAAGAACAGCTCTTATTGGTCATAGTGGACAGATTTCATTAATAAAAGATCCTTCAATGACTGAGGAAAAGAAATTAGCTATTTCTTGGATTTATATTGAAGAAGATGCCGCTCGTAAGGATAATGATCGAACAAAGGGTAAAAATATCTTTTTCAAATTAGATCGTTTAGGAATACCATTAATTGAAATTGTAACAGATCATGGCTTAAACTCTCCTTCAGAAGTAGTTTCTGCAGCAAAAACATTAGGAATGTTGATCAAATCATCTGGAATAGTGCGTAAAGGATTAGGAAAAGTCCGACAGGACGTAAATGTGAGCATCAATGAAGGAGATCGGGTTGAGTTAAAGGGGATTCAACTACTTCAATTGATACCTATTGCTATTGATATTGAAATAAAAAGACAACTGGGTTTGATATCTATTCAAAAGGAACTTCAAAGCCGAAACATTCAGCCTCAAGACATTCCTCTTCAGGTCTTAGATGTTACAGAGGTTTTTTCAGACACTTCTTCTGATATAATTAAATCTGCCTTAAAACAAAAGAACCGAGTTTTAATTTTTCCTATTGCTGGATTTCAGGGATTATTAAGTCAAGAATTGCAGCCAAATAAACGATTTGGAACAGAACTCTCCGATCGAGTTAAATCATTCACTAATTTAAAAGGAATAATCCATAGTGATGAAGATTTAATGAATTATAGCTTTTCTGACAAAGAAATCTTAGAATTAACAGAAAAATGTCAGAAAAAAGTTTTTATTATAGTAATAGGAAAAAAAGAAGAAGCAAAAAGGGCTCTTTCCTTTGTACACGAGAGATTACTTGCTGCTTTCAATGGTGTTCATCAAGAAACTCGACATGTTGATGATGATGGAATTTCAACATTTACGAGAGATTTACATGGTAGGAGTAGACTGTATCCAGATACAGATCTTCCTCCCATAGTGATTGACTCAAATCGAGTTAAAAAGATAGAAGAAAATCTACCTGAAAATTTTCTAACTCGGATTCAGCGCTTAAACAAACAATATTCTATTTCTAACGATTTGGCTGAAACTTTAATCTATGACGATAATGCTGACATTTTTGAAGAATTAATACAAAAAGGGGCCCCTATCAAGGTAGTTATTACAACTTTAACTCAAACATTGACCGCTATCTCGAGGGAGGGGATTGATATCAATAATATAACTGATACTCATTTATTAGAAATCTTTGAGGCACTAGGGTTGAATAAATTCTCCAAAGAAGCAATTCCAGATATCTTGGCAATAAAAGGTAAAGATCCAAAGAAATCATTACCAGATATCATGAGCGAGTTTGGTGGTGGAATGTCACAAAAAGAATTGGACAGCTTAATCCTTAAGGTTCTAAAATCCTCTCAAGATATTATAAGAGAACGTGGAATGAATGCATTCTCTCCCTTAATGGGACTAGTAATGAAAGAAGCTCGTGGGAGAATAGATGGAAAGATTGTAAGTGAAACTTTACGAAAACATCTCAGAAAACAAGCTTAATAATAGGAAGCGACAATCAAGATGTCAGAAGATAAATATACTGGATACAGAGGTTCCGCATTAAACTGGTTGAAAAATCAAGATTTAGAAGTTTGGGATGAAATAGAGATTACCAATGATGGTTTCTCAATGAAAGGAGTAATCTTACCAAGGAGCGAACTTGCTAAGCCTAATTTTATAAGTCTGAAGTTATCTACTGGTTATAATATTGGATTTAATGTAAAGAAGGATCAAGATATCAAAAAGATTGGCCATTTCATAGGTAAATACCGCATTCCAAAAGCCGACATTGCTCAAAATCCTGATCAACCCTTTATTCCTTTATTAGGTTGTGGAGGTACGATTGCTTCTCGTTTGGATTACCAAACGGGAGGAACAATTCCAGCGTTGACTCCTGAGGAACTTTTCTCATCTTTTCCTGAAATTACCGAATTAGCTCGGATTGAAACAAGTCTTTTATTTGATATTTTTTCAGAGAATATTTCCTTCGAACACTATATCAAAATTTTAACAGAAATTGAATTTTTAATTAAAAATAAAGCACCTCAAGGAATTGTATTGACACATGGCACTGATACAATGGCATTTACTGCAGCTGCCCTCTCATTTTCAATCACAAACCCACCTATTCCCATCGTTATTACAGGCTCCCAAAGGTCTTCTGATCGCCCTTCATCCGATTCATTCTTTAATCTTTATAATTCTGTATTATATGCAGCTTCTCCTCAAGCGAAGAAAGAAGTAGTTGTTATCATGCACGAAAAGTCGTCAGACACTTCATGTGCTATTCATAGAGGTACAAGAGTCCGAAAAATGCATAGTAGTCGAAGAGACACCTTTAAGACGATTGGAGGTAGTCCATTAGGTAGAATTACCGAAGGAAAGATAGAATATGCGATGGAGGATGAAAATCTCTCAATAAATGCCGAATTGAAAAATGAATCTTATCGGATCACAAAAAATTTTGAAGAAAAGGTTGGTCTAATTTACCATTATCCAGGCATTCAACCAGAGGTGCTTGATTTCTATATCGAAACTGGATATAAAGGAATTGTAATAGCTGGGACTGGACTTGGCCACATCTCATCTAATTTAATACCTACAATTGAAAAAGCAATTGAGAAAGGAATGATTGTAGTAATGACTACACAATGTCTGCACGGATTTACAGCTCTCTCGGTTTATGAAAGTGGAAGGCAACTCCAAAGAGCTGGTGTGATTCCTGTATTCAACATGCTGCCAGAAACTGCTTATATTAAGCTCGCATATCTCTTAGGAAACTATCGAAAAGCAGAGAAAATTAAACTTTTAATGTCACAAAATCTTAAAGGAGAAATTACAACCCGTGAAAAGTTCCTAGAATTCCATTAATTCGATATTAGTTATTATAATTAGATATGACTACAAGATGTATACAGGTTAATTCAATCATTAAAAGGAGTAAATAAGAAAAGCTTTTTATTCAGGATGAGATGAGGGTTAACCGCAATCTTACGGTGTTTTAGTGCCAACAAATGTTTCATCTATTAAACTTGCATTAAAAAAGTGTTCTTTCCCCTGTCCAGATATTTTTAGCTAAAACGAAAGGAGATATTGAGAGTTGAACAACACCGAGTTTCGCACCTCTACTTCTATTGCTTCCGAGATAAATCGGTTGGTACGCGAATTAGAAAACCGTCGTACCTTTGCTTCAGATTTTTACGAAGAATTACGGTCACACGCTTCATACTTAAAGGCTACAACTATTGGGTCTGATAGTGTGGATGAAAAGAAACGGAGATTCAAGAGAATTGGTGTTCTTCTGGAAGAACTAAAAGAAAATTATTGGGATATTACAGATTTGCTGATGGAACTGAATGGGATTGAAATCTTAACAAGTGATCTACTGGAACGAGGAACTCAGCTATCTAGGGATCTCGTTCTAGCTTTAAAACAAATGGAGCCGATTGCACGGAATACATATAAGAGTCTTCGGTCTAATGAGCTTAGATCAGTAGGTAATGATCTCCATACAGTTGTTGAAAACAAAAAATTTTTTGAGTTAGATGAGGTATTGAATAAGTTATTCATAGAAATTGGACACAGATCGAGTCAACTTGAAGATTTACGACAAAAAAGAATCTTATGAGTATTTTTGCTCTAAGGCAAAAATACCTCTTTTCTCTTTTCTAATCCTGGGCGAGAAAATTCTTTCTCATTCAATAACTGGTTCTCCACAATTCGGGCATGAAAAAGCACCTGGTGGGATGTTAGTGCCACACTTCCTGCAGACCCATACTTCCTTTTCCTTGGATGCCGCCCATGCTTTTCTTGTTGGTTTTGGTTTAGCAGGTTTAGGTTTTACTTTAATAGCACTGCCAATTATAAAAGCTGTTGCACAAGTTACTAAAATACAGGCAGCTGTTCCTAAACCAAACTCAAGAATAGCAGTTGAGTTTTCCAATGCTGTTAGATTTAAAATAGATATTAAACCTACTCCTAGTAATGTGCCAAAAAATCCTGCTATTGCACCCCAAAATCCATTCTTAGCTCGAACCCCTGCGACCATACCTGCAAGTGCCCATGCGCCAAAAACAGACCAAAAATCTATTAGATTATCAAATGACAGGAACATTCCATTAAACATTTGCGTATAGATTGTAGTTAAATCAAAAGAAGATACTGTCAATGTTGCCACCCCCCCTAGAACAGATGTGCCTACTCCGAAGGCCGCAATCGCGTTTAGTATAGGATTCGCTGTTTTTGTGCTTTCTTTTGTCATGAGAATTCAACCAGTGTGTTGTAAGAATCAAATTCTGTTGTCCAATTGGATTATAGAGGATTAAATATTTTTTTAATCCTAATCTCTAATTATAATTTCAGTCATCGTCAGATTAATCTCACAGCAGGTATATATGATAAAGATTACTATCATTAATAAAGATACCTAGATTGGCTTAATACTTGATGTCAAAGGCCTGTTTAAGGAGTATCAGTACAGTAGAGAAAGGAGTCGTTCATGAAACATGAAAAGGATGTCTAGTTTGGATATTTATGCCATTTCGAGGGAATTACAGGGGCTAGTAGGTTATAGAGTCGCTAATATCTATCGTGATTCAGCAGAAAAATATTTCCTTTTCAGATTCAAAGGTAAAGGCCCTTTTAAAGATCCCTTTCTCCTAATTGAGCCAGGAATACGATTACATTTGACAGAGGTAAAACATCCTGTTCCAGAGAGACCCTCTGACAAAATTATGAGTTTACGAAGTCATCTTAAAGGAACTGAAGTGATTGGGATTCGTCAAGTCGACTTTGATAGAATAGTAGAAATCAAGTTTAGAGGAAAACAGGAATATAGAGTTTATGTTGAGATTTTTGGGAATCGTCCAAATTTCGTGGTTGTTGGGAATCAAAAGGTAATTTCCGCACTATGGTATAAGAAAATGCGCCATCGTGATGTTTTACCAGGAAAAGAATACGAACTTCCGCCAAGTCGGGGAAAATCAATATTAGAATTGAAAAACGACGAAATTGCTCAAGTTATCAAGGCTGATGAAGATGAGGAAATTGTTCGGACATTAGCTCGAAAAGTTGGGGGAGGAGGAGAGCTAATGGAGGAAGTACTGGCGCGAGCTGGAATTTCTAAAAAGAAAAAAAATAAAGAAATCAGTAATGAAGAGATTAATGGAATTATAAAATCTACTAGGAATATTAAGAAAGATTTGAAAGAATTGAAACCTTCAGTGGTTCTAGACACAAATGAAAAACCAAAATCTTTTCACCCTATTGACTTCAAATCTATATCAGAAAAAAAAAGATATTTCGATAGTTTTTCTCATGTTTTAGATTTTTATTATATGAATGTGTCCCCTATAATCTCTGTTGAGCTTAAACAATATGATCAGAGAAAAAAGAAGCTACTTAAGGTTTTGGAGGCACAAAAACAGACTCTCGAGGGATTTAAGAAAAAGAAAAGTCATTATAAGGATCTAGGGGATCGAATTTTTCTTCAATTAAATGAGATAGACGAATTATTATCAACTATAGTTGCAGCTCGAAAAAAAAACATCAGTTGGTTAGAAATTCAGGATAAACTGAAAATTGCTAAGGAACAAGGAATATCTTCAACGAAGATTCTAGAGGAGATTTATCCAGAGCGGGGTACCATTTCACTCAATCTTAACTCTGAAATTGTTGAAGTAAACTTACGAAAATCTGCAACTGAGATTGCAAACGAGTATTATCAGCGTGCAAAAAAGGCGGCTCGTAAAATAACACCTGCTAATAAAGCTATACTTGAAACGAAAAGGAAAATTGACCTTTTATCTAAGAATCTTTCAGAAGAAAAGAAGATAGAAAGCATTACATTGAAACGAAGGAAAAGAAAATGGTATGAAAAATATCATTGGACGTATACTCAGAATGGATTTCTAATAATAGGTGGAAAGGACATCTCTAGTAACGAGGAAATAGTAAAACGACACATGAAGGAAAACGACATCTTTTTTCATGTAGAATTACGTGGAGCTCCCTATACCATTTTAATTTGTGATTCCAGTGAAAAAAACATTAAAGAACAAGATTTTGCTGATGCAGCACTTTTAGCTGCTGCTTTTTCGAGTGGTTGGAAAGCTGGATATGGAGCTGTTGACGTTTATTATGTTCCAGCAAACAGCGCAAGTTTTTCAGCACCAAGTGGTGAATATATCCCAAAGGGAGGAATAATAATTCGAGGCACACGAAAATACATTAGAGGAGTAATAATGGCTTTAGCGATCGGAATTCAAGTTGATGAATTCAATGCAAAAGTTATTTACGGATCTGAGAAAAATATTCGCTCACAAAGTCCCATTACAATAATCATTAAACCTGGTTCAAAATCAAAAGGTAAGATTGCTAAACAAATCCATCAGATTTTCATAGAAAAAGCAGTTCATCCAGAAGATAAGGCTAAAATAAAGGCAATTGACTTGAATGAATTTGTCCAAAGTATTCCACATAACTCAATAATCTCTAGAGTGGAATATGCAAATTTAGAGGAGAAGGACAATTAAAATTAGAGTAGATTCAACCAATGAAATTCCATTACTTGAGTAGAAGGGTGTTCACATAATATCATCATCTGTAGATTGATCTTCTTCTGATTGGGGTTCTAAACATGCTGGACATAATGTATAACCATTTGTTGTTTTAAGTGTGTCCGAATAATTGCCGCAATCATCACAGAAACCTTCAAATTTGACAGAATCACTGTTATTATCGTCAGTTAGTTTTTTAGAAATAGTTCCTATAATAAGACGTTCCCTGTGAATTCGAAGTAAGCCTGGAGCAAATTTCAGTATATCGTTTGTTGAAACGATCCCCAAAGGTTGAGAAAGATCATTATCTTTGACCACTAAAATGCGTTCAATGTTTTCTTGAGCCATGATTAACATTGTATTCTCTAAGGTTTCATCCGCAGAAACATAAGAAACAGGTTTACTCATGACATCATCAACAATAACAATTCCCGGGTCTAAAGCACGACCTACTACGCGATTGATAATATCTCCCTTGGTGATAATTCCTTCAATTTCGCTATTTTTAATAATGATAGAACCTACCTGATTCTCCGCCATCAATTTTGCTGCTTCTGCCACAGGTTGGTTACTTGGCATTGATATTATCCCAATATTTTGTTTCGACACACTCCCTGTTGTCAAAGTTTTTAGTAGATTACCTATTAAAACCTCTCTTTCGTTATCAATCAACCTGTTAATCACCTGTGGATGAGAATTTTTTGTTTTACCTTTTTCTTTTCTTTGTGTAAAAGTTGTGGCTTAAGTTCTTTGTTCTTATCAACTAAAAAAACTTTTTCATTAGTGACTTCAAATACCTTTAATTTTCAAGACCTTACTTAGTTTGCTATCTATTATCCTCTTTATGGCTTTCTAAGAACATCATCACGAGAATATAAACTCAGGTAAAGCAATGATTACATAGTTAGAGAAATTTTGTTTATTAAAAGAGTTTTGTTGGACGAGGGCCCTTATCAAATAATAGACTTTTGTTCAATTCAATCAATTCAATCCAAGATTGACAATATTCAGAAATTTCTGTATTATATCTGTCTCTTAGTTGCTGAATTATTTGCATATATCTTAAAACCCAACCTTCTGATAAAGTCAGTCCAATATTCTGTCGGTGACAAACTGGACATTTTGAAAGAGGGATGCGTCGAAAGGTAGTATTGCATGTATTACATCGTACGGGTTGTTGAAAGAAACGAGTCAAAGAAGTCGTAATTTTTGGCAAAAAATCGTTTTCTAAAATATTATCAACAAATTCTCCTTCCTTTACACCCCGAATACGGCTAAGAACCCTTAATTCCGTTTCTATTTTTGAGACTATTTTACTCTCACGAAAACGATTCTCGAAATTATATTGAGAAATATTATCAATCGTATGGAATTTTAGTAAAGGAGGCGCAAGATATGACCTTTTATAGGACATTAATTCCTCTTTTAAGGGATTTTTGTATAAGTTTTGATAAAACATAAGATTCATTGGTATAGAATCATAATCTGCATAGACTGACGTGTCATCCCATTTATCAGAAAGATTAATTATAGATGGTACATCCATTGTCCCCCCACGTGATGCCGGTATGAACTCTGTAGAAAAATTAAGCAATACATCTAGTAATAAAGTCATTGAGTCAACATCTCCATTACAATTACGAGTTTTTAATTGATGCCAAAGAGGATGGGCGTAAGTAACATTATTTTCAGTATAACCAATTATTCTACCTATCACAGCTACCATCGAAAACGGTGATAAACCCACAATTAATAAGCCTACAATATCTTTAAGAGAATTTATTCTATAATACGGCGAAAGGTCATACAAAATACCTAATTCATCATCAATGAACTTAGACAAATTAACAAGAAAATCTCCTGCTGTTTTGCTCACTATTACATCATAAGGATTGATTTCAATTAACTGATTCTTTTTTGTTAGATCATTTCCATCAACATCATGAGCATAACCCAATCTCAAGAGGTCGTCAATAGAGATATGGATTTCCTCGGGGGTAAAGTGGGTGAGATGCGCATTAGTTTGATCAAAACGGCTTGTTCCGTCCTTATAAACAAAAGTTTTGTGTTTTGCACGTAATATACCTTTGGTAATATGTTCTGGTATTCGATTCTTGCTGTTGAGAAAGGAAACTCCTTTAACTTTTTTCAAATTAATGGGTCCAGCCTTTTGGAGGCTAGATTCTAATAAACTTGCTACATCTATGGGTTTAATTCTTGCAGGAAAAGCATATTGTCCACATTCTCGACATATTTGCGTTTTAGAAATGTGGCCTTTTTTGCAAACATATTGTTGCTTTGTTTTCTGTTGGCATTTCTGACAATATGAAAAAAATGTAAATTCTTCACACGTTTCACAAAATCTTTCTGAAACCTGAATATCCACACTAGTAGTATTTTTGACTTTTAATAGATTTTTTTGAGTGCCACCATGAGAACCAATAGGAAAAAGAATATGTGCTGGCGGATTTACATGTCGTGGTTCCGCTTTTTCAACTCGAATGACCTTTAATCCTATCCTTCTCTGACAAGAAGATCTTATAGGAATCTTAGAAAGCATTTGAATCAATTTTTCTATTTCTATTGGGATTGATGATTTTGAAAGGATCCCAGTTAATTGGTCCTCTTTTCCTCGTAATGCGTGAATAAATGGTTGAAATCGTTCTGTTCGAATATTATCATTGAGAATAGTAAAGGGGACACCTAAATGCTTAAGAATATCCTTTACATCATCATCATTAGGAAGTGTGTTATCATTGGAGTTTTTAAGCTTCTGAATTAGCCTTATTAGATCACTTATAGCAATTTCATTCCAATTAAAAGAATAATAGGGATGTATAGGTACATTTGTCATGGTACTTAAATTAACAGCGATTTCTGGAGACGGATGATGACGGGTTGGTTCTGTTAGCAAATCCTCTAACTTTTTAAGGGAAATCTTCAAACTTATGGCAAAACCTTCTATCGATCTCATTTTAGTGCAAATATAATGTTTGATTTCCTGACTCCACCATTCTTCTGTCCAAGCAGACAATTCAATAGTTTCTGTGGCAGGAATATCATCAGGAGAGAGTAAAATATCTCCCATTTCCCAAATCTGCACCACTTGATTTTCCACATCACGAATTCTCGCTAATGATTCAATTCTTTCGAAAGAACCATCCAACAATTCAACAGTAGGACCTGATAAAGTGGAAACTGGAAATATTGTTAGTGGTCGATCCATAAAATCGATTTTAACGTTTGTCCCTGGAGAGAGCATTTCCGTAAGGTACATTGTTACAGGATGGATTCCAGCTGCACCTTGACTGGTATTGCGTGAAATCCCATATCTTAACCTAAAACCTCCAGGTTTTTTCGATATTGAGAGTAAAGGTTGTGTTCCACGAACTTCATGTCTCCCAAAATCGTGTTTCTTACGTTTTATCCCATTAAAAGACGGTTTTAACCAGTGCCATTCAGGAATCCCTGATGTCAATCGGTGATTTGCGATTGAATTTATATTTTCAATTATTTTATTAAAAGCTACACACATACCCATTCGAAGTTTATTAGTCATGTTTGGTAAATTTCTATAATTCTTTACTTCAATTCGTTCATATGCTTCTCCAGAGATCTCAACACCAATGTTTTGAAGGAGAAATTTGATTAAATCCTTTCTTAAATCTTGAAACCGATCATCCATTTTAAAATAAATTTCTAATTCTTCAATATATCGGCCTAGCATCTCTGGGGAAGGATTAAAGCGATTTAAGTGTAGTATATGTCGAATATAGTCAGCTATGAGAACAACTAACCCAATAATCTCTCCAGTAGTATACCGTATTGTATTAGAAAAATAAATCGTTAAATGATTAGATTTAGATCCAATAGAAACCTTTGGAATGCTTTCTTGTGGAACAGAGATTAATCCCTGACTTAAGATAACCAATGCGCTGTGTAATGCTAATAATATTAGATTCTCACGGGAATCTTTAACAAATCGGCCATTAACAATTTGTTTGGCAATATCTGCTGCGAGAAGTAGAGGATTTTCATGATATGAAAGATTTTCAGGGAGATATTCCTCTAATCTAGGGATATTCAGAATTGCAGCGATTTTTGCTTCTGAAGAATAGGTAAGTTTGGCTTCTATATTGGTGTGAGGATCTAGTTTGAGAGCTCTAGCTTGTGTAGCAATATTGATTTGAGTTTCAAGAATTTTTTTGATGTTTTTTATGTATTCATGAAACTCTTTCTCAATCATTTCATCTCACGAAAGAATTTGAACCCCATTGTTTAAAGTAACATTGAGGACCCCTAGATTTTCTAGATTACTTCTCCCTTCAAGGTAATAAATTCCAGTCTGATCTGGACTTACAATGGGAATAACACGACTAGTGCTATTGAAGATATGTATTGCTGCAGCGTTAATGTATTCAAGTTGATTTCCTTTACTTTGTTGAATTAAAATACGATTATTTTGGATTTCTGCGCGACCAACAAAGACAATAGTAAAAGATTCATCAATGGTGAATGCAGATGATACAGAACTTATCATCAATTTGAATTCTGCATAGATTTCACTTTTGTAAACAGCCTCATCAGAGATATTATCATATGGTGGTCGTTTTGCAAAGATATTGAAGTTATCAGTACGCAATTGGACTTCCAAATTGACCCCACGGGTGAAATAGAAGTCTCCCATTCCTGCCAAGAAATCCTCAATTTTAATTTTCGCTATACTAGCACTAAAAATATTGGTATTATTTTTGCTATGCTCAGCTAGAATTAATTCTAAATAATTTTGGATCTCACGTTTCGAATCCAAGTATGGCTCTCTTAATGATTCGCGATCAAATTCGAGTCGTTCAGCTCCAAGATTCATCAAAGCTGCTGTCATTGTCACAACATAGACTGCAATCAACATTGTAGCTAATATGAACATTTGACCTCGGTGACTCTTCGTTCGTATGGATCCTAGAAACCTCATCTAAAATTTCTCCCATAAATACAATTGAACAAGAAATTGAGTGAAATAATAACCATAGGCAGCAGAAGTAAAAGAACCTAAGTGATAGTTTGCTACAATCCCCTCTCCACTTTGCTGTATTGCTGCAATCGCTGTTGGAGAGCCAATATGGCTAAGGTAATTTGGATCTATGGTGCCATTATTAATTTCGTGAGCAATTAATGCATAATCAATATTATCTGAGACTGTAATGGAAATATATTCATCTAATTGATTTCTGTAGTAAGTATACTCAGCTTTATGGTTATAATCATCATAAAGGTATATTACAGGTCTTAATATCCCTGCTTCATCAGCAGCTATAAGTATATCTGTAGCTGATTGATCCAAACTTGTAAGATTGGAGTAGGGTGATAGTGTTTGGTTTGTTGCATTAATCAAGAGAATAGCGAGAACTAACATTAAGGCTACTGAAACAAGCGTTTCTGCGATTTGAAGTTGGCCTCTATGGATATGTTCTCGGTTTTTTCGCATTAGCTTATTTACTCCATAATGTAAGTTGGCATCTCATCAATGTCCCTCGAACGATGATTGGATATGGTTTTGATTGCATTGATTTTATACTATCAGTAAGAATTTCCTTACCAAATATATGATAAAATATCCCATTAGTTGAATCACGATCCAAAATTGTAGGATAAGTTCCTATTCCTACTCGATATTCATCATTGATCTTAGCGATACTGAAGAAAGCGACTAGTCCCTCATTAGGAATTGAAACAATTTCATTTCCCACAAAAGCTGTAGATAAGTCTATTGTTTTATTTAAATAGTTTGAAGTACTGGTTTGATAAATAATAGTGAGAAAATGTGACTCAGGAGTCATCTCTAGAATATCTGTTATTGATAGACTGGAAGAATTAAATCCTCCTCCCCAAACCACAGTATTTGAAGATGGACCGATAATAACTGTTTCAGAAGTGGGATCATGGAATCCCCAGTTCATTCCCCAGAGAGGACCTTTTTCTACAATGATAAATACAAAGTGCTCACCCTCTGGGTCGTCTCTGGTGGGATCTGACAGTTGGAGGCTAGTATCTCCATTTGAATCGGTAATTGTTGATCCTTCTGAAATCACATCTCCATTAGTTAGATCAATGGTAAAGAATGTAACCTGAGCGTTAGAAATGGGAGTGTTGTACGAGTCTGTAACCTTAACTTGAGCAAAATCTAATGTGGAAACAGTTATCTTTGGTTCTAATAAAGGGTAAAATCCTAATTGGAAATCATACTCCCTTTCAAGGCCTACTGTCTCTTTAAGAGTAGAATAATCATACATTTTGAATCCAGAATAAGGTGACAGAGAAGTAAAGGTGCCAGTAACGAGTCGGGCAATCTTTGCGCTATCTAAAGTCAGAAATGATTGTAAATTTGAATCTGCAAGTCCAAATGTTCTTGGGAGCTCCAATAAATACCCCCAATTTGGGTCTCCTTCTTCCAAAAGTAATTTACGTCCAAAAATATCCATTTCTTCATAAGTTATGGTTTCAATAGTATTTGTTCTAATACTGGATTGGACAGTAAAAATAATGAGAATCAATTGTGATAACATGAGTAGGAAAAGAAAAAGACTCACTACGAAGTCGACGGCTCTAATCTGTCCAGATCGTCTTTTTTTAAGTTTTGAAAACATTTTATTGCACATTTATTTTCCTGAAAATTTCCATATAAGGATGCTAAGAAATAGCCTCATTACTTGAAGTACCAACATTGGCTACTTCAAGTTGGATCACTATTTCTTGAATTCGATCCTTTAATTCGAGCATTGTTGTTTCTAACTCTGTTAATTGGAGGCCTTTCTCCAGAAGAGAGGTAGCCTGAGATATTAATTCATCTGCTTTCTGAGTTTTCTCTGTTTTTAATGTTGAAGTTAATTCTGTTAAGTTATTAAGCTTATTCATCATCTCTGTGACAGTTTCTTCTATTTCAGAGATTCTACTCTCAATAGGGGCCAAATTCACTTCAACAGGGCCACTTGTTGGGACAGAAGTGGAGGAAAAAGATGGAGTTTTGGGAGCTGGGCCTCCTGATCCCATACCCTGAACCATTAGAAACTCCATGTTGGTGAGTTTGTCTTCTAGAGCTGAAACCTTTTCTAATAATTCTGATAACATTTTTTCTTCTTTTCCCATGAGTCATAACCTCAAGTGATCGATTCTAAAAACTTTATAATCTCTGGTCCAATAATTACTATTTTAAAAAGTATATAGCAGAGAATTAAAAGGAAACAGGAATGTCGTAATCCAATTTTAGCATCTCCCTCACCCATTTTACCAGCAATGAGACCTGCAAATGCAGCTTCGATAACCATCATATGAAAAAAGATTATTTGTAAACCTGCTACACAAAATGGTAATGCTGCCGTGGGTTCCTGTTCTGCTCTCACAGAATCTACAATCTGATATGCTAATCCTTGAAAAAAAGTAGTAAGCAAAATAATCATTACAAAAGCAAAAATAATGAACGAAACATAAATAATCCATGTATAGGGTTTCATCGCTGCAAGTCGTTCTCTTTTTAATCCTAATATTTCTGATACATGAGTGTGAGCTGATTCAAAGACATCCTCAATAGCCCCTCCAGAGCGTTCTGCTTCTAAAATTAATAGTGAAGTTCTTTTCATTAGTGTTGTATCAGCAACTTCTGTTAAAGATCGCAAAGTTCTACTAAAAGGAATTCCCCAGCTGATTTTAGCTGCCATTTTTTTCAATTCTGGCGTTAATTCACCATATTGATGTTTTGAAGCTTCTAGAATTGCTCTTGGTAAAGGAAGGCCAGTCTTTTGAGCATCAGAAATTTCACGCAGTAAGGAAGGAATATGATCATCAATGTTATTACGCCATTTTCGATCAGAATGATAGATCCAAGCTGGGAGAAAGATTAAAACAAAAATTGTTAAAAATGTGAAATCTAAAATGTCGAAGATACCAAATGAAATGAATGAATCCATACTCACTTCTCTTACAGAATATAGATATGAATCCATGTCAGCAGGATCTGAACTGAGAGAAGGAGGGTTTTCAAGATAGTAAACGATGTGTTCTAGAAGAGGAATGTAAAATGAAATAGAAATAATAAAACCAACTACACAGAGAATACCTGAAATAATCCAGATACGTTTTTCACGTTTTGGTGTTAACTTTCCCATTGCGATAAAACCTCTTTTAATGTTAGATTTCGCGTGAAATTGTAGATATCAATAAAATCATTATCATCAACAATATAGGCATAATAAGGTAAGCTAATAGTAACATAAATACCACAAGCCCCACCACAGCATCCTTTGCAATAACAGAAAGGATAGCAGCGATTACTACAAAGAATAAAGGAGCTACTACCCCTAAAATCATAAATATCTCAGATAACACACCTAATTGATCAATAAACTCTTTTGTCTCCTCCTCCTTTAACTTCATTAAAGCTTTGGCTTCAGCAGAGAGGTAGAAGGTTAAATCTCCTCCACTCGTAATAGTAGCCGACATTCCATCCAAGAATTTGGAGAATCTTTCAGAGGGAGATCTATTACTTGCAGTTCTTAAAGCCTTTAGAATGTCATACCCAAAGATCTCAATGTCTCGTGTAATTCTCTTACTCTCCTTAGAAATTTCTGGAGCAACTGAGGCTTCGCCTGCAAGAGAATAGAACAATCTATTAGGAGGGACGCCTGAACTTGACATGGCAGAGAGATACGATGCTGTTGAGGGTAGCCCTGCCTCTATTAGAATTTTACGATCGGTTGCTTTCATTTGGGGCCAATATAAAAATGGTAAATATGCTAGAAGGCTACATATAACCCCAATGATCACCCCAATTAGGATGGATGGGATCAACAGAGTTGTTAAATCTGCAGTTGGATTTGAAGCTTGAAATAGTAGAGTACTTCCCACAGTCACTAAGAAAAAAGAGAAAAAACCAACAAGTATTGAACTGATAATAGCGCTTCCTAAGTAAGCTCGTATGGAAATATCCATACCTGCTTTTTTTAAACTTCTATTAAGTCTATCAAAACTTCCCTTTTCGATCCATGATTCTAAAAATTTACCAAATCTGAGATAACCGACTCTTCTAATAACCTTACTCAAAAATAGACTCTCCAAGTGATCTTGTTTAAATTGTCTTCAATTCACGCTTTGCTCGATCAACTGTTTCCAACACATTTTGATAATAACTGTTTATAACTTCAGAAACTTGGGTATAATGAGCTAACTTCTTCTTAACCATCCATCTTAAAATTGTCTTTCGTCTTTCAAGTTCATCAAAAGCTTGGGCCTCTGTTAATCCTTGCGCTTCTTGAATTCCTTCTAGTGCATAGGATCGTCCATAATTAATGAATGCATCTTCACGAGCATTCCATCCAAAAACCTTGTTAGTAATCAATTCAGTAGTTACAGGGTCAATTCCTACGATTTCTGTACACTCAATCACTCGTCGTACCTGTTTGTCCCCACGACGTACTTTACGAAGAACGAGAACGAGGTTTAATGTTTGAATTAACGTTCGTGGGATATTCATGGGTTCATTCTCTAAACGTCTTATTGTGCCAGTTACACTGTCGCCATGGATCGTACCCATTCCAGTGTGCCCAGTAGCCATTGCTTGAAAGAGGTTATAAGCTTCAGCACCTCGCACTTCTCCAACAAAAAGATAATCTGGTCTTTGACGAAGTGCTGCACGCAGTAAATCATACATTGAAACTTCTCCTCGACGTGTACCATCTGCTTCACGTCCCCCGTAACCCTCTCGAGCAACTGCAGGAATCCAGTTCTCATGAGGGATATGAAGTTCTGCTGTGTCTTCAATCGAAACAATTTTCATTCCTGGTCGGATGAACATTGCTAGACTATTAAGTAAAGAAGTTTTTCCTGCTGCTGTTCCTCCTGCAATGAGAACAGAATTCCTATTTTCTAAGACATACCATAAGAATGCAGCTAAATCTTCATCTATAGTATTAAACATAACCATATCAGTAATGGTTAATGGATCAGAACGGAATTTTCGTATAGTGAATGTGCTTCCACGTTGAGTAACTTCACGTCCATATGTTAACTGAAGACGACTGCCATCTGGTAACGCAGCATCAAGTAAAGGTCTTGCTACACTGATATGTCGTCCAGCTCGTTGAGCTAACTTTATGATAAAAGCATCTAACAGATTTTCTTCCTCAAATTTCACATTTGTTTGAATACTTTCAAATTTCCGATGCCAAATATAAACTGGAATTCCAACACCATCACAGGAGATGTCCTCCACATTATGATCCTTTAACATTGCATCTATCGGCCCAAATCCGACAAAATCACGAGTAATATGGTAATTGATTTTATCAAAAGTTTTTTCATCTAGTTTTAACCCATAATCTTTGGCAATTCCAATTACTTTTGATCGAAGGTAATCGCGTGCCACTTCAGGATTCTTAAGCACATTAAAATCAACATCCAATTCCTCCTCGAGAATATTTTTTATCATATCCAAAATATCATTCTCTTTTGTGCTTAAAGGAACTTCAACCACGGTATATTTTGTTTGTTTTGTTTCAGGATCGGTTGCAACCAACGCATAACTAAAGGGGGGGATTAAAGGATATGTTTCGCGAATTAAGCTACTTGATTCGGACATCTATCTAAGACTCCTCTTTTTTTTTGTTAGATCTAGTAGATTTGTATTTTTCAAGTTCAATATTTTACTTAATCTAATATTTCTTAAAGATTATAATATTTAGGCTTTTCTATCAAATTAATGATGGTTATTTGTCAAGTTTACCTTAGCTAATATCTATAAGATTGTTATTACAACTTTATTTGCATCTCTCTCAATGTGTAAAGTAAGTAATGCCTTTATACTTTGAAATGACGATTCAGAAGTTTCAATTATGTATTTTGCTCCCACTGAGAAGGTGGTTAATTGGTTAATTTTCCCATCAGAGGAATAACCATGAAGTGTGACCTGATTATCGGTCGTATTGTAAATTTCAATATTATATTGAAATTTTTGGCCTAGTAGTATTGGTAGTTCTAACTGTTGATCAATCGTTTGATTATAGTCCGAGGAAAAAAGAAGTGTTTGCATAATTTGAGATTGTATTAAATCTAGAATTTGTGACATTTCAATTTCTGCCAAATTTTCTCGAAATTGATCACTTAAAGTTGAGAACATGTTATTAGTAAGTAAGACCATACTAAGGCCTAAAATAAAGATGATCATAAAGGTAATATATTGGGAAGCCATATTAAACAACCATTATCATATTTTTCCTTAGGATGTTGAGAGACCAATTTCGTAAACCAATGTTTGTACCACAATATTGAAGTACTGAACAGTAAAGCCTGGAATAGTGTGAGTACTCCATATGGATGTAGTAGATATCCCTGATGGTTGGATATTATCCCAAACTAACTCTAAACTTGCAATTGAACCATCCTTATTTGTTAAAGTGTGGGGAGTAGAATAATTAGTGGTAGCATGGACAGTAATTTGCTGGAATTGGGTATTGATGGTATCAAAATCCGCAGAGAGTAAAATTAAAAAGACTTCAAAGCGGATTTCTGGTTCTGGTTGTGTCAAAATTGTCAAATATATGGATATTCGATAGTTTAAAGTTATATGATGCCTTCTATCATCAAGGTGGCTTAATGTCAGGTTAGTTAAATCTTGATAATCCACTGAAGAAAATACTCCAGTCAAAAATATAGGATCACGAGTTTTGTAGGGGTCAGGCCCAGTTAGATATTTTGTAGAACCACGAGGTAGAACTGATCGGGGGCTATTATAAATCCAATCAAGGGCTCCAATCTCTTGTTCTTCAAATATTTCATGCACAATATTATCATCTTGGTCGAGTAATCGTAAAGAAAAGTGATAACGGTCATCAATAAAATGAATTGTTCCTGCAGGTTTAGAGAATAATACAGTACGAAATCCTCCGGGAGTTCCACTTTCACTTAGTAAAGCCTTTATTGTAGAATCTAGCTCTAAAAAGCTATTCCGAGCTGCAGCAATCGCCTCTTCACTCTGTGCCTGTTCTATGTACGGGATAACTTGAACAAAGGTGATCATAACTCCTGTAATTATCAATCCAAATATTATGACGGTTGCTAAAACAGGTGAGACACTCCGACGTTTCATCATGAAAAATCTGACATGAATAAGTTTAAAATGGGAAATAGTATGATTAGTCAAGTTAGATCCCTTTCTATCATTTTCTTCAACCAATAATCTCTATGAACAAGTCATACCTCAGGGATTTATTATTTAAGATTTTACGATTTAAGGATTTTTGTATTCCCAAGTAAAACATTAAACTTTCAAATATAACCCTTCATAAGAGCATATATTTTCATATTTGTAACTAGTTCTGGAAAAAAGTTATTATCTGAGTTCATTTATATAGGTAACACTTGGTTTCTTTTAGTTGAACCAGAACATTTCTCTCGAACACAAAACTTCAGTTGACTTCGGTGGATAAGCCTAGAAAAAAAATATAAACACGGGCTCGTTATTATCGCATTAATTCTGGTGAAGGAGCTTTTTGGTGGTAATTATCAAGACGAAATCATGTCAAATGATTTATAAAGGATAGTGAAGATAGATAACCCTGATTCAGTCATATTATTCTTAATTTCGTTATATTTATCAAAAGCAGAAAAGATTTAAGGGGTTCATGGGTTCAAAAAAATAATGGTTCCCTATAATCCTATAAGAGAATCTTCCTCTAGGACGGGTAAGATAATGACACCAAAGAAAAAATCTGAAAAGACTGAAGCAGATTCCGCAGTAAAAGCTGAAGATAAGACTAAGCATGTGATATCAATCACTGATTTGCCTGGAATAGGCCCTTCTACTGCTGCCAAATTGGTGGAGGCAGGTTTTTCAACGTTAGAATCTATCGCAACCGTTTCAATTGGAGAATTAACCTCAATTGCAAGTTTGGGTGAGAAAACGGTCAAAAAAATTATTGAATCTGCACGAGAAGCACTTGACATTGATTTTGAGACTGCTAAATCAGTATTGGCCCGTCGTAAAGAATTAGCTAAAGTTACCACAGGCAGCCAGAAATTAGATGAACTATTTGGTGGTGGGGTTGAAACTGGTACTGTAACGGAGCTTTTTGGTGAATTTCGAACTGGAAAGACTCAGATAGCGCATCAGCTCTGTGTAACTGTTCAATTGCCCCGTGAAAAAGGAGGATTACGAGACAGTGATAATTACCCTAAAGTTATCTACATTGATAGTGAAGGAACATTTCGTCCAGAACGAATATTGTCAATGGCTTCACGATGGAAGGAAGATTTAGATGAGGATTTATTATTAGAAAACATTCTGCATGGACGTGCTCATAATTCCGATCATCAGATGGTATTAGTAGAAAAAATGATTAAAGATTATTTACCTACAGAGAATGTCAAGCTATTAGTAGTTGATTCAATGATTGCTCATTTCAGAGCAGAATATGTGGGACGGGGAACATTAGCTACTCGTCAGCAAAAACTTAATCAACATATTCATACAATTTTAAGAGCTGCAGAGATCGGTAATCTTGTTGTTATTGTCACAAACCAAGTCCATGCCAAACCTGACCAATTCTTCGGTGACCCTACTCATCCTGTAGGGGGACACATTGTTGCTCATGCTGCTCAAACACGTGTATACCTTAGAAAATCAAAAGGTGAGCGACGTATTGCTCGAATAGTTGATAGTCCTCTTCTTCCTGAAAATGAAGCAGTATTTGGATTGACAGAGATTGGGATTGTAGATGTAACCTAAGCAAATTTCAATTCTCCTGATCTTGAATAGAAAGATTATGTCGTCAAACAACAATTTGACGAAGATGAATTTAAATGGTCTCGAATTTTCATTGATTTAATCAATAATAGAAAAAATATGCTACAATTTGTAGGTATTGATTGGTTTCCTCTAATTACATCAAAAAGTAGAGTCTTATTACCAAATTTTACTCCTTTTACTTTTTATAAAGTTAAAATCAAGTGTTTTGCTGAAAATGAAGATAATCGGGTCATCTAAAGTCCATCAATCATTGTTTGTTAATATAGCTTGAGACAAATGTGTATAGTAATAGTATAAGACTTTTTATAATTGGATGACATTTTTTAGATATGCTAAGGTTCGATTTTAAAATTTTTAAAGTTGAAAGAGGTTTCCTGAATTATGAGCTTCTCAAAGCTATTAGTTGATTCTAAGGAAGACTCAAGAAGTAATATTTGTGTTGGGTTGGACTTTGCCACATATGGAAGTAGAAAAGAGAAAACTCTTCAGCAAAATGAGGACAAGACCGAAGTAATTCTCAAGCTCATAGATAAGTTAAGTCCTTTTTGTTGTTCCTTTAAGGTTAATCGTCAATACATTCTCGATCTATCACTATCAGAAATTCAAATGATAACTGCAAAGGTTCATGAATATAGTCGGCCTATCATTATAGACCACAAAGTCTCCGATATTGGTACATCAAACGACCAAGCACTGTTTCGATTTAAAAATGAAGGATTTGATGCATTCACAGCAAGCCCATTTCCAGGAAATGTTAAACAGATCTGTGATCTAGCTCATTCATACAAACTATCTTCAATAATCTTGGTTTTAATGTCCAATCCTGAAGCAGAATGGATGAAAAAATGTATTATGAATGGAATACCACTCTTCCAACATTTTGCTCGTTTAACAGAGAAATTTGCTGATGGTGCTGTGGTTGGAGCAACAGGACATGTTGGAGTGGAAGAATTGAGAATTATTGCAGAAGAGATTTCTGGGAAAGTTATCTTGTCCCCCGGTATTGGGGTGCAAAGAGGAGAGATAGAAAAATTACTCACTATTTTTAGAGATGATGTTATATTCAACATTGGCCGTGCGATTATTTATCATCAGAACCCAGTTGAAACTCTTAAAAAATTTAATAACTCTGTTAGATTAATATGTAACTCATTGGGGATGTAGATTGCTCCTAGAAAATGCTTTAATTTGGTTTCCAGAACAAAATATTCATGGTCATATTCTTGTGAATGAAGAAACTGGGCTTATTGAGCGGATCTCTCGAGTAAAAGCATTTGGTAGTAATTCAGAGAATTCACGTATTAATTTGAAAGGAAAGTTAATCATTCCAAGTATTGTTGATATTCATTGCCATTTACGGGATTTTGAGGAAAATCATAAGGAAACATATGAAACAGGAGCTCTAGCGGCGGCAGCAGGTGGTTTTTCTACAGTTTTTGACATGCCCAATAAAAAAAATCCAATTAATTCCTCTGAAAGACTCAAGGCGGTTAAAGACAGAACTAAAAAAATCCAGGAAGTGGAGATTATTCCTTATATTCTCTTAAATAAAGATACAGAGACATCCCTATTATCCAATTATCCTTATTTTAAAGCTTACCTTGGTATTACAACGGGTAATTTTTTAACCAGTATTTTGGAAGTTATAGAATATTTAGTTCAATCCTCAGGAGTATTATCAGTGCATTGTGAAGATAATGCAAGAATTAAGGAGAATCTAGAGCTATATCAAAATAATCTTGAAAATCATTGGAAAATAAGAGATCCTCAATCAGAGTTAGATGCTATTGAAAATCTTCTAAAAAAAACTAAAAATATGATATTGAAAGGGAAATTACATATAGCTCACGTCACTCTTGTAGAGGCAATTAATATTCTGCAATTAGCGGATATATCCTTTGAAGTAACTCCACATCATCTTTTCTTGAATTGTGATGATTTTACTCAACTTGGTGTGAAAGGTAAAATGAATCCACCATTGAGATCAAAAAAAGAACAGGAGAAACTGCTTGAAGCTTTTCTTCAGGGTCAAATTCAAATTATTGGTACAGACCACGCTCCACACACTCTCCAAGAAAAGGAAAATCTTGAATTATCTGGAGTTCCTGGCCTGGAAACATGTCTTCCTCTTTTATTAAATTTTTGCAAACCAATAGATAAGAGAAAGTTAGATTTAATAGTCAATGCCCTTGCTATAAATCCTCGTCGCTTAATGAATCTACCTGAAAAAGGAACTATTGCTGTAGGTGAACCCGCTAATTTAACAGTAGTTGATATGAAAAAGAAAAAGATTGTGCAAGGTGAGTTCCTTAAGACAAAATGCAAGTGGAGTCCTTGGGAGGGAATTGAATTACTTGGATGGCCAGTTCTCACTATACATGAAGGTAAAATTACTTATAATGATCTCTAAAAATTAAAACAATTATTGAATAAAAGAATATTTTGAACCATCTGCTTTTCTACCAAATTTTCCAAAATCATTCACTTTTGCTATCACATTTCCACGAAATACGGGGCCGTCCTGACAAATACTGAGTCCTAAATCATCCATAAAACATGATCCACAGATTCCAAAACCACATCTAATATAGCGATCTGCTAGACAAATCTGAGTGTTTCTTTCCAAATTATGCTCTTGGGTAATTGTTAGAATTTTTTTAAGCATCAATTCAGGCCCACATGTATAAATCTCCCAATTTTTTTGTTTATCTAAGAGATTACTAATAGTCATTTCCATTTTTTCCGAAACCAGACCATGAAATCCATAAGATCCATCCTCCGTGCAAAAAATAGTTTTAATGGATAATTTTTCGAATTCTTCTCTGAACAGTAATCCAGTCATAGTCTTCGCTCCTTGCATTAGTATAATCTCTCTAGTTTCAGAAGAATTATTTATTAATTGGTAGAGTAGAAAACGTAAAGGTGCTATTCCTATACCACCTGCTACAATTACCACGTTATTATTATGATCAAGATTAAATCCATTTCCATAAGGTCCTCTCAACCCTATTAGGAATTTCTCTTCCTTTTGAATTATATCAGATGATGTAGGCCCAACCCCACAAATAACAAAGGATATCATATTCTCTTGAAAGTGATTAACTGCAATCGGAATCTCATCATCCCCAGGTAACCAAAGCATGAAATATTGACCTGGAGCTATTTTAACACATTTCTCTTCGGGAATAATAAAAGAAATAGTTGCGGTTCTCTCACTCTCCATATGTTTTCTGAAGATTGGTAAGCACATTGGTAGATTATAACGCTTAATCTTACTCATGAGCTCCTCCTCTCAACTCTTCTATAGACAGATCCTCTTGAATAAGATACGATTCTAGTCCCCCGAGTAATCTCGAAATTAATACTTTAGGTGAGGAATAATTAGTGAAAGCAGAACCTATCTGTACAGCACATGCACCTGCTAGGATATATTCTACTATATCTTCCCAATTAGAAATACCCCCTAATCCTATTAGAGGTATTTTCGGCCCAATAGAATCATAAAGATCGTAAATAGCTCTTAGTCCTACTGGTTTAATAGCTTTACCCGAAAGCCCTCCTCTAATGTTTCCTAGAATGGGTTTCTTTGTTTTTATATCAATAAGCATAGCTTTAACAGTATTAATTGCTACAAGGGCATTTGCGCCTGCTGTAACAGCTGCTTCTCCTATTATCGTTATATCAGCAATATTAGGAGTCAATTTAACCCAAACTGGAATATTAGAAGTCTGTTTAGCTTGTTTAACTATTTCTTTAACAAGCTCAGGGTCAGTTCCAACTGCCATACCTAGTTCTTTTGCATGAGGGCAGCTTAAATTTAGTTCAAATGCAAGAAATTCAACTTGTTTGTTATATTTTTCAAAACAATCAATTACAGAAACAAATTCTTCGGGAGATGAACCATAAATTGAAACAATCAGTTCAACATCAGAATCTATATTTTGCAGTTCTTTTCGGAAATTAACGCATCCTGGATTAGCTAACCCTACTGCATTGACAATTGAGTGAATTTCGGAAAGATAAAGGACAGAAGGATTCGGATATCCTTTTCGAGGCTCTTTACCTATGGATTTTGTCGTAACAGCTCCAAGTCCTTCATGAAATAATCGATTGAGGCTCGAATAAGTAGATCCCAAGATACCAGAGGCCAGAATTAAAGGATTTCGGATCTTAACATTTCCAATAGAGGTTTTTAGGTTTTTCATAATCATAATTAGAGCATTAATGAGATATGTTCGTGTACATTGAAGATTACATCACAATATACACATCGTAGACTTATAGGGTGATAGTCCGTTAAAACAATAAATTCAGGTTTAACGTCCTCACGCTGGCTTGTAATGCAATTCAATCCTGGGCATCTTATTACTCCTGAAATTCTTTTTGGTGTCTTTATTTTTTCCTTTTCTATGATCATATAATCTTTAATATATGCAATATTACTACCAGATATTAATAAACCCAGTTTTTCGATATTTAGATCTTCTCTCTTCATGTTACGAATCTTTAACAAGTCTTTTCTACCAAATTTTCGCGAGGGAAGATTAATAGCAACAAACACGGAGTGAGGGAAGTTTTCATCAATATTTAAAGCTTTTAAAGCATAAAATGCTCGTCCTGGAGGTGTAATGTGATCAATAACTATTCCATTATCAATTTTTGCTACAATTAGCTCCTTTTCTGACTTTTCTTCAATGCTATTCAACAGATTCATCTCCCAATAGATGATCTAGAATTGCCATCCGTATATAAACACCATTCTTAGCTTGTATAAAGTATTTTGCTTGAGGGAGTCGATCTATTTCATAAGGTATTTCATCCACTCTTGGTAAAGGATGTAAAATTAATGAATTATCCTTAGCAGATCTGAGAAAGGATGAGTGTAGTTGAAAGGAACCTTTAACTTTCTGATAAAGCATTGGATCAGGAAATCTTTCTTTCTGTAATCTTGTCACATAAAGAACGTCAAATTCGCTAATCACACCTGAAAGATCTTCCATTTCAATTAGTTCTAAGTTAGTTTCTTGAAGATCCAATCGTAACTCTTCTTGCAGACGTAAAGAAGGATGGGAAATGAGATATATAGTATTCCTACCAAATTTGCTCAAGGCTAGTAATAATGATGAAATAGTTCTACTGTATCGCAAATCTCCCATGAGAGCAATATTTAATCCCGAGAGGCGGTCAAAAGACTCACGAATTGTAAAGATATCAAGAAGTGCCTGTGTTGGATGTTCTTGACTACCTGATCCCCCTGAAATCACTGGTACGCCAAATTTTTGGGCAATTTCTGCTGCTAGTTTCGCTGAACCTCGTAATGGATGGCGAATTACAATTCCATCAGCATAATTCGCCAACATTGTAATCGTATCTGATAGAGACTCCCCTTTTTCAAGAGAAGTTCCTGCACTGCTTGAAAAACCAGTCACACTACCTCCAAGTCTTAACATTGCAATTTCAAAAGACAAACGAGTTCGTGTACTGGGTTCCCAAAAAGCTAAAGCTAAAATCTTTCCTTTCAGGCGATTTTTAAAATCAGATGGGTGTTGTTTAATCAATTTAGCATAATCTAAAATCCTAACGATATCCTGTTCTGATAAATCTCGTATTGCAACTAGATGCGAAGTACCTAAACCCTGATCGTTAACCATTCATTCTTCTCCTTATTACCTAATTTTTAATTATTTTCTTAAGTACTTGAATTAAATTTAGTGGAAGTAATGAAATAGATTTTTGTCGGAATTATAATTAAGAATTAACTAGATATCCATTGATGTCTCTGTGTTTAGAATAATATACTCTGTAATTTATACATGAGCTATAGAAATAAATTTTTTCTACCTGCAATAGTGGCATACATTTTTCTTCAATTATTAAACAGAATTTCTCAATTAAATTATATTTTAATAAATTCAGCTATAAAAACTAGATGTGGCTGCTTCAAACAAGTTTTTAACAAACCTAGCTGGATCGATAGAAACAATGCTTAACAATTAGCTTATTGTAAAAAAGAAATTATTTCTTCTAAATTTTTAGTTTGACAAACAAGATCTGCTGCCTTAGCTACCTTCTCCGAACTAGGTTCAATCGCAATAGAGAGTTCTGCAATCTTAAACATATCAATATCCGCTGTTGAATCTCCTATAGCAATTGAATTTTGAAGAGGTATCTGAAAATGTTGAAGTACTTTTTTTAGGACGTCTCCTTTCTCGTTCCATCCAATCTTCACTTTAACTTCTCCTGTGATTCGATTGTTATGTCGAATCAGTTCATTTCCAATCCAATAATCAAAGCCAAATTGAAGAGCTACCTTTTCTACAATATCTTCTAAACCCATTGACAGTATAACTAATTTACATTCTTTTCCCTTTAGAAATGAAATCAGTTCCTTTGCGCCTTCACGTATCTTGATACTAGCAAGTGCTTTTTGATATTCTTCCTCTGTACGATCAATCCAAACTTCAGCATCAGCTTTATCGAATTCATAATAAGAGATCTCTCCTTTAAGAAATCGATGTAGAATAGCTTTACCATATATCTCCCAAGTTCCAAAAAATTCGTGAACTGCTTGCCATGATGATCTATAGTCAGCAGTTGTTAGAGTTCCATCTAGATCGAATGCTATTAATGTAGATTCTGATAATTGGATCTTTTTGGCCTTTTTTTGCATGAGAAACAAGTAAATTCGATTATCAAAAATGATTTTCGTTCTGACAGGGAAAATTTATTTAATAAAAGCCAAAAGTTTTCGCAAAAATTCAATACATTCATGAATCAACTATTTAGAGAATCAATTGTAGTTCTCTTGTGCAAAGGATGAAATAGGAATGCGTGTAATCGTTAGTGGTATCAGTGGTTCAGGTAGATCTGATGCAGTAGAAGACCTGAAGAATTATCTTCAAAAGAACTATCCCAAGAAAAAATTAGTTGTAATGAACACCAATCGTATGATGTGGAAAACTGCACAGGAATTAAGAATGGATGTGAAACGTGAAAAAATGCTAGATCTCTCCCCTCCTACTTTTCAAGCATTGAGATCTACTGTTTTTGAACGTATTATCCGTGAAGTAGAAGAGTACGAAGAAAAGTACAGAAACGTTGCTATAATCATCAATACGCATGCTACTTTCAGATGGAGAGAACATCTCTTGGCTGGATGGGATTTTTTCTATCTCACTAAATTAAAACCTGATCTATTTCTCACTATTATTAATGTAATTAACGAGATTTATGAAGGCCTTGAAGCAAATCCACTCTGGAAGGGGATGAATAATCGACTCCAGTTGGGAATATGGCAAGAGGAAGAAGCTTTCACAACGAAACTAATGGCTGAAATTCTAAAAAAACCTTTTTATATTATTGCACGCCGACAACCTCCCGAAACTCTCTATAAACTCATTTTTAAACATGAGGTGAGTGAAAAAGTATATCTATCTTACCCCATGACCCATATTCGAGATAAAGGTAAAAAAAAAGAGATTGAAAACCTCGCTCAAGAGCTCAGAAACTTAGGTTTGGTTGTATTTGATCCAGGAACAATGGAGCTCGAAAAAGTCCATAACGACATTCCCGAAGAAATTCGTTTATATGATTTCTATCAAACGGTCTATCGTGACTTCCAACTCATTGATCAAGGAACAATGGTTATTGTTTTCTATCCTGAGATTGTTCATTCGTCAGGAGTTGTAAACGAACAAGCTTACGGTTTTCGAAACAATAAGTATGTCTTTGCAGTTTTTCCCGCGGAAAATCACAGCCCATTCACAAGCTTCTTTGCTGATAAAACATTCTTATCTGTTGATGAACTTATTTTATTCCTCAAGGAAGAGTTCATTCCTTCTCGTAAATTACAGATCGATGATTATTAACGATAAGGAAATGTCTTTGAAGCTACTTTTGGAGTAAAATCAACCACACTTGGAATAACTTGGATATTAACAAGAATATGATAAAGCCTTTATGGCTATGCCGATAACCAAGAAGAAATAAAGAGCCAAAGAGAAAAGGTTTTTTTCTTGCGGAAGATATTGAATATTATTTCAAGAAAAGAAAAATAATTTTGATGAATGGAACAACTTATTGGTTCTGATTAAAAAAATCCAGTGTTCTTTCAATGAGTTCTTCTAGAGGAGAAGATAATGGAAAAATGGCTGAAATAGATATGGAATTTGATGAAAAAGTTGGATTATTCTTTAAGAATTTAAACTTTATGTTTGGAAGGAAAAAAGGATCAGCCTGAGCTGATAAATATCGAGCATCAGAATAGGAGTCATCTGGTAAGAATTCTCCTTTAGGAAGCTTCAACGGGAATATCAATTGAAAGATCATATTAGATGTTTTAATTAATGCTATTTTATCATATTTATTTCGTGGAAGGAAGCCAGGAGAAACTTTCAGACAATATCTGGCCATTTTTAAACAAGCGCACAATCCAGTTGGCTCTAAATTAGGCATTACCTTAATAGAATTCTGCAAACCTTGTTGAAATAAGACCAAGGGATCCCATGAAACAGACAAGTTACTCAAGCCATTATTAAGGATATTATTGAGAATTCTTATTTTTTTTCCTCCAAAGTACATAAGAGCTTATCAAAGCAGCGATATTTGGAAGAAGACTCCAAGGGGAAGTTCTAGAGGATGAAGTAGATTTTTCAGTTGTTGTTTCGGTTGTAGTTTTAGTAGTTTCTGAAAGTTTCACCGTAATCATCAATGAATCACATGAGGACTGACCAGCGGAATTAAGTGCTTTTATAGTGATATTGTAAGATCCTTCTGCCAAATCAATATTAAAGGAGTTAAAGGGTTTTATCGAATCGTTCTCTTCAATAGATCCATTTACAAGAAGAGATACCTGTACTGCGTTGGAACTCACTTTGAAATCAATTGTAACGGGGCTAAGAAAGTCAGTAGTAGTTGTAGAAATTTCGATACGTGGAACATAAGTAAGTCCTGTATCAACATTGTCAAAAAGAACCCACTCGATCAGAACAGGGATAAAATGCTCGTTATCATGAACAAAATGTGGAGCAAATGAAAAATCTGAAAAAGATGTATCCCCAAAGACGATTATTCGATCATCATCATCAGAAAGACGTTCTAAAGCAACAAGGGGGATTCGTTCACCTCCAGAACCATCATCTGTGTCATCCCATACAACAGTTATACCAGGAGCAGATTCATCGTATTGATAATGATATTGAGAACCATTTACTAAGATTTGGAGGTCATTAGATTGAGCAGCGAAATAGAGAGAATTAGGAGAGAAAAGTTGGAATACTTGCGCCACATCGAGGAATGACTTTCCTTGAGGTGCTTGAACATTTTCAGTGTCAATATACCAATCTTTTTCGTCATAATAATATGGATCATCAGGAACAGTGTAAATATTGTCGTCATTCATCCGGATGACAGTTCCAATAGCGGAAAGTAATTCATTGATTGCAGAATGGTTAATTGACAAGGTAAAATCTCCTCTTCCAGTGATAAATACTGATTTTCTTCCTGAGTCAAGCCAGTTTGTTATCGCATTTAGCTCTTCTATTGCAAAATTTGTTCCAAATGCGGTCACAATAAGAAAATTAACATCTTCTAAATCGGCCGCGCTAATGATATCCTCATTAACAACTACTTCAAAACCAAGTGAGGAAAGATAGGACATGAGATTCTTTAATTGATCTTGGATTTCATAGTCATTGCCATGGCTACCATCAATCAATGCTTTTTGGGTGATTTTTGTCTCTATAATCGGTGCAAGGCTGTCTCCAATACCTTTTCGCCAGAGAGATGCTAATCCTGCTATGGCTCGGGTTAGTTGTTCTTCAGTAATTGCCTTGATGGTTACATTGTTGACAACTGCATCGGTTTGGTTTCCATCTGGATAAACATTTCTAATGTCATCATAGTATTGATGAGCATGAATTGCTGCATCAATAGCATACTGTTGAATGTCAGAAATATTACTATCTAAGGTAATTGATCCGATTGTGAATTCTGAAAGGTAATAATTAATATCTGACTCATAAGCAGAATGACCAGGCCAATATTCATCAGTATGAACAGGAATATTGAGATCAGCCCAGTAGTGACCCATTATTGCACCTGCTAGAATTGCTTCTGGATAATTCCCCGAAGAAAGATTCGCGACATAATAATTGTACCATCTCTCAATTGCTTGAGGTCCAGTTGTCTCTGAAGGATCTTCTGGATAATAGAGATGATTAGGGGTATCCCCAATATCGTGCCATGTGTCAGGAAGTATTGATCCTCCTTTTACTAAAGATATCAACGAATTGAAAAGAACTTGCCAATCAGTATCAAGATATTCAATCGCTTCTTCAGCAATTAAATGATGAGTGGGCCAACCCCACTGGGGAGCCGCCTGACTAGATTTGAGTTGAATAAAAGGCATCATAAATAGAAGAATTATTATAATTAAAGGATATTTGAATTTGGTCATAGTTAAACCTCAGAATAAAATTATCTTTCATGAGAAAGTTTAGTGAAGCTTTATATTCTTTTTCAATGTTTTTTTTAAAACTAGTAAATTAGTTGAGTTATTATCAAAATTATATAGAAATTTTCATCTAAAGATATTATCTTATTGGATCTGAATTGATTTTTGTTTAATTCAAGGATTCTAGTGCTGATTCAGTTAATAATTCAAAAATTTTTTCAAGAGATTGAAAAATTTTTAAAATATATTTACAGAATATAATGATGGTTATGAAAATGAGTAAGAATTTCTCAAGAACTTTAAGTAAACATATTCTAATCTTTCTGTGTATTGGATCAATGATTGGTGTTTGCTTTGAAGTAATAACATCAAATACTATTCATAATGAGATTATTATAAATTCAAAGAATCCTATAAAAACAACAGGCACTATAGAAGAAGATATTCCTCTTGTAATTAAAATTTTATGCTACAACATTCAAGATAGTGGTCGTGATCCAAGATTTCTAGATGTACTAAAAGAAGAAAACGCAGACATAATCATGTTGGACGAAACATCTGAGTTTGGGGAATCAAATTATGCTTTACTCAAGCAAGTGGTAAAAAGTTTAAATAATTACTTTGTTGATGAAGACCCTTATACTGGTAAAACATTTTTGTGGTGTGATGAAACAATCATTAGTCGTTTTCCAATTGTTGATGTTAAATTAGTAAAACCTCTTATTTTAGATAATGGCGAAGAATATGATTTTTATAGAGATCCCCTTGATGCAGTGGTTAAAGTCAGGGATACAGACATTCACTTGATCGGAGTACACTTCAAATGTTGTGGGGATATAAGGAAACCAGGAGAGTGTAGAGAAGCAACAACGAGAGAAAATACAATGGAATCGGTCATTAATTACATGGATGATCTAGGGGATGTTCCAATAATTTATCTTGGGGATTTCAATTGCTATAATCCTATTGACATAGGAATCCTAGCTCCCAAAGTGATGAATCTTGGAGATGAACCTATTGATATGCTACTTAATGAAACAAATCCTCATGCTTCAGAGGTGCATTCGTGGATCGATACTTTTAGGGAATTGAACCCATATGATCCAGGATACACTTATGACATAGATCCATATGGAAGTAGGATAGACTATATTTTTGTTAACCAATTCTTTGACACAAATTTAATCAATGCAACAGTAGGAGACACAGCGTCAGCCAAAGTAGGTTCTGATCATTATTCTCTTGATCTCTGGTTAAACATGGATCCTACAGTTATTAATCTTCGATTTCCTAGGCAGGTGACTGGACTAAATGGGTCTATTATAAGCCCAACAGGGGTAAACATAACATGGGCTCCTAATGAGGAGGAAAATATTTCACACTATTTCGTATATCGTGATAAACTTAGAATAGCTAATATTACTGAGAATTTCTATGTTGATAATACATTGATTGCAGGTCAGAATTATAGGTATACTGTAGGTGCAATAGATACGAGTAGGTATAAAGGCTTAAATTCAAGACATATTTTCGTTAATACAAGTTATGGGGTTGTAACTACCACTGTTTCACCCGAATTGAAAGGAAATGCTAGAGATCAAGAAGTAACTTTAACATGGGAAATGCCAAAACAATATATTTTACCACAAATCCAGGGATTTTCCATATATGAAGAAATTCAAAACAATTCTGGCACATTTTTTTCATTAATCGCTGATATACCAAGTGATAACAGAAGCTATACTCTGATAAACCTTGTTAACGGTCAGGAATATTCTTTTAGAGTTACAGCGATAAGTGAGTTAGGAGAAAGTTCAATGTCCAATAGAGTTACACTAAAACCTTCTGCTCCTGAACCATCTACAAGCACTACTAGCTCTATAACAACAACACAGACCACGACAACGTCTACAAATGAGAGAACGCCAGGATTCGATTTTATTATTGGAATTGCCGCGGTACTAGCTCTAGTGATAGGTCTTACTCTCAGGAAAAAGCATTAGTTATCATTCTATTCTCTTTTTTTTTATTTTATTCACATCTGATCTAATTATTTTTGATGTAGAGAGGTAAATCACGGATTTTTTAACTCAAATCATCTTATAAGATACATTATACACTCTCTCTTTTACTTTCTTTGACTTCACTGAATCCATAAAAGCAAATCAAAAGTCTGTAGTCTCAAAAGTATTAATAGTATAGTTTCAATACACAACATTTATTCTTTGCCAAAATTATTTGTATAGACCAATGTGAGAAAAACTGGGGTTTCTACAGTGTTGTGAGGGAGTGAAGAGGACATTACTGAATTAAATTAAATCGTATTATTAGTAGAATTTTTATTTTCTCTGCTTTAGTATGCAGTTGGTCCAAATGCAAGGACATTATCTGGATTAACTCTTAGATAAACATTCTGTCCTATTTTTATGGGTACTTCAGTTTCTGTACGATAAACTATAACATCGGAACCATCTGTTAATCTTACAGTCATCCGTTCATACGTTCCATGATACATAATCGTTCGGACACGGCCAGGGAGTTGATTTGTGTTTAGATCTTCTGTAATATCAACCTTAAATTTATTTGGTCTTAAGACAACACGAGCTTTCTTTCCTATTTCAAGTTCTTTTGTGAAAGTTGTCTTCAGAGTTCTATTTGTTTTTGCGATTTCTAATAATCCAGTCCCATCCTGAGTTGATTTAACAGGAAATTCAAGTAAATTTGCCTCACCGATAAAAGTTCCTACAAAAGAATTTTCTGGCTGTTCCCAAATCTCTCTTGGTCTTCCCGTTTGACGGATACGCCCTTTATCCATGACAACTATGTAATCTGAAATACTTAAAGCCTCTTCTTGATCGTGAGTTACATAAATGGCCGTTAGCTCTAGTTCTTTCACTAAATCTCGGATATCACGACGAGTTTCAATCCGTAATTTAGCATCAAGATTAGATAGTGGTTCGTCCATCAAGAGTACGTCAGGGTTTACTACAAGACAACGTGCCACGGCTACTCTTTGTTGTTGGCCACCAGAAAGCTTGAGAGGCATTCTATCCATGAAATCTTCCATCTGTACCATTTTCAATGAATCTAAAGCACGTCGATATTGTTCTTCTCTTCCAACCTTTCGTAATTTTAAGCCATATGTTACATTGTCTTTTACTGACATATGGGGCCATAATGCATAATTTTGAAAGACCATTGCTGTGTTTCTTTTTTGCGGTGGCATATCTGTTATGTCTTTATCCCCAAAATAGATTTTTCCATTATCAGGAAAATAAAAACCAGCTATTGTACGTAAAGTGGTCGATTTCCCACAGCCAGAAGGGCCCAAGAGTGTTAAAATTTCTCCTTCACGTACTTCAAATGAAACATTATCAACAGCTACTACTTCTTCAAATTTCTTTGTGATATTCTTTAAAATAACTTCAACCATTTGTCAATTCCTCTATTGTTAATATATTGTTTTTTATTCGATTTTAGGAATTTAAGTAATGTCAATTATTTTTTGTTAATTTGACTAATCATTTATAAATTATTTTCCATCAAATGGGCATTCTGTGAATTTAAATGCCTGTTAATGCGCTTCCACGGCGCTTTAATATTGAATTAGCAATACTTATGATGATAACTTGTAAAAGAATTAATAAGACGCCTAGAGCAGCCGCTTCGTTTACACCTAAGATTCCTTCGTGAGGTAGTGGATCGCTATTTTTCTCATTGATCATCCAAGGGATAGTTGCTTGGGCTTCGCTATTTAATAATATCAATGAAGTACTGACTTCACCTAAAGCATATACAAATGAAATCATAGCACCAGCAATTACACTGACAGCAATTAATGGGATCGTGATTCTTAAAATTGTGTGAAGATTTGAGGCCCCTAGATTTGTTGATGCTTCTTCAAAAGTAACATGTGTCTGTTGAAGACCAGCGTAAGCTGCTCTAACAGTAAACGGAAATCTACGCACTGTAAAACTAGCTATCAATAGAAAGTGAACAAGGTAAAATCCAGGCATTATTTCCTCTACTTGATACTCTCTACCTAATAATCCCACTAATGTAGGGATATAATAAATAAAAAGTCCAAATCCAACAATTATTCCCGGAATTGCAATAGGAGAAGTTACAAGAGTGTCAAAAGCGAATTTTCCTGGGAATTCTTTTCTAGCTAAGATGTAAGCTGCAGCAACACCTAGAAGGATGATGAGAATCATTGCAATAAAAGCATACATCGTGGTTCTAGAGATGATGTTGCTAAATCCTCCAACCTCTTTGATATAGGTTAGAAATTCGAGATTAGTAATTTCTCCAATTTGCCCAACGATTTCTGTTATCAAAGTTCCAATACCAAGGTTTAATTCATCTATAATTGGCTCTAATGATGGAATAAAAATTCGAGAAATTTCCGACAAAATGATAGAAATAACTATTGGAAGTAAAAAGGCAATGATTAGAAAACTATATGCAGTTTTAGGATTAACATTAGGATCTGGTAGCTTAACATAATTTTTTGATAATCTGTACAAAAAGTAAAGAATTAACCATCCTAATATCCAAAGTGTTGGGATACTGATAACACGGATTAAATCACCAATATCTGGACTCAAAAGTTTGAATGAAATTGATGTTGGAAAAAGGTGTTTAGGATTTGTAACATCCCATGTGAAATTATCCGAAACTGAAAGAAAAAATGATCCTATATGAGGTAACAAAGCAAATGACATTAGTAGAACAACGGAAATTATTATTAATAGAGTGGGGATAATAGAAATTTTCCGACTTCTTGGATTGAAAACGCCTCCTTTGCTAACCATTGCATATTCACGTATCCCGACATATTTGCGAATGAAAGCAAACCCTGTCATGGCAATTACAAAGAGGATCACAGCCAGAGCTAATCCATCACCTTGTAATGTTCCCAATTGATCTTGCCATAAGGTAAATACCTTGGTTGTTAATAAATTTTGGATTTCCACATCACCAGAGAAAATTAATGGTGTACCTAGATCTTCTACACTTAAAATAAAAGTCAAAATCGATCCAGCTGCAATACCAGGAAGAGCAAGTGGAAAAGTTATCGACCTGAAGAGTTTTGAGCCAGAAGCACCGAGATTTTCACCACTTTCCTCTAAAGTGGGGTCAATGTTTTGGAATGCAGAAAGACTGTTTAGGTAAATTAAGGTATAAAAATGGACTGATTGGACAAGAATTACTGCAGTAAGACCTTTCAAGATGATAGGAAACTGTAGTATGGGAATAGCATCATAAAATAATCTATTAAAGAAGGAATACCCCTGTGGATGAGCTAACATACGTTTAATTCCAATTGCTCCAACAAATGGAGGTACAACGAGAGGGAAAAGGAGTACTGCTCTAATTACTGACTTCCCGAAGAATTCATAACGTGCAATGACAAAAGCAAAAAATACTCCTAATATGGCTGAGATAAATGTAGTTGCAATAGCTACAAATATCGTATTAACCAATACAGAAGCTTCTATACCAGCGAAAATTAAGATGTAACCATATTGGGGGTCTGGAACTTTATTGAAGAAGTTGATCCTCCATCCTTCAACAATGAAATCATAATTTGAAAATAAAAATGGAGTCATCAGGATAATACAAGTAAAGGATAGCCAAAAAAAAGGCTTAAGGAAAGATGAACTTAATAGGTACCTAGAAAATTGTCGTGAATATAGAAATGAGCTAATTATTCCAACAATTATAGCGCCAATCATAGAAATGAAAGTTATAAGTTCCAAATCAAATGAGTCATAAATCTGGAGTAACTGGCTTGATGCGGCTAAAAGGATCACAAAGAGAAACGTCACAACAGGGATTCCAACTATAAGGGCCAATGTTGGTTTTAAAGCAGTATTCAGGAAGAAATGATCAAGGTCATGCTTAATACTTTTATTTACAATTATTCCTATTCCAAGAAATAATAATGCAAGAATAATTCCAAATACACACTGGGGAACAGAAGTTAGGGCGTCAGAGAATAACAAAATAATAATAATTGTTACAATTGTGTAGCAGGACGGTATTAACAAGCTTACGAAATCAAATCCTTTATTCTTAATTGTTCCCGCAAGTCTCGAAGCAAAAAAAATTACTAAACCAAAACTACTGATAAAAATAAAACTTCCAATGTCAAGTTCAAAATATACAGGATTTTTAAAAACATCAACAAAGAATTTGAAAGAAAACTGACCATCAATGATAAAAGCTGTTAAAAGAATTGTAACCACTGGAATTACTAGAAAAAGAATAAAGAACACCAGAACAGAAAAAAGGAGAAAAAGGGAAAGCGGATCAAATTCCGCTTTAACCATTTTTAGATATTTCCTTGCCGTGAAAGTTGCCATAGAGTCCGATACTCCATAAAGCTCAGTTATAATAGCGTATTACCGTGACTTTCTTCGTCTCCGTGTCCAAGATAGGAAGATCGGTAAAGCTACTAGGGCATATAAAAATTCAAACCCAGGAATGCCTCCTCTACGCGAGGTCTCGCTAGTTTCCGTTTTCAGTGTAGTAAAAGTAGAGTAATCACTACCCTCTGGATATCTGGCCCAATTGTCAAAAGCATCAGTTGCATTCAAGTAGAAAACATATTCTGTACCTGAAGTCAAGTCAGTTAGCTGAAAAGTGTGGGTTAAAGCTAGTGCGGTGCTAGTCATTGTGGAGGTTGGTGTATCTACACCATAATAAAGGGTTACACGAGTGGGTTTATCAGTAGTGATTTTTATGCTAACTTCTGTTTCATCAATGACAGTCACATTCACATCAGAAATTCCTGGGGGAGTAACAGCAGCGGAAGACAATGTAGTAAATGAATATAAATTCGTTTGATTGTCATCCACAGTGAAAAAGACCCCATCAGAGGAATTAATTTCAAAATAATATTGTGATTCAGGAGTTAACCCTGTTAATTTTATTTCGTGAATGAGGGTTTCTGTGGCTTCATATTGAGTTGAACCAAGGGATGTTGTTGCTCCATAATTGACTCGGGAGTCAGAAAATTCATCTGTGACCCAAGAAACAACAGCTTCATCATCACTGACCGAAGAAAGAACGTTTGTGATTTTTGGGGGAGCTGTATCAATTAATGTAAAAGTATAGAGATCACCGCTATTATCATCTGTTGCTGAATTACCACTAAGATCCTTTGATGTAACTTTGAAATAATATTTCCCACCAGGAACAAGATTTTTTAGTATTACTTTATGCTTCGTTACAGGTAGCTCTTTGTGATCAATTACTTTCTTTTCATTCGATTCAATCTGTCCAAGTGACGTTGTTAAACCATAATCGACTCTAGTTGTTGTTACCTCATCTGTTTCCCACTCTATGGTTGCAGAGACGTTTCCAGATTCAGTAACTAATACATTCGATATTATTGGGTTTGTTACATCCTCAGGTTCCGCTGCGCTTTCTGCAGCAGTTTTAACCTTTGCATATTTACTTTTGGCAGCAGCAGTCCATTCTGCCTTTTTGGTTGCCCGGAACGATGAATCAGTTCTTACATTGTCAGAAATACTTTTGGCATCCTCGTAAGAGATTAGGGGTGCTCCTAAAGCTTGAATCCAACTAGAAATATTATAGTCTTGGATTCGTGGCGTATTTGAGGTGCCACTATTTTTCCACGCATTCACTATAGTACTCCATGCAGACACTAATTCAGCATGGGCATCAGTAAATGCTGCTTCAAAGTAGTATAAAAGAACACCGTGATAAGAATCTGCTTCAGTATCATTAAAATCGATTCCTTTGTTATGGATAGTAATATTATAAGCATCAAGTAAATCTGGGCGTGATTGTCCTATTGTGGTATCGAATGCGTCTCCACGTGTAGGCATACGGTTAATAGCGCTGTCTAACCAATGTGATTGTCCCTCTTTGGATAATATAAATTGAACAAAAGCATTAGCTGCGTCTCGTTTTGCTGCATCTCCCTTAAGCAAACATATTGGATCAGCGTTAACTATTGATTGTTCCTCTGGGATAATGTATTCACAATTTTCATTAGAAAGTTGAGCACCATAGCCATAAAAGTCTATTGTCATCGCAATACCAACCTCTCCTTGTGTAACAGCATCGAGAGTAGCTACAGATCCTGGTTTTATAACTGAATTCGCTGCCATTGAAGTGAGGACAGACCATCCAAGATCCCATCCAAATTTTTGGATAATAATCTCGTAAATACGTGTGTTAGACGTCGTTCCTGGAGCATTTCCCATTGCTACTAATGGTGCAGCTTGTAAGAAATATTCGGGTCTTCCTATTTCTGTCCAAGTCGAAGGAGCATCAGCCTTTTTGTCGCTAAGAACCTTAGTATTAACAGTAAATCCAAATGTAGAGAGGGCTGCGCCAACCCACATCAAGTTACCTGAGCCATCGTATCGTCTCATTGGAGCCCCAGCAACTGACTCTGGTATCTGATTTACTTCAGCGAGTAGATCAGTGTCATTGATTTTATCAGCTACTCCAGCTTCAATTAAACCATCAAAAAGAATTGGACCGCCACCCCATCCTATGTCATAAGTCCCAGTTTTTGCTTGTGTTATCCAATTAGCCTCCTGAATACCCCATAATTCAACATTTGTTACACCAGCGTCTTTTGCAAGATCAGAAGCAAGAAATTCGGTTTTGAACTTGTTCCGAATTGTTATCTCGTGGCGTGTAAGAATATTGAGAGTTATGCCAGCTTTTGGTGTTGAGATGGAAGCCATGCTTTCAATAGCCCCCGAAGAGGCAATCACAATTGTAATAAAGACTATTAGAGAAACTGCTGGTAATATCTTATTTTTAGTGCGGTTTCTGAACCTTAATTTAATCATCATTTTTTCATCAGCCTTCTTTAGCTAGATCGATGTCTTTACTTCGATAGTTTTTAAAAATTATTAATGTTTTTGGTGTTATTAAATGCCATAAGGGAATATTTAGAACAAACATGATAGAATAAGAACAGAAGATAATGTGTTGGCAAAGCTTATAGACAGAAATCTAGCCACAATGTTTGAAAATGGCTGATTCATGGGTGAGAGTCTGACCAAAATTGAAAATTTAATAATATTGGAAATCTTATTTAGATTTTAATTGTAAATGAACCCATGTCGTTACATACAAAGATCAGATATGTACTCATATAACAATTATCTTCAACAGTAAAATCACTTTTGAAGGATTTTAAAAGCTACAAAATCTGATATGGATTGGTTATTCATCATTCTTATTCCCCAGAAAAAAAAAGAGGAAGAAAAAGGTAGCAGTTATACACTTACCTTCTTCGACGTCGAATTATTATTGAAGATACTCCAAGGGTGATTAACAGCGTGAGAGCTAAGAATCCAGGTCCTCCTTTTGAAGTTGTAGTTGAAGTTTTAGTCTTTGTTTTAGTTTTTGTCGCGGTTGCAGTGGTTTTCGTTGTAGTTGTAGGTGTAGTCGGGGTGGCCTCTACTGTGAAGGTGAATACTAATTCTGCTGTATTTCCTGCAGTATCGGTCGCAACAATTTTCACTGTATGCGATCCTACACTAGGGGTAGATATCGCATAAATAGTCGTAGTTTGGTTTGCTTTGCTCACACCATCGATAAAGACCTCAATATTCGCGATTGCTGTTGAAGCATCAATTGCAGTCCAATTCACAGTTATAGAGTCGCCTTCTGTAATAGTTGATTTATTCGCAGGTGAAACAATTGCAAGAACGGGTGCTGTGGTGTCTACAGTGATGTTTACCTCATCTGAGTAAGCCTTAAATCCATATATGGTTTGTGCTCTCACTTGAAGTGTGTGTTTTCCGTCTGAAAGATCAATCAGAGTAAAGTCCATTCTACCAGTAATATTTCTGACTGAACCATCAACAAGGATTTCATATCGAAGGATTTCAGCATTGAAAACACCAGCTGTCCAATTCAAGAAGACATCATTTTCTGAAAATAGTTTTTCAGCTACAGGTGTATCAATTTTCACACCATTAGGAATAAATGATCTCATTCTTATTGGTGCCATCCAGTTAAAGACATTCCAGATAAAGTACCGATTGTTCTGGAGTTGTTGTTTCTCGCTAGGATCCTTGAACATGTCTTTCCAAGTGCTCCAGAGAGCCTCGGCAGTTAGTACGAGCTTGTTGTCCTCACCAGGGAAAGTCTGCAAAGCTGCTAGGGTGAAGTTATTGACCTCGCCATTGGCGTGGACTTGATAGGTACCAATCTGGTTACGGACATCGACTCCATGGGGAGAGGTTCGGATGAGCCATTCAACATTGGCTATGTCAAAGTCCTGGTTGAACCCTTTCCCTGTACTATCCTCCAAGGGTACGAAATCGTCACTGGAATTCCGACCAATGATCGCGGTGGGCCCATGAAACACGGATTGTGCATGGGGTAAGTTTTCGGTTAGCATTCGGGCGTTGGGGGTTCTCGTGTTGTAATTGATGGCTTTAACCCGATAGGTTCCTCCTGCAACATTCGACTCTGTATCATCGATAGAGGTCCGCTCGAAGTAAATATTGCTACCTAGCGTCAATAACACGTCATTGAAATATGTGGCATTCATATTGCTTTCATAGTCCCCGTCACCAGCAATGAGGATGGACTTGCCTCCTGTTGCCCACCAGTTGGAGAGCGCGGTTTTGCTTGCAGCAGTTAACTTCATCATCATTTTACTGAGAACTAGAATATCCACATCAGTGAACGTGCCTGCAGTATAAGCGGCTCTAGCATAGCGAACGTCATAACCCCACTTTCGCAGGGTCTCGTTGAACAGGGTGTAATCGGTAGGCCAGTTTGCCACATCAGTGTGATATACGTCAAAGAGAACAACTGGTTGATCAGTTTCCATAAGGAATCCATCAAACCAATTAAGGATATTATAGACAAAGTACCGATTATCTTGATTCTGATCTTTTTCACTGGGATCTTTGAACATGTCCTTCCAAGTACTCCAGAGAGCCTCGGCAGTTAGTACGAGCTTGTTGTCCTCACCAGGGAAAGTCTGCAAAGCTGCTAGGGTGAAGTTATTGACCTCGCCATTGGCGTGGACTTGATAGGTACCAATCTGGTTACGGACATCGACTCCATGGGGAGAGGTTCGGATGAGCCATTCAACATTGGCTATGTCAAAGTCCTGGTTGAACCCTTTCCCTGTACTATCCTCCAAGGGTACGAAATCGTCACTGGAATTCCGACCAATGATCGCGGTGGGCCCATGAAACACGGATTGTGCATGGGGTAAGTTTTCGGTTAGCATTCGGGCGTTGGGGGTTCTCGTGTTGTAATTGATGGCTTTAACCCGATAGGTTCCTCCTGCAACATTCGACTCTGTATCATCGATAGAGGTCCGCTCGAAGTAAATATTGCTACCTAGCGTCAATAACACGTCATTGAAATATGTGGCATTCATATTGCTTTCATAGTCCCCGTCACCAGCAATGAGGATGGACTTGCCTCCTGTTGCCCACCAGTTGGAGAGCGCGGTTTTGCTTGCAGCAGTTAACTTCATCATCATTTTACTGAGAACTAGAATATCCACATCAGTGAACGTGCCTGCAGTATAAGCGGCTCTAGCATAGCGAACGTCATAACCCCATGTTCGCAGGGTTTCGTTGAACAGGGTGTAATCGGTAGGCCAGTTTGCCACATCAGTGTGATATACGTCAAAGAGAACAACTGGTTTATCTTGAACCACTGCTCTAGTTGGAGTCAAAGGATTGGGAATGAAAAAGATACTTAGGAAAATAACAGTACCAATGACTATTCCAACCTTGCTATTTTTCATTTTACTCATTTCTAAATGCTCCTGTGCATATCAAAAAAGAGCTCATTTTCTCTAAAAAGGGAGAAGAGAATAATACGAGCATAAGACTAGTTCTTCATTGTTATTTATATAACTTATTGCAGAAGACGGTTAGGGGTATACATTATGAAAAATTGCACTAAATTTCAGAAATAATCCAATAAAGATAATATTATAGAATTTTCCTTCATTAATGCCATTTATTAAACCTCATTTTCAGAGATCTAGCAGGGGATAATGAAAAGCCATTCTAAACAGTTACAAAAATCGCCCATTATATAAATAATGGATTGAGTAAGACTTAAATTTTGCTTAATTGGAGATTTTTGAGGTTTTGATACTCATTGTTTGCATCTTTCTCCCCATTTTAAAAAGAATTGATTTTTCTTAAGTTCATTGTGAATTAATTGCTAATAAAAAAGGAGAATAGGGGAAATTTACTTATTCTTTCTTTCCCTCGTAATAGCTATAACCAAAGTAACTGTAATAATAACCCAAGAAAAAGCTGGTGTTGAAACAGCAGTAGAAGAAGTCGTAGTTGTAGTTGCTACAGATGTCTTAACAGTAATTTGTACTTCATCTTCGCCAATATTCCCAGCTAAGTCTATGGCTTGAACTTTGATTGTATGAGTCCCTTCAGTCAGAGTTAAAGTATAACTTCTAGCAGTTGTTTCTGTTAATTCCGCGATTTGAGAACCATCTACACTAATTATCTGGGAATATAATCCTGATCCTGTTTCCAATACAGTCCATTTCACATCAACAGATGTTTGATTAATAGTTTCCTGATGCGGAGGTGAGGTGATAGCAACCGTAGGTGGAGTTGTATCTGCTAAAATGCCTAATTCAAATCTTTTCTTAACCAATGTTCCATTAATAGACAGTAAGATATTAACAGGATAGGTTCCACTTGTAGAATTCACAGGAATATCGAGAATTAATGTAGCCTCCTCTGCGTTTTCATTAATAATACTGGTGGTAGATAGAATTCTGGTTCTATTCCTATTCAGAAGTTCAGCAGTAGCTGATACGGGTACTGCTGCTGATGTTTGGTCATAAACTGAGACAGAAACGGTTATTTGATCTCCTACATTGTACTCTGTTGAATCTGTTGTTACTTCAATTGTGTATAGCGAATCTAATATTTCACCAAATATCCTTTGTGCTTTATCATGGTTAAAATTTCGTATAGCTCGTTTTGCACTAGCTAGCTTAGTATTAACACTTGAAACATCCCATCCTGCAAGGGAGGCATTAGCGATCAAAGAGGAAACTATTTCATATTGCATATAAGCAGTGTGATTACGATAAATAAATTCGTCCAGCCATTGTTGATCTCCAATTACGAGATTATTATACAAGTCATCATAGTTGAAGTAATTGATTACCAGTGCTCGACGGTCCAAAATGGCTTCTATTATAGCTTCATCCGTATTTTCTTCAACAAAAACATACATCAAGGTACGATTCATAGAAAACGGTGAATGAGCATCTGACCCTCCTGTAAATGGCATTAAATAGGCCCATTCACCTAAGCCTCCGTCTCGATCACCTCCTGCAAAATAACCTGCATTAGCGATTTCAAAACCATCAAGATTTGAGTTTACTAGATTGTTGATGTAATTGACACGTGCAGGAAGAGGAATCCCACAACATCCTAGTGGATGCGCGATAAAAACAACACCACCTTGGGTATGATAAGTATCAACAATACCAGGCCATTCATCTAAAGTAGGAACCCTTACCGGATTTATTATCTCAGTTATTCCAAAAACTGTTTGATGTCCTACCTGTTGCACATCACCTTCAACACCATACAAGATATTAAGATCTTTAATATTGTTATCTTCCAAATAGGTTCTTGCAGGTTCCCATGAGGCTTGAGGTGTTCCTCCTTGATGATCTGTAAGTGCAAAAAATTCTAAATCGCATGCTCTAGCCCGTTCAATTTGTTCACTAACAGGTGTGTCTGAATCCCCACTTCCTTCAGTACAATGAACATGGGTAACTCCTAGAAGCATTTTGTAGTTTCTCCGTCGAGTCTCAGTAGTCGTATAGTTTTTTAGTATTGGAACTGTCATCCACCCTGGGTCTTCAACATCTGTTATGGTTTCCTTTGCTAACCAATTAAAGACATTTGCAACAAATTGAAAATGATCCTCAGTATAGGAACCTTTAAGATTACCAAAAGGAGATTCAGAACACGAGAAAAAAACACGACCTTCTCCAAATTCACGAAAAGCGAAGGCGGGGTCTCCAGTAGATTGATTTGCTAAAATTGTTATATTTACTCCTGAATCTATCGTAAACTTGCCTATATTCGTTTGAAGATAAACTTTAGAAACATTAGTCACTAAAGGATGATTCAAGAAATTTTGAAGATGTTCGTCAGTTGATGAGAAATAATCAAAATAGGTAACATTCATTTCTCGAGTTATATCATTTAAATTGGACGAGTTAATCTTCACAAAAGGATCGTATATCCAACCGCCTTTCCCCGATACAAGTAAAGAACCACCAGATTGTACAAATTCAATTATCGCTGTGATCTCACTGGCACTGAATTTGCCTTGAGGGAAAAAAATTGCCAATATTTGATAAGAAGCTAAATACTCAGGTGTAAGCTCTTTGTCCATATTAGCTTCAGGTTCAAATCCAATCTCTCTTAGAAAAGCCCCCATCATTGATACAGGTCCTGGAGCAAAGCCTCCAGCAATAAGCGATGTATGTGCTTCATCAAAAAGAATTTTTATTGGTGTTGTTAATATTTCTGATTTCTGATTTGCTTCATTTCTAGAAATATCTTCAAATATCTGCAGATTTGAAGAAGAATATGGAAAATCATTTCTTAAACCGTCCTCGGGATCTAATGGGAGAGAATCTTCTAATAAAGGAGCCAAAGGAGCGAGAATAAGACCAGCTGCTAAAATTAAGATCCAAATATCAATCCTAAATTTCAAAATTTTCACCAAAAAATAAGTATTCATAATAATAAATATCCTGAGAAGATCATTTAATTACTTTTGTTTGAAAATAAAAATGAAAAAATCAGTTCTATAGCTGATATTAAGGAGGGAATGATGCAAGATTTTATAATAAATACTTTGTTGTCGCGGTACTATCCTTAATTTTATTTGTTAGTCCTAGATTTATTGATTTAATGATTATGTAGATCACCACTTGATTTTTGAGAAGTTAGGATTAACTTTCGTTAACGCCACTTATTGAACCTTTCTTTCATCTTAAATAGACTTCTAGAAATCTTAGTAGCCACAGTCCTGAAAGTTTTTAAAGAGCGAAAAAACGATTCAGAGTCTAAGTAATAGTCCGATCCAGTCTATGTTACTTCAGCTATTGTTGTATTTTTCATACCTGTAAAGAAGGAACCTGTTAAGAACTCTTTCTTTATTTTTTAATCTAGATGAAATAGTGTTAATTTGTTATTCAAAATTTCTTTTGCGTCTTTTTCGGCTATAAAACAGGGAGATACTAAAGAATGCAGTGAAAAGAGTTGGCAAAAGATAACCTGGCGTTGAGACTTTTGTAGTTGTTGAACTAGTAGAATGAGTCGTCTCAGTACTCGTTTGGCTAGTAGATGTTGGTTTAGTAGTTGGTTTGCTATGGACAACATAATTATACAAATCAGAAACCGTGAAATTTCCTGTCTTATCGACAATACGAATATAGAAGGTTCCTTGGTTCGTAACTGGGAGGTTAGGGATAGAACCAGTAAAATGGGTACTATTGTCACTCATCGACATAGTAATGAAGTTCCAATCTATTCCATGGTTAGAATACCAAAGTTGAACCTCTGGTGATAATGCAGTAGCAATAACTTCTACATCTAAAGCTTGCTCCTCCTCAAAGACAGAATTAGCAGTTACGGAAGTAATATTAGGGCGATTGGGATAAATAATGTTGTAAGGAGTATCAATTTGGTACTCATCGTAAAGGGTTCCATTGGCTAAAATAACTTTAATCCAAACCTCTTTCCAATCAATTGATATCTCAACATGGTGAAACACTCCTCCATCTTTCTCTCCCACATATAAAGGTGCTCCCCCTCCTGCAGAAACAATCTGAGTAATATTACGCCAACCTAATGTCTTTTTATTATACATGTGATCATGGCCAGCTAAAAATGCTGTGATTGAGTGATTTAATGCCAGATCCAATAATTTTTGTCCTTCAGGGTATTGAATTAAACCTCGTTCTCTTATCAATACAGGATAAATGTAAGGAGTAGACAAAGGTCGGTGAAATGTTATGAAAGTATGAATAGTAGTTGTACTTGTTAGATCCTGTACGAACCACTCCCATTGGGCTCCAGAAATCTTTGAAACATCTCTTTCAGTGTCAAGTATAATAAAATGAGAATTACCATAATCAAAAGAGAAAAATCGCTCAAAAGGATCTGCATCGGTCGGTTGAGTGAAGATTTCTGTGAAAGAGGCGGTTCCGTAATTATCAGGATCATCATGATTGCCTATTGCAAATATCCAAGAAGTATTGTGGTGAGACTGGTCTGTGATATCACGAAACGCCTTCCATTGAGCATATCTTATGTCACTTGATTGTCCAGTTTTAGCATCAATTGCGTCTCCACCATGTATCACGAGGTCAGGAGAAGCCGCAATGATGTTATTAGTAATAGATGAAAAAACTTCAGGTTGTTCAATAATTTCCGTTTGAGGCCGATTATCTCCGAAAAAAGCAAACATAAAAGGGTCTGTAAATCCTTTGGCTGTATGAAACTGGTATATGTCACTCAATATTTCTGCTGTTTCGACTTGATAATAATAAGTAGTATTAAATTCCAACCCTTCCAATTTCACCTCATGATTTTTAACTGATGTTAAGTTTTCTACGACATTTTCAACAGATGAATCTAAGCCAAATCGCACTCGACTAAAACCAGGGCTGGTTGTCCACCATGCAATAACCACAGAATTTTGGGTGACCATATTCACAGTTGGACCGTATTGAATATCGGTTAATTCATAGGTGTCAGCGTTGGGAAATATTGATGTAATGTTTGAAATGGAAATAATCAATAGTATTATTACTTTAAACCTTTGTGCCATTTCTCTTTCCACCAAATTAAAATAATATTATGAGCGTATAAATCCTCATAATAATGCACTTTGCTCAATTTTTAAGTATTTTGGGGGTGTATTTTTCAGCCTTTTAATTGAAGCATTTTTAAAATCTAAATTTCAAGTTATTTTCGGTATTCTTATATTGTACTCTAGGAAACGACATAAAGTATGATCTAAAAGAGAGGAAATTTAACTTGAAACTTTTACAAGTAGCTTAAGAATGATCTGCTACTTTTTCGATAATTTAATTGATAAAACTTATATTCTTGGCTTGTTTACGAGTAGTAAATCAGTTAATTCTTTTTTATTCTAAACTTATGTGATTTAATGAATATGCAACTCTTAACCTGATTTCATGCCTTCTATAACAATACAAACAAAAAGTCCACAATTACATCCTATTTGTAAAGAAGTTAAAGAAAAATTCTATATATAAGGAAAAGATAGAATTGTCTAGAATGATTGACAACACAAAAAGAAGAGATGATAGAAGGAATATTTTCCTTTTATTGTCCCCTATGATGAATAAGACGGTCTCCCGAGGTTTAGGGATCAGTTTTCTCTATCCCTTTGAACTAATGACGAAAGTTGCACTTACTGATTTATGATTCTTGCTTTGGGGTTAATTATGCCCTTATCAATCCTAGATTTTTTTCTTAAGCTTACACCATTTGATTTCAGACTTTTATCAGTCATTGAAATTTTGATGGCAAAATACGAAATTGTACCGATTGAAGAGATTGCAGCGTATATGAATTATACAGAAAAAAAAGTTAAATCAACGCTGACTACACTTCAAAGATATAAATCAATAATAATGGTTCAACGACATTATTTAGGTGCTGCATTAACCTTTATAGGCTATGATGCGTTGGCATTAAAAGCTTTAGTTGAGAAAGGTACAATCGCACAAATTGGCCCAGAAATTGGAGCAGGCAAGGAAAGCAACATACATTTAGCCGTTAATGACGAGGGTAGTGAATTTATTATAAAATTGCACAGGTTAGGGAAATTAGATTTTCGATCTACCCGTCGTACTCGTGCTTTTATTGCTGAAAAACGGCATATTTCTCCTCTTTACGAAAGTCGACTCTCTGCAGAACGAGAATTTAAAGCGTTGAGTGATCTTTTCCATGAGGGGATTAGTGTCCCACAACCAATTGATCATAACCGTCATATTGTGGCAATGCACATCGTCACTGGACAAGATTTGTATCGAATTAAAAAAAATGAATTTCAAACAGAAAAAGAGGTTATAACATTATTTGAAAACATCCTTTATGAAATGAAACGAGCAGTTAAACTCGGTTATATTCATGGGGACTTAAGCGAGTATAACATTCGCTTAAACGAAGATAATTATCCAGTCTTTTTTGACTGGCCACAATATATCGAAACAGAGTCAGAACAGTCTGAAAAGATATTAATTAGAGATTTGAATAATATTCTTAATTATTTTAAGAAAAAATTTCAAATAACTATCAAGACGAATGTTTCAGAATTGGTACTAAAATACTTCGATAATTTGGAGTTACCATCGGTTTTGTGATTATGTTAGAATCGACTATCATTTTTGGATTGGATATCCTAGCTCGGTCAACAAAAGCAAGTAAGGGCTCAATATTCTCACTTATTGTTCTCACAAAAGATCGTATCAATAAGTATCCTAAACTTAATCGGAAAAGTCTATTTAAAAAGATTGAAGATTTAAAGCCTAATTTTATTGCCATGGATAATATTTTTGAGCTATCACCCAGTGTAAAAGGTATAATACGTTTTCTTCAGAAAATTCCTGTAAATACAATGTTAGTTCAGGTTACTGGATCGCCCCGAGTAGGAATGGAAAAGATTACTATCCTTATCCAAAAACATAAGTTAAAAAAAGAACTTAGTTTTTCCTTAAGTTCAAAAAAACTAAACTCACTTGAAACAGCAGAAGTGTGTGCTCGTTTATGCCAAAAACATGTTGGATATGAAATACTAGCCTTTGAAGAAGAGATTCGTATCCGAATATCAAAGAAAAAAAGTCATGGCAGAGGAGGATGGTCAGCTCCACGATATGAGCGGATTAGTCGTGCTGCAGTCACCCATGCAGCAGATGAAGTTGAATTGATCTTACGTGAGAAAGAAATTACTTGGGAAGTGTTTGAATATCCTCAACGTCGAGTTTACATTGCCCATCTCGAAAAAGAAATCATTCCTGATATTCTAGCCCTGATTAAACCTCTAACAACAGAACTTGTTCGAGTTACTTTAGAACGTATAACGAAAGCTAATCTTGATTTCCAACCACTTGATGTAAGTATAGCTCCAACAAGCCGTTCCCTTAAAAATATCATTTTAGGAGTCGACCCTGGCACAACAACAGGAATTGCTATTGTGGATTTAATGAAAGGTCATGTACTATATCTAAAGTCGAAACGGGAATGTGGAGTTTCAGAGATTATAAGGACTGCATCCAAATTTGGGAAGATCTGTTGTGTCGCCGCTGATGTGACTCCAATTCCCGCGACCGTCGAAAAAATTGCTAGAATTACAGGTGCAAAATTAATTTCCCCCACTGTATTGGTATCTGCAGCTGCTAAGCGGGAATATTTGCATAATTACAGAGATATTACAGTTAACTATAGTCATTTGGATTCTCATGAGCGGGATGCACTTTTTGGAGCAATTAAAGCGTTTAATTCTTTAAAAGAACAGTTATCTAAGATTAATCATATAGTTCAAGATTCATACCCAGAATTGATTTCTCAATTATCAGAAATTCAAAGACTTGTGTTGGCAGGGAATAGCGTTTCTAATGCAATTGAGATGATACGAGGAAAGCTGAGTACTCAAAAGGTCATCGTGACTGAAGAAGAGCCAGATCCATTGACTATATCACTAAAACACGAGAATGAGATTTTGCAAGCTAAAATTGAGGCGATACATGAAGAAATGGACAAATTAGATACAGAAATATTATTCTGGCGAAAACAAGCACGGGAAAGTACAAAACAAATAAAAAAATGGAAAGATAAGTTTGAACGTGAACAACTGAAACACTCAAAATTGATGCAAAAAAGAATTTCTGCTGCTGTGGATCGAGAAGTAGGGAGAATAAGAGAGGAAAATCAAGAGATTAGGCGAATTCTTCGTCAAAATCAACGAGAAATGGAAAAGTTAAAACAAATCAAAAATTTCTGGGTACAGGGACGAGAAATACCTTTGAAGGTTGTTAAATCCTTTTCTGATTCTGCAATTCGGGAAACAGAAAGAAATTATGGTTTAAATAACGGAGATATAGTGTTTGTTCTCGACCCGAGCGGCGGTGGGGCTCAAACGGCTCAAAAAATGATTGATATTGGAATAAGAGGAGTAATAATTTCAGAGGGATCAGCTAATTTCTCTGATCAAGCTTTAAGCCAGTTTGAAGATAATTGTATTCCGTGTCTTCAGTTACCCATCAAGGATTTTTCAGGTCGTATTGAAGGCTTGAATCAACCAAAGCTTGAAATCTGGGTTTATGATGGACTTTATCTTACAGACATAGGGGTTAAGGAAGAAATTAGGAAAAAAGAACTAAAACTTCGTGAAAAACTTCGTCAAAAAAGAATGGCTTTGATTTCACAGACTAAGAAGGCATCTAAGAAGCATATGAACACTGAATTAGATATTAAGAAAATGCTAGATGATTTCAAGGAAGATTATATAGCTCAATATCATTCTGATTATGAAGAAAAACTTGATCATTCATCAGAAGAGGAATGACTCCCATAAATCTTTTCAAAAATGAAGAAAAATTTTTAGAATTAAATTTTATGAGGACTGAATTAAATAGATTTCCACAATTAGATCTTCAATGAGGAATTATTACAATGTCACAACCATTGCAAACGTTAGAAAAATCCGTAGGAAAAATAATAACTGTTCAACTGAAAAGTAATCAGCTTTATACTGGACGTCTCCGAATCACAGACCAATACATGAATCTGATCTTAGAGGACTGTTCCGAAGTTGAAGAGGGTAAAATTAGCAAGCGTTATGGTCAGGCATTCCTCCGAGGAAACAACATTCTGTTTATTAAAATAGAATAGATTATGATTTCATACCTTTTTTAAAGTATTATTACTTGTATTTATTTCCTCTAATAAATGAATATGGGGAATTTTTCATGAGTAGGGAATTAATTCCGATCGGTGTACCAGTGATAGATGAATTCATAACGGGTATTCCTCGTGATGCCCTTATTTTGATAATTGGCGACCCAGGATCAGGATTTATTACATTTATGCATCAATTATTGGTCAATCGTGCTAAAAATGGTATTCCTGCTATTTATACCTCGCTAGACAGACCTGAAAGTGAAATACGTCATGATTTAGCTACATTTGGATGGAAATTAGATAGTCTCACTTGGCAATTCAATGATCTCAGTCAATCTTCAAGACAAAAACAATCTAAAACACTTCAATGGGAAGGAGACGCCGTGAATATAGTTTCTCATAATCTTTTTCGAAAAATAATAGAATTTAAAGGGGATAGAGCTATTCCTGCACTCGATTCTGCAGTCAACACAGTCACCTACATGTTGATTCAGTCTAGCTTAAAATCAGTCTTACGATTTCTAAATGAATACTCCACAGTGATCAAAGGTACAAATGGATGGCATTTTTTGACCATGGTACGAGGAGTTCATGGTCATGATGTCGAAAACCTTTTTTCTCATTATAGTGATGTGGTATTAGAGTTTGCTATGTCTCTCAATACAGAAACGAGGCTATATGAACGGGTGCTAGGGATTAAGAAATTATTGGGTGTTGATTCTAGAGTTTTTCCTATAGAGTTTGGAAAATCCGGAATAAGACCAATTACCACGTCAAAAATTCAATGATCTTGCTTCGAATCTTTCCTTGTCTTAAAGCGATTGATTCTTTGGTGAATTTCCCCTTAAATCTCTTTTGCTCAAGGAAGAGTGAAGTAACACTTGTAGCAAAAGCGATTGCGTCTAATTCATTCTTAAAGGTCAGAAAATGAGTAACAAAGGCGAAGAGGAAAATATCACCTGCTCCTGTTTCATCAAGAATTGTACCTTCTGTAAATGCAGGAACATCATAAATATGGATATCAGGATTTTTTACACCTAATATAGAGCCATTCACTCCTCGAGTAATAAGAACAGTCGTTATTGATGTTTCTAAAACCTTAATCACGATTTCCTCAAGGTTAGTTCCCACCTCTAACAATTCTGCTTCCGCTTCTGATACTTTGAGACAATTGACATTCTTAATGATGTTAGAATCCCACCAATTGTAGAATTTTATCTCACCTTTTTCTGTAATTTGACGGAAACATCCTTGCGGATCAAATGCTATATAAGAACAGATCTTCCGTAATGAAGAAAAGATCGTATGATCTGAAAATTCATGATAAACAGAGCCTACTAAAGCAACTGGGGGATTTCCAAACTTCCAATTGAAATCAGCCAGATCAAACCGCTTAGGAGGATTTTTTAGTACCAAAGTTCTTTCATTCTTATCACTGGAGTACACTAAACGAAATTGAGGGCATTTGTCTTGAATCATCAGGTTTTTCGAAATTAAATTGTAATCTGGAAATTCTCTCAACAGTGAAATTATCTTAGGGCATGTATAAGCGTAAATTAATGGTGGGGCCATCCATGGGAACATTTTTGAGAGCATCAAACCTGAAATTCCTGCAAAAGAAGGTGGCCCTCCTATTAACAGGCTGTTTTGATCCTTGATGAAAGGAGTACCCTGATGGTCATGAATCACGTTATCTAGGACCATTTGACCAAGAGCTAACGTAATTATCTTCTTTCTCACAGAGATCAGCTCTATTGAATTAAGTAGGAAATACAGTAAGGTTTAAATTTTTGCTTAAGGTTAGTCTTCATATTAATAGATTGTAGTTGTATTAGTCAGAAAATTAATAGGTTTTTAACACAGGTTTCTCCGAAGGTGGAAAAATGGCTTTCGCGCTTACAGTAGAACAGAAGAAGAAATTAATAAAATTATTACAAGAAATCGTTCGATATGCAGACCTAGAAGCATTAGCATTAGTAACACGCACAGGAATGAGTGTTGCGTTTTTCTCAGAGAAAGATGCCGATCCAGATTTATTTTCCGCGTTATCCGCAGCTGTTCTATCAACTGGTGGGATGGTTGTTGACAGAATGGATCATGGGCACTTATGGGAGGTCTTAGTTCGCGGTGAAAAAGGGTATACCGTGTTAAGTTCAGCGGAAGACTTTATCTTAATAGGAGCGTCTAATGAAGCCCATTCTTTAGGATTAGCTATTCGAGTACTACGTCGTTACAGCCGGAAAATACCAGAAATATTCCGAGAAGAGGAAAAAGATATTTCTAGTCTTGTCTCTGAGCTTAAAGATCTTTTAAGTTAACCAACGATTTACTAATTGAGGGAAAAATCTCTTGCCTTCCCTTTTCCTTTTCCTTTTTTGCGTAAATTTTGCTTTCATTTGGGTTGTAAGCTCATTAGATGGGTATATATTACTTTTTCTAATCATTCCTTGGACTTTATTCATTTATACAACATTATGTTTTAGAGGAATACGATTTTCAGCGAATGATCTCCTTGAACAGCTGGCAGGAAAGCTGTATTGGCTCAGTCAAGGTGTTTTTCAAGCTACTGTGATAGCTGTCCTAAATATTATTCTAGGGTTATTAATTATTCCTGATTCAGCTTTAACTCAATTTAATCAAAATTTTGGATTATTTAGCTCAGTTATAATATTCATGTTGTTACCATTTCCCAGTTTTTTCATCCTTAGTTTAAAAAAAGAGGATCAAGAACGATTATATAGCCTAATCTATCAAGAAATGGTTCAAAGAGGTGAGGCTCCCGAATTTATCGAGTTAACTTCAGAGCTCCTCGCCACAACAGAACGTTACACAAAGGAGTACGCTCAAAAGCTAGAAAAGGTTCGAGAATATGCCTATCAATATATAGAGCAAAACTTCATGCAGATATCGCCGTTTTTTCAACAAAATCAATCAGTCCGTCTGAATTTGGAGAGTTTAGCAATTTTCCTTACAAAGAAAGCAACTTTAACGGAAAATAATTTGTAGAAAAATCATTAATATAAAATAACATAATTTCATTGTGAATGAGTATCTAAAGGCTTCTGAGCTGTTTGTCCTCTTTTTTACTTTTTAAAGTGGAAAATCTTGTCGAGTAATAAGTTTTGACTTCTATAATATTCATAAAAAATTAATTAATGTTTATTGAAAATGTCAATATAAGATTTTTTCGACGATAAATGGGGTTTCCTCTTTGGGTAAGAAACGTAAGTCTGGTGGCCGCAGTAAAGGGAAAAAAGGTACTCTCTCCAAGGTTCAATGTTCAGCATGTAAACGAATGATACCACGTGATAAAGCTAAACGTAAAACTAGTTATAAAACTCTGGTTGATTATGCAGTTGGAAAGGAATTGCGACAACAAGGAGCCCATATCGCTCGTGTACCATATGTAAGGTATTATTGTGTATCATGCGCAATTCACAGGCATCATGTAAAAATTCGTGCTGAAGATGAGCGAAGAGACCGGTAGAATGATCAGTTACTACTACCCATATTTCCGATAAGAATTTAAAACTGCTTACTATACCCCCTTTGAATCAAGTCAACTCTAGTAAATACAGTCTGGAACTCCCTGGATCCGTGGCTCAGCCTGGATAGAGCGTCTGGCTTCGGAAGGTAAAACCTGATGAATGAAAATCAGGGGGATACCTGAAGTAACCAGAATGTCGTGGGTTCAAATCCCTCCGGATCCGTTACCTCCGTTTTCCACTTGGATTTAGTACGTTATTCTTGTCACTACTAGTTAGAAATCAGAAGAAAAAGGATAGAGGAAGGACTATAACAACTATCCTTGATTAGAAAAATATTGTTGAAATCTACAGTTTATCATAGTAATCTTCTGGTTTAGGTGGAAGTGGGTTATGAAATCCTTTACGTTTTCTTGTTGCTAATACATATTGTCGTGCCAAACTTCCTCCTTCTTCTTCAGGTTTTGTTGGATCTCCTGGCACTTTTTGCCAGTGGTCAAAAACCATTTGACTGAACGCAAAACCTGATGTTTCGGAGCGGAGTTCCGTAGTAATGCCAAATGACTCAGTGACTGGTATCTCAGCAATGATGATGTTCAAAGGTGTTCCTTCTCGCTTCTGGGTGTCAATTACTCGTCCCCGTCGTTTAGTGAGGACTTTGTAAACATTACCAAGGTATTGCTCGGGAACTTGGACTTGGACTTTATAGATGGGTTCCAAGAGTATGGGTTCGGCCATTAGTGCTGCCCCAAAGCATGCCCTACGGGAAACTGGCATAATTTGACCTGCCCCTCGATGAACTGGATCTTCATGAAGCTTAACATCCTCCAACATAAACCTTATTCCATAAAATGGTTCGCCGCAAAGCGGTCCTTCTTTAGCTGCCCAGCGGAATCCTTGAACTATATAGTCTTTTACTTCACGCAAGTACTGAACCCCCTTTGTTGCATCGATATAAAAATTTGGATCATCTTCTTCAGGCCCCATTCCCCATACTTTTCTTCCAGCTTTAGCTTCCCACCCAGCTTCATCTCTAAGTATTTGAGCCATCTCTTTTCTATCCGTATATTGATGGATTTTACCTTCTTCAATTAACTTTATACTTGCGGCATCAAGTGGTCCAGCTCGAACCCAGAGACGATTATGCTTATTTGGAGATTTTGCTAGAGATTGTTGATATGATTCACTTTGGACTGATTCTCGAAAAACAACGATAGGTTCACTCTGTGTTACCTCAATATGTTGAAGATCCTGTAGATCTTTAACTGCTATTTCTAAATGAAGTTCCCCTGTTCCTGAAAGGAGATATTCACCTGTTTCTTCATTGATTTTGGTTTTCAATGAAGGGTCAACTAGCTCCATTAGTTGCATCCCTTCTGCTAATTTTGGTAGTTCACTAGGGGATTTTGCTTCAATAGCAATAGTGACAACTGGTTCAACCGCATAGGAAAGTGCATGAAAAGGCATCGTCGTTTCAAGGCTAGTTATGGTACTACTTGCTGTAGCGCCACGTAATCCCTGTAATGCAACGATATTTCCAGCAGGAATAGTGTCAACTTTCTCTGTTTTCCCTCCCATAAGCATAGAAACCTGTTGGATATTGGTGGTAAATCGCCTCTCTTTTCCACCTGGCTTATATCCTGGAAGTAAAGCTGTGATTTTTTGACCAGTGGTTACCGTCCCTGAAAAGATTCTTCCCATGGCAATAATTCGTTTAGCTTTTCCCGGAATCATTTTAGAAATAGCGATCATCACAGGTCCTTTTTCATCACATTCTAACATCCCCTTCCCTTCCTTTTTCTCATAATTTCCAGTCCAGAAACTCTTAAACCGATATTTTTGAGCCTCGATGGGTGATGGGCAAAATTGAACAACCATATCTAAAACAGCTTTTTCTACTGGAAGCCATTTTTCTAATAGTGCTTTTGCTATTCTTTTCGGCGGTTCAAGCCATACATCTTCATCTAAACGTAATCCTAGTTGTTGGGCTACTTTTTTAAGGGAATCTAGATCATTATCTTCAGCTTTTTGATATATCTCATAAGTTGGCTTTAGAACCCCATTAACAAAGTTATTTTTCATCCAGAGGTTTTTAATTAGTTTATCAATTGGTTGTCCTGTTTTTTCATGCCAAATCTCCGCTAAAGCTGGAATTGTTAATCCAAATCTATGGATTGCCGAACCAAAAGCCACAGTGCCTTGTCGTGGATCTACACGCCAAATTTTCTTGTATTCTGGATGTGCATAGGTTTCGATAAGTATATTAAAGTCATTAATAATAGTCTTGAATTTTTCATATGCATCATCAGGAGTCATCCGCATCTCAGTAATTAAGCGGTCTACTTTATTGATTATCAAAACAGGGCGAACTCGCTCAGCTAGAGCTTGTTGAGTAACAACTTCAGTTTGAACCATAACTCCCTCAACAGCATCAACAAGAACGAGGGCTCCATCCACTACCCGTAATGCTGAAGTAACTTCTCCTGAAAAATCAACGTGTCCAGGGGTATCCTGAAGATTAATAAGATATGTTTTTTGGTTGAATTCATGAACTAGTGAAATTCCTGTGGTTTTAATCGTGATTCCGCGTTCTTGTTCGTCTTCCCGCGTGTCTGTAGCTCGGGCTTCACCTGCGACTTTTTCAGCTAGAAGCCCACAAGCTGCAAGGAGAGAATCAGTTAACGTGGACTTGCCATGATCTATATGGGCGATCACACCTAAATTTCGAACTAGATCTCGATTATAAAGTAATTTCTGTGCTTCTTCAACAGTGAATTTTGGCATGTATTTCACCTTTATAAAAAAATCTCTGTTATTTGGATGTATCAGACAAATCTCAAGATAAATTTGGGAAGCTTTATCTAACGTCCATCATAGCGAAATGATTTTTACAGAGATGACTTATTTTCTTTCAAGTGGCTATGATTGGGCGTTCTAGGAAGAAATTATCAACCTTTCCAAATTGACTTTTGCCTGTGTCAGTAAAAATAGGAATCATTAAGAAAAACAAAAGAGATATCAAAAACCTTTTTTATTACGTTAATCGTGGGATATATGTCATGTCGATCGAAAAGGACAAGGTAAATATAATTCTTCGAGAATTTCAAGAGATTTTAAAGAAGTACCGTCCAAATACATCTGAATTACAATTAATCACTTCAAAAATTTCTCAAATGACAGCCAGAAACATTGAAAAACAATTCAGATCTTCCAGTTCCCAGCGTTCCAAGAAAGCTCCCACTCCTAAGCCTCAGAAAAAAGTTTGGCATAAGATTAAAATAGATTAGACGGTAAAAACATTGATTTGATAAGATTTTTTTCAGAACATATAATTTTATTTTATGTATAAGATTGGGAGTTAATAGATTTTGTAGGCTGGTAGGCTGTGTATTATGGCCAAAATTCGAATAAAATATATGTTACATTTATATGCTATCCCAATTTTGCTTACATTTTTTCATCTCTGTTATCGAATAAAAGTGTGGGGAAAAGAAAACGTTCCTGCTAAAGGATGGGACAATAAAGGAATTATTATAATGGCCAACCACAGGTCTCATTTAGATCCATTTTTAATCGGTTTGACTGCATTCCCACGTTATTACAAGCCTTTTTTTTATCCTGCTGATGCCAAATTATGGAAACTCCCATTTTTCCGTCCAATCTTGCACGGTATGAATTGTTTTCCTGTTTTCAAAGGATCTAAAAAATTGGATATCATAAAATATCACATTGCTGTAATTAAAAGCGGAGGATCAGTTTGTTATTTTCCTGAAGGAGCTCGGACCAAAGATGGAAGATTACAGCCTGGTAAGTTAGGTGCAGGACTGATAGCTCATTCAACCCGAGCTTTGGTTATCCCCTGTGCTGTTCAGAATACAGACATTGCTATGCCTGTGGGAAAACCGTTCACATTGGGAGGTGGGCCTCGAAAAATCACATTAAAGGTAAAATTTGGTCCTCCCCTTGATTTGAAGAAATTCTATAAACTTCCTAGTTGTAAAGAGACATCTCAACAGATTAGCGACTATATCATGATGAAGATTGCAGAGTTATTGAAAACGAACCATTAATTTATAACAAAAAAATCTTCAGAAAGGATTTTTTGTTGTCTATCACAAAAAACAACAGAAAGGTTCCAATCCGAAGTAAATGTAACACCGCATAATATTATGTCAAAATTAAGCTTCTGACATTCGACTAACATTTCTTCTTGGTTTGGAGAGAATGAGAACCGAAATGGTGCCCAAGAATTTGTAGATGTGCGAGATTTTACCTCAATAACAAATCCTTTAAGTTGATTAAAATGGGTTTCATTTCTCAAATATCGATTTAATCCTTCTTCCTCATTGAAGAACTTGTATATTGTTTCTTTAGGTGTCAGTTGAAATTCTTCACGTTGAAAATATGGAGTAATTCCTAGAAAATCCATTGTTTTTTGGTTTTTTTGCAAAAAATCAATATTTCTTCCTTGAATTGATGTTGTTTCCAAATATCTTAGTGCTGCGGCCGGTCGTATGACTAGAATTGGAAATCGTTGAGAAAGAATATAACGAGCAAATTCTTCTGCAATCAAGCCTCTAAGAACTGTATTCTCTCCCTTTATTAGGTTATAAAACATGAAATTACCTCAGTTTTCGATCCTTGGAATAGTAACCGTCCCTATAAGAATATTAACTTTGATGGCTCTGAAATTTCCAAAGCATATTGGACAGCATGAAATCTTAAAAACATTCACTCCCCCTTTTTGCAAATATTTCTTTTTTCTTTTATTCTTAATTAGCGGGCCATTCTTTTATTCTTTATATTCATTATTCCCTTGATTTGAGATGATTTAGCAGCTTCAAACTGATTATTCCGTCTTATTCCTAAGAAGATATACAGTGCCATTAGAAATTTTTACTTTATCAGAGTCTGGAATTTCCAATATCAATTGGCCATATGGAGAAATGTCAACTGCTCTCCCCTGATACTTACACTCTGGTCCCTGAACAATAATATCCATTCCAAGGATATTATCCTTTTGTTTCCATTCATTACAGATGGGTTGGGCACCGTAAATATTTAAGGTTTCAAAAGAATTCTCAATTTGAAAAATGATTCTCTGTAATAATAATTCTAGGTCAAGTTCGTATTTAATCTCTTCGTAGATGGTTGTAATATGATCTTGAAGTGCTGAAGAGTATTGACCTAATGTATTATTAATATTTAGACCGATCCCAATGATTAAATAGTCTAAAAAATATTGTGAAACCTTACTTTCTGCTAGAATTCCTCCAATTTTCCTTAGATTGTGCCTAATCAAAATATCATTAGGCCATTTTAACATAGTTTTGATGTTAAAGGTCTCTAAAGCATTCGAGATAGCTACAGCTGAGAGAATTGGAACTAGTCTTAATAGTGTTAAATCAATTTTAGGTTGAATGGCTATCGAACACCACAATCCTCCCTTTGGTGACTCCCAAACTCTCTCATTTTGTCCTTTACCAGCTGTCTGTGTTACTGCGACAATCACAAATCCAATATCATTTTTGTTTTCAATAAGTTTCCTTGCTAGATAGTTGGTTGAACCTACTTCGTCATAACTGTAGATTTTTGGGCATAATTTAGATTTTAGCATTATTTTTTTTGTAAAATCAGGCATTATACATACCTATTCCAGGCCAAGATGTTCAAGATTAAATATATTGACTATGGATCTAAATTATTTACTTTTCGACACTTTCTTTATTCTGAAGGCTAATGATGATTCATCATAAAATACTATAGATTGGTAAGAATGGACATCTATGAATTTTTTAATAATGAATCTATTCCTAAAAGAGCTAGTAAGAGTTTCCGTGATCAATCTGTAATAATTGGCTGAGATTAAATAAACAATAAACTGAAATTTCGGTATGAATAATGGATGATTTCCTAGACCAAGTTTCGTGTTAATTATTTAAAAAAGATTCATTTTATGAAAATAGTTTTGGCTTTATATACCATAACAGTAAATAATCCGTCTAATGTCAATGCTAGCGCCATTGCAGAAAAATATCTCTGAGTTGGATCCAAATCAGCGAATTCTGGAGGGAAAAACGGTTCGAGGAGGAAAAAAAGGAAAAATCCAAAAATAAAAATAAAAATTAGAGAAAGAGAGGACGTAGTTACACTTTTTAGGTTGGGGACAGTTGTATCATCCCAATCCTCTGCTAGTGAACAAGAAATTGTAGCTAGAATGATAGTTGTTCCTAGAGTGGTTCCAATCATGGCAATAGAATATTTTTCAATATCTAAATAGAGTAAAGCAAAAGTGAAAAATACAGGGGGTAATTGAGCTAAAAATCCCAAACCTAGGGCAACAGCAATCAAACCCAATCCCTCTAATCGTGACCAAGAGAATTGAACAACCGTTACCATGGGCAATAACCTTGAAATTATCTGCGTTTGAAAGTGATTTTGCTTTCTCGTTTTGTTTTGGTTAATTGTTGTAAGAGTTGTTTTAATTGAGTATCAGTAATTTTGTCAGAGACCCTTCTTGTTTGAGCAAGTTGAATTAATTGGTTTTCTAATGTTATTGCGTAATCTGGTTTCGCTAACTTGATATTAGCAAGTCTTTCTCGGGCTTCATTGGTTAATATTCCTTTTAAAATTGCTTGACGCTGATTTTCAATTTGTCGTTGTTGCTCCTCCGCCTGTTGTTGTACCAGTTGTTCATTCTTTAGTTGCGCAAGGCGTCTTTTCCGAAGTGCTTCCAATTCAGGATCTTCTTCAGCCATTGATTTTTAGCCTCTTCTAGGGACTATTAAATTCTCCCATTATCCACTTACTTCAGATTACAGCATTTCTTTTGGACATTTATTATTTTCTCTGATTGTGAATTATTAAGATTTTCTAACATCTTTATATTTTAAAGGAAATCGAATTGATTAGCTTTATTCTCAAACTAATATTTTGAAAGTTCAGGAAGTTGTTGTTTAACCTTATGAGCCATACTATCGACAAAACTTCGGCCAGCTGGAGTAACAATCCTTCCCTCTCCCGTAACTAATTTAACATACCCTCCTTTTTCTAACTGATGAATCGCATGTCGAATAATGGCACCAGATCCTCTAGCTGTCCTTTCTGGCTTACCTCCTCTATTCCGTCTTCCCCCATACATTTTTCTTATGTGCATCACTCCCACAGGCCCATTTAGGTAGATTTTTCTCAAAACTGAAGCAACACGGACAAACCACCAATCTTTTCTTTGTTCTGGTGCATTTTCTCGTGTAACACTGAGTTTAACGAAATCAGCCCATTTAGGTGGTTGAAAGATCTTATTATTCGACTTTAGTTCCTCGGAGATTGCTTCTATCAGCAATTCACTGGGAACCATTTGTGCAGTAACCATATTTTTTTCTCCAACTGGTTTTCTTTGGATAGTTTTGATCTAATAAGTATATATTTGCCTTAATTCCTTTTTTAAATCAACTAGAGATGAATTCGTTGTTATTTTTAGTTGTTGTTATTTAGAGTTGTCTACAATTCTTACAAAGAAAAGACACAAAAGATAATATCTTTTTACCTCTTTTTTGAAAATTCAACCTCCAACTGGAGTATCTCGATCAATAAGATTTATTAAAACGTCGAGGAAGATACTGTGTACGTAAGATCCAAAGATATTCTCCTTTACGCAATAATATGTATCATACTTAGTTTTAATAATGTACTTATAGTGGGAGCTAATGATTCAGCCATAGAAGATCCAATTATCGTCTTATTTGATGAAGGGCATGGGCAATTCTTCAATCACTCAATATATAATCAAGCAATTTCAGATTTAATTGTCAACAAATCAATGAGGGTGGTTTTTATTAGAGGAGAAATCAACAATACTAGTCTTGAAGGGGTTGATATATTCGTTTCTACAAATCCACAAGAACATTATTTAGAAGCAGAACAACATTATATTAACAGGTTCATTACTCAAGGAAAGGCAATGATGCTGTTGACAAACCCATTGGATGAAGATAATAAAACTTTAAATGGTCGAGGAGACATCTTTAATGATCTTTTAGAATCTCTTGAGTTTGGATGGCAAATGGGAAAATTTTGGGCTCGTACTGCCTATGTTGAAGATTACATACCGACTGATGTCGTTTATAATGAATTTTCTAATGTGGGGATTTCTAAGTACTTACTCATCAAACTGAATAGTTCCGATCATAGAATTTTGTCAATTGGCAAAAATGTTACTTCTATTGTTACTTATTCAAGTTCTATAGAAGAAGCCGATACGGAAGTCGTTGTAGCTCCTCCCGAGGCCATTGCTAAGACCACCTCAGGTGAAATTAGTTCTGGTTCTTCAGATATAGTGTTATTCGGAGCCTCTGGGGAAGAAATAGAAATTGATGCTCGAATTTTGCTGGGAGGGTCTAGTATCATGTTCAGTGATTTAACTCCGGAAGGAAAGCCTTTCGGAAATTCATCTTGGTATAACAGCGAAAACAATTCACTCCTTTGGTTAAATATTTTTGATTGGTTAGCTGAAGCGGGTCCAGAGACTCCTTCTCCCTCAGTTATATCAGATCAAGACTTATTCCTTATAATAATGCTGTTAGTTACTGTAGCAATTATCTTCTTACTAGGTGGAAGCTTATCTTTTTTAATTGGATCTGGACAAAAAATATTGATTGTGAAATCAGGAGAAGAAGTGGTAGCTGCACCAGAGCTCGGTGATAAAGCTATAGAACCAACATCTGTTCCAACTATGTCTTCTTCTAAGGAATCACGACGTGATAGAAGATTAAAACAAATCAAGAAACATCATCGTCGAAGGAAAAAATAGGAGTAACACCTGTTGGGTCGAAAAAGAAAAAGAATAGTTCGAACCAAACCAATTCCAACACTACCAACTGTATTTGATTGCCCTATATGCGGAACTGGAAAGTCAGTTCACATTGAGGTTGATAGAAAAATTAGAACAGCGGTAATTCGATGTGGAAAGTGTAAAGTTCAAGCAGCTCGACCGATACGTCCTATTGAAGAACGTGTTGACGTATTTGGTGATTGGCTAGATGAGTTATTAATGGAACAGGATGACTCTAATGATTTTACTGACTCCGAAAATGCTGAAAAATAAGCAAGTACATAAGTTTTAATGATGCCTTTAATCCATCTAATACCTATTTCGGGCAGACCAAATGCAGGTAAAACCTCCTTAGTAAATTATCTAAGTCAGGCAAGAAGGCCGGTTGGAAAACACGCTGGGACAACTCTACGAATAGCATCAGTTCCGCTAGTTAAGAATTTATTTCTAATAGATCTTCCAGGATTTGGAAGGATAGTAAAACGGTCTAAGGATTTTGAAGACCAAATTAAAGATGAAATAATCCTTTTTTTGGAGGATCCCTCAAATCAGCTACTGTTTGCTATCCATATTATTGATATATCTACTTTCCATCACATGGTAGCAAGCTTAGAGAAAAAAAGTATCATCCCTTTAGATATTGAAATGATTCGATTTATGAGAGAAAGAACAAATCTCCCTCCAATAATAGTTCTAAACAAAATTGATAAAATAAGGAATACAATGGTAGATCAAAATTTAAGATTACTAAAGTCATACGATCTTCCTGAGTTTGAAATTTTCCTTTTATCACTAAAAACTAAGAAAGGATGCCGTACATTGCGAAATAGAGTTAAAAAATTGGTAGTTCAGGAACTGGGGTCAAGTTACCAGCATTGGTAATAATTTTTATGAATATAAAAGAGAATTATATCAATCATTGGATGAAAATAATTGAAAATAATTTTTCAACATTAGGAAAGCTGATTTAAATTTATGTTGAGGTGAAATTCAATAATAAAATGAATGTCTTTTCATTATAACAAAAATGAGGAGCTTAATTTGAGCAATATAGAAGAATTAATACAAAAAATTTCTCAAAAAACGGGACTTTCCAGAGCCGAAATAAAGAAGCAAATTGAAGAAAAACAAAAAGAATTAGGATTCTTTGTAAATGACATTGCTGCTGCTCACATTATTGCTAAAGATCTAAATGTCTCGCTTGGGCGTCCTGAGTTAAAAAAAAGGCCTAAACTTACAATTAAAAGCCTTAAAAAGATGGAACCAGGTTTATCAGGGGTAAGCCTTACCGCAATAATATTACGAATTTATCATCCTATTGAATTCGTTAGAGAGGGTACTAAAGGAATTTTGGCTCCTATTCTGTTACATGATGGAACCGATAGTATTCGTACTGTTCTCTGGGGAGCAATGGCTCGTCGTATTACAGGAAAACAAATTGAAAGAGGCTCCATCATTAATATTAAACAAGGATACACGAAGTTAGGGAGGAACCAAGAATTAGAGCTTCACATAGGAGACCGGAGCTTGCTAGAATTGGAAACTGAGACAAAAATTGAAAATCTTCCCAATCCTGACGATGAAATCTTAAGCTTAGACTCTCTAGATGAGGAAATACTGGAGATTGATGTCAAAGCTACAATCAATAAGGTAGGAAAACTTGTTACTTTTAATCGCTCAGATGGAACCGAGGGTCGTGTATCAAACTTGTTTCTCAAAGGTGAAAGGGTAACACGCCGTATGGTACTTTGGAATGATCGTGCAGAAGAAGCATTTAATTTTACACGGGGAGATGTAATCTTAGTCCAAGCTGCAAATGTTAAATTAGATCGAGATGGGAGACCTGAAATTCATACAACACGAGCGACTTATATCACCAAAATAGACCATGTAACATTACCAGACATTGACGAAGTAGTTGTTCCAGAAAGAGTTGAAACTGAAGCAATAGAAAAAAAACTGGCTGAAATAGAACCAGTTGATGGATTTGTTACAGTTGAAGCTCGAAAGGGTCCTGTATCTAAAACAAGTAACTTTACCAGAAATGATGGTTCAACTGGTTCTGTGAAAAGAGCAGCAATATTTGATGAAACAGGTGTGTCAACATTGGTACTTTGGAATGATGCACTTCCAAGGTTCGATGATTTAGGGGATGAAGCTTTCCAGATAAAGAAATTACGGGTCAATATATCAAGATATAAGACAATAGAACTTCACACAATAACTGAAACCGAATTTATTCCATTTGATGCTTCACAAATTCCTGAAGATCCCCCACTTCAAAATATTGTAGAGATAAAACCCCAACAAGGTTTAGCGTGTGTTCAAGGAATCATTCAAAACGTTTCAGAAGAGAGGGAGTTCGGTCGTTCGGATGGGAGCACTGGACGAGTTGCTTCAATGTCAATACAAGATAATACTGGATCAATTCGAGTGGTTGCATGGGATGATAATATTGAACACTTAACTTCGATTCAAGAAAACGAGATGAAATTTGTTAAGATATTTTTTGGCAGGATTCGGCAAAAAGACGCTGATACAATAGAAATTCATCTTTCACCTCAAAGTCATGTTCGTCCATCTTCACGAATACCTGTTGCTTTAAGGAATATAGAAATCGTTGAAGAAGTACAAACGACCACTCAATCACTACCTGAATATCAAAAGATTCAACTATCGGAATTATTAGAGAATGAAGACGGAGTTATGATAGAAGTCCTAGGAAAAGTAGTCAGGCTTTATCAGCAGAGTCCTTATTATCGTTCCTGCCCTGAATGTCGTAAAAAAGTAACAGAAACAGACGAGGGATGGTTCTGTCAGGAACATCAAATCGTGGAGTCGCAAATACGATTTAGACTTTCTGGAACACTAGATGATGGGACTAGCACAATAAGAACAGTATTTTTCGGGTTATCGGGAGAAATTCTTACAGGAATGGGAAGCAATGATATTCAGAAGCTCTTAGATAGTGGTTTGTCTGATGATGAAATATTTACGATTGTACAACAAGAAGTTGAAGGCAAAACTGTTCTTATTCAAGGACGAGTTCAATTGCAAACTCAAGAGGTGCAAGGAGAAACAATTCAGCGCCAAGAACTGTTCGCTAATCGGGTTAGATTTCCTTCACCCAAAACAATTGCAGAAGAATTAGTAAACGAACTTCAAGAAGTTTAACTAGATTAATTCAATGTTGAACAAGGTATAATTCAAGAAATTTTCTTAGAGAGAATGGAACCTATCTAGTACTTACTTAATTTTTCATCGTGCTATTCATATTGACTTCGAGGTAACAATACCAGTTATTAGAGAAAAGAATTACTTAAAATAGGGATGGTGGGATTTGAACCCACGACCACCTGATCCCAAATCAGGAATCATCTAGTCACCGTATTTGCCAGAAATATGGCGATAACCATGCTAGACCACATCCCTGGGCCGATCTCTATCTATTATTTTCACTATAAAGGTATATTTCTCTTAGAAATATAACCTTTTTTTCACTCTGGTCTGTCCAACTCTCTCAAGATTTCTTGTTATTTTAGATTTTTCTTTGAAATCTAATTCAGGATTAAGGTTTTAATGATTTAATGACTGAACATAATTCAGCTTCGTTGGCATCAGTTTTAAGACTGGATCCCGAAAAATGGGTTTTATAACATTTATAACCTCTTTCTTTCAAGATTTTCATAATCTGTGTTATCGAGGGAACCGTAACCCTAACTTCTTTAGCTAATTTTGGTATATCAAATGACCAAGGAATATCTAATGATGACTCATCTATCATCAAGGGTAATATTTTGACTAATCTTTTTCTAGTCCCCATTTTTTGCAGGTGTTCATCAAGAAGTATTGAAGATAAGTATTCTGAATTGTGTATTCTGCCTAGATATATAGGTCCTATTTTCATTTCATCAGGTTCACCACAAGCAGGACAACTGGTTCTTTTCTCCCCTAAAAGGCTGGTGTATCTAGCCTGACATCTTTTACAGAGATGAATGAATCCTGTTTGATTAATGACAGTGTCAACACCTCTATTACGAACTAGAAAACATCTCATAAAATGTCTATGGTAAAGAGTTGCAATAGGTATAAGGGATTGACTTAGGGTTAATCCTATATGCTGAATGCCCGTTATTAAGGCCCGAGCAGCTATCTCATGAACATTCCCAATACGAATATCAAAATGGCTAAGACCATATTTTGCATAAAGAGCTTTAGGGTATAATCCAACGAGGCTAGCGAGATCTGTTGCTGTAAAAGCAAGAAGACCTTCAAGAGTAACCAACCTAATGCTGTATTGAACGAAAGGAATAGGTGTCCCGAAAGGATCAATATCTATAAAATCAAAAACAAAATTTTCTACATTGAGTTTCTGAAGGAAGGAGTTACAATCCATGTTGAAGAGCTGAACTCTTTTTGCAGTTGGACTTGGAAGGCGATTAATATTTTTTTGGGCAATATGAACAGCTTTGGAGTTTATATCATTACAATAAAGACTAGAAGTTGGTGTTTCCAGCGCATAACGAGCACTACGTATCCCTGAACCGCATAAAGGTTCACAGACTCTCAGATCATTCTTTGAATTGATATCTCCATAAGCACGTAATAGTAAAACGGAAAAATCACGATTTATTTCCTGATGAAAATTGAAGAACACTTCATTAGATCGCCTAGGGATTTGATCATTTATGAGTGATTCTGGAACAAGAAAAGTTCCTACGCCTTCTTGGATTTCAACAAGTTTCATAAACTAGCCTACCAACGACTTACTAGTCTTCAACGAGATGATTACGATTATATCGTTCTGCCCCCTTATTCTTATTGTTTATTGCAATGATATATATTTCTGCACTCTGTTTACGAGATGTTGGGGGTTTGTAAGTCTTAACATTCTGATAGGATGCTTTGATTTTCTCTAAAAGCTCCTCTAAATATTCTCCTTGGAAAACCTTGGTTAAGAATTTTTCAGCCAGAAAATAGTTTGATATTCCTAAAGCTACTTCTGCCAACCATATTTGCCGTGCATGATCGGTTACCCAGTGTCCTGAGACATTCGGAGAACAATCAGCTAATACAATAATTTCATTGGTATCTGCTTCATGTTTTTCAAGATTTTTTTGTAATTGAAGAATTGTATTTAATTCTGTGATATCTCCCTTAATGATTTCAGTAATATTCGGAATTGATTTGATACGAGCAATGTCCACCAAAAAGATTTGCGATTTTCCTCTTGATCTGTCTCGTGCTATTTGGGAGAATCCTCCAGGAGCCCCACACAAATCAATAACAGTCTGGTTACTGTGAAATAATTTGAATTTCTTATCAATCTGAAGGAGTTTATAGGCAGCCCGGCTTCTGTAACCTTCAGATTTAGCTTTTTTAGTGTATTTGTCACGTTTTTTTGGCAGTATAAACACCATTTTTTCATTAATGGTGATTCTAACTAAGAAATCATGTTATTTTCTTCGTTTTGGACGAAATTTCTTAGGTTTTCCTTTATCTTCCACTTTCTTTCGAGGAGTATATTTGACACTCTTCCGTTTTTTTGCCTCTTTTGCTAATTCTTTCTTTTGTTTTTCTAAAGCTGGACGGATGTAGGTCTTTATTTCTTTACTAAGTTCTTTCAGCGTGTGTAATTTTGAGTTTTTTTTCTCAATTAGAATGAGGCCCTTTCTTTCCCACCATTGACGGGGATAAGCAGCATATTTCTGGACTTCGTAATTATATTCTAATTTTTCTGCTGCTAATCGTATTTCTGTGATCGTAGGATTCTCAACCGCAAGGTCTAGAGATAATCGGCGCCCTTCCTTCCGTGTGAGTGATTTGTCAAGATATTCTGGAAATATAAAATAATGTGTATTGTCTCGTCTCAATGATGATTCAATCTCCGTTTTATCAAAGGAACTTCTGATTTTATCAAGTTAGCTTAACTGAGTAAGAAATTATATTTTTTACGATTGCTAGTTGGAAAAGAAAAAAATATAGATCGCATTGTAATTTAACAGATATAGTAATATCGCAGTCCTTCATTAATTTACAATAGACTAGCTGCTCTATAACACCTTTGTCAACATCTTCTGTATTGATCTTCAAAACAAAGATGAAATAAATGTAATATGACGCGAGGGATAGCTCAGACATTGAAGAAACATCTTGACAAACGTACAATTATTGCGGTCGCTCTTGCTTTAGTTGCGTGGGGAACAATCTCTTTTGGGGTAGTCTATCTAAAAATACCCATTATATTATACCTCGAACTCTCAGATAATCCATGGCAACCAGTCAACTCAGAAACATATCCTGAAACAGGAGTGGCCGCTATTGACTTTGTAGACTCTTATCATGGCTGGATAGCGGGGGAAGACGGAATGATAATGGCCACTACAGACGGGGGTATATCATGGGAAGAACAACAATCTGGAATCAATATTAATATCAGAGCTATTGACTTCTTTAATGCTGATATTGGGGTTGCTATTAGTGAAAAGGATGACATTCTCATCACGCAAAATGGAGGCGTTTCATGGATATCGCTAGAAAAAGCTAAGTACCAAACATCTTCTGGGTGGAAAAGCACAATATTATGGGATGTGGTGACGTGTGATGAATATACAGCTTGGGTACTAGGAAATATGGGGAAATTTTTTAGGATCAATATAAAGAATCAAAGTTGGTCTTTTATCTCAGATATTTCTCATTATATTGGCCATCTAGCCATGTTAAACAACTCACATGGTTGGGCAACAGGGGGTTTTGGTACAATCGTTAAAACTACGGATGGTTGGCAATCTTATGACGTTCAGGATGCTGGAGTTTCAACAAACTTTCGTGGAATCTTTTTCTGGGACTTTTATAAAGGTTGGATTGTGGGTTTTGATAATACAATTATAGCTACAACTGATGGAGGGAAAGATTGGCATGTTCAATACACTTACCATCCATTCCTGGCAGACTTTGGTTCTGTTGCGTTACTTGACATTTATTTCATTACAGAGTCGAAGGGTTGGGCTGTTGGGAGCTATGGTATCCATTATACTAAGGACGGAGAAAAATCGTGGTATAATCTGGGAGAAGAGACATGGGGGCCTTCCAGAATTGCTTTTGCAAACGAAACACATGGATGGGCTGTAGGATATCGAAAAGACCGCAGTTATATCACCTCAGTGGGAGGTGTACCCGCAATTGATGAAAACCTGTTGAATCTTTTTGTTAGTATCTGCATCTTCATTGGAATCTTTACTCCAATTCTCATTGTGGTCGCTTTGGTTCAATTTCAAAAACACCAAGCCCAAAAGAAGGGTTCAACCAATTTCTCGGAAAGATTATGTCCCATGTGTGGTTGTCAGACCCCCTCTGAGGCTAAATTTTGCGTTAATTGTGGCGAGCCATTTCCTAATGAATAATCACTAGCGAGAGAAATTAGTGGTGGGCATGCAGGAAACATTGCAGCAAGAGAATATCTTCTTGATTTTTTCAAGTCAATTGGTAATGTTAATGATGAAACTGGAGTAATTAAGTTCCAATTAGAACTTATTCCTAAAGGAGAAACTTTAGGAGGATTATTTAGTGATAAACTACATGAAAATCTTTATATCATTAGCTATTGGAGTAAGAGTACAAAAGAAATTCAGAGAATTGGTGAAATAACAAACGCTTTTGTACTTGGAAGATTTGGGGGAAATCTTACTTCTAAAGACGAATTAGTTAATTTCATTATTTCTAAACTTAACCAGGGAGAAACTACTTTAAATGGAATAAAATTAGAATCAGTTGATAAGGAAGTTATTGATAGATATGTATCATCTTTAGAACCGCTAAAAAAACTTACTCCAACAACATTTTACAAAGATTGGTTTATCGAAATTATTAGAAGATATGAGACTGATCTCAAATCTAAAATTTAGTATCAATTAACAAATATTTATAGATTGTAGACAAAAACACTGTAAATTTATCTATAGTTTAAATAAGTGAAAACTTTTTTCATTATTAATTCACTAGAAGTTTACGAAAAGAAAAAAATTTCAAAAGACTCTAATTAGGTTTAGTATAAAGGTAAATCTAATTTTTAACGGAGACATTTCAATAATGGCTAAGGAGCAGCAGGAAGAAAAGCCTATTCGGAGTCCAATTGCAGTCATTTTAGGACATGTTGATTCTGGTAAAACTAGCTTATTAGATAAAGTTCGCGGAACAGCTGTCCAAGCACGTGAATCTGGAGGAATCACTCAACACATTGGTGCGAGTTTCTTTCCTATTGAAACTATTAATGCTCTCTGTGGCCCATTGTTGAAACAATCGAAGAAAAAAATGAAAATACCTGGAGTTCTGATTATTGACACACCTGGACATTCATCTTTTTACAATCTCAGGAGACGCGGCAGCCAAAGTGCGAACTTCGCTATTTTAGTAGTTGATGTCCGCAGAGGGATTCAACCACAAACAGTTGAATCATTACGGATTCTAGTAAAACAAAAAGTACCTTTTCTGATAGCTGCCAATAAAATCGATCGTCTCCCTGGGTGGAAAAGTTTTCCTGACCTTACCTTGATGAAATCACTTTCAAAACAATCAAGTGGGTCATTAGAAGCTCTTCAATCAATTATTTATGAAATTATGACTGAATTGAGTCATTTCAATCTTGAACCAGATAGGTTCGATCGAATCGAAAATTTTGCGAAGAAAATTGCTATTATTCCTACTTCTGCGATAACAGGTGAGGGAATCCCTGAAATGTTCCTAGTTTTAGCCAGTCTTACAGAACAGTACTTGAGAAAACAATTGGAATTGCATTTGGATAAAGGAAAAGGGGTAGTTCTAGAGGTAAAGAAGGAAGTAGGAATGGGTACAACACTAGATGTGATTCTTTTTGATGGGATCATTAAACAAGATTCTCAGATCGTCTTAGCTGGAACGGATGGTCCAATCTTAACATCAGTTCGCGCAATATTAGTACCCAAGGAATTGGACGAAATTCGTGATCCGCGCAATAAATTTGATAGTGTTGATCACGCGATAGCAGCAGTTGGTGTAAAATTAGCTGCCCCCAATATAGATGAGGCTATTGCAGGATCTTCGCTTTATGTAGTAACTGAAAACGAGGTTAAAGAAGCAATAACGAAAATTAAAGAGGAATTAGCTAGCATTCTAGTTGAAACTGATAAAGCTGGAGTTGTTGTAAAAGCCGACACCCTAGGATCCCTAGAAGCATTGGTAAATTTCCTTCGGGATTCCAATATTCAAATCCGTTTTGCTGCTGTAGGTAATGTATCTAAGAAAGATGTCTATCAAGCATCATTATCCAAAGAGAAGAATGAATATTATGGTGTTATCCTAGGATTTCGAACAGCTATCCTATTGGATGCTCAAGAGGAGGCCAATAAGTTACAGATCCCCATAATCCAGAATGATATTATATATCGTTTATCAGAAGAGTACGAGTCCTATCAATATGAAGTTCAGCAACGTCTTGAAGCAGCAGCACTTAAGGATATAGTACGACCTAGCAAAATAAAAATTCTCCCTTATGTGTTTAGACAAAGTAAACCTTGTATTTTGGGAGTTGAGGTACTAGCTGGGGTTTTAACTCCTCAAAATGACTTAATCAATCGGGAGAATAAAAAAATCGGGCATCTATTACAAATTCAGGACCGTGGAAATACTATTCCGCAAGCTAAAGTAAGTGATCAAGTAGCAGTAGCCATTCGAGGACCAACTGCAGGACGTCAGATTAGGGAGGGGGATGAATTATGGGTAGATGTTCCTGAATCTGATGCTCGGAAAATTACTGAACAAAAGATACTTTCTGGAACAGAGATGGATGCACTTACAGAAATAATTGAAATAAAAAGACGAACTGTAAACAAGTACTGGGCTTTATAATCCAATGTGGATTGATATGATTTTTTAGCTTTGAAATCTATTTAGTAAGAGGAAAATAGAAAGTACGAGATTCACTTTCAGGAGTTCGATAAGTTTCTTGTAGTTTTTCCTTTTTTAACAATAACAAGAGTCTTAACTAACATATCTCAAGATTGAAAATCACGAGACAAAATCCTCGAGAATTATCATAACTATTAAGAATAGAAAGAGATTTGACCCGATATGACTCGTATAACCCCATGAATATCTGGATACAGATCACCACGGTTATTCTAATAGGTTATTTGATATAAAGACATGAGACGATAAAATGGTTAGATTTCAACTTAATTTAGCTGATGACAAGCAGAGTTACAAAAAAGAAATCGATGATGATAGTATGACACGTCATCTAATCGGTAAAGAGGTTGGAGATGAGCTAGATGGAAAATTCATCGGTTTTGAAGGTTACTTATTCAAAATTACAGGGGGTTCTGATCATGCTGGGTTTCCTATGGTTCCTGGTGTTGAAGGAGCGATGCCCAAGCGAATTCTTATAGGCCATAGAGGAGTAGGATATAAACCTGACAGAAAAGGAAAAAGACGGAGAAAACGTGTTCGAGGTAGATTGATTAGTGAGGATATCTACCAGATAAACATTAAAATTCTTGAACGAGATAAAAGTAGTAAAGCTATAGAAGAGTTATTATGAATCATATCCGAGGATTTCAATGCCAGCAAAGAAGAAGAGGCGCCCAGCAAAAAAGAAGGCTCCACCCAAGAAGAAGAAAACCCCCTTAAAGTATCCCAATCAAGCGGAAATTTCAATAGGGATGATTGGGCACGTTGATCATGGAAAATCAACCCTGACAGAAGCACTAACTGGAAAATTCCCTGATACCCATAGTGAAGAAATTCGTCGAGGAATATCAATCCGGCTGGGATATGCTGAAACCGAGTTTCGTGAGTGTCCAGAATGTGAAAGTCCAGCTAAGTATACTACTTTAAAGAAATGTCCTGTTTGTGGTAATGAAACCATTCTCCTCCGACGAGTTGCTTTTGTTGACGCTCCTGGACATGAAGTATTAATGGCAACCATGTTATCTGGAGCAAGTATAATGGATGGAGCACTACTTGTCGTAGCAGCCAATGAAAGAGTCCCTATGCCTCAAACTCGCGAACACCTTGCTGCCATGGAGATTATAGGTATGGAAAAGGTGATTTTTTGCCAAAATAAAATTGAATTGGTTTCCGAGAAGGCCGCTCTTCAGAATTATAGAGATCTAAAGAAATTCATTTCAACAACTAGTACAAAGGACTCTCCTATTATTCCAATTAGTGCTATCCACCATACAAACATTGATATGTTGATACAGAACATCGAGGAGCATTTACCGACACCAAAACGTGATGAAAGTCTCACTCCCAGAATGCTCGTAGCTCGATCTTTCGATGTAAATAAACCAGGACATTCTCCAACTAAACTACAAGGAGGAGTTGTAGGAGGAAGTATTGTTCAAGGAGAATTTTCTGTCAAAGATGAGATTGAAATTCGGCCAGGGAACCGAAAAGGTAGTAAATGGCAAGTTATTAACACGAAAATAGTAAGTTTACGATCTGGATTCGGTAAGCTAGAAACTGCACTATCAGGGGGACTTATTGGTATAGGAACAAATATAGATCCCTCGTTAACGAAAAGCGATTCACTTGTAGGACAAATTGTCGGATACCCTGATGAGCTCCCACCAGTTTGGGATATGTTGGAATTTGATGGTCATCTACTTGAGCGTGTTGTGGGTAGCGAAGTTCAAACATTAGTTCACGCAATTGAATTAAATGAAAACCTTATGTTAAGTGTGGGTACTGCTAAAACCGTAGGAAAAGTAGTAAAAGCTAGTAAAAAGGGCATTCAAGTGAATCTTCGTCTTCCTGTATGTACAGATTTAGGCACTCGTATCGCTATAAGTCGTCAGATTGATCGAAGATGGAGATTAATTGGGTGGGGTGTAATCAAAGGTGGGGAAGAACAACGGCAAAAGTAACACCCCCATTTTCAAGCAAACAGCAGTCATTGATATTTTTAGATACTAATTTTCTTATGGCACTAGGTCAGATTCCGAATTTCAACATATCATATGAACTAGATAGAGTTATTCCTGGAAATCGATTATTAATCGTTATAGACCCGATTTTTTCAGAACTAAAAAAGATACAATTGAAAGGAAATCCTAAAGAAAAAATGGAATCTCGCATTGCTATTGAATTTATAAATAAATATTGTCAAAAATGGCCTTCCGAATACAAACATCGGAATATTGACTTTATCTTGTTACATTATGGGAAAGAAAGAAATGGAATAATAGCTACGAATGATCGTAAATTAAAAAGGACGGCCCGTAAAAAAGGAATCCAAATCCTTTATATTCGAAACCAGCAATTTCTTGAATTAGAATGAAACAAATTTAAATTTATCCAAAAAGGGAGGAATTTGAAATAAGGTGTGTAAATATCACTCTAGAATTTCTTATATGACAAATGAATATTAAAAAAACCAACGCCGCTGTGGCTTAGTTGGTAGAGCGACAGACTTGTAATCTGTTGGCCGTGGGTTCAAGATATAGGATCCTGATGGATTGTATATGGAATTCCCACCAGCGGCTATTGGAGCTACTTCGGAAAGCATACTTAAACTAAACAATAAATGTTATGTGACAAGAAATGGAATCATCACAGTTAAGTACTACTTGGAAATACCTTGCTGACGGACAATGCGCTTTTAAATCAGCTGCAACGTCTCCAAAAATGCGCTGCAATCATCTTTTTACCATTACAGGAACTTGTAGATATATAGATTGCCCTCTTGTTCAACCTGAATTCTACGCATTCCAACAACAAGAAAGCTCAGTTTATTTGATTAAAAAGGATCCTAAAGCACCCCCTGTTTCGACATGGGGTTTCACCGAGTTACCTGAAGACCGTGAGAAAGCAAGAAAAGTAGTAGAAAAAGCCATCAAAAAGCTCAATGAAAACTTAAAAGTAGCTATTTGGCGGAAGTTTGAACAACAATTCGATGCTGCAGCCATAATTAAAGCCTCTCAAGAGCTCGCAGAAGAAGAAGAGGAAGAACTAGATAAAGATTGAGAAATTCCATATCATGGTTATTCAGCGGCGAAATGATGAAACCTGACAAGGATGAGCTGAGCAATGAAATCTTATAGTTACTCTGATTCGCACGTTGTTTTGAGGATTAATGACCTCCCAAATATGGAGTTCACATAAAATTTCACCTACTTCCTTTAATTTCCCAAGAAAGTCTTTAATATGGTTTCTTTTACCAATAACTCTTTTTTAATAGATAAAAATGTTCTTTTAGTACGGTTTGGCGGCGAAATAGGGATTAAAAGTCGACAAACTCGTCGCCGTATGGTAGAGCAGCTACGTAGGAATATTGAGAGCTTTTTAGATCAATATCCTACTTTTAAAGTCCTTGAATTTAGAGACCGTTTACTCATTTATTTTGAATCGGATTTAAATCTCAATAAGGTATCACATCTCATTGTTACTTCAATTAGTGGTATTTCTTCAGTCAGTCCAGCATTTGTTATTGAAGCCACAGAAAAAGCTATCGTCTCTAAAGGATTAGATAGCGTAATTAATGTCATTCAACCTTGCAGTAGTTTTGCTGTTCGTGTTCGCAGAGAAGGGAATCATCCTTTCTCTTCGATAGATATTGCGCGCATTTTAGGTGCAAAAATTTTATCAACAGAAATTGAAGGCATTAAAGTCGATCTTGAAACCCCTGATTATCAAATTTTTCTTGATATTCGAGGTTCCTTAGCTTTTATTTTTACCGAAGTTATCAAAGGGATTGATGGAATTCCCTCTCAAACTCAAGGAACTGCAATTGCTCTGATTCGACCTAATTTCAACTCTATTTTGGCAGCTTGGTTAATGAAGAAGAGGGGAGTGAGAGTAATACCTGTATTTTTCAGAACAGGAAAATCATCAGAAGAGAAATTTCTAAATCATGTTCGATCTCAATTCAATGAAGATCCTATTATCGTGTCAATAAAAGGCCTATTAGTTTCCTTCAAAAATCATTCTTCTCTATGTTTCCTCTGTCAAGTATTTTGTGAGACCATGTGTCAGAAAGTAGCAAACGAACAGAAAATCTCTGTTATTATATCTCCAACATGTTTTAATTTTAATAATGAAACAATGTCACTCGAAGCATTAGAATTCATTGAAGAACGTGTTCTTCCCTCAGTAATCAGGCCAATTCAGTTTGGATTCTTCGCCCGCCAGGGGATAAGAATGGATCAGTTAGACCAGATCCCTTGTTGTCCCTTCCGAGAAAAGGTTTCTATTGAAATCTTTAATGACTTTAATGATCTTGGTCTGGAGAAGGTTTTATCCAAACTCGAAGAATATTCAGTTAGTTGATCTTTTTCTGTTCGATAATACCATTTGGAGATTCTTCTGAGAAAATTAAGCCTTCAAATCGTGAAATTTTTGTATTTAAATCTGTCCATGCATTATTGGGAAGACCAGCCTTCAAACAGACATAATTGAGGTATTCTTGGAGATCCCAATTTTGGTCAACGGGCACTTGTGGCAAGAGAAGCCCTCTTTGATATGATCCTCGTTCTGCTATTAAGCCATGTTTTCCGATTTCAATTAAGTTAAAATATTCTTGAGAATTTTTAACATTGAGTGGCTCTGGAACGGTTAAAATAGTGACTTCAATAGTGATTGATTTCATTTCATCATAAACAACTGGAGGAAAGCGTGGATCACGGACAGCGGCATCTATTGCTGAATCAATAGTTGATTGAATTAATGTGCTATGAGGGCTTTCAATTCGTCCAATACAACCTCTCAAAGTTGGTTCCTTTCCTCTTATAACACGATGAAGTGTTACAAAGACACCAGAGTGATCAAAAAGATTTCTTGGTGCATCATCAGGGATTTTAATTTTTCTTTTTTCTTTGAGATAAGTTTCAATAGTTCTACGGGCTAACTTGACAAGATATTCCCCAGAGTAACTCATAATAATCCTCTCTATTGAATTAATTAATAAAATGTAATTCTATATTGAAATTTTAACGATAAGAAGCTTCCAAAAACAAACAGACCTTACTTATTCAGAAGTATATTAATATCGTTGTGACTAGAATTAAACCACTTTTAATCTTATATCTAAGATGTGGGGGGGATGTATTCTTGATTACTCTTAAAAGAAGCATAGATCTCTTAAAAAAAACATAGATCTTAATAGTTTACATAGACTAACTTAATAAAGGTATTAAATGTCTCTTTCTTTCTTGAAAACATGAATAGTAGAAATAAAGCTTACTTTTGCTTTTTAAGTCAGTAAAAAGGATTATTATTAAATTGTAAGAGGAGTGGTACTAAGCTACTTTTCGGAAAGCTCGAATCATTGTAAATAAGTGTTGAAATTGAGTAAAGAGCGGCGGTATATCAGTCAGCGTAAGATTCGTAGAATCAAACGTACCACTGATGATTCTTCTTTTGAGCTAGAGTCTGAACCAAGCCTATCAAAACCCCAAGGTCTTACGCCCAATACAAAAATGTATTATACGAAGGTTTGTTTTGGCGTAGGTAGCGGAACAGCCACAGGGTTACTTTTTCTACTGTTAAATATATCTCCAGAATTTTGGATCTTGATTCTTATTGGGAGTTTGATTATTTGTGTTACTTTTGTGCGGTATGTCCTTAAGATCCCATATGATCAGATTGATCAGAAAAGATTATGGTTATCTGGGACATTTACATTTGTCATTCTATTCATCGTTTTTACTTCTTTAGTCTGGATGTTACAAGTACTTTAGATTGACCAATCTTCACCAGCAACAAAAACACGACTAATTTGAGCACTGAGTAATTCTAATCCCTCACCTGAGAGAGCACTTACAGGAATTAAGGGAATATGACTCATTCCTTCAATTATCTGGCCTGCTTGTACCGAGAATTCACGAGTTAACCCATGAAGTTCCTCGATAGCTTCATATGGATCCTCTCGCCATGCTAATATTTCATCAATCTGATAAGGTTTCAGCAAATCAATCTTTGTAACAATGTGAGAGATAGGAAGATTGAGACGTATTTGAACTGATGTTGCAAGCAAACTGATTGAAACAAAACCTGATATTTGAGAGACAAGGCTGGAATCAAATAAGAACGCTAGAAAGGATGTGTCTTTGGGAAAACTCTCTGCAATTTTTAAACCAGAGTTACGATAAGCAAAAAGCTCCATTTGCCCAGGAGTATCAACTAACACTACGGCAGAGCTCTCACCTAATTCCTCGATATCCTCGCGAATTTCAGTTATATAATCTGCTATTAAATCAGCTGCCGCAATCATAGCACCATTTGGGCCTAGTTTATATTCATCTACTAATCGATCATAATCAATATAATCTCGAATGTCGATATCAGCTTTATAAGGGATATATTGGACAGCTGGGTCAAGATTTACTGTGGTAAGAGATGCTCCTTTAGTAGTTAAATATTGTTGAAGGGATGAAGTAAGCATTGTCTTACCTGATCCAGCGGTACCAACCAAATAACATATGTTAGTCATGATTTACATCCTAAACTTCGTAAGGTGATTGAGAACGAATGAGCTTGGGGAGATGAAGCGAGTAATCCTCGTGAAAATAAGGTTACAGAAACCGAAGCATTAGTTATTGTATTACTTTCCATAGCTGCTATAATCGCTCCTTTAAAAATACGAGTTCCAATGAAGTTATATACAGTAGTCCAACGATAAAGTCCTTTGGTCTCATTAACACGAATTTCAATTCGATCAATATTGTTGAAAATACCACCAGATTGAATCTCGATTTGTATAGTGAAGAAAAAAATAGTCTGATTAGTAAGATCTTGCCAACAATAGCTAGTGGAGAGAGGTGAAGACGCTAATATAAGATTAGTAACTCGTGATTCATCTTCAATACGATAAAGTTTGATTGAAGGGGAATAAACAAAAGAGCTTAGCAGATTACTACCTAGAAATAATGTAATAATCATTAGAGTGATGATAGCATATGAGTAACTCCTTTTTTGTATCACTTTGGTAAATATAGCTTTAATTTTTAAAATCACTCTAAAATCTTCTTCATGTTGGTCAACACTCTGTTCCTTCACATTAGGTGAAGTTTCCTCTTCTGACTCGTCTCCAACAAATAAAATGAGTATTGCAAGTATAAGAATGATTATTTTTCCTAAAGTGGTTTGGACGACTAACAAGAACCAACCAATATGAGGAATCCGAAAAACAACGACTCCAATAACATCGTTTCCTGTTGTTTTAAAATTTCTATCAGGATACCCATTATTATCTCCCCATGTTTCAAAGAAATATTCACTGCCATTATACCGAGTTGCTACGACCCGATGAACTATAGGAGGTTCATTATCATCATTGCTAATGTTAAAGACAATAACATCTCCAACTTTTATCGATTCAATAGGAACATTTTTAACTAGAAGGATGTCTCCACGAAAGGGGTAGATATCTGTGTTTACATTATCTTGAAAACCATTGTAAATGGGGAGCATGCTGCCTGTGGTTACTGCAACAGTCGGGTGTCTAGATCCACCCAAGAAGAACGTGATACCAGCAGAAACAGTTATTGCAATTAAAATCGCGAAGCCCAAAAGAAGACCTAGTTCAATAATCGTTTTGTATTTTGGATTTAAGGGCAATATTGATCAAGGAAAAGGATTATGAAATAGCTTTAAGAAGTATCGCTAAATGATCATTATAGTTCTGTTTAATGGGAATGGCTAAAGGCTTATATTTCTCTAAACATTTGATTTTTAACATAAGTATAGAAATGGATAAATAATATCCTTCGACTTAATGAAAGTTATAGATGCCTTTATAGGAATGGAGATAACCTAGGATGAAAATTCCTGCTAAAATGCGAACATTCTGTCCAAATTGTAATTCTCACACCATTCAGGAGGTAAAAGTAGAAAAACCACGTCAAAGAGGAGGAGGAATGAGTCAGGGGAGTAGACGTATGGCTCGTTGGACAAGTCGTATAGGCAACCATGGAAGATATTCTCGTAGGCCGATAGCTGCAAGAAATATGACCTCAAAAACTACAAAGAAGGTTGATCTCCGCATTACATGCTCCGAATGTGGAAAAAAATGGATTCGTAGTCGGCCAAGAGCTAGAAGAACTGAAATAGCTCGAGTATGAGGAAAAAATAATGGCCGAGAAAGAATTTGAGGACACTATAGATACTGAAGTACAGAGCTCAGATCCCACCAAGGTCATTGAAAGACTCGGGAGAACCAAAAAACGCATTCTAATTGAGCTATATCGGGATTCAGTCGGCTACAAACGGCTTAGTAAAATAATTGGTGTGGGATTAGATACCATTAGAAGTCATATACGAACAGGGAAGTATAGTAGATCACTACTTGAGCTTGGTTTAGTCGAACGAGGAGAACAAGGTTGGCAATTAACGCCCCTTGGCTTACAGGTGACTGAATTATTGCAGCAGGATGCAGAATTCAAAGCTTTTTTCTTTGAATGATCCTCAAATTATTTATACATACATGCTTATAGTTAGATTTTCTTTATGTTCAGATTTAAAAATCCTATAAGTTCTTGTTTCTGATGCAAGCAGTTACATTCTCATTCGTGTAGATGCAAATGTGAAAAAATTTAAAACTAATTACGATCTTAAACTATTACGTAATTTTAACAATGGATCAGAAAATAAGTGAGAGTTTATAAATAAAAAGAGAATTATTATAAATGGAGCGAATAGACCAAATAATTGAGCGGCCTAGGGTAGCTAGGTTATCCCGCGGGGCTCATAAAGAAATTTATCTTGAGAAACCCCGAGATCGGATGGTTCAAATCCTCCGGCCGCTATCAACCTTTTTTTAAATTTCTTATTTTCTTAATGAGGGAACCATAGTAATACTCATTTAAACAATGATTTTTCCTTAATGGATTATCATAGGGTTCAAAATGCATGAATTGGTGCTTTTCTCACAATTTCTGGGAAGGTTCTGAATTGTACTAGTTCTGTGATAATAAGATTTTTTAAGTAGATGAGACTTTTTTTAATTAGAATATATGATAAATGTGGTGAAATAAATAGTTGAAGTAAAAGAGCCTGGCCGGCCTCAGAAAAAGAAAAAGAAATCATTTTGGTTTGAGTATGCAAAGGACAAAGGTGTTGATCCTCATAAATCAGCGTGGCGGGATTTTTCTGAAGATGAGAAAGAAATACCTAGTAAAATGATTCGTTTTTGTAGAAAATGTGGTGCTTCAATACATTCAGAGGGAAAATTTTGCGAGCGTTGTGGCCAACGGATACAATCGCGATAAATTAATGAAATTATAATACTGATTACCTAAGGCTCTCGCTTCGCCTGAATTCAGGTTGGCCTGTTGGCATCCCTCTTTCCACACGCTTGAAGAAATTCTTCTTATTTCGCAAGCTTGGTGTAAGACCTTTCCGAGGCCTGGCTTCGACTCTAGGGGTTTGATTTCTTACTTTTCCAGCTTTTGTAAGCGAACCATGACTACCTGCCATTTTTATATTCTTCCAGTGTTAGTTAAGTCATGGAGACCTTACTCATCATTAATTCAAAAGTTTTACTATATAATTCTAGAATAAAAACCCAAAATATGTTGATTAAAACAAACCAAATCATTTATGTATTCTTTGCATTGAAAACTAAATCATTGTAATGCTTGAGAGTTTTTCATGTCTTACCCTCTAATAAAGCCAGAATACTGAGATAAAATCTGATGAAAGAAAGTTTTATGCAAGATTTCTTAAAAAATAAGAAAGGAGTTGTATTAATCTAATGGATATTGATTTTAAAGGTTTCAAACTTGATATTACTCCAGCCCAAATGGCTCAATTGATAGATCATACAAAATTATCAGCATGGGAAGGGCCTCAAGCGATAAAAAATTTATGTCAAGAAGCTATTCAATACCATTTTTACTCTGTTTGTATTAATTCTTCCTATATTCCGTTAGCCGTTGAAATACTTGAGAATACTGACATCAAAGTCTGTTCTGTTGTTGGTTTCCCCCTAGGGATGATGGACACCGATTCAAAAGCTTATGAAACAAAAAATGTAGTCAAAAATGGCGCTGATGAAGTCGATATGGTCATTAATGTTGGTATGTTAAAAAGTGGTGAGTATAAATATGTCCAAACTGAAATCGAAACTGTAGTGAGTGCTGCAGATAAGGCATTAGTAAAAGTCATTCTTGAAACTTGTTATCTTACTGATGAAGAAAAGATTAAGGCGAGTGAACTCTGTAAAGATGCTGGTGCAGAATTTGTAAAGACTTCAACAGGATTTGGCGCATATGGTTCATTCCCTTATGATGTAAAATTGATGAGGAAAACAGTAGGACCTGATATGGGGGTAAAAGCAGCTGGGGGAATTAGAAACTATACTGATGCTGCCCGAGTCATAATTGCCAGTGGGCTTATTCTTGATCCTCTTAAATTTAGGATCGGCGCTAGTGCAGGTATTAACATCATTAATAACTTGAAATGGATGTCTTTAAGCGAAGATTGGATTATAGATGAGATACCCTGCCACTTGTGTCCAGTGAGAGCAGCAATTTTTGGAAAAATGACCGAGAAACATTATTCATATCATAAAAGCAAGTGTCATACATGTCAATATAATAATTATAACCAATTCTATGATTAAAATCATTTTATAAGGATAGTTAAGAGGTTTATAAAATGGAAAAACAGTTTTTACTCCGATGTAACTTGCATAACGGTAAAATTACAAAGGAAGAAATACCAGAAAGGATCTTGGAACAATATATTGGGGGAAGAGGTTTGGGCGTAAGATACATGTGGGAAGAGGTTTCTCCTGATGTTGACCCATTAAGTCAAGCCAATAAAATGATATACGCTGTTGGTCCATTGACAGGGAGCTATGCCCCAACTTCTGGACGATATTGTGCTGTATCAAAATCACCATTAACTAAAACAATATTTGATACTCATTCAGGGGGAAGATTTGGTTCAGAATTGAAGAATCTTGGAGTCATGGCCCTAATCGTTGAGGGTATGGCCTCAGACCTTAGTTACCTCTACTTGGATGCTGAGGATGATATCTTTGAATTAAGGGATGCTTCCCAGCTGAAAGGGAAAACCACCTGGGAAACAACTGATATACTTACAAAGATAACAAAAACACAGGCAAGAGTTGCCTGTATTGGGCCTGCAGGCGAGAATATTGGCCTTATGTCTTGTGTCATCAATGATAAAGGTCACGCACTTGGCCGTGGTGGGATGGGTGCAGTTATGGGTTCAAAGCAATTGAAAGCCATAGTAGTCAAGGGACAAAAACCTCAAAAGAACAAAGAATTGAAAGATCTATCAGAACAGTTAAATTTAGCCGTAAGAAAAAATCCAGTTACTAAATCTGCGTTACCCGTTTTTGGTACATCTGTTTTAGTAAATATTGTCAACGAATTAGGAATGTTTCCCACTAATAATTTTAAAGAAGGGACATTTGATGACGCTCAAGGTATTTCAGGGGAAAAACTTAAGGAATTGTACGTTATTAAAAATCATGCTTGCGCAGGATGCAGCATTGCGTGTGGGCGAATAACAAAGGTAACCGAAGAGGAACAAGGAAAAGGACCAGAATTTGAAACTATTTGGGCTTTTGGATCTCAAATTGGAAACAATGACCTAGCATTAATTTGTAAAGTCAATTATCTTTGTAATCAATTAGGTTTAGATACTATATCCACAGGAAATACCATTGGTTGTGCCATGGAATTGTCTGAGAGAAATAAAATATCAAGTTTTCCCAGATTTGGCGAGGTTAACTCATTAAAGAAAATTATCACCCAAATTGCTTACAAAGAAGGAATAGGAGCAGAATTGAGTAAAGGGTCTAGAAAATTAGCAGAAAAATTTGGAGAACCAGATCTCTCAATGACTGTAAAATCCCTTGAGCTACCTGCATATGATCCTAGAGGTGCTCAAGGTCAAGGGTTATCATATGCGACATCTAATAGAGGGGGTTGTCACCTTCGTGCTTATATGGTTAGTACTGAAGTATTGGGGACACCAATTCCAATGGATCGTTTTTCTTCTTCAGGAAAGGCAAGGATTGTTCGAGTATTCCAAGATCTTTCTGCAGTAGTGGATTCACTGGTTTTATGCAGGTTCTCAACCTTTGCTCTTTCTGCTATTGATTATGCGAGTATGTTATCAATAGTACACCAAAAAGAATATTCACAAAGTGAATTCATGAAAATTGGTGAGAGAATTTGGAATTTAGAACGTATATTTAATCTAAAAGCTGGTTTTAATGCGAAAGATGACTCATTACCTAAACGATTATTAGAAGAACCCTTAACGGTTGGTAGTTCACGAAATCGAGTAGTTAAACTGCATGAAATGCTTCCAGAATATTATGAAATCAGAGGTTGGGATGAAAACGGTGTACCAACTAAGGAAAAAATAGCTCAACTTGAAATAGATTAAATATGAATATGAAGAACATTTCAACAACAGTTACTAAAAACTCATAAAATGAAAGGTCGACGAAAGGAGTGTATGGGATGATGAGAATCATCCGAGGTTTTTCACCAGTTACAGGTTACTTTTGTTTGGAATGTCTTAGTAAATGTTGTGCTACAGAATATGAACTACCATTATTAGCCCAGGAAACTGAAATATTACGCCAAGAATATCCTTTTTGTAATATTTTTTTACACCACTCAGTAGAAGGAAGTTGGTTACTTCGGGGAGATAGATGTCCTTTTCTAAATTCTAAAGGACTTTGTATACTGCATAATACTCCGTACAAACCAATGATATGTCAAATTTATCCTTTAATCTTCTGGAAAGTGAGACCAAATCTTTCATTAGCGTGGATAAACCCTTGTCGGGGAAATGGATTTCAGTGGATATCAAATCCTAACAATCGTATTACGGATCAAGAAATTGAAAGACTATTTAACAAATCAAAATTAAATTTCACAAATTATATCGGAGAAGAGATTGATAAACAAAATCCATTCAATGAGATTCCAATGAAACGACTCAATGAAGAGCTTACGTTTTTTGATTGTATAGATACACAAGATTTACTTAATGAAATTAAAAACTTGGATCTTATTCCCCAATCCTTAGAGAAAATTCTCTTACTAACAGAAGATTTTACAACAAATGAAATGTTTGCAATAATGAATGCGGTCATTTATTGGTTATGTTGGAGTCCTATTGGATTACAACTCTCTTTTAATAATTCAAAATTACTTTTTTTAGTAGCTGCTATCTGGATTGACTTTATTAACCGTCCAATTCTTTCTCAATCTGTCTTACCTTTAAGTCGTGGCCAAATCCTTCAACAATTGGGATCTTTCCTCGCTACAGCAATAATTCCCTCCTTTTGGAAACAAATGGCGCTTAAAACAGAATCTGAAGAATTAAGGAAGTTTGCTAAGAACGCTTATAGAGTACTGAGGGGAGAAATTACTCAAGAAGAGTTTGAGTATTCAAATCCTTGAGAAAATCATGAAACTGAAGGATTTAATCATTTAAGATTCGAAATCATCAGGGAGCCCTATCTGCTTAACAAGAATATCACTTAATTTATCGGATCGCGGCCGAGATTCGATGAGAAAGTCTTCTAGATTAGTTTCAAGTTGTTTAAGTTTTATTCTTTCATCAGGATCAAGATTTTTCTTATCAATATGATACTCAAAGTATTTACACGCTAATTGTGGACTCTTTGTCATTGCAGAGAGTTCCTCATCAGATAGGCTTCGAATTCGATATACTGTTTGATTAACTCTTGGATCAAAGATATTACTTTTAAGATGAATAATTGCCGTCAAATAACTTCGACCCTTAGTTATTTCGTCTTCTTCCATCCAAATGTCTGACCCTAAAGCCCACATCTCATAATCAATCCCCCATATTTTTTCTGCTTGCTTTCCTTCGTTGAATTGGACTAAATAATTCCCTGCATTTCTATCTGGGTCATTCAACCAAACATCAAAAGGTAAGAGGGTGTATCCGTCATTTATTTGCCGAACAATTTGAAATGCCTCATCTAGATCTTTGTAAGAATCTAAAAACTCGTCAAGATTGATGGTGTTTGGGATTTTTTCCAGAAGAAGGGCTAAGACTAAAGAGGGGTCACCACGCCCACTTTTTGCGGATAAAATTTGTTCAAATTTGGCTGATGTTTCCAAAGTATAAGGTTCTCGTTCAGAATATTGATAGTATTCTTCAGCTGTCTCACCTTCTTCATCCTCATCAAAAACGATCACATCCCCAAGAGGTAACGTCGAGGTTTGCTTGAGAGGTTGGTCTGCAATTTGTTGAGAACATACAATAATTGCTTCGGGAACATTAAGACGTAAACGACGTCCCAAACGAGAAGCTGTAAGTTCACTAAAAGTTCGCCATAAGTGCATCCTGTCACGACTATCTTCTGGAGATTCCTTTAGATCAACCTCTAGATCTTGAACCTCCTTTAATTCAAAATCAATAATATTAGAAAAAGTTTTAAGAAGCCATTCCTTACCACTCTCGTCTTCCAAAACAGTAGCTTTTCCATGTTGTCCTGCTGCAGTCATTGTTTTCTCTGTGAGGCGAAAACGATTACGAACAGCTTTTTTATCAGAAGTATCAAAAATAACCAGATCCCAGTCGTTCATTATTATCAAATTCCTACTAATTCTTATTAATGCAAGAATATTGTCTCTCGGATTCTTCTTAAGAGTGTTGTTTGTATGATTTAAAGAATTGAATGAGTAAAAGAAAAGAGGTTAAAAAAGCTAGCTTGATACTTAGGTCACTCGAGTGCCATCAGATACGTCTTGATCAGGAATTAACAAGCTTAACTCTTCCCCGTCAACAGCAGCCAATAGCATTCCCTCAGAACGAACTCCTCGAATAATAGCAGGTTCTAAATTTACAATCACAGTTATTCGCTGGCCAATAAGTGCCTCCACTTCTCTAAAAGTAGCTAATCCAGCAACTAATTGGTGCTGACCAATTTCAGAACCAAGTTCAACTTTAAGTTTTAATAAGTTCTTCGTTTTCGGGATTTTTTCAGCAGATATTATGGTTCCAATTCTAATATCAAGCTTTTGAAAATCTGCAAACGGAACAGTTGTTTGTTTCTTGTCAGACACGGGTAATTCCTCAGATGAGTCAATTTGAGTCTTGATCCTCAATTCCTTAAGTTTTATTTGAAGTTCTTCAATGTCAATTTTTGAGAAGAGGGGATCAGACTCTTTAATCAGAGTCCCTGGTTGAAGTTTCAATTTACCTGCTTCATCGAAATCCTGTTCCTCAGCTTTTCCTGATTGAGCAAGAGTAAGCCAGATTTTCTCACTAGTTTCGGGTAAAATGGGGGATAGTAGAATACTTAATGTAAGAAGAGATTGAGCACAGAGATATAACGATGTCTCAACAGCGCTAAAATCTGTTTTTACTAGTTTCCAAGGTTCCTTTGTACTGAGATAAGTATTAGCAGCCCTAGCAAAATCGATAATCGAAGACACCGCCTTTTTAAACTCAAAACGGTCGAAAAAATCCGCCATAACGTTAGGAGTCTTGTGAATCGCGGTGACAAAGTCCCTATCAATGTCATCAAGACGGTGACATTCTGGAATCTTCCCATCACAATATTTGTGGATCAAAATAATGATTCGATGAATATAATTCCCTAAGACGTCATTAAGATCATTATTAATACGTTGTTCGAATTCATCCCAAGTAAAGTTAGTATCTTTAATTTCAGGCCGCGTTGCCGCTAAATAGTATCTCCAATAATCCGTAGGAAGAAGAGCAGCCGCATCATCAATCCAAATGCCAATACCTTGCGATTTACTGAACTTTTTCCCCTCAAAAAGCAAAAATTCAGTCGTACTCACATTGTACGGGAGAACAAAAGGTTTACCATAGCTCTCCTTTGTTCCAAGGATGAGAGCAGGGAATAATAAAGTATGGAAAAAAATATTGTCCTTACCAATAAAAAAAATGGTTCGAGTGTCTTGATCTAGCCAATATTTTTTCCAAAAATCAGGATTGTTATGTTCTCGTTCCCCTAATTCCGCAGAAGCAGAAACATAGCCAAGAACTGCTTCAAGCCAGACATAAATGGATTTATTCGTAGCATCGGGGATAGCTTTATCAGCAGGAATACCCCAAGCTAAATCTCGGGTCAAAGTACGTGCCTGTAATCCCTCGTCCAGAATATTAACAGAAAATTTTCGGGCATTTTCAGGCAGTTGTTTATTCTGGCGAATATATTTAGCTAGAGGTTCCTGAAATGCAGAAAAATCATAAAACCATTGAGTTGTCGATTTGATAATGGGGGGATGAGAACAGATTTTACACAAAGGATCTATTAATTCGACAGGACTCAAGGGTTTACCACAATCAGGGGCATCACATTGGTCTCCTCGAGCACCAGAAGCACCACAATGGGGACATGTGCCCTCGACAAATCTATCGGGGAGAAATCGCTTATCATGTTCACAATAGAGCTGTTCGACCTCTTTAGAGAAAATAAACCCATGGTTAAAACAACGACGATAAAAATCTTGAACCCACTTATAATGGAAAGGATTCGCCGTCTTGGAATAATTTAAGCGGATGTTCCATTTTTCTAACAAAGTCAGAATTTGAGCATGGTTTTTATCAACCAATTCCTGAGGAGAGATATTCGCATCAATCGCAGCTACCGCAATAGGGGTGCCATGACAATCAGAGCCAGTAGCAGAGATCACGTCCGCTCCGCGCAATTTTAAATAACGAACATAAATATCAGCACCCAATAAATGTAAAACCGTCCCAAGATGAGGAACTGCATTAACATAAGGCCACGCAGGGCAGATGACATACTTTTGATTATGTAAGGTTTCCACATTAATCACGTCCTATCGATAGTGAGGAGAAAAAAAGGCTGTTGAAATGATAAACCAAAGGGGCACTCGGGAAGGGAATAGGAGGAAGATCCAAAGAAGATTGAAAAAGATGACGAAAACATAAGCGGGTGAGCGAGAAAAGAAATGAAAATTCAGCTTGAGTGCGCCATTTGGTAATCCCACATTGTTTATCGCCTCAGATCGTTCCGCTCAGAGACAATATAAATGGCTTTCGATACAAACAAGCCAATTCAGAGAAACATGAGAACCATGAGAAGAATAAATAAATACATAAAATCAAGAAAAACGGAAATGAGAGAACAAAATAGGAAAAAGAGAAGGATCATTTAAATAAAAATATTCAAAATATCGATGAAACAAGACAAAGAAAGAAATTAAAAATAAAAATGCACTAGGGAAGAAAATATAGTTTAAAAAGTCCTTATAAAGAAAAATAAAACCCAGAGGCAAGACGAGATAGGTGGAAAAACTCCAAAAAAGATGGAGTAGGAATCAATCCAACGACAGGACACAGAAACTAAAAGGATTTGACAAGAAAAGTCCAAGAAAAAAAACAGGAAAAGAATACAAAAAGGTTATTTTTAAAAATTGTTACCGTAAAGGCAAGAACAGAGACAATCGTAAGACAAAGGTTATAATGGAAAAGCGAAAATGTAGGATACGAACCCAAAAGGACGAAGGGAAATATACACGAAACATAGAAACAACAAAATTAATATTATAGCCGCTGAACGATGAAAAGAGTACAGTGGCGACAGAAAAAAAATAGAAAGCCATGGGCATCCAACGAATCGAAAAAACCTTTTTTCTAAACGTTGGGTGCCCCTCCCTCCCCCCTTATTCATCTCTATTAATGGGGTTGGCTGCTCTCCTCTGTATTTTTTGGCATTCTAGTCTCATAGCTTAAGTTAGAGTCAGTCCTCTCCTCCTTGAATTGCTTTTTCTTCATCTATCCTTTTTTTCCACCCCCAGTCTCTTTTTCATTATTCTTTCTGGTTCTTCCCCTTCCGTTTCAGTTTCTCCAGTGAGAATTCTTCCTTGTTCCTTATGTATTCTCGGATCGCGGCTTCTATGAATTTCACATAGCCTGGGTTTTCTCCCTTTTTAAATTCGTTTTCCACCTCAGGGAACTCCTCAAATAGCCTTTGAATTCGTCGTTGTAGTTCTCGTGGCAGTGATACCGAGTAATAGTCATATTTCTTCTTCATTGTTGTCCTCTCGCTCATTATCTGTTGTTTTCGTCATTTTCGTTTTTCCCTAGTATTGATTGAATATTAATGCAAACTTTATATAGCTTTTGGTTTTCTAATCTCTTAGATGGTTTTCATGTTTTCTTCCGATAAACCACCTCTTGATATGCTTCAGCATGTTATTGACGATATTTTGTTAATTGATGGGGTCAAGTTTGCTTTTCTTATTGATCCTGTTAGGCCTTCCCTTATTGTTGTTAACCCTTTCTCTGTTGATTCTCAGACCAAAGAGCTTTTATTACCTATTTTCCTCAAGCTCATTTCTGCTTCTCGAACTGCCTACGCCTGCATGGATTTAGATCCTGAGTTTGATGAGTTTTGTTTCTGGACCGATACAATTGCAGGGTACCTCTATCGAATCCAACAAGTGTTTCTTGTTGTTATTACTAACCTCTATGTAAAAATTAAAGACATATACTCATTAATTCACGATAAACTAGGTGTTTTATCATAAAGGTGATACAATTGCATGATCCAGATGATGAAAAGAATTATCTACTTTCCAGGTTGAAAATGTTTCTTCTCCATTTATCTGCTCCTGGGGTCAAGTATGTCCTCTTTGTCAACACACATGATGGCACGGTCTTATCCTCACCTGAAAGGCCCATTACAAAGCTGAACAAATCCCGATTAGCGTCAGCTTTAAAGGAGATCAAATCAAACACTGCTCAAATCTTCTCATGTCTCGACCTAGATGGGAGTAGTCATGTTAGAATAGAATTATCAGCGCTGACTGGTTGGAGTCTTATCGATTTAGATGTAAATTGGATCATCTCTGTTTTTGGTTATCCTCCCGAAGATTTTCGCCCAGAAATCTCTGGGAGAATGGCAGGAATGTGGGATCTGATTAGTGAATACTATTCATCTTCTGGCCAATTTTAAGTACTGTAACAGCCTACTCCTCATCAATCCTCATAAATTTTGTTCTTAACATTGTTCTTTTTCTTCGTTTTCTATTATTAGTGACTAATCACACTATCAAAGGCCATCATTTTTCATTTCCTAGGATTTTTTTGTCTTCAATAAATGTGAATAAAGTAAAACCCTACCATTAGCAGTATTAGACCAAAACTAGTGATTATAACACTATTATAAAGGTCTGAAAGCCCACACGTTCTTTATAGCAAAAAAAGACCTTTCCAATCCTTAACAATTCATATTCAAGGGAAAAAATCCCCCCTCACGTGTCTCCCCTAGTATTTTTTCTATTGTAGGTTATGGCTTAGTGATGTCTATGGACAATGGGGACGATCAATGGGCTCCAACCAATGAAGGTGGTAGGGCATGGAGTCAACCCCGATAAGCAGCCACAGGCCAGTTCACCGTTATTGTTGAGAATGACCCAGATAATGTCAAGATGAGCCGCTGGAACTTCTCCTATTCTGTTCCTGTTTCGTTTAGTTCGGGAAATGCCAGTTTTGAAGACGGATCTGTTGCTTCTGATTACTGGGAGAAATTTTTGAATAGTTTCCTTCCAGTTATCGTCATTATAGCCTTGATCATTGAAATCATTGCAGCCATTGTCATCTTGAATGTTGTTGGAACCATTCTACTTGGGGGTACTACAATGATGATATTAGATATCCTAGCAATATCTGCTTTAGGATTCGAATTGCTTTACACTCATAGATTGGGGGATTTTGAAGGATGTGATGAATACAATTCAAATTGGCTAGCTCGTTTCCTGTACCATTATATCTGTGATTGGGATGGTACTACTGTCCGTATTGTGGTGATGAATGATAAATTTGACCCTTTTACTATCAGATTTACTGAATAATCTTTTAAACAACAAAAATAATAATTCTTGAGGTATATTTAATGGTCATTTGTAAATACTGCCAGGCGAAAGAAGCAATTGCCAGACATAGTTCAGTGTTTTTTGATTATTGTTCTCTCAATTGCTGGATTCGTGGTAATGCATGGTTTAACATTCTCGCTGGAGTGGTAATTATCTTCATTGATTTGATCGCGTTAATCTCTAACATTGGATTACTCGCTGTGATGTTTTCCTATTTTGCTGTTGGCGCACCTATCCTCATTATTATAGGGATCATTGGTCTAATACTCAAAGCAGTCAAACCTATGCACCTTAATTCCGACCAAATATCAAATCAAATTACTGAGTTAAGAAATAGCCTTGAACAGGATATCCAACGTTTAGATTTCACTGATTTAGAGTCTAAGCAATTGGTCGAGAGGTTTAATAACCAAAAATCACAATTTATCGAAAAGAAAATTCCCCCACAATTCTATCTCAAATGGTTACGTGATTTTAAAAAAACTATCGGCACCAAACTTCAGGAATTTTAATCTTTTTTTACCGTTTGAATGAATCTCCTCTTTTTAAATTCGTTTCCCTTCTTTTTCCTACTTCCTTACTCCCTTTCTCGTCGTTTTTCTTTTTCAAGGGCGACTTTTTCTTTGTCCCTGATGTATTCTCGGATCGCTGCTTCTATAAATTCGTCTTGTACATCGGTCTGTCTTCTCGTTTGTGGGCATTGCACTCATTAACGAATAGATTTGCTCCCTTACCACTGTTATTGTTTATATCTGTAGATTCCATTACTGAAATAAATACACATCAACATCTATGATTGGTTTGTACCCAATGGTTTGATAGATTTTATTCGATGTTGGATTGGCTAAATCAGTAAAAAGAAAACAATATGTTTTTCCTTCATCTAGTATATTTTGACTTAATTTTGCTTTAAAAAGCACACATCCTAACATTACTTATGATTCAGATCAAATTCGCGATGTATATGGTCTGGACAAACGGATTTATCCTAGAAAGTATTCAAGAATCAATGAGAATAATCGAAAATAATCTAGTAAATTGAGTTGCAGAGACAGTTATCTGGGTCAAACCGGTAATCCTGATTTCATCAGCTTTTAATTGACCAAAAAAAATGAAAGAAAGGAATGTGCTTTGGAAAACTCATCTCTGGACTATAGTCTAGGGTTTTCCTCCTGCTTCTTAATCGTACTCCTCGTACTCATGCCAATACGGCCTTTCACAGTTTTCTCCACACTCTTCAGTGGCTTCCCATACCGCAGCAGCAGCAAGACCTTCTGCAACAAGGCAGGCAACATGCGCGCCTAGGCAGCAACCAGCTGAAACGTGACACTTGATTGCTGCAGCAACGACGCCAGCAATTCCTAAAATTCTAAAAGCGTCGCAACAAGCTTTGCAAAGTGTCTCGCTCTCGAATGCAGAACATCCTGCTCGTCCCGCACTAGCCTCGGGCCCATACATAATCTGGCCAGTGGGACCTTCTTCCCCTGTTCCCTCACCTACGGTTGTATGGAATAGGTGTCCAGCAACTCCGAGTTTTTTAATATCCACAGTATTAGCCACAGTTGCCATAACAGAATGTAATGTACCGTGTACGTTATCTATTGTTTCTTCTTCCTCCTCCTCTTCCTCTTCTGGTGCATAGACAACATAAGTATTCCAATGGAAGATTTTTCTCAAAGATGTCTTTTTTAAAGCAACTTCTTTGAATCCTAGGATTAAGGTTTTTTTTCTGTCTGTAAATCTTTCAAGCTGCTTTAATTTTACTGGTCTCCATTTGCCGTTTTTCAAAGCAAGAACCTTATTGTAAAAACCTGTAAATCGTTTGCTTCTATCTGGAATCATTTTGTTGAGTCTGCTAACAATTTTATCTTTTTTTATTTTTTCTAATTCCTTTGGACGTATATGCTTGTAAAATAGTGTATCAAATCCAGTATTATCAAGAGTATAGATTCCATATCTGGATCTTTTCTTTATGTCATAAGTGTTGATGAGAATAAATTCTCTATATCCGAAGGCAAAGGCACCAACTCGCCGAGACATTCTAGGGTCGAATGTTCTACGAGTAAGGAATGCTGCACGTGTGTTGTTAGGTGTAACATGAAATGAAAGCTTTTTTGAGATATATTCAATAAGCTCCTTACTTCTCTCCATATCTATCGCTGAAATTGTGAACGAATCGTTCAATGAGACCCCTCCTAGGTCATAGGTAAATTCCTCAATCAATTTGAATGGGAGTGCTGAACCATTTACCTCAAATTCATTAGATCTTGTCTTTAGAGTTGTTAGATACTCCTGATCCTCAATTGGTGATTCGACATACGATGCAATACTGTCCCCATAAGAAATTCGTACTAGATCTGTGAATGGTGAATCACTAGTCTCAGCAATTTTTTCAAATAGTGGTTTTCCACCTTCAATATTTTTTTCGTCTTTTTTTTCCATTCAAGGTTCCTCCATTCCAATTACTCAATCAACTAATGCTAGAAGTCTCGACATATCATTCAGACTTGAATCATCCCTGATCTTAGACTTTAGCTTTCCATTCATGAAAGCTCTCATGGGGGATAATTTTCCATCTATTATATCTTGGATTGATTTAGTTGTAGTAGTGATTGTAAATTCAGGATTCTCTGTAGTACCTCCCTTGACAGAACCAGTTCCGTCTTGGAAGATAATATAACAAGCAGCACTTGGATTATCGATGAAATCAAACTGGAGAGTCCTGTTGAAATCCATAAACCGTACTTTAAGTTTCTCATCATCTAATTTTACTACCATTTTTCCAATGAACTCCATAATCTCTTCTTTTGATAATGACATTTTTCGCATCCTCCTTGAATTTTGCAATCTTGGGAGTGTGAGTGATTCCCAATGCATTCTTCAAAAACACATCTACATTAAATGTAGGCATTTTTTATACCACAAAGATCTATATAAGGATTGTTACTAACACTAGAGAGCCACTTTTTTAATGGTCCTTAAATTTAAAAATGAAGTATAAAGAAAAATAAGAATCAATTACAAGCAGATAAGAAAAATCACAATCCCAATAATTATTTTAGATTTTACAGTGACATTTCTTACCTCATTAGTCCCAGAAGATCCCAGTTCTATTTTTTATCATATAAAATTCTTTTCTGCTATAATTTTCTATATTGGAACAATTATTCTTGTTTGGCCAATCATTGAAAGGGTAAATAGACCTTTTAAAGAGCGAGAAAGAAGAAAAAAAGAAGAGGAAGAAATTAAGAGACTTCTTTATGAATTCCAACACCCAATAAAAAATGATGTAGAGGGATCAGATGATTGGTTAAAAAGAGAATAAACAAATGCTGGTCCATTAATATCATCCAAAAAGTTTTGAATGTAGGTGCAGCAGCTATCTCTGCTAAATTAGCTTTAACCATAGATCTTATTACTGTCGGATTCATGTTTAATGAAATAGTTGTTACCCATGAACTTGGAGGATATGAAGGTAGTGACGAGTACAACCAATCTTGGTGGTTCCGTGTGTTTTATCATTATATTTATGACTGGGATGACACAATTGCACGGATTGTAATTTATGGCGACAGTTTTGATCCGTTTAATGTTCGGTTTATTTAGGTGAGGAAAAATGACCACTTGTCAGTATTGTCATTCAAAAGACGCTGTTAGAAGGTGGAGTCTGTTCATCTTTGATAGAAATTATTGTTCCTTTTCCTGTTGGTTTCGTGGAAGCGCGCCTCTTTGTTTATCAGCTGGGGTGGTAGTCTTAATTAATGGTCTTTTACTAGATATCTTTTCAGTACTATTAACAGGAGGGGAACCCCTTTCTTTCTCAGGGATGTTAATAATTGGATTTTTCAATTTAGTTGGATTTTTATTGATTTTCTTTGGCATAATCGGACTAATAACCAGAAAAATCGCCCCTAGTACCCCTCCTGAAATGATCAGTGAACAGATCACCGAGCTAAAAGACGAGATCGATCTAAAAATTCAACAACTAGATTTAACACAATTGGACTTTAAGCAATGGGTTGAGAGGTATAACAATATGAAGGTTGAATTTATAGAGGGAAAGATTCTACCCCAATATTATCTCAAATGGTTACGTGATTTCAAAAAAACCATCGGTACCAAACTTCAGGAATTTTAATCGTTTTTTTCCGTTTGAATGAATCTCCTCTTTTTAAATTCGTTTTCCTTCTTTTTCCTACTTCCTTACTCCTTTTCTCGCCGTTTTTTTTTTCAAGGGCGAATTCTTCCTTGTCCCTGAAGTATGATCCCTCTTCTATTTTGTATAGGACTTCCTGCTGTTTTTTCATTCATATTCATTACGCTCATTAATGAATAGATCTGCTCCCTTGCCACTGTTATTGTTTATTTCTGTAGATTCCATTACTGAAATAAATACACATCAACATCTATGATTGGTTTGTACCCAACGGTTTGATAGATTTTATTCGATGTTGGATTGGCTAAATCAGTAAAAAGAAAACAATATGTTTTTCCTTCATCTAGTATATTTTGACTTAATTTTGCTACTACTTCCGTCCCATATCCGTGTCTTCGATGTTTTGGAGGAGTATACACAGCATTAATTGTCTGGCCGTTGGGTGTGGTTCCTGCTTTTCTTGCCATGGACACAATTTTATTATTGACTTTGAGGAAATAGATCATTCTTCGCTCGATGGCTTGATCGATCCGTTTCTGTGTTATTGTTGGCTCTTCAGGAGGTTGGTTCGGGACTGCCTCCTTTACAAAAGCCCTCATCCATTCAAGAATAAGTGGTTTATCACGTCTTGTTGCTGGTACAAATTCATGGGAGCCTAATGTTTTGGAGTTTACTTCCTCTAGCTGATATATACGTTCATTCATATCGAGATGAAGTTTCTTACCATGTCTCTTTGCCCATAATTGGCCAAATTTCAGTGCTCCATCTTTAAATCCGAGAATACCTGGAATATCTGGGATTTTGTTCGACAGTTCTTCCACAAGTGAAGGAATGGTTGCCAGATCTTCGGTATAAGATATCAACTGATTATAAGGTGGTGTTCGTATGGATATTAATTTCAATACATTGTCATCAGCAATTGAAATCAATATTGGGCTGTATTCTTCACTGTATGTGTGAGGATTTTTTCTCAGGTTCTTTAGAATGCCAAAAAGTAAATTATTCTCTGCTTCATTTTTTGCTAAGAAAGGAAAGCATAAGTCACAAAATTTGCGTATATCTGAATAGAAGGTAATTTTCACAGTTTTTCAACTTATTAAAATCCTAGCTGCCATGTTTTTGAATCTAGTTTAGTGATCGCTGATAGAGAGTCAGTTAGATAAATCTATTATTTCATCACCTTATTTACTTCTGATGCAAAAATGAGTGTGGCGGCGATATCATCAACACTCTCCCCTAGATCTTTAAAATTCTCTAATTTCTCCCTCATTGTTTGGATCATTGCTTTGTACACTGCATATTGCTTATCAAGTGGATATTTTGAGTATAAGCTCGCCATTGCAAGTAATGAGGCAATTCTTGCCGTCTTTCGCGGGTCTTTACGAAACTTTTTATCATCTGCTTTCATAAATTCCTGAAGTTTGCTAAAACGATTAAAAACATCTAAGTAGGCTTCGGACATTTTCTTTTATCCTCTCTTATCAGCTTCTATTTATGTATGTTCTGAATAAAGTCATTAGTAAGGATTTTAATAAAGTATTAGCCCTTTTTATTTATAGTTCTGAGATTTGGTAACTGACTTAAACCGAATATAAAAAATTTTATTGTATTATCATATATAATATTTAGCCAATAATAAGTACCAGCCATCATAAGATACATTGATATTTATTTTTGCGATTGAGGCAGAAGGATACCACATGGATCTTCTCGGATTTCCTTAAATTATCAGTAAATTGGGTAAAAAAGCGGGATTAAATCATGCTTACAGAGGACGAATGGTTAGATAGACTAGCAATCGAAGCACAAGAGCTCGCGCGTGAGCAACCAACTTTTCGTACAGTTGATAATAATTTAACACATTGGCGGGGAGAGATATTAGGCTCGGGTTTGTATGAAGGGGGAGTATTTTTCATTGAAATTCATATTCCTCGGAAATATCCATTTGAACCCCCCAAAGTTCGTTTTAAAACTCCAATTTGGCATGTCAACATCTTTAAAGAGAAGGTATGTGTTGGAATCTTGGGGAAGGAATGGAGTCCCGCGTATAGTCTTGTTCAGATTGTTGAAACCATCAGATTCCTGTTAAATAGCCCGAATCCTGATGATCCGCTAAATGCCACGGCATCTCGTCAATGGAAGAAAGATCGGGAGCAATTCAGGCAACAAGCAGTGGATTATGTTAAAAGATATGCCCACTGGAATCAGCAGTACTGAATCTAGACGCCACGATGGATTTCTCGTTTTACAGTGTACTTCGGAGGATGTTCTAATCGGGCAAAGATATGGTCTGCGTTGACCTCTTCTTTCAACCTATCCAACCAATCGACGTCCTCTTCGTTTTCCAAGCCCCAAATAAAAAGAGCTTTTTTGTAACCACTTTCTTCATATAAAGTAGAACTTCTAATTGATCGCAATAATATGTCCCAACCTGAAGTATCAGGTTCAGGGTACATTGGAGAGTAAGGCATGAGATGAAAGACAATGTAACCACTAATTTCAATAATTGCATCAAGATTGATTCCAAAATGACGAATGAATCCCTCACTCCAATCAGTTTCAGGATCAACTGGAACTATCATCCCAACATCCAGATCTGGATGTTCACCTTTAGCCATTTCTGTTGCCTCTCGAAAGGCTGTGGTAATAAGATCGGCGCGCCATTCTTCAAAAATTCTCTGGATCGCAGGATCCTTCTGAATGTCGAGGTACGTAATGTCTAGGCTTGATCCAGAGATTTCAGCAAATTTTCTCACACTTCGTCGGGAAAATGAGTACTCTTGTCTGGGGAATAAAAATTCTTGTAAGATCAGTGATTTGATGGGTTTTGTGGCTACCTCGCGGGCAATATGGTTCAAGTGTTTCCAATAGCCTTCCATTGATGGGTCTACATAATCGTGTATTGCAGTTCCGTCAGATCGGCCAATGGAATAATTAGGATCTGCGCCAAGATATGAATCACCAAATGCATAAGATATTGCATGAGTTCTAATACCCAGATCACTAGCTAATTCAGTAAAATCTGTGAAAAAATTTTCATAATTACGATCACTGGGAGCAGCTCCAGATCGATAAGTCACTAATCCATCTTCTTTTTTACAAACTAGAGCCACTTCCTCGACTAAACCACCATACTCGGCTAAAAAAGCGTTTGCACCCTTTTCTGCTGGAGAATCTTTGGCTGTGGGATCAATAACGGGAATATAATTATGGTCGATTAATTGGTCAATCTTCAATTCTCACATCTACCAACTTTGCTTAGAAGATACTTGGTTATTAGAATCTTTCTTTTTGCATTGCTTTTTAAAAATTATCCTTTCTTTTGATTTTAGTACTTAAGAACGATTAATTATCTCCTCAAACACAAACCATTAAAAATTCGAAGATTAGAAAGGGAATAAATAATAACAAATCTCGAATCATGGTGAAACTAGATGACTAATTTTGTAGAATGGGCTTCGGGAATCTATCGGGTAGTAGATGATGTTGGAAAACAGGGTGAAGAATATGCCAGCTATCTTGTTCTGGGTGATGAAAAAATCGCTATTATCGATCTTCCTTCACGCTCTATCGGAAAAGATATCATTTCCTTTGTGAAAAAAGCTGGTCGTGACCCTTCGACAGAAATTCGATATCTTATTCTTACTCACACTCACCCCGATCATTGGGCTGGGATTGATTCATTAAAAAAAATCCAACCACAAGTGTGGCTTCATGAATCTGGGGTAGACGCATTAAAAGAAGGGAAGAAATATATATTGGAGAAGCAGTTTCCTAACCCCTCTAAATTCAGCTTAGCAATGAAATCTTCCCTTTTCTCTAAAATTGGAAAAGTAAAAGAGGAGCTTATCCACCCATTTGATAAAAGTGAGACACTTGATTTGGGGGGCGAAGAACTCATTTTACAAAATTCTGGTGGCCACTCTGCCGATTCTATATTAATTCAAGCTTATCGCGGAGGATGTACTTTTATTGGAGATGAAGGTAATATATATCCAGAGAAACCAGCTGCCTTCTTTATTGACAGCACAGGAAGCCCAGACAGAAGATTAAAACTGTTAGAGTTGTTGAGCAACCTTAAAACGGAAGTAATCTGTCCTACCCATCAAAGTCCAGTCCCAAAACCCGTTGAACTTTATATTAACGATTTAATCTTTGAACATAAGCATACCAAAGATACAATCTATGATCTGGTAGTTAGTGCAGGTGAAGCTAAAGGATTCTATATTGCAGAGGAATATCAACGCATTTTAGGTTTTAATTGGGAAACACCATTTAAAGAGTTGGGTGTTGCCGAAACAACTGTGACTGCGTTCCTTAAACAGCTAGAGAAAGAGGGAAGAGTTCGTTACGAATCCCATACTCAACGTTGGTGTATCCTCTAATATGCTTTATTTTCCTACACTTTTCATTTAAATAATAGCATAGTCTACTTCATGTAAAAACAAAGTATAGTAAAGAAAAAATAGAGTTAGAGGTTTGAAAGTTCTATTTTCCTAATTTTTGGCCTAACTCTCCTGATTTAACCTTAAACATATAACACATGGTTAATTAACAAACCATGCAGATTCTTTCATAATATCAATGTCAATGGAGATCCATTTATCTTGGGGTTGAGCTATACGCGATTCATAGAGAAGTCGGAGATAAATGTAGGTCTCTGGTTCATATAAATATAACTCCCAAATTTTCCCTGTGTGGATTTGAAACTCCTGAACACGATTATCCCGAATTGTACCATTAATCAGATTACATTGGATTATTTCCCCATTAATATCAGAGACATTCTTTTCAATGGTTTGAGTAAGTATCTGCAATAAATCGTCAAGATCTATATCTTTTGTCGGATAAATGTTCCAAGTAACTGTGATGTTTTGTTTTCGGCTATTGATCCTTACTGGCAATGTTTTTGATCTATCTGAATAATAGGAATCGATTATGCTTTCGATTTTTGGAATTAATTGTTGAAGAACCTTAGGTAGGATTTCTAAGTTCAAAGAATCACAACTTCCCGCGACAATAAGGACAAGTATGGTGTTTGGCAAGCCAACGCAGCATATGATCTTGATGGGCTTTTTGATGACAATGGGGACATTCCATATATGAACTAGCATCTATTCCATAAATATCGATTGGTTTCCAACATATCATGCATTTGACAAGTTCAAAAGGATTCCATTCTCCTATGTTTTTGCTGATCAGTTTGATATTAGATGTACTGGAGACAGGAAATTTACTTGGAATATGAATACGATTATTATTAGTGCCTTTATCGACAGGGGATGATTGAAGACGAATCTTAGTAGGAAGCTTGAATACCTCAGGGCTCATTTTCGGTCACATGATCCTTCAACTGTTCTAAAATATTCGATAGGTCTTCTTTTAAAGCCACCAAGTCAGCTTTTTCTACAAGTAATTGTTTCTTTGAAAAATCTCGATTATACTCTTGTTGAGACTCAATTTTCGTTAAGATAACAATGAGATCTGCAAATGTTTCGCTCAGTCCTCCCAGTTTCTTACTGTATTTCGCCAATTGCGAATTTATATCCACTAAGGCTTGACGGATTTGGTCCTGAAACTGGTTAATTTGTGAGAGATGATTGTTTAATGAAGCCATTTCCGCATAAACAGTGTTTATTGTAGTTTCAAGACCTTTAACTGTAGGAATGTCACCTTTAGGAGTTTTAAGGGTCTCAATCTCTACTTTTCGGGGTTCATTGGACATTGTCTTTCACATGAATCCTTTTATCTTTTGATTTGATAAATACAATCTAATTAATAAAATTCGTACCCCCAGGGGAAAAATCTTTGTATTTGATATCTGTGTATTTCGAAGATGTTATAAACGTCTATGTCTAAGAATATCAATCGATACCCTGTATTTAGAGTTTTAATTAACGATGATGCTTTTCTCACGACCCCATATCGAACAATCCACAAAAGGATCTATCATCGGATGCAAAGCAGTTTAAAAGACATCTATTCGGTGGTACTATTAGGAACAAGCGGTGTAGGGAAATCTACAATTGCTTTTTATCTAGAACATGGGTATCCTCCTCCGCGTGATATTAAACCTACGATTGCGTTCGGTATCACTCACGTAGTTATCCAAAAAACCGTGATGGGCTTGATCGATGTGGGAGGTCAGCGTAAATTCTTGGATATGCGTTATCACGAGCGTTTTGTACGCACTGCAGATGGTATGGTCTTTATTGTTGATAGCTCGAGAAGAAATTTCAGATATGATGAGCAATGGTTTGATGACGCTCTACAATTGGTATCGAACCGGGTACCGATTCTTGTAATTGCTAATAAGCAAGATCTTCCAGGTGCTCTCTCCCCTGAATTCTTGAAAACACATTTCTTTGAAGAATTGCTGAAAAATAATGTCTATAATGTCTTTGGTACTGTGGCTGCCGACCCAGGAGGGATTAGAAGTGGTGAGAATATCCAGGTGGCTTTTCAGTACCTCATTGACCAAATGAAACTGAATCGTAAGTTTTTGATTAAACAAAGTCAAATCTAATCTTAGATAATAGAAGAAAAACGTGCGTGGTATTTTGTTCGAGCAAATTACTCGTGTAACCTCAGGTGTTCCTTATTTAGATGCATTAACCTCAGGTGGTTTTATCAAGGGGACAACCAATCTGGTAATTGGTCCTGCAGGGGCTGGTAAAACCATTTTTGGCTTACATTTTCTACATGAGGGTGCACGACGGAATGAAAATGGCCTATTGGTAGCTATGCAAGAACCCCCTTGGGCTATTCGTCGGGATGCAAGTTCTTTCTCCTTTTTTGACCATAACTTCTTTGCTGAACCAGAGAAAATTGTTATGCTTGATTTTACTCCCTCGGGTTGGGAATTATGGGATCCCGATAGTTTAACATATACTGAAGAGTCTGAACTGATGTTAGAGGCGGAGGGGGTTCCCTATAACGAAACCTCTCTACCTACTTTTCTTCATAAAGTGTTCTATCACATTAGTCAAGTGGTAGAAGAAAAAAAGATAGAACGTATTGTTATAGATCCCTTGGCAGCATTTCAGTTCTATGACTATGGAAATGACTTTGGATTCCTTAGAAAACTTACAACAGGATTTTTAACAAATATTTCAGCATTGAATGTTACTACTCTTGCTATATCCGAGGTTTCAGGTGGCATGGAGCATTCACTTTTCGGAGAAGAATATATTGCGGATTCTATTATTCATTTAGATACACTTTCAGTTAGAGGTGAAATGATTCGTATCTTAAGAATTGGGAAGATGCGAGCGACCAATCATACTAAACAAACGTTACGGTTTGAAATCAATCATCATGGAATCACTTTTCTTGATTCTGAAGACACAGATTGAGCTATTAACAGTATAATTCTGTTTTAAACAATTTTATAAAAGTATCACAATCCTCGATACAGAAAATCGTTGAAGAACAGAAGGGATAAAAGATTTGGGTTCCCCATTCAATATATTTTAAAAGAGGAACTTATATGGGGTAGATCAAGTAGATCAAATGAAGGAATTCATGATGCAGATAAATGTAGTTCAAGCTATTGGAGGCGGGGAGATCACAATGACTTGTGATAAGACAGATTCGGTTGCTGCTATCAAAGAAAGAGTAGCCCAACAAAAAAGGATACCAGCTAGATCGGTCATCCTCGTATTTCAGGGAAAACAACTCGATGAAAGTGAGACCCTAAAGTCTGCTGGGATCGAAGATATGGATAAGTTATATATGATCACACGAACTACAGGTGGCTCAACCTAACCTAAAATTCCGTTCCCAAGATAGAACTTCGTAACTGACTTCGTAAATCCAGTGAAGCACTTTTAAATTCTTTAGCTGGGATGGTGGTTGGGATTGTCATATGAGTGAGCGGTATAATCGTCAACTTTTGATAGAACACTGGGATCAGAAAAAAATCCAGCAAAGTACCGTGACATTGGTTGGGCTAGGAGCATTGGGGAGTGTGGCTGGTACATCATTAGCAATGGCAGGAGTAGGAACACTCATTCTAGTTGATTTAGACACCATCGAATTGAGTAACCTGAATAGACAATTGCTTTTTCGGGCTGCAGATATAGGAAAACCGAAGGTTAAAGTCTGTGCAAACGTATTACAGGAAATTAATCCAGACGTTAATGTTATTACGTTATACATGCCTATTGAAAAGGCTCCACGCCATGTCCTAGAAACTTCGAGTGTCATCCTTGATGGTTTAGACACATTTCAAGCTCGTCGATGGGTAAACTCATTTGCAGTAGGGGCAAACATTCCTTTGATCTCTGGAGGGATGTATAGCTTTCTAGGAAATCTTCAAGTTGTTGTCCCCCAAAAAACTCCCTGTTTAGAATGCCAGTCACTAATTCCTGAAGAAGAGCTTCAAAAAGCCTGTACACCATTTGGAGAAGTGAGAAAAGAAACTCGACCTGCTGAAAACGAAAACGAATACATTCCATACGTTTCTAGTGTATCTTTTGTCATAGGGGGTCTTATGGCTCAAGAGGCTTTAAAAATCATTCTTGGATTACCCCCCTTGAAAGAGTATCTGTTTTGGGATGGAAAGACCGAGTTGTTCACATCGGTACCTCTTGAACGTCGTGAAGATTGTATTGTTTGTTCACCACGTTACCAGTTGCAAGCTATTCCTATTCGTTCTCCTATTGACCAACAACTAGGAGATTTTATAGCTCAACTACGATACTCATTCAATCTGAGTTCTGAAATGGCATTGTTGTTTCAAACTCAGAGATTAACTGCCTCTGAAGAAAAGATAGGAAGTATCTTTCAATCAGGAGCTATTTTCAGGGTTGTTGATCCCACATTATCTACTCCCCTAAAATTCGTGATTAATATAGACTGAAATCTGTGATTTAATCAACAGGTAATTGGTACAATTCTGTATCTTTTTTCTTCACGTTAAATAAAGTTTGGTAATAAAAAAAGAACAATGTAGACAAGGGTGAGGATACCACTAATGCCATATGAATAATATTCGTTGAGTAAATGAGCTGTACGAATACCATTTCCACAATGATAAGCAACGAGGCCCAAAAAGGGGATGTAAAGGAGTTCAAATATAGCATAATTAGTCCAAGTTGTAGTAGTAATGGTTGCACTTTCTAATCCTGGTCCCAAAAAGGCAATTAAAATGCTGATTATTATTGAAGCAGGAATGAGAGGACCAAGTGAGTAGCCAACAATTCCTTGTGTATCCCGAAAACTAGCTTTTCCTCCAAGGGTTTTTGCTATTAGCCAAACAATAAGACTACTAATGAGCCACCCGAATATCGCTAGGATAATAAAGGCTATAGCAACAATCCAAGGAGCAATCACGAAATATAAGAAGTGCCAATCATGCCAAGATGTATCTGCACCTTTAAAAAAGAATGCACTTAATCGAAAACCATATGCTACAGAAACAAAATATAGTACAATTATGGCGCCAAAACGATCAGGGTTGACTCCAATCTCATTAAAAAGGCGTTTACTTTCTCTGGGGTCGAATAAACTTCGCCAAATTCGTAAAAACTTCTCTCTAATCGTGACACGAACTCGTTCTCTTGCCCGAACAATTTTTGTTAAGTCGAAGCCACAATAAGGGCAGAGAATGTAACCTGCTGGACTTCTTTCACTACAATTGGGACAGACGAGGGATTCAGACTCAGACATATGTTTTCTCTCACGGAAGAGTTTTATCTTCGTGGTTCTCTACGCTTAAATTACTTTTCACACAGTTATTCTTAACTATTTTCTTTTGGATTCTCATTTCTATTAGATAAATTCTAAAACCCTTCGGAAGTCATTCAACCAACTGAGAAGTTTCATTATTAAAGGATCCCTCCCATTAATTATTCTTAGTTTATTTTCTTTAGGACATATTACTCGACTGAAAAGGAGGAAGTCTGGTCTAATGAGAGTTTCTCTTCAATGAATTTAAACAACCACGGGACGCAAAAAATACCGAAAAACGACAAAATCGCATATCGTAAAAATCGTGCAATTAGATAAAGAGGAAATTCTTTGAAAAGCATTCCAGCTATAGCACTCGAGCCAAAATATATGATAAAAATAATTATGAGGCCTAAAACAGCACGATAGATAAGTATTTTCTTATTTGATCTGACTTCTTTCACTTTCAGATTGATATAACGACTTTCAAGTATATAACCAGTTGATAAACCTAGAAGTAATCCTGCATATGAACTGGTGTCAGCAAGTTCAAAATCATGACCCATTAAAACAGTGATTAAATATGACATTACTACTGCTATTATAGGAGCTATTACTGCAATTATAAAAAGAAAGGAAGGAGAAGAATTCGCAATAAATTGTTCTATTTTAGGTAAGAGGATGATATAGAGCAGTGCAATTAATATTCCGAACAATACACCAACAATTACATCTGTCGGCCAATGGACACCAAGGTAAATTCGGGAAAGAGGAACCATAACTATCATGAAGACACTTATTATCCAAAGACCAAGGCAGCGCCAACGGGTTGCTAAAAATGTCCAAAACGACCCTACACTTGATGAATGTCCACTTGGAAATGTATAATCTGTTGGAAGTTGGCCTAGTATATCCTTGATCCCTTTTATTTCAGTTTTATTCAATCTATCATATTCAAGATAAGGTCTTTCAAGACCAAAAAAGCCTTTTATTGTGTATGTGATGATAGCAGTAAAAATTGCTAAAAAAGCAACATGGATAGCCAGTTTTTTATCAATACAGAAGAAAAGTACAATAATTATTCCAACGACAAAGAGTTTATCGCCAAAAAGAGTGATGAATCCAAAAATAAGATCAAGATATGGACTGAAAGTTTGTAGGAAAATTATTATTTGATCATCTAAAGAACCAAGTGATTCACCCATTTTTTTCCTTCCAAGAGTAATGTCAAGTTTAGAGAGAAGACAGGAAATCATCTTACTTATTAAAGTTTTAGTTTCTTTTTAAAGATTGGATAAAACACAACTTCATAATTATAGACTAGCCTTTAAAGAGGGTGAAGGGTCATATCTTTATTAGTGAGGAATTAAAAAACCGAATGTTTGTTAAAAATTTTTCAGAGAATATCGGAAGGCCAACCCATTGGAAGATAATAATAAGTCTTCACAATCCAAAAAATCGAAGGAAGAGAAATCTCTGGAAGAAAAGGTTCTTGATGAAGCCAGATCCGATGAAATGGAAGAATTCTACCATAAAGTTCAAGTAGACCTTGAAAAAGCAACATCGGGGCGCAGTGATTATCTAACGATTTTGGAAGAAGCTTATGCACAAGCTGAAAGAACCGAGAAAGATTACATCGAAGACTTTAGACGGTTTGGTTTAGAAAGAGCGGAAAAAACAGAAGATATATACTTGATTTCCTGTTTTATGAGAAATGGACAACCATTGTTTGATTATCCTCTGTCTAAGAAGATTAATCTGCAAGAATCTTTAAGCTTTATTTTGAACACTATAACAAACTATGTCCAATACAAACTAGGAGAATTACTTGAAGTTCTTACCCTTGAATCCCAAACCATTCATTTTTTCGTGATTGAACAGATCATTATTGCAATTGTTACTTCAAAATTTATCCCCCGAGATAAAATCTATATGTTAGCTATTCAAATCGGACAAATTATAAATCAATATCCGAATAAAAATCCTCAAAACAGTCCAGATTTACGTATTGATCTAGATAATGCGATTACAACAGCTAAATCAACACTTGTTCAGGAACATCACACTTTGAAGGTAATCCTGATTGGTGATGGCGCTGTAGGGAAAACTTCAATAAGAAGGCGCTATCTTGGAGAAGGGTTTCAGATTGATTATCAAATGACTATAGGGGCAGATCTAGCTGCTAAAACATCTGATATAGTCTATACTGGCGGTAAACAGATAAAATACCTAATCTGGGATCTCGCTGGCCAACCCCGCTTTACTAATGTGAGAAAAATCTATTACATGTCTGCGGTAGGAGCCCTGGTTGTCTTCGATATCACACGTCCTGAGAGTTATCAGAATATTGTGAAATGGATGAATGAGCTCTGGCGCAATAACGGACGTGGCCCAGTACCATTAATTGTATTAGCTAACAAAACAGATTTATGCAAGGCTGGTTTACCCTGTGTTTCTAAAGAAAAAATACAGGCTTTTGTATCTCGTTTGTCACAAATTTCAGAGAAATACCGCGGTTTCAAGATATACTTTCTTCCAACAAGTGCAAAAACAGGCCAAAATATAGAACAAGCATTTGAGCTGTTAGGTGAGTCTATCGTTGACTTTTTATCTTCTGTGAAAGTCTCTGGAGGAAAAAAATCGTAATATTGCTGAAATAAAACTAATTATTGGGGATAAATGTCTCAAGGATATCATATAATAAGATTTTTAGATTTTTAAAGAATGCTCATGAGATTTTAAGAAATAAATCAGCGTTAGTCGGATTTATAGAGATGATTGGGACTGAAAAAAAGAATGATGCACTATCTATCCCGATGATATAAGAGAAAAGACAATATGGGACAAGGGAGTATCTTTTTAAGGTTCCTTATTGTGAGGCTTTTTTAAGAGGTTTCACACAGATGTACATAAACCGAAGGAAACACCTATCTGGGTTAAATATATTTACATGAATGTTTAAGCCTACAATTCAAAGAAAGGAGCCAGAAAAAAAAATGGATAGAGATTTTATTTTAGCACGAGAGGCACAGCTGGTTTATTCTAATTCCGCAGCCTCAGGATTCAATCCTGTAGGAGAATCCTTAGCTCGATGGCAAGGGACATTAACTTATACAACCAGTAGGGGTCGAAACATGTTCACTTTCGAGATTTTTTTACCAGAATATTTTCCAAATGTCCCCCCCGTGGTTACAGCAGTTGGCTACATGGATCACCCAAACATCGATGAGGATAGCTTTATCCAATTACGAATCCTAGATAATTGGCGTGCGGAGTTTCATCTATATCAAGTGATTATAGCATTAAAGAACCTTATGTCTAGGGTGCCTCCAACTCCCAAAGGTGAGGCTGCTAAGACAGTTCGCGAGACAGTCGCCCGTTTAACAGAAACACCCCCAGTAGCCGAACCTCAGACAACCTCCGCAGAAACCACAGCCTTGAGAACAGAGATATCTTCTTTGACACATAAAATGCAGGAAAAAGATGAGGAATTAGCCCGATTACGCGCACAGCAAATGGTTCAAGTACAATCCTCTCAAAGAGATGAACATTTAAGCCTTTCAGCTCAAGATAACCTCGAATCAGAACGTATTGCCCTCTCAGAATTATTAGCATCACTTGAAGATCGCTATGCAGCTGGAGAGATTTCAATTTTCGAATATTCACGTTTATATAAAAAATATACAAAAGAACTCTATACAATTCGAAAACAATTAAGTTATTTGGGATAGGATAAACTTCATGACTTTTCCTCCAAATTTAGCAAAGCGTTGGGAATTGGAAGGGCATCTATATGCAAGTATTGGGACTCTTGACTTATTATCTCGAACTTTTGAGCGAGGTGAGTTAGATCCGAATATTTTCCATAAACAACACAAGAATCTCTTATCAACAATTGTCGCGATTCGAGCAAAGTTAGAGAACTATAATTTTGACTTGGATGACTTCATTCAAACTGAACAGATCCAAAAATTATTCCCTTATGGTCTTGAAAAACTCCATAAGACTGAGGGTACAGATGAATCTCCTGGAAATCGCATTGATTATAGCCAAATTAAAAAACTCCCCAGTATTGCTGCCGAATTCGTAGCTAATGCTATTGAATTACTAGATCTTCTTCGTTTAGAAGCCATTGCAACTGTAGACCGAGTTTTACCTTATTTAGATGAGCTTTATGCAATCCTAATCAAATCTCATGTATATGGAGCTGACCATTGGGTAACCCAAGATATTAATGAGTGGATAAGATGGATGGACAGACAAAAACCAGGCCAACTCTTAAAGCAAGACGAACTACGAAAGTTAGAATTGCAAGCTGCAAGATGGTTATCTGATTTTCGACGAGAATTGAGTAATCTTTAAGGTATTCTAAAGTCTATTAAGTGAAAAGATTAGTTTTCCCTGTTCGAACAAGCAATTCAGTAATTGCATCATTTATTTTAGCAAGCTCTAATTCGAATTGCTTGATTAACTCGAAATAATCTCGACTTGATACTTTTTTTCTGCCTTCTTTGAGTTCCTGTAATGCCTTTTCGTTTGCTAATTTTCGTAACCGTAGATCGCGTAGGCGGTCGTCTAGAACTCCTGTTACAAAATCAGGTTCCCTTTCTTGATCGGAAGTTGACTCAGTCGTTCCCTTTGTATTTCCAATTATATTTGAATTAAAATTAAGAGCTGATAGGATTTTTTCCTGATAAATTTCGGAAGACCAATCTCGGAAAGGTTCATGGACATATATATCACTGGGACGTCCGTAATAACTAAGTTGGAGTGCATCAAATATTCGCATTAGGGTTTGACAATCAGCTCGTAGTTCATAATCATGTTTAATGGTTGTTATTTGAAGCTTATCTCGTTTAAGAAATCCAACGCTTGTTTTTTGAACATCAATCAGATCTTCAGGTGGAAATTCATCATTTACAACAATTTTGCGAGCTAGGATATTATGTCTTTTTTTACTAAGTATAACAATTCTATCAGTTGTGATTACTAAATCAATAGAACTTTTTCTAATACCACCATTTGGTAATCCAATATTTGGGAAAAAACCAATAGCTAATTCCCCAGGTACAAAAACAAAGACATCAAAGCACCGTCCAAGATGTCGTGCCATCTCTTCAAACTGATCGCACTGATTTTCTATATCCTCAATTAGATCATGAATCGGTTGAAGTTTATCATGGACCGTTTGATCGAAACTGGTAATTTGCTTCTGGAAAAGACTAAGTTGAAGCGAAAGATTACGATAATCAGTAAAAGAGGAGTCTAATCCCATTAAACTGCGATAGAGTCGATTTAATTTCGAAGCATATTCTTGAAATTCTGATAAGGTAAAATTTTCGATTTTTTTGGTGTCAAGAAAGATTTTATCGATCTGATTTCCTGGGATTAAAAACTGTTTTCTAAAAGATCGTAGTCTAGATTCAAGATGCCCCGTACGTTTAAGTACGATTACTGGACGATAAGCTACTTGTTTAAGCGAGCGCTTCAACTCAAAAATATGTTCCAAAGTTTCAGTTTTCAAGTTTTGTGAAGGAGAACCCATTTCTACGTTCATTGAACCACAAGGACATTTAAACTGGGCATCATCGGTCTGTAGTTGAGAAGCGCACTTGGAACAGAATGCTGCACCGCAATCATAACACTTTTGGGAATCTAATTCGCGAATCATGGTGCCACAAAACGAACAATAAAAGCTTGACATCCCGGAAGGCATCTTGAGCACCACGTACTATCCCAGTGGGTAAAAACTTTAGCTCTTAGTTTATAAGCTTACAAAGTCTTGACATATTATGCCAATCTAAAAATTAAGAAAATAGTGAATTATAACTACTTAGGCTTAGAGGTGCTTCTATAAGTCGTTTTAACTGTTTCATCTACCAATTATTATCAGTTTTAAACAGTACTATCTTAAGCACCAATTTCGGACTCAACTGGCTTATAATACTTATATAACCAATTTGCACTTATTAAAAAGAATACACCGATTAACATCATTACCAAGAGGTATATATTAAGGATAGGAGGATACCATGTAACTCCACTCATGAGAGAAACATGGTTCTTCCATGGTTCTTGAATCATTATTATGATTATGAGTAACCATTCTATAAAAATTGAAATAATGGTTATTATTGATAACCAATAAAGGATAATAAAATTCTCTTTCCTTAAGAACTCAACTATCGCAAAAATTAATACGAGAATTCCCAACAGAATCATACACCAACCTGGGATCACGAGATAATCAATTATGCTGTCGAATGCAAAATCCGTAAAATAATATCCTGATTTTCCAGATTCATGAATATAATACGAGTCAAAGAAATACGAATATTTGGTAATAAACGAATCTGCGGTAACGAAATACCATCTTTCACTCCTTTCAAAGAAAGGAAATATTTTAGCTGCAGGGATTATCACACAAAGGATAAAAAATCCGATAAATAATAAGAAGCGAAATTTAGGCCATCTTTTTTGGTCGAGAGTCAGTTGAGAATGCATTGGTTTTTTCCTGAATCATCACTTACTATTTAATCTTACATTGAAGCCCTATATAAGTTTTACTCATATCTTTCTATTCATGAATCCAGCTTTTTGATCAGATAATCAAGTACAATCCTGATTTTAGAAACTATCCGTAATTATTATGAAATTTACTTAAGATACCCTATTCATTGGTTTATATTTCGGGATCCGAGGTTTTAGAAGATATTTCTCTAAGTGTAGTTGCCATTCAGCTAGAGTGGTAAGTGGTTAATCGAAATCAATTATGAAATTATGAGCTATTTTTTTGAGGAAAAATTATGTTACTTAATCAGAGTATATTAGTGGATCCTGCAATTTGGATCCTGTATAACTATTTATTTAACTATCTTCGTTTATTAAAGACTTGAGGAACCAACATGCCTCCTGAGAATATGGATAAAGACAAGTCAGAGGATAATTGATTGGAGCTTTAACCAACTACAGAGCGAATTTTTCAAAACTCTAGAACTAAAATCCTTAGAGGAAATTCAATCCAAGTGAGGTTAAACAGATGCAAGTGACTCGCACAGAACAAATTTGGATCAAACCCCATAAATCCCTTTCTTGGTTCTGTCATCTCTCAAAAAACCTCTATAACGAAGGAAATTATCTGATTCGTCAAGAATTGTTCAATAACAAAAAATGGATTCGTTATAATGACCTGTACCACTTACTTAAGACTTCTAATAATTATCAACATCTCCCTGCCCAGACTAATCAACAGGTCTTGAAAATCCTTGATAGGAACTGGAAAGCTTTTTTTAGCACTATCAGAGAGTGGAAGAAGGATAAATCGAAATTTAACGGAAGACCGAAAGCTCCTAGGTATAAACCAAAGAATGGAGAGTTTATACTGGTTTTTACGAACCAGCAAGTGAAATTAAAAGATAAAACCCTGCTATTTCCAAAAAAAGTAAGTTGTAAGCTGAATACTAGACTTGATGACAAAACTGACATCAGAGAGGTACGAATTATCCCAAAAGGGGTAGGTTATATTGTAGAAATCGTCTACGAGAAGAATTTTCATCCTAAACTTATGAATAAAAATAAAATCATTGCAATTGATTTAGGGGTTCACAATTTCATAACTACAGTCAATAACAATGGCTTGAAACCATTTGTTATTAAAGGTGGGGTTGTTAAATCCATTAATCAATACTATAACAAAGAACGAGCACGGATTCAATCAACTTATGATCGTCAGGGAATAAAAACAGGAAAGACCATGCAAAAATTAACAGCTAAACGCAATAAAAAGATAAATGACTATTTCCACAAAACTAGCAGAAAAATTATTGAGTACTGCGTAATGAATGACATTGGAACAGTTGTGATCGGGTACAATTCTAATTGGAAGAAAAACAGCCAGATCGGTAAAAAGAATAATCAAAATTTTGTCACTATTCCTTATAATAAGCTAATTCAGCAATTAGACTACAAAGCTGAAGAGCAGGGAATAACGGTCATTAAACAGGAGGAAAGTTATTCGAGTAAGTGTTCTTTTTTGGATAACGAGCCAATCGAAAAACATAACCGATTTCTAGGCCAAAGAATAACTAGAGGACTATTCAAATCCCACAAAGGTATTATCATTAATGCTGATGTGAATGGGGCCTATAATATTTTGAAAAAAGCATTCCTGAACGCGGTTGACGCTGACAGGATAGAGGCTGTTGGGTTACATCCCACACGATGGAGACTAGCTGCGGTAACGAGCTAGTTGATGACCTCATGTGAAAAAAGTTGAATAGATTTCTATTCAACTGCAATAACCTAAAGAATTATAAATGAAATCGTGCGAAATCTACTCGGAATCATAGATGGGATGATTACAAGAATGGGATTACGGAGAATCGAAGAGAAACTCACTCAGGAAGCTGAGATGAAGCGTAAAGGCGCAGAATTAGCACTGAAATCTTTAGAGGAAATGACCCAAAAAGTACAGGATCTTCATAAAGATTTGGAAAAATTAGAAAAAAGATATCAGACAGATTTAAAGAAGAATCCCGAATTGTCTCGACGACTAATGGCACTTCGAGAGGAATTAGGCCTTCCCCGTGCCATAGGCATTTATGAGATAGGGAAACAGCCAAGTTTGATGCAGCGATTGAAAGGGAAGGATGAATATCATAATGTCTTGGCATTACGAATCTTAGAGCTAGGAAAACAAATACGAAGTCAGACTGGTGGACTTCTCAGTGTCTCAGAATTAACCTTAAAGTTAAGTGATGAGAGTCAAGGAATTACTACCTCAATTGATGACATTACAACAGCTCTCAATTTGTTGAAAAAGAATGGAATGATTCATGATATCCGTCAATTAGCAGGGATGAAAGTTGTAGTGTTTATTGATCCTAACCTAACTACAGACCACCAAACTATCTTAGAATTTGCAGCTCGATTTCAGGGTCAAATCAGCTTAACTGAATTAGTTAGAGAGACATCTTGGACACTGGAACGTGTAAACCAGGGGTTAACACAATTAATCCAACAAAAAATTGCAATTAAAACCGAAACTCTGGACGGAATAGTCATATCATTTCCAGGGATCTGAATTTCTAACCGAATTGGAAATATGTTTTCTTTAAACTTAACCTTGAATTATTCTAGGTCTAAACAAATACCAATCTAGGTTCTTCCAATCATTAGTAGGCTATAAAGGATAAAGTAGGAAAAGTCTTAAGTAAGTTTGAAATGATGTACACCTGAAGACTTTTAACTAATAAGAATAATAATTATGCATTAATAATATAGTGAGATGAATTTAACCTTGAAAAGATTTAAAGGTTTTTTAACCGGAAAAAAACCTAGTAGCTCAACTGAAACAAAAGCAAAGCTGAAACGTACAATCAATCAAATGGAAGTCAAGATTAGGAACTATTCAAGGCAAGCAGATGAACAATATGAACTTGCCCGAACTTTGTTAAAATCAGGTAATAAATTAGGAGCTCAACAGGCATTAAAACGCCGTGAACTCTATTTAACCCAAGTTTCAAACACACACAATAAGATTGCAAACCTCCAGCGAACAATTGATACTTTAGACGTATCAGCAGACAATGTTACTCTAACAGAAACTCTCGCTTCTGCTCAAACAGCTATTGATGCTAATATTGAAGCAGCTTCTCCTGAAAGAACAGAAGAAGTAATGATGTCCTTAGAAGACTCTATTGAAATGGTTTCAGGTATGGAAGAAGCGTTAACAGACACTTCAATTACTGAAATTGGAATGGATGTTGAAGCAGATGATCGCATCTCTCAACAAATGGCTGAATTGGAAGCGGAATTAGCTTCTGGTTCGCTCCCAGAACCAAGTGTGGAGGTAAGCACTCCTTCTCCCCCTGTAACGGAAACATCATCTACTACTAAACGTGAAGCTGAGAAAAAGAAACTAGATGAAATGCGACGACAAATTGAAGAAGGTCTGAGGTCTTAAGAATGGTTTTTGACAAGTTTGGAAATTGGTTAAAAGGTGGAGGTCGTAGCGATGTTAGATCCACACGAAAATGGATTGTGCGCCTACGCATGGTCGAAAAACGGATGAATCGTCAGCGAAACAAGCTCATTAAAGAAGAAAAACGGATGCTCAAGGAAGTTGAAAGTTCAATCGAAGCTGGCGATATGACAACAGCACGATTATTAGCTAAAGATGTAGCTAAAAATCGAACCATGGCTCGTGGATGTCAACAAATGGCAAGTCGAGTAAAAGGTATCAAATTCAAATTAGAGCAGGCTGCTGCAACCCAAGCCATAGGTCAAGATCTCAAAGGGCTAGTAAGAACCCTCCACACAATGAATAAACAACTTAAGATTCCTCAGCTTGAAGGTGTCCTTCAACAAATGGAGATTGAAACCGAAAGAGTTGATATGGCTACAGAGGCTATGGATGAAGGTTTCGAGATGATGACTTCAGATGTTGAAGAGGACGAAATGGTAGACAAGATAATTGGGGAATTGAGTGCCTCAAAAGCAGCTGCAGCTGACTTTGGACTTCCATCACCGGACATTCGTAGTCAAGAACTTCAAAAAGAATTGGAGAAAATCAAAAAAGGATAGATAAGAACCCACCTCAGATTTTCTTTCTCTTAATTGGGTATTTTCTGGTGATTAAATTATGAGCTCCCCCTTGTTTGATGCTGCTAAAAAGAATGCAGCCATGGCTTACAAACTCGATCAAAGTGGACAAACTTCCCAAGCAGTTCGGTACTATGTGAATGCTGCTGAACAGCTGCAGCAACTAATTAGTTTTACTGACGATCCAAGTATGAAAAATTTATATTATCAAAAAGCCATGGAATATATTTTACGTGTAAAGGAAATTCGTGGGATTGTGGGGTCTTCTGAATCTAAGACAGGTTCCACTGCAGCACCTTCAATTGAAGATGATGAGATTTCAGGGGCCATCTCAAGCGTTATTGTTAGAGAAAAGCCTAATGTTAAGTGGGAAGATGTTGCTGGGATGGAAGCTGCAAAACGCGCCCTCCGCGAAGCTGTCATTCTCCCAATGTCTCGACCAGATCTATTCAAAGGCGCTCGCAAACCATGGAAAGGAATCTTGATGTTCGGCCCCCCTGGCTGTGGAAAAACGTATCTCTGTAAGGCTGTTGCGTCAGAAGTAGATTCAACCTTTTTTTCTGTAAGTGCAGCCAATTTGATCAGTAAGTGGCTTGGAGAGTCCGAAAAATTAGTTAAAGAACTGTATGATCGTGCTATTGAAGAATCACCTTCCATAATATTCTTTGATGAAATAGATGCCCTTGCAGGATCAAGAGGCGGTAGCTCTGAGGGAGAAGCAATGCGTCGGGTTAAAACACAGCTACTACAGGCGGTCGAGGGGTTTGGAACAGGAGAAGAACTACTGGTTACAGTAGGGGCTACAAATACACCCTGGGATATTGATGCAGCTATGCGTAGACGATTCGAGCGACGGGTTTATGTTACATTACCAACAACTGAAGCTCGGGGAATTATGTTTCAAATTCATACCCGTGGTGTGAAATTAGATTCAGATGTTAGTTTTGAAGAATTAGCAAAGTATACTGCGGGGTACAGTGCTGCAGATATTGCTCTCCTCTGTCGTGAGGCCTTAATGCATCCCATTCGGGAACTCGATGCTGAAGGGGCATTGAAAGATGCAACTATTCAACCTCGAGCCCCTAACTTTAACGATTTTGTCGTTTCTATGGAAAATATCAAGCCATCGGTATCACCTAAAGAACTGAGCAGGTATGAAGATTGGAAAGATCAATTTGGAGGATAACAAGTCCACAAAGTTGACTACATATGAACAGTAAGTTGGGTTTTTATGGCTGAAATGCAGCGAAAAAAAGATAAGGAAAAGAAGAAAGCAGAATCCATTGATATACTTGGAACAGTCTTAGATGAAGTAACAAAAGAGCATTCGACTTCGAGATCACCTAATTTGGAACAAATAAGTGCTGAGGTGTCACGATCTTCCCCCACACTTTCATCTGTTCAAAGTAAATCGATATCAGCAGTGCGTACTCCTCCTATCTCCACTATTCCCCAACCGGATATAAAACCAAAGCTTCAACCTGGAACTGTTGATCCACGCGTAAAACCTGTTCTACCTGCATGGGTTGGAAAACCTTGGCGTTGGATGGTGCCCGAAGATCCACAACTAAAAGAACAATGGTTGACAACATGGGGAGAGTTTATTCTGGACTTTGCCCGAGTACTGAATTTCCATATCCTTGATCTCCAAGAGGTTGCTTCAGTGTATCCTTTTCAGAATCCTCTTTTGCACCAAAAATTAACGCTTTCTCATATTGTAATGATTTCTGAGTATCTTATAGAAATAGAAAAAGCGAAGTGGTGGGATGATGAGAAAACACGGTTACGAGTCTACTGGAAAACCTTAAAATCACATGCAGATGACTTGTTTCATTATGCCTTTCAACATGGTTATGATATGGTCACCGCATTCGACATTGTAAAGATGAAACAAGTGTGGTCAACATTACCTCCAACGGATATCCGAATGCTAATGAAAATAATGGTAGAAACGAAACGAGCTTCTTGGGCTGATTCTGAACAGAAGACCATTGAGTTTCATTATACTTAAACGTTAATTTTTCATTTGAAGTGAAAATGCTAAAATACTCCAAAACTTCTTAACCTTAGTATTAAGAACCTTCATTGGCTCTTAAGGTAAGAAAAGATGAATAATCAGAGGAATTCACACCAAATGTCAATATCTGAGACAGAAGGGGACCTACTTGCCCCCCTAGAAGATTATTTAAAGGCTGGCGTCCACATTGGAACCTCTTCTGGGATGAAGAGTATGGAGTGGGCCATTTATCGCACACGAAGCGATGGCCTCTACGTCCTAGATGTTCATAAAACTGATGAACGGATCCGTGTTGCTGCCCAATTCCTCTCTCGACAGAATATAGCGCAAGTTGTAGTTTGTAGTGTCCGAGCATATGGGATTTTTCCTGTTGAGATGTTTTGTAAAATAACGGGAGCAACTCCAATTACGGGTCGTTTTATCCCTGGTATTTTTACTAATCCCAATATTAAAGGCCGTTATCACTATCTTGAACCAACCACTGTTGTTATTACTGATCCCCATTTTGATCGTCAAGCATTAAAGGAAGCAGCACGAGTAGGAATCCCAATTGTTTCATTAGTAGATACTGACAACGTAACTAGATATGTTGATCTGGCAATTCCTTGTAATAATAAGGGCCGTAATTCTCTAGCAATGATTTTTTGGCTCCTAACAAAAGAATTTCTGAAAGAGAAAGGTGAACTGACCCCTGAACGAGATGCTCAATTACGGGTCGAGCATTTCAGGGCACCACGAGGTCGTAGACCCACTCCTGCTAGTGATATAGGATATTAATTGAGGTGATCAGGTCAAATGATGGTACCCATCCGTTGTTATACCTGCGGAAAAGTCATAGCTCATTTGTACGACGAGTATATTGAAGGGTTGAAGGAAGGAAAAGAACCAAAAGAGTTACTTGATTCATTCGGATTAACACGCTATTGTTGTAGGCGTATGTTGATAACACATGTTGAATTGATTGATAACATACTTACATTTTCAAGTCCTACTCGCTAATCCTAGCCCCGTAGTGTAGTGGTCCATCATAGAGGACTCTGGAGCAATTCTCTAAAATTACGGAATACGTGGCGAAATCCTCTAACCTCAGTTCGAATCTGAGCGGGGCTATCTCTTTTCGAACTAGATTCAGATAATAATGCAAACTTTTTTATTAAAAAAAATGTTAGAAAATAAGTTGAGCCCATTATAGGTAAAAGCGAGAGATTTTCATGAACTTGGGTGTTTTAAGCAAGAATCGCGAGTATTTTCCTACAGCTCAACTCTTAGATGATATAAAACGAAGAAATAACACTCAAGGTATCTTTATATCGACTAGCTTTGTGTCACCCTTAGTTAACGACTCATTTGTGGATGCACTATTTGTTAACCAATCCCTAAAGTCCCTTGATGGAATTATCCCAAGAATTGGTCGTTCACAAACCCAAATTGGGTTACTTTGTCTTCAGCAATTCGATTTAATGGGAATTCCTACCACCATCTCTTCTCATGCTTTATTCTTAGCTCGTGATAAATTTCGTTGTTATCAAACACTTTATGGACTCCCAGGCATACAACTACCAAAAACTGTGCTAATTAGTAATTCATTCATGTCTGATAAGTTAATGGAAAGATTTAAGTTTCCAGTTGTGATTAAGATACCGAATGCTACGCAAGGAGTAGGAACAATCCTCGCTCCTAGTAGGAGGGTTGCCCAAGAGATGATTGAAGCATTACTCATACGTCATGAAACTCCTATCCTTGTGCAAGAGTACTTAGGGGGAATTTCTCATAAGACCAATGATCGAATAGAGGATATTAGAGTATTAGTGGTAGGAACCACAATACTCGGAGCAATGCGCCGAATTGCACTCAAAGGTGAATGGCGGACAAATTATGCTCAAGGGGCGACCTGTGAGCCACATAACCTGAAATTAGAAGAGCAAGACCTCATATTCCGTATTATTGAGCGTATAGGTATTGAAGTTGCAGGAATTGATTTATTTCCAACAGATCAAGGACTATTTCTACTTGAGGTAAACGCGTGTCCAGGTTGGAAAGCTTTTGAGCAGGTACATCCAAAAATTAATGTGGCGAAAAGTATTGTAGATTATATTCTTACAAAGATTCATCAATGATACTTCTGTATTCTCAAAAACACTCAAGAATCTTGGGGAAGCTGATTTTACTACTGCAGATTGCCCTTCTTTGACTATGCTTCAAACTATGATTGGGATCCAGTACCAGGTGTTATCAAAGCAGTTTATCAGTTCTAATCAAGCAGATTTTTTTATAGAGCTTCATGACCAATACAATGTCTATTGGGGTGGAAATCCCTTCTTCCTGCTGCTTGTGACGTGAGAGCCTGGACTGCTGCTAGTTTCTTCCCTAAGGGTTGTTGTGTCCTTCTTCAACAACAGAAATGACATGGTGAAAAGACAACCAATTCACATATATCAATGATCTTATATATCCTGCCCACTACCCATGATTTTGAAAAAAGTGTGAGGGTTTATTGAGACATTCTTTCCAAAGAGGATGACCTATAATTGTGGGGCCAAAAGCTATTATTGATTTCATTATTGATTGGTCTAATGATATTTCACCCCTTGTACAATCAAACAACAATTACTTTTTTGGTTGACAAATCACACGAGAAGAGATTGCAGGACGGGTCATCTATGCCACAGCTGACCTGGAATCGTACGTATAGCTGGAGTTCTCGTGACAATCCTCGTTCTGGTCTCGAAACAGAAGATGGAGGGTTAGCAATTCTAAGTTATTCAGAACCAGAAGGATCGGCAGAATTGGATTTTAGGTTGGTAAAACTAGACTCCAATGGAAACCTTCTTTGGACACACACGTATGGTGGAGAGGATTATGACTATGGAATGTCGGTTGTACAAACCACGGGTGGGGGATTTGCCTTGACGGGTTATACGTATTCTTACGGAGCTGGAAGTGCGGATGCTTGGCTGATAAAAACCAATGCTGATGGGAAGGTCGAGTGGGAGCGTACCTATGGTGAACCAAATGAGGATATTGCCAATACTCTCATTCAGACGGTTGATGACGGCTACCTCTTAGCTGGTACCTCTAGGTCGTATGGTCGCGGTGACGTTGATGCCTGGTTACTCAAAACCGACAATAAAGGAGTGATGCAATGGTCTCAGACCTATGGTGGACCTCGGTGGGATGAGGCTGAATCCCTCATCCAGACAGATGATGGTGGTTATGTGTTTACTGGCGTACGAAGTATTGGTGATAGTGCGTCTCCCGAAGAGTTATGGGTGGCAAAAACCGATGCAACGGGCAAGATGGAATGGAATCGTACTTATGGCGGTATATGGACTGATCAAGCATATTCAGTCATCTCAAGCAGAGAGGGGGGGTACACCATAGCTGGTAGGAATGTCCCTGATGAGACGGGGGAAAGGGGGCCTGATTTTTGGTTAGTGAAAACGGACGTCCACGGAGTAGTGGAATGGAATTGTACGTATGGTGGGTTAGGACTTGAAACAGCGCGTTCAGTTGTCCAAACAGCAGACGGGGGATACGCTCTGCTAGGCGAGACTGATTCCTTTGGAGCTGGGTCTTACGATTTTTGGTTGGTAAAGACCGATGCTAATGGGACTGCACAGTGGAATCAGACGTATGGCGGGCCTCATAAGGAATGCCCTAATTCGCTCGTGAAGACCTCAGATGGGGGACTTGTATTGATTGGATACATCAAACCACTAGATATTTTTAATTATAGCTACCTCATAATTAAGATTGGCGGAGAAATGATCTCTGACACCTTGACCCCGACTCAACCATCACAACTAAATTTCATTCATACTCTCCTTATTCCTCTAGGAATTAGCATTATCATTCTGCTTGGAGTTTTTGTCATCATCGTGACTCGGAAACGGAAAAGCTATTAATTCTAGCATTTACGGATTGAAAAAGCAAAAGAAAACCAAGAACGACCCAAGTAATTATCTATTGAAGGATTGATTTCTTAGGTGGCTATAAGAAAAGGTTTGATTACTTTCTTGATCAAGAGTAACTCCTCTGGAACCTCTCTCTCCTGAAAGTGATCAAAAGGGATGTTGCTTGAGAGTCATCCGAACTGAGCAGATATGGTTAAAACCACGAAAAACCTTTTCATGGCTGTGTCATCTCTCAAAAAATCTCTATAATGAAAGAAATTACCTTATCCGTCAAGAGTTTTTCAATCATAGCAAATGGATTCGATATAATTCCCTATATCACCTCCTTAAAACTTCGGATAATTATCACCAACTCCCTGCTCAAACAGCTCAGCAAGTGTTGAAGATCCTTGATAAAAATTGGAAATCCTTTTTTATCGCTATCAAAGCATGGAAGAAGAATAAATCGAAATTTAACAGGAGGCCAAAACCTCCTGGATATAAACCGAAGAATGGGGAGTTTCTGGTAGTTTTTACTAACCAACAAGTGAAATTAAAAGATAATATTCTGTTTTTTCCTAAAAAAGTCAGTTTTCAAATAAAAACCAGACTTCAGGACAAAGCAAACATCAGAGAGGTACGAATTATCCCAAAAGGGGTAGGTTATGTAGTAGAAATCGTTTATAAGAAAGAAATTCATCTTAAACTTTTAAATAAGGATAATATCGTGGCTATTGATTTAAGACTTACCAACCTCATAACTATGGTAAATAATAATGGTTTGAAACCGTTTATTATTAAAGGTGGGGTTATTAAATCAATTAATCAATACTATAACAAAAATAGAGCACGGATTCAATCAACCTATGACCGTCAGGGAATAAAGACAGGGAAAACCATGCGAAAATTAACTACTAAGCGTAATAAGAAAATAAATGACTATTTCCACAAGACTAGTCGAAAAGTAATTGAGTACTGTGAAATGAATGACATTGGAACAGTTGTGATCGGGTACAATCCCGATTGGAAACATAACTGTCAGATCGGTAAAAGGAATACTCAGAATTTTGTCACCATTCCTTATTCTAAACTAGTTCATAAATTAGAATATAAAGCCACAGAACTGGGAATAACGGTCATTAGACAAGAGGAAAGTTATTCAAGTAAGTGTTCTTTTTTGGATAATGAGCCAATCGAACATCATAGGAAATATTTAGGCCGAAGAATGACTAGAGGGCTATTCAAATCTCATAAAGGTATTATTATTAATGCTGATGTGAATGGGGCTTACAATATTCTGAAAAAAGCATTCCTGAACGCGGTTGACGCTGACAGGATAGAGGATGTTGGGTTACATCCCACACGATGGAGACAAGCTGCGGTGACGAGCTAGTTGATGACCTCATGTGAATAAAGTTGAATATATTTTTATCAATTTTAATAACCTTCTCGAAAACATAATAAATATTAAATAGTGAGTTCTATCAAACCTCTACATCAGACGTTGGAAATACAGCACGAAAAATGGGATGCCACCGAATGGGATGATCATGGCAAAGAAAGATGACTACTCTTCCTTAAAAATTGCCAAGGAAACTAAAATTCGAATCCAAGAACAATTTCCGACCCTTATGGCATTGGCTGCAACTCCACCTGAAGAGGTAATACGTCGTTGTGAGATAAATCGGTCTTCTGCAGAAAGGGCAGTTAATCAAGCACGAAAAATAGTCGGGATGACTGAACCAATCACTGCGGCAGAGCTGTTAGAGAAAAAGATAGCAAAACACCGCATTACTACCTCATCCCAACAGCTTGATGAAATTCTTGGAGGAGGTATATCTGTAGGCGCAATAACAGAATTTAGTGGTGCTTTCTCCACTGGAAAAACACAATTAGCGTTCCAGTTATGTATTAATGTGCAGCGACCACTAGAGGAAGGCGGTATAGATGGAAAAGCTCTATTCATTGATACAGAAAATACGTTTGCACCTGCTCGTGTTGCAGAGATGAGTTATTCATTTACAGATGATCCAAAGAGGTTTTTAAAAAATATTTTTGTAAGTAGAGCGTATAATGCGGACCATCAGATACAAATTGTGGAAAAAATAGATAAATTAATAGAAGCAAACGAAGTACGATTAATAGTTATCGATTCAATGGCATCACACTTCCGGGCAGAATTTCCAGGGAAGGACAATTTACCTAGAAGGCAACAAATGCTTATGGCTCATGCAGAAACCCTACAACGGTTAGCTGAATCCTATGAACTAGCAATAGTGACAACAAATCAGATACTAGCCAATCCAGATAGCATTTTCTCGGGAATAAGTAGCTTAGAACCAGCATTAGGATTTGCCTGGGGACATCGGCCCACACATAGAATATTACTGAGGAAGTCACGAGGAACAATACGGATAGCGAGGATTTTTGACTCACCAGAATTAGCGGAAAGAGAAGCCGTATTTCATATAACACCTCAAGGAATACGAGACGGACCACCGCTGGATTATTGAACTTCCTTTTTAATTAATAACATAATAATCTGGGTTATATTTAGAGTTTTAAATATACAAGATGGGTGAAAAAAGAAAAATAGATTAGTAATAGTATATATACAGTATTACAAAGAACAACTTAAGCTTTTTTGATTGGTACATAAATGTACATTGGATCAGTCTCTTCATTCTCATAATCTTCTGGATAAACTTCATATTCCCCGTAGTGGTAGCTTATGTCCTTGTAACCGTTTTTTTGTATCCATTCGCTAGCAAAATTCCAGGCTTTAAAAAGAGTTGGCAACGTACACTTAACTACGACATAAGTTAATTCAGGGATTGTGTAAGTAATAAAATCTTCAGGTACTTCTATCCCTGGGTCTACTTCATAACCTGCTAGAAAGCTGAATTCTTTAGTAGTTTTATTCTTGTTATAACTTATACCATATGCTGTACCTGACTTTGTCTTTTCTTTAATCTCATCATATCGCTTTATGAACCTGTTCCATAAGCCAGGTATGAATTCTTGAGGTTTTTTTCCTCGGTCCTGCATTCCCATTACTGTAAATGCTGGACGTGATTTAATTTCGACTTCCATTTCAATTTCACTCCATTTTTTTGATTCGGATTCCAAAATTTCACCATTTTCAAACCGATATCGTGTGTATCGGGATATCATGTCTTGGTATCTTCTTCGCTGACGTTCCAACCGATCTTGTTCTCTAATTCTAGCATTCAGATAATTTTTTGATATGCTAGATAGGAATTCTTTTCCATCTGTGGTTATTTGATATACACCTCTATCTAATTTCACAATTAGATTTTTTTCGAGAAGAACATTCAGATGGTTTCCCAAAGCACTCTTTGGTAATCCTGTTTGCTCCATGAGAGTGCCAAACTCCTTTTCTTCTTTCAGCATGAAAGTTAATATCTCAAGCCTTTTTGGATGTTGAAGAGTTTTAAGTAATTCCGAGATTTCATCCACTGCTTCTAAGATAAACGCTTTCATAGCTTCTTCAGATTCGAAAGGTTGGTCAGTCATTTGGAAGTCTTTCCTTTCTTTATTTAAGGATTATTGGTTGAATTTATGAATATTTTGCAATTTGAACCATTCTAGAAATTGAACATTCAAATATATGACCATTTGAACTTGTGAACACTATAACCCTTGAAATTTGTGTGGTAAAAAATTTCGATTTCAAAGTATAATATATTTTATCTTCTCTGTCAAGTATGATTCCTTGAATTCTGAAAGTTGGAGTTTCTAAGTACCCTTAAATTTCTTTAAACCAAGTTTCTTCAGCCAATTTTTTAGTGAAACCGACCGAATCATATAATTTATTAGCTGCGAGCGTGTTTGCAGCCCCACCAATATAAAAAAAGGCAGGATCATACTTCATAGCACGTTTTAGACCCTCAAATATAAGTAATTTAGCTAATCCTAATTTTCTAAAGTTCGGATGAGTTGCCATTGGTTCGAGTTGGGTAATTTTACTCATAGGATCCATTCTAAACGTACAAAAAGAAGCAAAGGTCCCATCAGGAGTAACAGCAACTAGATCCAGGTTTTGTTTATAGAAGGAGCGATGGGATATTTGTTCCAAGATATCTGCAGTAAACCAATCACCATGACCAAAAATTAAACGTATTAACCGAGCTAATTGTTGATAATCAGATTTTCCTTTAACATTTCTAATTTCAAATCCTTCAGGGCACTTAAAATCTGGAATGGGTAAGTTTGAAGGACGTATTCTGACATAAGAATCTATCTCTCCCACTTTTTGATAACCAAGCTCATATAATAATATTTCTCGTGTGGAGTTTCCCTCAATTGTTTTAATTCTTAACTTCTCCTTCTTACTAGGATCTTTTTTCTTCTCAACTGAGTGTTTTTCAATCCATTTTACTATTTCTCGTTCAATAAAACTATAAGAGGGATCAATTTGGATGTAATACACATTATTTGTTTCGGGATTGGCTACAGCAACTATTTTTCTGTGCAAAGGTGAGATTGAATCTATAATTTCTTCCCAAATTCTTATATCTTCTATATAATAATCATGATTACTTTCAAAGCGATCTGGGAACCAATTCAGATAAGAATTGGTATTTTTAAATGTTTCATATAAAAAGGCCATAATAGAGGTAAAATCTTCATCAATATTGTATGGACGTGAAACTATCTTCATTACTATAACCAATTTATCTTCTATAGAAGCAAACTTTTAACGTCGTGGTTACGGTAAAATTGTTGGAAAAAAGCAATTGAACTTGAGTTAATCAGAAGGAAATATCTGAATAATATATGTCAAAAGATAATGATACACAACAAAGTTGACATATGTTCTTCTCCATTGGGAAAATCCATCCGATTAGAGATCCATTACTAATGAAATCAAGGCAAGATCCAATAAGATTAACCTAATCACACCTCCAGAATTAGCTAATGCTTAAAAAAGGATAATAAATAATTGTTTTAGACATTATAAACTTTTTTTTCATCGAAAATAACCTTAAATCCATTCTGAAAGGTTAATAAAGTTGATTTAAGGCTAAAACACTTAGGGATTACTTACCTAATACAATTAGGCTTTTATTTAAGAAAAGCTAGTCATTAAAATCAAAGACAATTAGAATAAATTGAGGAGTCAATATTGCGCCAACCAAATGGAAATGCATTCACTTACTTACATAAAGTCTCAGATGTCAAGATCAAGCCCCCTGCGGTAGTTATTCAAGGATTACCAGGAATGGGTCTCATAGGAAAAATCGCAGCAAATTATTTGATCAATCATTTTAAAGCAGAAGAGATTGCACGGATTTATAGCTCTTTCTTTCCACCAGTTGTACAGATAGACAGTAAAACAAGTATAGGACGACTAGCGAGGATGGAAATATATGCCATCACCACAACGGCACCAAACCTTTTAATTTTGACAGGAGATGCCCAACCACACGATATTGGGATTATCCAAGTTCTGAACAGTGTGCTAGATTATGTCATAGATCTAAAAGCAGATACTTTGATTTGTCTGGGAGGATTACGAGTACATGAAGAAGGACCCGAAGTAGCAGGGTTTGGTTACGATAAAGAAACCCTAGATTGGCTCGAAGAACACGATGTGACATTATTGAAAGGGGGAGAAGTCACAGGAGCCGTTGGTGTTCTATCAGCACTTGCTGCAGAACGAAATCTGAAAAGCTTTGGATTACTGGGAAAACTCACCCTCGCAGGGACAGACCCCAAAGCAAGTAAAGCATTATTAAAACAATTGGCCAAACTTTATCCCCTAAAACTCAAGTTAAAAGACCTAGATCTGACGATAGAAGAAGCCCAAGCAAAAAATGATCGGATCACTAGTCTAGCACGAGAAGTACTAGAACAAGGGGAAGATGAGAGGGAACAAGGGCCAGGATATTATATTTAATGCAAGAAAGAGAGAATCATTACAAACTTGTTCTAGCTTCTCTTGGATCTTCGGATGATTCGACGAATAAATTCTAGAGAAACGGCTCCCGTCAAAAGGAGAGGGAAAGGCCAACTAGGAGTAATATCCCCCGCTCGGGATTGATAGGTTATCGTTGTTAAATCGGGATTATTGGGAGTTATTTCTGGATCTGGATCTTCATTTTCAGAATCACCATCAATGGAGTAAGGGTCATCCACTATTCCATCCTCATCCTTATCAGGACTGATCCAGTTGTTCCAATAGTTATGGGAGAAAGAATTGTCTTTTTCGCCATAAGAACAATCATATGCTTGAGAATCCCCCTCTGGATTGTTGTCAATGAAATCATTCTCTTCCACATCACAATTTTCACAGTTCTCCAACCGAATTCCATATAATTCATTATCCTCTAATAAATTATTTTCAATGGATCCATCTGTGACAGAGAATAGCTCAATCCCATCATAAAGGTTGTTTGATAAAATATTTTGAGTAATAGTGAGATCATCAGATCTCCAACCCCCTTGTATTCCAGTATAGTCATTATTTTGGATAGTATTGTAGTCGATTGATAAATCAGGTGACTCCTCAAAATAAATCCCTCCATCCATGTTATCAGCTATAAGATTGGCTTCAATATTGACATGATCAGAGAACCATACCCAAATCCCAGAAAAAAGATTATTCATGATAAAATTATCATGGATGTCTATGTCTGAGCTGAAACACGTGCTAATCCCATCAACAGTTTTATCAAGCACTTGATCCACAATTTCTATCTCTTCACAATCAACTAGAACTATTTGTCCAGCGCCAGAAGGAACAATTTTCTCCTCTTCGTTTTGCCAATAAATTAATGGCTTATCATTAACCGTATTATCCGTCACATCATCCTGTAAACAATCATCAACGTCTATGCCGATCATAAATAAACCATTATTCTGTAATTCATTATCTTGAATCTTGTTATCTGATGAAAGCCATAAATAAATACCCGCGGCAGTATTTTCAGTAATTTGATTATCGTGAATATTAAGATCTGAACATAGGACTGCAGTTATCCCTGCAGAACCAGCTGACAATGTCACATCAGATACTTCAACATCCTCACAATTATATAAGAGAATCTGCCCAGCGTCTGTAGGTACCTTTCCTCCATGCTTATTTTGCCAGTAAACTAGTGGCTTATCGTTAACCGTATTACCACTCACTTCTGCTTGCGTACAATTTTCTGTTTCTAACCCTCTAACGATGAACCCATTGCGAGAAAAATCATTATCCATAATCCTGTTATTTGGAGAATATCGTAAGTCAATTCCGTACCAGCCATTATCTGAGAAAGTATTATCATGAATATTCAATTCAGTGGAATGATAGGCCCATATACCTCTCCAACAGTTATTATCAAAATCATTCTTCTCGATCGTGATAGAATTTGATTCATACAGATTTATGCCATCTTGGGCATTATTATTAATGGTGCAATCAACAATATCCCCGTTTGACACCTCGTCAAATTCAATTCCAATATCCCCATCCGTTAAGAGACAGTTACTTATCTGAAAATGCACATCAGTATAACGAATCTCAATTAACGTACCTGAACCTGTAATAGAAAGGCCATCAATAATATACGGATTGGAATAGCTACCATCTCCCTCCCAACCTTCGGAGATTATTATATCATTGAATTCGGTGTTGGAAGAAATGGAAATGGGAGCATGAGACTCGTATGTAACCCTAGAAAGTTGTTGAGGAGTTATACTTGGATTAAAATATCTAGAACTATCAGCTCTAATGAATTGTTTAACATTGGAACAAGAACCTTGATCAGTAGTCATGAAAGCTAAAATGAACAGAAATATTATTGTAGAAAAAAAGACTGAGGATCTAACCACTATAGTCAACCTCCTGATGTAGTTTCACTTTTAGGGGATATAATATTATATAAAGTTTTCAATAGAGAAGATCAGTAATTAGATAAATACAGGATTTTTATCTATCAAGCCTAGTAGATGGATTTGATTGGATCGCCAATGCTACGTTAGTAAGTGGTCCTAAAGCAACGATTGTTATTTTTTCAGTGGATGAATTGGCTATAGAAATAATTAAATCTGAAGCGTTCAAATCAGATACTTGGGTTTCAGTAGAGGGAAGGCCTAAGCCCCAGAAATTTTTAGAATTTTCTCGCCAAAAAGCAGGAAAGGTGTGATTTACATGTAGAGGTGTTTCTTTTCCTGCGGCAATAGGGATCTCATCATACCCTAGATAACTTAAGAGTTTAACATAGTTTTGTGCGCCTTCCTCTACATAACTAACACCACAAGAGAGCGTTAAAGCAAGAACATATACCCTTGGATGGTTAAGAAGATATAATATCCTATATACATCATCAGGAGCACCATCAGAATCAATAATAACTGAAATTGTGTCTACTTCTTGATTAAAAATTCCTGTGGAAGAACCGTGATCAGTGAGTAAAAAGCACACAAGAACAAATGGTAATAACCGAATAAAATTAGAGGAACTTTTTTACCATGACATTCAAATCGCAGAATTTAACTCATAAGATTGCTTTATGTGTATTGGATTTAAGGAAAGAGGTTCCTCTACATCTCAAGCTGATCTCTAAAGACAATTACACGAGGGTAGAAAATTTAATAACTCTAAAATGAGAGTTAAATTTGAAGAATTCTAGTGGTAGCTTCATTAGCAAATGAATAGATTTGATCCCAATCACGAAGATCATTGTATTCATTTTCAGTTAAATTAGAACTTTTATCATCTCTTGCAGACATATTTGCAAACTTTTTTTCCAACCAACCAATCTTTGAGGTGTTTGACAGATCGAATACTCCCCCAAATGCTTCATGCATCACTTTGTTTAAATCAAAACCTAAACTAGTAATAATTTTCTGAACATACTTTTCTTTAGCCTCCTGATATTTCTCTGGGTAAGAAGCTTCACCTGAGCTTACAAATACTGCTAAGAAAGGTTTCTCCTTCAGATGATTGGCATATTTTTTGAAGAAGTTTTTTGCTTCTTTTGTCCATCTTCCCATTTTTATACTGCTGCCAATTAGTACAGCATCGAATTGGTCTAATGGAGGCCATTTATCCTTTTTGACATCTATAACAGTTGTATCTAGACCCTGATTCCTCATGATCTCTGCAAATTTAATCGAAATTTCTTCTGTACTCCCAAATCGAGTTCCATATACAATTAACACTCTTTTTGTCAACATTTGATCCTCAGTTACTAGTTTGGCTTATCGAAATCTTAACTTGAGATCTAGCAGGTTTATTTCTTCTGAAAGATTGCACTTTTTTGGTGCATTGTATATTCGAGCATTTTTGTATTTTAACGGAGAGACAGTCATTTTATACTAAAAACAGGGTCAATTATATAACTGACGATACTGGAATAGATATTTTATATTAATGACATGTACCAAGAAAATTCCAAAGACCAATCATTTTCTTCAATGTTAACCCCATAAAAAGGCTTTATATTCGCTTTATATAGTATCAATGCCTTTTATCTTTTGTTATCAGTTATGTCGTTTTTACATTCGGATTACTCGTGATATTTATATCGTCTACTTTGGAAATATGAACCCAACAAGAATTTTTGAAATTAAAAAATTCCGAGAAATATGAGTAATGGTGGAGTATTTTTTTTAACAACCGATATCCATATATTTGATATATTAGGAGAAAATTCGTTCAGAGGTTATCTGTTGTCCATTTCAGAAGTATTTTCCTGTATCAAATGGAAACTAGAGCAAAATCAGCAGATTTCATCTATTGGTAAACTCAATTCACTGGAAAACCTACTATATCAGGGAAAAAGCCATGAGTTGTTAGATATTTTTAAACAGCTGAAAAAAAAGGGGGAAATGACACGAGTAGCCTTGGTTGAGACGCAAATTCTTGAAATCCTAATCTTATATGAACTAGGTGAATTTCAATCAGGACTAGACCTCATTGAAAAGATTATCAAGGTAGTCAAGCATTCTGAAGATCGATTAGCAGAATTTAATGTAATACTTTTAAAAATAAGGGCATTTTTAGAGCTTGGTGATTTAAGAACATGTAGAAACTTAATAAAAAACGCAGAAGAACTTCTTCATATATTTGAGGATAACTTGGCTAAGGAGGGAAGAAGAAAAGAATCTGACCTAAACTACTTGAAAGCTCGAGTATTCACAAGAACAGCTGAGTATGACAATGCGCTTGATTTTGCGCAAAAAGCATTAATCAACAGGAGAGAAAACAAAAATCAGTATGAAATCGCAGAAGGTCTAAATTTAGTAGGGATTATCTACATAGCAAAAGGTGAGTATCAAAAAGCAAACGACTATTTCCAAGAATCATTAAAGATCTTTAGCAAATTTGATAATAAAAAGGCAATTGCAAAGATATTAAATAATCTTGGGATGAATTACTGGAGAATAGGGAATTTACAGAAGGCTATTAACTTTTTTCAAAAGAGTTTATCATTAGCTGAAGAATTGGAAAACTTTACCTATATTGCTATATCACATTTAAACATCGGTCTTATTTATGTGAATCAAGGGGAATTGAATTTAGCACTAAAGAGTCTTCAGAAAAGCTTAGCTATAAGTAAAGAGTTAGATCAGAAACGTCCCCTTTCATTATGCTTAAACAATATTGGATTAATTTTTCATGCGAGAGGGGATTTTGAGCAGGCTTTACGTTACTATCAAGAGTCATTAGTCCTAGGACAGGAACTAGGGAATAACCATGACATAGCGATCTGCCATAACAATATTGGGGAAATATATAGCTCAATGGGGAAATATGACGAGGCTCTAGATCAGATAAAGAAGAGCCTAACGATTTTTCAAGAGATCAAGGCCATTCCTGATATAACAATTCCGTTATTCAATCTTGTAGAGCTTTCATTAAATTCAGGATTGCCACAAAAAGCCCAATCATATTTGCAGCAACTCCAAGAGATCGATATGAAAGAGGAACATAGACTAATCAGTCAAAGGTATCGGTTAGCTAAAGCTTTGGTATTAAAAAGTAGCAGAAGGGCAAAGATGAAGGTGAACTCGTCCGAGATTCTTGAAGAACTAATATCGGAGGAAATTATCGATCATACACTCGCAGTACGGGCAATGTTTGAGCTTTCCGAGCTATTAATTGATGAATTAAGAGCATATGGAGAGGAAGAAGTCTTTTATGAAGTCAAAGAGTTGATCCAACGGTTAGATGAAAAAGCGAACACACAAAAATCGTATTCATTAATTATTGATACATCGATTCTCCGAGCAAAGCTTTCAATGGTAGAAGGTGATTTGAATACATCACAGCAGCTTTTAGATCAAGTAGAACTGATTGCAAAGGAAAAAGAGATTCAACAGTTAGCTAACAAAGTCCAAAAGGAGAAAGAACAATTGAAAAATCAATATGAGAAATGGGAGAAACTTATTCAAACTAATGCTCCTTTCGGATCACGGTTGGAACAAGCACAATTAGCTGAATACATCAATACAGCGAAAAAGACGAAAAGAGAATGGGGAAGGTAATGGTTTGAACATTTTCTCACCAACATTAAACGACAACAGATAAGGGAAGGATTTGAAGAAAAACCCCAATAAAGAAAACAAGGGCAGAAGGGAGGAGGAAGAGAAATGTTACTATGATCATAAAGGTAATATCGTGATTTATAAAGTTTTCAATAGAGGAGATCAGTACCAAGTTATATACAAGATTTTAATGATGCGAAATAAACTATCTTTTGTGGAAATCAGAAAAATCCAGCTGAAAGATATAGATAAAGTTACAATTTTATTTCAAATTACCTTGAGAGAATTTTTCTCAAGGACTATCCTAATCACACCATCCAGAGATTATGTGCTGATTCCATTATCATTGGTTATTGTACATCTATTATGTAACAAATTCAATGTATTTCTCCTGCAATGAACCATTAATTTGACAATAAAGATATGTTTAAAAGAAATAAATTCAATCATACATCTAATGAAGGAAGGATAACTTATTGAAAGATTCAAATATTCCAATTCAAACTCTATTTGAAGAATCACCTATTTCAATCTGGAGAGAAGATCTATCAGAATTAAAGAAATATTTAGACTCATTGAAAAACGAAACTAAAGACATTAAGGAATACTTTGATGAGAATCCATCCGAAATAATCAAGTGTGCACAGTTAGTTAAAATTTTTGATGTTAATAGATCAATGATGGAATTAATCGAAGAAGAATCAAAAAATGAATTAATAGGATCCTTTGTAAAACACTTAAGTCCTGAAATGGCAATTTTACCTTTTAAGGAAGCTATAATTACTCTTTCAGAGGGAAAAATACAGAATTATGTAGAAGGTTATACGGTAACTAAGAAAGGCAAATTAGTCTACTTGAAATATTTAACATATATTCCTGAAGTATTTGCTTCAACTTGGGCTGAAGCTTGGGTATTAGTTTTCGATCTTACCAAATATAAGGAAAAAGAGTCAATTCTGAATGAAAAAGCTAGTAAGAATGAGTTTTTGCTTGATTTATTGACTCACGATCTTAGAAATTATCATACACAGTGTCAGGGTTATATTGATGTAATCCTTGATGGAAAAGTAGACCAAGAAGACCTCGTCTTAAATTGCCTATCTAGGGCAAAGAAGGGTATACAACAAGCAACTAAACTATTAAATAATGTTTCCACATTGATGAAAACTCAGATAACCAAAGAATTCGTATTACAACCCATAGAACTGAAAGTCGTTCTTATTAGAGCAAGAGAGTTCATATTGGATCTTTATCCGAATCAGAAGATAGTTGTATCAATAGAAAACATACCAGATAACTTAATTGTACATGCTGATTCATTGGTTGAATATTTGTTCATCAATCTCTTCACAAATGCAGTGAAGTATAATCAAAATAAGGTTAAAGAAATTAAAGTAACTACATTTCACGAGGGTGATATCTGTATTATAAAAATTGCAGACAATGCAAGAGGGATCCCACCTAAAATGCGTAAGGATATCTTTACACGTTATTCTGAATTCCAAAAAAGTGGAAAGGGGTCAGGACTCGGGATGTTTATTAGTAAAACACTTGTAGATCGATATAACGGTCAGATTTTGATTGAAAGCCGTGATCTCGATGATTATTCTATAGGAACGCAGATTAAGATTATTCTAAAGAGTATTTCAGGTGCTTGAATAACAAAGACTATATATCTTGATTGGAAAAGAGAAATAGACCATTATCTTAAGTTAATTCTCATTAATTTTGGAAGCATGAAATGCATCTATGTCGTGTAAGAATCATAATATTAAATTATTAGGTTAAAGTGGAAATTAAAACAAGCTAAAGTCAACAAGGTCAGATGCTTTTCTGTTGAATATCATATGCTAAAGCCGTTATGATTGTGAATACTGCTAGAATCATTGATAATTGACCAACACAAAGCAATAGAACAGTAAAAGTATTAATATCCAAGAATAAAGAAAACGGAAATCCAAAAATTGCCATCTCTGTACCAAGCAGAGATACCAGAACAGTACTAATAAGCGACCAAGGCCATAACCTTAGAAGGTTATGTTGCCAAGTCACAGAAAGATGTGTTCTCCACCATGATAATGGTTTATTTATTCTAGTTGCGACAATAGAAGAAATAATTCCGAATGTTAAAGGAGGAGAACCCCCTCCAGTTAAAAATAATGTAATACAGAGAAAAAAGGATACCCTTGCTCCAAATTTCTTATCAATCAATCTGACAGACCAGAAGATAATAATTAATCCAATAATTATTGTAATTATCCCAGTTATAAGGAAATTTGGAATTAAAGTGAAAGCTGGCTCACTAGCGCCAAGCCAATATTTCTGATTCGGCCCAATAGCATCAATAATGAAACCAAATCCAAAAGAATCTACCTCTAAACCTAATGGAGCTACTGTAGGGGTGTTATTCCCCTGAAGTATCTCAAAAAGTCCGTGTTCAATACCTAGAATAGCTGATAAGACACCATATGTTACTACAACCCAATTAATTGCATTTCTTTGATAATTATTCTGGATAAAATCATCTAGTTTTGAATTTGTCATATTAAAATCTCTGTACCTATATAAGAAAGGCTAAATGTAGTAATATTACTAAGCAGAATTAATATATATAGAGATTGATATCAAGGTGTTAAATAAAATGTTACATTAACACATTAACTCACTCATACAAGCAGCGATAACCGATGCAAGTATATACCGTAATCTATACTTTTCAAGACCTAAACAACGATGCATCCAATAATTATTTAAAAACAAAGGTGAATCTCATCATTCCCTCATTTGGTCTTTTAAGAAAAGTTATTCTATTCCTGTTACCTCTATAATATTCATAATGATAGCTCCATCATGTTCTTAATTTGGTTTCAATTCTTTTACGTGCATTATAAATTTTCATTTTTCTATTTTCTTGTCTCCTGAATATACAAAAGAGTTAAAGGAATTTATTTGGCCGATTTTGAAATAATAAGAAAATGGTCCAGATAGATTGCGTAAGGACAATCACATTAGTAAATAAAAACATAAAATTTATAATCCAAGGATTCAAAAATTACAAATATTCCCTAATCAACTGGTTGTTGTTTCACTAAATCAAGTGCTTCCTGTAAATATTCCCGAAATTCTGCATAATCAACAGGTTCTTTCATATCAGATCCTCGATAATGGGTCTTCTGCATCAGTAGTGCCAACTCCTTCTCAATCTTCTGTTCTAGGTTTTTGAGTTGTAACTCTTTTATTTGTTCCATTGTATGTTTCAATATTTCAAGTGCTTTTACACAATTATTTTTGAGATAGTATGTATATTTCGCTAATAATATTTGCTGTGAAGTATATCCAAATACCGCCTTGGGGTTTCTAAGTAATGGGTACTCCCCTAAACGATTCATTATTGTTTCTATCTCTTTTACTATTCTTTCATCTTCAGTAATCACAACATTCTCGAATAAAAGGTCTATTAAATGTATTGTCACTTCTCTATGATAGCGTGATTCACTTTCTACCTCCAATAACTGCTTAAATATTTCTATTGCTTGTCCTTTTTCCTTAAATGACCCGTGTTTCAGAAGTAATGCGTTATCATGTCTTATAAGAAACATGGACAAACTATCCTCAGATAATTTATCTTTGAGATCCTCCATTTTCAGCAGCTGTTCTCCCGTTTTCTTCAAAAACTGTCTGTTGTTTTCTATCCTAAACATTTCATAATAATAATCAAATATAATGTGATACCCTAAAAGTATCATTGAGGGTTGCCTTGTTTGAATCTTGTATTGTAAACTCTCCTGATGAGATGCTAGTGCTTCTTTATATTTACCTTCTTGAAAAAAACAGTAGGCTATGTTATCCAGGGCTTTAATAATATCGAACTCTTGGTTATACTTTTTTGCTGTTAATAAGGCCTGATTACAGTAATCATGTGCCTTTAGAATATCTCCTTTTAACCTATAAAACCACCCAAGTGAAATAAGGTTGAATGCTAGATACTTACTATTATATTTTTTCCCCACCGCCATTCCTTGTAGATAGTACTCTTCCGCTTGATCCAGCTTACCGAGTTGTATATACCAATATGCCACAGCAAAGTTATATGATTGAACAATGTCCTCTCCATCATCTGGGATTTTCGCCAAGGATTTTCTTCCTTTTTCTGCATAAGTAATATTCCGTTCTATCTCCTCTTTTGTCGTTCCTCCTCGAGAACCCAAGTAATTCATATAATAAATTCCTTCAATCATGTATTTTTCCCATGTGTTTTCTAACTTTAATTTTAAGAAGATATTTTCTGCTAATGCCGCATACTTCTTGCTTAATTCTTGATTGTGCTGTATTTGACTGTAGTACAACCGATATGAAAGGTAGAGTATACACAGAAGAGACTCATCCTGGAGTTCTGCAATTCTCTCCTCTACATCAACCATTATGCTAAGGAATTTCTCAATGTTGTATTTGGAATAAAGATAGTATTCTGCAATCCAAATCCTTGCAAACGTAATATCTCTTGGATCATCTAAAGCATCGGTCATTTCTTCCATTTTATTTATATCTCCCTCTATTACATAACAACTAAAGATTTCCTTTGCTTTTTGTGAAATGGGAGACAGTATTCATTCCTCCGTAGCTCATTCCTAATGATTAGACAATATATTTCTAGCTCCTTAATGTTCTTAACTTGTCTTTAATTTTTTTCATAAATTATAAATCTATGTGTTAGTCTATGTTATCGTCTCCTCTCTGTTATAGCTTTTAGTTGTTCATACGCATCAGAGCTCTTTGAAAATGGACATACCTTCACACACACTGAGCCCCCATAGTACTGTGCAATCAATACCCGTAATCTATACTTTTCATGACCTAACCAACATTATTGTTCCTTGAAAAATCATGTCATGTCCTGACTTCGAGAAATGAATTAACTTTTTTTATTGTCATTATTCTTACAAGAATAGATATTCAGACAGTAATTCTGCTTCATTCACATAACCAACGAACGGTATACTCATTAATGAGTTATCCGTGAATATTTTGCAATCTTACGTTTTATCGGTGGCATTGCTTTCTTTACTGTTGGTGAATCAATGAAACCTAATCCATTAATCTCAGAGCAGGATTTATCGTTTTAAAAATCAATCTTTCGTGGCTTGAAGGATTAAATGATAGAAAAGTTTCCCAAATTGGGATGAGTTCATTCTCTGGGGGAGAATAGTAATGAAGGAGGGTATTTTCATCAATTTCTCTAAGCTCACTAACCAAAGGGTAAGATGGATTTGGATTCCTTTTTCCAATGAAAATCATTTCACGAGTCCCAATACGATATTTTTGTTTATGAAGTAGAGCAAGACTCATTTTATTGTGAAGGAGATATGCTGGGCATTTTGATTTTACCCAAGGATACCATTCTCTACATATTAGTGGCCTGAGAGTATAAATTCGGCATAAATCCTCCTGTAGAAAGATGCAGGGTTTAATTTGACATAATTCTGATAATATTTCAGAGTGATCTCTTCGTTTTCCATTTTTTAAGAATTGCTTGCTCAATTGCAGAATGTCTATTCTTAAGGATCTTATTACATTGTGTAAATTCTTAGAATCTGGGAAAGAAATCTCTCTACAGCATTGACCACATTGCTGACATAAAAAAGGAATATTTAAGGTGAAGGAACCACCAAATTGAGTGAGGATATCAAATCTAGTGAAGATAATGGTATCGATGTGTTGGGTGACAATCTCCACAAATGCTACTTCCTTTAATTCAAAATGAGATATGGATAAACAGACATAAGCTTGAAATTTAAGACACAAAAAATTATTATCATTAATTCAATGAAATTTGTATTAAGGTATTGATCAATGGTTGGTTTTAAACGTAGATTTGTAGAATTTAAGAGGTTGAAATTTGAGAAACAACTCTTGAATGGAATAGCATACCCCAAAGAAATATTAGTATTAATATAGCTAATGCTAGTGAACCATTATTCGGAAAGAAAATCACAAAGGTAATTAAAACTAGATTAATAACGACTCCAAGTATCCAATGAAAAGGGGTTGGAGATAATCCATCGTAGAACACTATAAAGGCTAAAGTCGCAATAACTGAAGAAATGATTACTAGTAGAGATAAATTTTCATTTATGCCTATAAAATTGAGACCTGATAGAAGTAGTATTAATCCACTCACACCAAATAATATCACAATAAGTATCCAGGTTATTTTTCCGATATAATTGGTAATTTTTTGGGGGAGTACTTTGTCTAATAACCAAGATTTTCGTGACCATCCCAAATGGACATTATCTTTCTCGTCATAGTGATAGAACATGAACATAATGTGTATTGCACCATGAGCCATTATGTATAAGCCTAAAAGTAATTTCTCTAAATCTGTTATCTCTAAGACCGTCATAATTCGAACACAACATTATTCTTAACTTATTTCCAGTTCTTTTATACTAATTCTTTAGTTTTTTGTATCTGGTGAATAGAAAAGGTTTTAAAGGACTTTTTTACTAGCAATAACTTATCTACTGTTGCTATTACAACAATGATCAAAATGATCAAACTTAATGAAATAAAACTTGCAATATCTGGATCAGCTATCCGGTAGTTTTCATCAACAACTTTGATTCTCTCTAAGAAGGTATATACAAATATCTTACTCTTTGTATTCCTTTAAGATTGGTTGTGGTTTCCAATTGAACCAGATCTGTAAGTGATAAATTAGGAATGGGTATAGATAATTCATGAAATTTCGTAGCATGATACTTATATTTCGTTCGGTAAAATGAATGATTGACGAACATGTTTTATTATTATGATAACTATCGAACGAAAAAAATAGTAAAAGAGGGGTGTAGATATTATATGATTACTCCGGCAACTCTTTGGAAATAGAAACATAATCCTCCACAGGGATAGTGACCAATGTTTCTGTCCGTACTTCTCCAGATCTCACGATTCTAAGCACAGCTTTCATCATGGTGTTGTTATCAGGGAACTCTGTAATTGCTACAAAATCATATCGTCCAAATGTATAGAAAAGGTGCTTGATTTCTCCTTGATATTCTTTAACCCAATCATGAGTTACTTTGAGTTTTTCATCAGTTTCTTTTACTTCTTCAATTCCTTTTTGTGTATAATTTCCTAAAACAATATAAATTGGCATAGCTTTTCCTCCTTATGAGCTTCTTAGTTCTTTTTGAGATTTTTCTGAACTTTAATGAAAGAATTTCAATCAGAACATGTAATTTCTAGTTACTAGATTTTAAGTTTTATCTGTAAAATTAATTCTCATTAGATTTGTCACAGTTATATGAACGAGCTCAATACCTCGTCAACAACCGATTGGTGACTTACAATTAAATCAGCCCTGACCTATAGAGTATTAATTCCAAAAAAAAATCATTTAACCATTGTGTTATGCTATGCATGTTTTTACGTAAATTCAGTACTTTATCAAACTTTCAAAGGAGTATTAGACGATGATATTGAATTACTTCTAGAATAAGATCCATCAATCATTTATGTTATAAATAACATAGATTTTTATTGACCAAACAGAATTAACAAGTTGGATAAAAGAGAGGATGTTTCAAGTATCTCTTTTCCCATAACATGAAGAAAGAATGTTAATATCAAGAGACAAATCGGTGATGATATGGGTGAGTATAAAGAAAAGATCAAAAAACATTTCTGGACTTTAGTTTGTTCCTCAGTCAGTAAGATGGATGATAAGGAGGCTTATAGGGAAAAATATGAACCAGTATTCAAAATAAATTCAAAAGAAGCATTCAAACTAGTTGAAGATCCTTTTTGGACAACATTATATTCTTTAACAAGAGAAATAAAGGATCCAAACGAATTGAGGAAACACTTGGAACCAGTAGTCCAAATTGAAGTAGGGAAAGTCAGAGACCACATCTGGAAATTATTAATTCTCTCTGTAAGTGAAACTTGCGATGAGAATACTTTTAGGGAAAATTTTGAACCATTATTCAAGATAAATTCAAAAGAAGCAGTCAATATTGTAGAAGACCACCTGTGGACAATACTATATTCATTGACAAGAAAAATACAACAACCGAAAGAATTGAGCAAAGAATTAGAGTCAATAGTCCAAATTGATGTTAAACGTGCTGCTGAAGCAATTAAAGAAGATAATCCTGAGAAATACGAGTTCTTACAGATATACAAATAAAGTAATGAGTTTAAGTAAATAGTCATCTCTTATTAACTTATAGTGAATCAAATAATCTCATAACCACTCCCATGGTTAAGAGGAAAAAGAAGGTAGATGTTTGAGATTCTTGAGAGAATTAATTGATAACTTGTTTAATTTCTTCTTTAACAAACGTTATGCTCACAAAAATCTTTATATTTTTTTATATAGTCTGAATGTCGTTTAACTTTAAATTATGAAATTTTCTTTCCATACTTTTTACTAATAAATTAGATGAAAATTTTAAATTATGGAGAGAAATAAGGGTAGCTCTAAAGCAGACCAAACCATCAGCTTTCAAGACCAAGAGCGTGAGCCTCTTAAAGTGTGGTAACCTTTGAAACAAATTTATTGTCTTTTATGTAAAATCGTAAGAGATGCTCCTTTCCTTTACGGATACCCACTCTTGGAGCTTCGACAATAATGACCTTCTCATCTGAATTTTCAATAAATAAAAAATTGTTTCCTGATAAATCTAACCCATTGTGATTTATGTCTATTCCAAAAGCTTCTGTTACCTTTCCAGGGCCATTTGTAAGATTTGTTATTTCCTTTGTACATCTATTTCTCTTCATCATATTAATCCCTTTCAAAGGTTCTAATGCTCTTATTAAAACAGAACTGGGAAAACCTATTTTCTCTGTGACAACATCCAACAACCAATTTGTTCCATAAGCAAGATAAACATAAGCTGTTCCTGGATTTTTATATAAAATGATATTCCTTTTGGTAATTTTCTTACCATAAGCATGTGATGCAGGATCAGACCATCCAAAGTACGCCTCTGTTTCCACTATTTTCCCTTTATAGGTTCCTTCAGAGGTTTTATGAATTAAAATTTTTCCTAATAACTCTTTTGCAACAATTTTACTTTCTCGCGCATAAAAAGCTCTAGGGAGTATCATGAAGACCACTCAAATATTAAACAGGAACACTTGGAAGTTAATAAAAGCTACCTCTAAGTGAGAATATCTTTCTATTCCTTATCAAAGATTAATTGTAGGTCATTGATTACTTCTTCATTGTCTCTCACAGACAATCTTAGTTTTTATTTGACTAGGATTAATTTGTTTTGGTCTTTCAACTTTATATATGACAGATGTGCAATAATCAACTAAAAAATAATGATACAGAAATAATTTTTAAAATAACATCAAAAAATAACTATGTTCTTCACTTCTTCTTTGATATACCTACATATGATTTAACTTTACTTACCAATTCTAATCAAAGAATTTAATGACAGAGCGAACCTTTAATGAGCCTTTTGGATCCCTGTTCGAAGTGATGTTAAAGAAATTATGTACATCTTTTTAAGAAAATAGCTCCTGTTCACTAGCTATTTCGATATTTCTGTTCAGAAAATAGAGGCTATTATTATATCTCCCCCAAATGCCTTCTGATCTTCAACACAGCCACTGAGGGTTAATATTATTCCAAGAAGAATAATTATGAATATTATTGTTCGTAAATTAACTTTCCTCATTCTTTATCAACTCCTTTCTTGGGAATTCAATGAAAGTACAGTAACGGAAGAGGTGTTATATAAATTTATGTAAGATGAGAAGAAAATGAATAACAATTACTTGAGTTAAATTAATGCACCTTTTTTTTGTTATTCTTGCTTCTTTTTTGGTAAGCCCACATATCTGGGAGTTTTTTTCAAATATTCTTGGTAAGATTCGCCGTATTTGTTAGCTAAAAAATCCTCCTCTTGCAAAACGAACCAATGGAGTAAGAATATTGTGATGATGAGATAAACGAGGAAAAGGATGCATATTGATTCGGACCAGCCATTCAAAGTTAAATCCAGAAAGAAGATTATCCATCCAATGTAATTTGGATTTCTTGTATAACGCTGGATTCCTGTCATTGTGAGTCCAGATTGGTTTGCAAACGAATAGAATGCCAGTCCCACTATGATTAATCCTATAATAGAGAACATTAAACCTAGGTACAGCAATATCCCATTACTAATTGGGACAAAAAGACTTATTACAAACCCACCGATGATCCATATCATTGCTGGAATAAGAATCCTTTTTTGAGATGCAAGTTCTGGGTCTTCAAAAGGTTCTCCCCTTTTTTTTTCAGCCCACATTCGTAATGGATAGGCGATGGCATAACCAGCAATATAGAACAGGCATAAATTAATAAAGCTTGACATTTTTTTCACAGAACTCCGTAATGCAAATTGAAACCTTATTCTCTTATTTAAATATTCTTTTTAACAAACTAGGTTTATCAACATAAAACATAGAAAAGAGAACCGAAATATAAATGAAAGGAGTCAAGAATCTATACCAAGCTAAGGAACAATAAACAAAGCTACTATCATCGTAATCATCGTAAGGGTAAATTCTTAAACACAAACTGTTAGAACTAATCCAAAGGATCGATGAAGAGGCTAGAAAGAGAGAAAATAAAATCCCCTTCCAGAGAAAGAAAGGCGGAAAAAACCGAGAACAACGAAAACAGTTCCGACAAAATAACAGAATAAACATCAAGACGAGAGAGAGCGGAAAAACGAGCCCCAATGAACCTTGATCTTTTCCATTATTTTTCTGAATTACCTCAATACTAAGTCGTAATGCCTCTTCACACTTCCCTTTGGACAATAAAATTAACCCTTTAACTCTTAAACCTTGTAATATATCTTTCGCTAAAGAGAGAATTAAATATTAATTGAGAACATAAATTATTATTTTCTAAAGAATTCTCTGTGAATGTGGTATTTTGAGCGAATTAACAGCAATATATACATTAATTGTCGTGATTTTTGCTGGTGTATTAGTCGGCCGAGCCGCGGAAATATATAAATTTCCTAAGACAATCCCATTAATACTCACAGGGTTGGCTTTAACTTTTTTGGTAGCTTACACCGATTTTACTCTTGAATTGGATGTAATACGAGATACAACACTACTTGTGGCTGAACTGGCACTGATTATTATACTCTTTAAAGAGGGAATGCATACCAACATTGTGGCTTTAAGAAGATGGTTTCTTCCTATTCTGTTACTAGCATTCTTTGGTACTTTTTTAACAGCCTTTCTTGTTGGAGTTTCTATCGAATTGTTTCATTTCGCTTCCATTACCTTTTTAGCAGCATTATTAGTTGGTGCAACTATTTCACCAACAGATCCAGCAGCTACTTTTTCTATTCTCCGTGGAGGAGGAACCCGAGTCAAGGAACAAATAGAAACGATTTTAGGAGGAGAAAGTGCTTTTAATGATGTAATTGCGATTCTTCTTGTCGTAATAATTTTTGTTCCTCAATTAATTGAGGGAAAAGGGCAGGT
>JBHLMN010000054.1:0-3255 GCA_048938105.1 Promethearchaeota archaeon
TTTTCCAAATGTTGATTTAAAAACCTATTGGGGAAACATATTACAAAAACATCCTTTTGTTATAGCCGGATTAGGAAGCACTTATGTTGCAAAACGTAACTGGGAAGGTTTAGCTATAGGAGCGGCCTTAGCTGGTGTTAGTATTACTATAGGTGAAAATGTTGTCGGGATGGATCCTTATACAAAATTCGCAAACCACGCTGTTTATCCTAAAGTAATTGATACAGAAGATATGAAATATCGTATTAAAACGTTCAGAGAATTTTGGGATGGAACCCATGGAGATATCATAGTGCAGAAAAATGTGGAAGATACAAGATTGGGAGTTTTTGATTATGTAACATCAAAATTGGAAATAGATGCACTTGAACTTAAACTTGGCCAAGGAGCTAAGGCTATTGGAGGAGAAGTTAGATTAGAATCTCTAAAAAAAGCACAATTATTGCAAAGTAGAGGTTATTTGGTATTTCCTGATCCATCTGATCCCGAAGTCATTGAACAATGGAAAGAGGGATTAATTCCTGACTTTGAAAGACATAGTAGAGTCGCTCTTTCATCTACAGATGAGATTTTAGAAGAAATAGATCAAATTCGTTCGAAAGGAGCAAAAAATATCTTCATTAAGACAGGTGCTTATAGACCTGCTGCAACAGCCTGGATAATAAGATTAGGCGTAGAAGGTAAAGTTGAAGGAATGACTTTTGATGGAGCTGGGGGTGGAACAGGAATGAGTCCTGTTGGTATGATGAATGAGGGGTCTATACCTACAATATATTTAGAAGCGTTAGTAGTTGGGTGTTTAGATATGATTAAAAGGAAAAATCCTAATATAAGATTACCAACCATAGCAATAGCCGGAGGAATCGCAAATGAGACCCAAATTTTTAAAGCCCTTGCCATGGGAGAACCTTATATCAAATGTATTGCTATGGCAAGGGCACCGATCACGGCTGCTATGAAAGGAAAGTATATTGGAGAAGTTATTGAAAAAAAAGAAGTGTCGCATGCTTTATTAAGGAATTTAGGATTCCCCAAGGAAAAAGATCCAAGTACTTTAACTTTAAATGAGGCTTTTGTTGATTATGATAATCTTCTTAGAGACTACAGTAGAAAAATCCCAACTTCAGCAATTGGAGTTTATACTTACTTTGCTAGTAAACTGGCTATTGGGTTGAAGCAATTATTAGCAGGAGTTAGAAAATTTAACTTAAATTTAATTGCTAGAGATGATATTGCTTACATTTCTCAACGCGCAGAGAATGTATGTAAAACCTGGAATTTGGGGATAAAATCACAAGAAAGCATAGATTTTGAATTAGTTAAAAACGAAATATATTCAGGAAATTATGAATAGCCTAAATTAAAAAAAAGGATTTATTTTATTAATTCTTCTAACTGGTCTACAAAATCTTCATATTGCTTTATTCCAAGCTTCCAGAATTCAGGTTTAGTGACATCTAAGCCTACAACTTTACTTAGCTCTTCAGTTGATAAGCTACCACCAGCATTTAAAAGCTTTTTAAATTTTGGAATAAACTCTTTTCCTTCCATTTTATATTTCTGATATAAAGCACAAACAAAAAGTTGAGCATAAACATAGGGATAGTTATAAAATCGAAAATTAGGGAAATAATAATGAGGTTTCATTGCCCATTCCCAGTCCATCTCCTCGAACCATTCAATAGATTCTCCATATACCTTATCTCTAGCAATACACCAATATTTTGAGATCGTTTTTCCATCTAATGTCTCTTCATTTTTAATAGCATCATATAAACTCCGCTCAAACCATACACGGGCACTAACTTGGAACGCAGCTTCTCCTGCTCCATCCAATACTTTAGCTAAAATTGCTTTTTTTTCTTCATCAGAATCCGCTTTTAAGAGTAATAAATCAGTAAGTAATAATTCTCCAAAGATAGATGCTGTTTCAGCAACAGTAGCACCAGGATGAAAATTGAAAATAGTCTGCTCTTTTGAAGCCATAGAACCATGAATAGCATGACCGAATTCATGAGCAAGGGTATATATTTCTCTTAAAGCACCAGTAAATGATAGTAAAATATAACATGTTTTCCCATTATACCAGGTATCACAATATGCCCCATTTACTTTTCCTTTTCTAACAGCAGCATCAATATGATTCCTTTCATACATATCTCTAACCATGCTTTCAAAAGTATTATCAAATTTTCTGTAGGCTTCTAAAATTAGTTCCTTAGTTTCTTCCCAAGTTATAGCTTTTTTTGGAGCATTAGGAAGCGGAGCATAAATGTCCGCACAACTTAGTTTAGAAATTCCTAAAATTTTAGCTTTAAGTTGTAAATATCTCTGAAATACTCCAACATTCTTTTCTAAAGTATTCATTAAATTATTAATGATCTCCTGAGTTGTGTCGTTTACAATAAAGCTATGATGCATTGGTCCGTTATATTTTCTTCTTTCAGTAATTTTTAGCCAATCACTAAAGATGTTTTTCAAAGCGGTTGAATAGACAATTTCTTCCTGTCCAAGTGTACCATAAATTGATTTATTAGCAGATATTCTTGTATTTCTATCAGGAGAAGTTAGCAGGCTATTCGCTTCTCCGTATGATAAAGATTTCTCCTCTCCTTCAACATTAACAATATATGCTCTACTGGTAAGCCATTCAGACTGTAATTTGCTCCAAGCCTTTACTCCATACTGATCCTTCTCTAAAATTAGTTGTTCTTCAACTTCTGAAAGTAAGTGAGGCATTTGTCGTTTAAATTGCCTCAAGTATTGCTTATATCCTCCGAGAATTGGATCTTCAATTATGTCTCCTCTCTCTTTAATTAAATCTCCAATTTCTAAATCAATGAAGGTAATTTTTTTCAAGATCTTAGTTTGAAAATTATCTATCCTATTCTTTAATGCTTTAGCTAGTGGTTCATTTTGATCTCCATCATATAATCTGTTAGTATACAACGTCACCTCATCAAGATCAGCTGTGAATTTTTCGTGTTTTCTAATTAATTCAAGTAAATCTTTAGCAGAAAAATGAGGTGAGCTGATTTCTCCCTTATATTTATTAACAAGTTCATCCGCCATTTTTTCGAGAGAGTTGATCCTTTCTGTAATTTTTGTATCTTTAGTACTTGAAAAAATTTCTGTTAAATCCCAAGCAATATCATTTTCTGACATAATAATCATGACGTAATAAATTCGAAAATTAAAAAAATTTTTCCTTATAGAAATCTTTTCTTGAAAATTAGACGAAAAACATATTGGAAT
>JBHLMN010000040.1:0-13112 GCA_048938105.1 Promethearchaeota archaeon
AAGTACAAGCAAAGCTGGAAGCTAATACTGAAAAACTGTGGTCACTCAATGAAATGGAAAGAACTGGCGGTGAACCAGATGTTGTTGGTCATGATAAAAAGACGGGCGAATACTTTTTTTATGATTGTTCAGCGGAAAGCCCTAAAGGCCGCAGATATGTTTGTTACGACGGTGAAGGACAGGAGGCGAGGAAAAAGCGGAAAAGCACAAAAAGCGCAAAAAGCGGAAAAGTGGGGGGTCCAGAAGGTAACGCTATTGATATGGCAGCTGCGATGGGCATTGAGCTTTTAACGGAAGAACAATATCGAGAGTTGCAGAAACTTGGAAATTTCGATACGAAGACGTCGAGTTGGGTGAAAACACCTTCTGATATTAGAAAGCTCGGCGGCGCCATCTTTGCTGATCGCCGCTATGATAATGTCTTTGTATATCATAACAGTGCTCCTTCTTACTATGGTGCCAGGGGATTTCGTGGCTCGTTAAGAGTTTAAATTTGGACTTTGAATTTTAGCATTTCTTTGCTTTTTGCTTTCTACGAGCTGCATTTTGTCGTTGTACCCATTGTCCTTAGTGAAGGAACGCTGATTTTTACCGGTAAGCCAAAAGTTTCGTTAAAACTCCTTGATGCACAAACAACAGAAGGTGCACGAACTGTGATTGTGCGAGTATATATTAAAAACTTATTAATTGGTTGAACTTCGTAAAAGGCTGGATTGATAAGTGAGGCTTATACAGTGCAAGAAAAAACTCTTCACTGCTTAATGAGGATATAAACTTAATTTGACTATTCGAAAAAACTGTTTAGATCGTTTAAAATGTAGGTTATGAATTTACGGAAGAATTATCTAGTCAATATTGTAAAATTAAGGAGAAACTCTCTAGTTAATTAGATAAAGAATGGCCCAATTTTGGAAATTGTGGAAAAACTGTCTAGATTACTTAATAAGGTCGCTTGAGAAGCATTAACTTGTTATGATTGAGATAAAAAGTCAATATAAAATAATTGGCCTATTAATCGTAGCTTCTTTCATTTTCAGTTCTTTGCTTGCAAATCTTGAAGTCTCAACTTCTAATTCAGAAACTGACAGTTTAATTAGTAAAAACAATGATATTTCAAACGAAGTTTGCCAGGCGGCCCCCTCTGATCCATTAATTAAAATGAATGTTGAGAATTCTGAACCCACAGATTCAGAACCTACAAATATTGCTAGTGAGACTACTGGATCTGATTACTGGCTAATAATTGAGAATGAAACCAAGAGTAGTGACACAAGGCGTTCTACAACTTATATTGAAGCAGCTCAAAAATTCGAAATAATGGAAGAAAATGCCAATATCACCCAGGTTAAGCTCTATATACTATATGTTGATCTTTACAAAGATGGAGATCATCCTTGTGGGAGCGTATCGATTTTTAATGATAATAATGGAGAGCCAGGTGTTCCATTAGGTACAACACCATTGGAAGAAGTATTTGGATCACTTGATTTAGGTGTTGATATCGGTCCTACTTGGGTTAATTTTACATTTCCTACACCAATTAGGATAACTCAAGGATTCTACTGGATAGTTCTAAGTGATACGGGAAATCAAGCAGTATGCTATTGGGAATGGTACACTCAAAGAGATCTGAACAATGGCGATTCTGGTGATTGGGCTGTAAAATCAACCCATGATACTAGTTGGGAACTTAATCCAGACAATAATCCAAGTGATTTACTATCTTGGGTGAAAATAACACCCATATCAGAGCCTGAACCCGACCCCGAGCCTAAACCTGAACCCGAACCTGTGAAATATTGGTATATTTTCACAAAGCATGGTATGAGAAGAAGGTGGACTTTGAGTTACAATGTGACCTTCACAATTGAACATGATTCAAAAATTAAGTTCAATAAGAGAATCGATATCTTTCGTATTAACATTGAAACAATTGAGCTTGTATCCGAATGTACTAATCCAAGGACTTCAAATAAAAAAGTGATTCTTGGAGTAATTATTAGCAATACTAGATCATTTTTGATATTTCTCCAAGATGAATTCCAAATTGAATCTTACCAACGTGTAATTATTATTTTCAAAATCCCCCGCAATAATACTGACAATAAGTTTTACCATGTGATGAAAGTAATTTCTTTCAATCGACGACAAAGACAAAGAAATCAACATGAAGAGAAACATAAGCATAAGCGAAAGCACAATCATAAAAAGAACTCTCATCATCAAAAACAGAAGCATAAACGGTGATAAGAGAAAAATTTACAGTGAGTATAATAGAAAATAACCATTAAACGAGAGATCATAGAAGTGGTCAAATTTCTCTGAAAAGCCATTCTCATGTAGTGTCTCTAGATTCAAAGATAATCTAAAAACCCCCTTTCCCCTTAGTAATATGCCTGAACCATTAATTGGGATATGGTTATGATTTCCCTCACACAGAAGATAAACATATTAATCAGTCATATTACTATTCTTTTTCTAATTTCTATTGTCCTACCTATTGGCTTATTTTTACCAACTACGATTTTAAACCAATTGAATAATTCTTCTATTTGTTCGGAGGATATTAGATTCATACCGATAACTAAACTAATGAAAGAATCAAATTATCCTTCCTCATCTTTATCTGAAATTTTTCATGATGATGATTTAAAAACCATAAAACCTCCTTCTTTTGTGATAGGTAACCAGGTAGGTAATGGAGGGGGAGTATATCAAATTCGTGATTCATTAATTAAAATTAATTCTAGCTCTCTCAAGATCCAAAATACATTAACAAATGGCAACCCTGATGGGCATAATACTGCCTTTACTATCAATGATTCCTTAGAGAATTTCTTAAAAAACTCTGCTGATTTTCAAATCCAGAATGTTACAGCCAAGGAAGATTGGCGTCAAATAGAAAGTAACACAACTGATACTGATCTGCGTGATTCAAAGATTTATATTGAAATAGCTCAAAAATTCGAAATCATGGAAGATTATGCCAATATTACCATGGTTGAAGTCTATCTCACTTATTATGATAAATTCTCTGGAGACAAGAAAATCCCTCATGGTACTTTATCTATCTTTGACGATGTCTCTGGAGAACCAAATACTTCATTAGGTATGACATCATTAGAAGAAGGACTTGAATCGGTGGATATAGGTCCAATCCCCCCTGCTTGGGTTACCTATACTTTTCCTCAGCCAATTAATGTAACCAAGGGTTCTTATTGGTTAGTATTTAATGATACTGGTGATCAGACGTTTGGGTACTGGGAATGGTTCACTCAAGACGATACAACTAATGGAGATGCAGGTATTACAGCAATGAAATTAGACCATGGCGATTCCTGGGCCGTTGGAGACCCATATCCCGATGGGGATATCACATCAGCTATCCGAGTTCTTCATACTGATGCTAGCTGGGATAATTATGTTTATTCAAGTCCTAATGAAATTTTAATGACTTATAATACCTCAAAAGGAGATTATGAACTCTCTTCCTTCACATTTAAGGCAGATGACACACCAACACATAAGTTCTATTCGAATACCTCAGTTTCATTCACTTCACATTACATGGCAAATTATACATTTACCTCTGTAATTACTACTACTGTCACATATCAGGCACAAAATGGGTCTGATTCATTTTGGAATCTAAGCTTTTCTACAATCCGTGTCAAAACTCCAGATATAATTCGAAATCGTTCAATAACCATAAATGGAATCCAAACTGACTGGAATGGATCAAAAATCTACTGGAATAATTCTAGTATTCCTGAATACACAACTTTAGTTGATAATCCAAACGTGACTTGGGATGGTGATCCAACTCATGGATATACATATGGAAATACAACAATGGTAATCAATGCGAGTACATTATCTTCAAATGTTACTTGGCTTGTCTGCTTTAATGCTACTAATTATATATCAAATTTCAACCTGGAACAGAATAGTGTACCACTTTCTTTCCCGCTTAGAGCAAATGTTACTGATACTTTAGATCTTATTTATACTGTAGGAGAACCAGATGGTAATGCTTCGTACTGGATTGAATATAATCCTACTGGTAGCCAGATAACTGCAAAAACTAATGTCAGTTATTCAGATAATACTGTGAATGACACATGGGATATCAATCACACTCTAGATCAAACAACGAATATAAACGGTACATATGACCTACAAGTCTTCTGGATTAGTATGGATAAGACTAAAGTTGGAACCTACACTCTCACCTTAGATTTGTTTGTAAATACTTCCTTAAATATTCAAACTGAAAGTGAAGTAGTAATTGGCGAATTATTTAATATCACTGCCTTCTATAAATCCATTCATAATAAGACTGATGTTAAAAACGCTAAAATATGGTGTGATGCAAGTTGGTCGTCCGCCACTGATGTATATATGAACCAAATTTCTATTGATTATTCGTATAATGCTACTTTCTCAACATCTAACCAAACACCTGGAACAGTAGGTACAATCACTATCACAACACGAGTTGGATGGTTTGTCAATTGGACAAGAGTCATTAATGTGAAATTTGTTTATAATTCTTCTCTTACTCTTAATCCTGCTACTGATGTATTAGAATGGTACGAAAACACTACTATTCGCATTGATTACCTCAACTCAACAGGTGATCCAATCTTAGATGCTGCTATTCAGGTAAATGGAACTAATGCTGAATATAATGACATCATTGCTGCTTATATTTATACGTTGAATACAACTGATTACTCAGGAGTGGGGTCATATGTAAATATCCCTATATTCGCCACTCATGCCAAGCATCTCTCTCGTCAAATAAATTATTCGTTTATAATTACACCTGGGATTACAGATATTTCAGGAACGTATAATGGTAAATCTTATTTAAATAATACGAATATTAATATCCCCTATGCAAAAAGTTCTGCAGATAGTCTAGTCTTTAACCTCAAATATTATCATATTCTAACTAACGATAACCTTTTAACTTCTGAACCAGAAATTGAATCTTTGATCCCCCATATCAGTTCTGAATTAGAAGCTGATTCTTCTTGGACGGTTATTCTTGATCCAGATCAAACAGGAACATTTGTGATTAATGTTACTTTTAGCTTGATAAACTATTATAATGCCCTCTTTATGATTAATGTGAATGTTCAGGATGCACAAACGAAAATTCAAACAGATTTTATGAATAGTACAGAGATCTATTACACAGAACACTTTGAATTTTCAGTTTTCTTACTTAATGCTGATTGGAATGAGAACATCACATTTACTGATTATGGATCAATAGAAATAAGTGATGAAATCAAGTTACAATATTTGGAACGCATTGGAGATAATTATTGGTTTAGATTTAAGGCAACTCAATTATCTATTGGGCAACATTCAGTTCAAATATCTTTTTCTCATCCTTATTTTGAAACTAGTGTAATTACTGTTGTTTTCAATGTTGTTGAGATGCCTACTTTAACGATCCCTCCATCTAATGTTCATTCAACAAACAATGGTTCAATTATGGTTGAAGATTCTTTAAGAATTACGATTGATAATTATCAAACTTACAAAGAAACAAGTATTTCTTCACTTGATGAAATTTTTCTATGGTTAAATGGCACATCTGTTCCTGAATCGTATCTTTTAGATTTAGAATTATCTCAAGCACCATTCTCATTTAATCTTTCCACAATTGGTTGGCAATATGGTGTTTATAATTTGACTTTACAAATTTATACAATTGGTTTTCAAGCTCAATATTTCTCATTTAATATTACTTTATTAGGTTGGCCGACAAGTATTATAGTTGAAATCGAACCAGGGAAAAACATTCATCAAGGGGAAGACATAATTTTTATTACCACCCTTGTCTATAGTGGAGAATCCAGTGGTGGAGTTGGAGCTGGAATTACTCCACAAACTTCTCTTAACGGTGTTGAAATCACCTACTATATTGTCTTAAAATATGAAAATGGAAGTACTCGAGTTTTTGAGGAGGTTGTCCAGATTGATGAATCAGGTAAGGCAAGATATACTATTGAAGGAGACAACACCATTGACTCCGTCGGATTCACGAATATTACAATACAATCTAGTTCAGGGACATCAGGATTATCGTCCATTTATTCTATGTCTGATTCTGAATTAGCAAGTTATGAAATTATCCCGCCAGCAATCGATATTTTCGGGGTAATTGTTACTGTTCTTTTGATTGTGACTGTTTTTTTGGTAACTGCCATTACTACAGGAACTACAATTCGTATCTTTCTTCGGAGAAGAAAAGTCCATAAAGAACTCATATTAAACAATGACAAGACTATTGAGCAGAGCTTCGAGGACATAAAATCTATTCGATTAATTCTTGCTAGACACGAATCAGGATTACAATTTTACGTTGAAAAAACTATATCAGAGTTTCAAACAGATACCGATGCACTATCAGGCATGTCTGCTGCCATCTCCCAATTTATTGAGGACGTATCTGGGAGTATGCGATCCACGAATGAAAATGGTTCTCCAAAGGAGAAATTCGAGACTATAAATAGAGAGGGATTTCACATGCTTGTTTGGAATGGAAAATACTCCAGTCTGATCATTATTTCTGAACTTCAACTTCCAGATTATTTTAAGGAACGACTGGATGGTTTAGGTAACGAATTGGAGGAGACATTTGAGGATGATTTAAGGGATTTCTTTGATGTAGATAAGTTTCCTCAATCTATTATCAAGAAAATGGTACGGAAATACATTTCTTTACATTATTTCTCCGCATTCGTGCTGAATGAAGGAGTATTAACTTTAAAAGACATAAAATTGTCTAAAAGAGATAAGAAAATGTTAAAACAGGTAAAAAAGGTTAGCTTTGAAAAACAAGGTGTCAGGTACTTTTTTTCTGAGCAGATCATTTCTTACCTGGCCAATAAATTTAAACGGAGCGAAGCTATCACATTCTTGGAAAGAATGATAAAATTGAATCTCTTGGTAGAGTGTAGTCAAGAAGAATTATATCAATTGATTTGAAGATCTAACAACATTAACTCTTACCATTCAGCCTTATTCTTTTAAGACATAGAAATTTCGTTAAAAATAGTCGTTTTTTTTCTGTCTTTTGAATTTATTTTCAACTTTTTACTCAGGAAAAGCTGGATTCTTAAGTTGGATTTATGAGAATATCTACCTTATATCTGTCTTATTGATTATCAGAAGAGTAGAATTTCGAATGCAGGCTTGCTTAGAACCATGACATTATCAGAGGGGAAGGAAAGATGCAATTTTCGTTTCAAGCAAGGGAGAAAAACCCAAAACAGACAAAAAACATCTTTCGAACGATTAGAGAGTGAAGTGTGAACCAGTTGGGGTAAACGGAATCAAAAAGATGATCAATCAAAGCTCTCTTCAAATTGATGTTGCAGTATAGTTATTTCCAATCATTTTGAAGAAACGAAAAGAAGCTTCCAAATAGAGGGAAATATCCCACCATACGAGTAAAAATGATTAATTAATACTACTGTGAAGAATCCCCAAAGTATCATTTCACCTTTCATTCGAAAACATTCTCTTCTGATGAATTATTAAAATTTGAGGAAAATAATATATTAACAATAAAATCTTGAAAAAGTTAGAAATTCCTTTAATTGAATGTGAAGAGTACGATATTATAAAAGGAGATGAATGATATGAAAATTTCCAGTCCAAGTTTCAGTCATGAAGCAACTATTCCTCAAAAATATACCTGTCAAGGGAAAGATATCAATCCAGAGCTCCATATTCAAGGAGTACCTGAAAATACAAAAAGTCTAGCACTGATTATGGATGATCCAGATGCCCCAATGGGAACATGGGTTCATTGGGTGGTCTGGAATATTGATCCAATGATTTCTGAAATAACTGAAAATAGTACTCCCAAAGGAGGAGTGATTGGTAAAAACAGTTGGAGTAGAAACACGTATGGAGGTCCATGTCCTCCTTCAGGAACACATCGCTATTATTTCAAGCTTTATGCCTTGGATATTACACTTGAACTACCAACAAGCCGTGGGAAGAAAGATGTGGAGAAAGGAATGAAAAAACACATCATTGCCGAAGCTACTCTCATGGGGAAGTACCAAAAAGGTTGATCTAATTTTATTCCTATTAAAAAAAGGAGATTCCGAAAATAGATTTTGACTGTTCTGACTGAAACATTTATAAATCCGAATGGGTTTTATTACAGGTCCTTCCGTAGTGCAACTAGCTGGAGTACGGGAGGAAAAGTCAATTATGGGTAAAGAAATAAGGAGGAATAGTTAAAATGAGGAAAAAGTTATCAGTATTGTTTCTAGTGGTTTTTATTCTAGGGTTACTACCTGTTTTGTCAGTAAGTGCTAAGAAGCCGCTCATAGGTCACATGGAATTGTCATTAGTCTTAGATATAACCCAAACACCCTATTCTTACCCCCCAGGACCCCCAGGCACCTATCTTGTTACCTGGGAAGGAAAGATTACTTTCGAAGATGACTATTACATGCGATTCTTTTTGGTGGGAACAGGAAAACCAGGTAATCCTGAAACAGGAAAAGCTAGTCATTTCGGAGAAATTTGGGAAATTTGGACCGCTGACCCAGATGAAGGTGGTCTTCCAATCTTATTGGGGACTGATGAAGGGTTAACGAATGTTGAAAAAGATCTGACGTGGAAGTATCGGATGAATGGCATAGTTAAAGAAGCATTTGATCAAGACGGGTATCCAAAGTTCTCCATGTGGGCTGGCCGCAATGTACATATGAGTGGTACTATAGAATGGCTTGGGGAACCTTTTGCCATTGGTAGTGAGGCACCAGGTATATATCGAATAAACTAATGAACAACTGAAGGAGAGTGAAGACACTCTTGGGGCTTCCCAAGAGATATCCTCTCTTCTCCCCCTATTTCTTTTTTACTGAATGATATCATTATTGGTACACATGGGGCCGACATTTAGTCCTCCCTAAGTTGTCCTTTTTCTGGTAGATTTTCTTAACAGATGTCTCAAAAGGCTTTTTAGTCTCATAAAAAAAAACAGTTAAACATCCTAATAAATTTTTGATCATATTGAAATAAAAGGGAGATTCAAAATGGATTGTGAAAATCGGTAATGAACTATTAAAATCTTCTAAGAGGTACTAATCCAGCTTTTTACGACTTATTATCCTCTGTGATGTTTTGGGCCTTTCAAATTACAAATTTAATCTTTTAACTCAACTTCACCAGAAGTCCCCTTCTTGCAGGTGGGGGATGAATCGTGAGACAAAAATTATCTCAAAGACAGAGAAGAGGGGAGGTAAAGAATAATCAGATCAGAAAGGTTGAAAGGGAAAATGATTGCTGTTTTAGTTGGAAAAAGTGGTTAAGAAGGCTTATATAAAGTAATGGACGCGAAATATCTCAAGTTGGTTGTATGGTCACACTCACATGGAAGTTCACAGTCATTCCTACATACAAACAAGAGGAGGTCCTACGGGAATTATCAGAGACGTGTCGACTACTGTACAACCATGCGTTAGCAGAAAGAAAGTATCTTTATGATACCCACAACCATTGTGTTACTTATAGAGAGCAGCAGAACGCCTTACCACAATTAAAGAAGTTGTTCCCTAGGTACAACCAGGTCTACTCCAAAGTCCTCCAAATGACGCTTAAAAAGCTTGATGCTGCGTATAAATCATTTTTTGAGTTACTAAAGCGCGGAGATCATACTGCTCACCCACCAACCTTCCGAGGTAAGGATTATTTCTTTACATTATGTTACAACCAATCTGGCTTCACAATCACAAAAAAGACTATTCGATTCTCTCACAAACATCCGAGTAAGACAGAATTGATCTTTCCCGTCCCGTTTGACTTTTCTACTCACATCATTAAACAGGTTGAGATCTTTCAAGATCATTATGACAAGAGGTTCTATTTAGTAGTCACATTTAATCATGAGGATCCTCCTTTCATTGACAATGGGTTGTACCAAGCGTTTGATCTGGGGACGACCAAACATACGGCAATTAATATGCATGGGAAGTTTCTCGAATCAACAGTCAAGCGTCCTGACAACTATTGGGAACCGAAGATTCGCTCCTTGCAGCGGAGAAAAGATCACTGCAAACAGGGGAGTCGTAGACACCGATTGTTCACTCAAAGGCTGGCAACCATTAAGCGGAAATGTCGAAACCAGACGAGGGACTGGCAACATAAGCAAAGTATCAACCTCTTACGGAATACCAAAGCCAGAACCATTATCGTGGGTGATCTTTCACCTAAACAAATGATTGCTCATAAAAAAAATGGAAAGATGCCAGAGAAAAGGAAGTTTCAGAAGAGTATTAACCGTGGAGTCCATAATACAGGTCATCTAGGGCGTTTTATCGAATTACTGACCTATAAAGCGAAAAAGATAGGTAAAAGAGTAACAGTAATTGATGAGCGGGATACTACTAAAACCTGTTCAGTCTGTGGTCATATAAAAGAGTGGATGGCTCTTTCTGAACGCATTTATCACTGTGAGGTGTGTGAAATCGTCCTCGATCGCGACCAAAACTCTGCGATCAACATTATGAAGCGCTTTCTCTCATATAATGCCTTGTGGACGGGCTATCAATCCTTCTTAAGTCGGATTGATAATCTACGATACACAGTCAATGGTAAAACGAAAGTCTCCTATCATCTTGTTGATGATGGGTTTGGCGAACTCGTAGGAAGCCACCTGCTTTAGCTGGTGGTAGTTCACCATGATCTTATTTGGGTTTAATGATAACTGTTTGTGATCCATCTGCTATTGCATGGAGTAATACTATTTGGGTATTACTAGGTGATCTTTCCCATTTTCCACTCGTTTCTATCGTAAAACCGTTTGGATAATGAATTTCAGGTACATACATAATTGTGGGTGCTTTTATTGAAGAATTTGCATTAAACCTGAGCTTGAAAGTTTTATTTTTATTTTCAAAACGCATTTCTTGAGGATTTCCAGCTACACGAACAATATGAGGTCTGCAAAAACCTTCAATAGCACGACCTCCGCTATTAATGTCACTTGAATCAATTTTTTGGTCTTTGCTAAATATTGAAAAGTCTTCTAAATTCCATAAATCTCCAAATTTATTGTTGTTATCTGGTGTATAGTTCCAATGGAGTGAATGTAAAAGATTAGCATCCAATGCATTATAATACGTTGAAAAAGCTGAAATTAGTGTATCCCAGGCCTTCTTTGGATTTTCATGCCAAATATCATATGCTTTTTTATTTTGTAAATCAAAACATAAACCTATCTCCCCAATAAGAACCATTTCTTGTCCAAATGTCTTGATAGCAGTCTCTTTTATCGCTTGCATTTGTTGAACAAACATGTTTTGCACATTACCCTCTCCGATGACAGTCTTTCCAGTCTTTATGTCAAAATTTGCTTTTTTCATAAACCGCTTCATTCCTATCGATGCCACATCATACCAATGACCCTCTAAGAATACCATCGGAGGTAAATCGATATCTATTCTTTCTCCTTTAACAATCATGTCTAAAGGAAGGCCAAAAAAAATGTATGAATCGGGAATTATTTCTCTAATCCCTTGGGTGAATTTAGACACAAATGGTGTCAGGTATTCTTTATTGAACTCAATTTCTTTCCCATTTTTTATTTTAAAGTAGTCATTGCGTAGAATTACTGGATTATTACCATCATCTAAACCCCATACACCTTCTTCTTTCCAAATATCTTTAGAACTTTCAGTCCAACATGAAACTTGTTTTGGATTTAAATAGTCTCTTCCTATTTCCCTAATTCCTAGTCTTTTGATAGCCCGTAAAGGAATTTCGCGTGAATATCCAGCAGCAAGAAGCATTGAATCAAAGGGAGTAAAAGCATAACCTATTATTTCAGAGACATCCATATCAGAACCATCGACTAATTGACCAATCCATCCTTTACCTGGCTCATTTAAGGTTGAAAAGCCGATGAGGTAAGGATTATCCTTTATATATCGAGCTAATTCTCTGAATGCTCTAATAAAATGTTCTTGAAGGTATTCTTGAGCATTCATGGTATTAATTTTACAACTTGAAGCGAAATCTTCCCCTCCAAAAAAAATGGTCCACATGGTACCATTTACACAACGAATTAGATTGTTTGACCATGACATCGATTCATACGACTTTGGTTGACTTGAATCAAAGCGATATTGCATAACTATGGCACCTTCAGAGGCATCAAATTTAGTGTAATCAAGACCTATTTTCTCAAAGGTCCACCCAGGAGCCCCATCCCCTCCTGATAATCTACTCCACGCATCCTGATGAGGATCGATGATAATATGGAATTTATATTCTTCTCCTGCAATAGTTAATAAATCTTGAAAATATGATAGATACTCTTTATCATAATCTTTTGGATTAGCATGTTCAATCGCCTCCCATGTCACAACAAAGCGGATTGTATTGAATCCCCAATGTTTAATCCTGGAAAAATGCTCTTTTGCATCTTTCAGGGGAAAAGGTCTCCCCACAAAAGAAACTTCCCTATGATCATGAAAATCTGTCTTGATATGAGTTGATCCATCAGGTATTCTGGGCATTTTTGCACTCCCGCTTAAATTGACTCCTCTTAAGAGGATTTTACGCCCGAATTCGTCAAAAAACCAATTTTTTTCTATTTTTAACAACAAGTTCACCTAAGCTTTTCCTAATTCCTTTAAGATCTCTAAAGGATATTGAGCATCAAAGATCTCTGCTTTAGAAGCAATTATCCTGATAAGGCCACGAATAAGAAAATTCGCTTTGTTTTTAATTTTTGAATCGAAGAAAACTCTTCGATATGGTTCCGCATATCTCCATCCCTGTGTCTTTAGTCCTGATATAACCCATACAGGTTTTAACATTCGTTTCATACGTTTTAAAAGCCATACTTGTGTTTTATGACATGCTATTAATTTTTCTGTCAAAGAGATATTTCTTGGGTCTATTGGAAAATAGTAATTTGGACTCAATGAAGAGTAATAATATAAATCTGGAATATTCTCAATAAGCTTGTTATTTATGACGTAGTATATCGCCCGACCTGTATTCACATGATCTTTGTGATAATACCACGTATAAAGGGCTTCAGGAGCTATAATCACATCGGG